>NZ_JBHVEY010000009.1:0-123683 GCF_042802055.1 Rhodococcus sp. NPDC057529
CACCGGGACCAGTCAGGTGACGTCGACGCCGACGCTGCCGTTCGGGATTCCCAATCCGTTCCCGCCACCGCCGACGACGACGCCGCCGACCACGTCTTCCGTCCCGACGACGTCGGCGACACCGCAGACGGGGCGATGACGCGCGCGTCGCTCCATTTGGTCACTGTTCGATAACGTCTAGACTGGCTCCTCGTGATCAGCGTCGAGAATGTGTCGAAGTCGTACAAGACCTCCACGAGGCCCGCCCTGGACAAGGTGAGCGTCGAGGTGGACAAGGGCGAGTTCGTCTTCCTGATCGGCCCGTCGGGCTCGGGAAAGTCGACGTTCATGCGCCTGCTCCTCAAGGAGGAGTCACCGACGTCGGGCGACATCCACATCGCGGATTTCCACGTCAACAAGCTGTCCGCCCGGCGTGTGCCGAAGCTGCGGCAGAGTATGGGCGTCGTCTTCCAGGACTTCCGGCTCCTGCAGAAGAAGACCGTGTCCGAGAACGTCGCGTTCGCGCTCGAGGTGATCGGGAAGCCGCGGGCGATGATCTCCCGGACCGTCCCCGAGGTGCTCGAGATGGTCGGGCTGTCGGGGAAGGCCGACCGGCTCCCCACCGAACTGTCCGGTGGTGAGCAGCAGCGCGTCGCGATCGCGCGGGCGTTCGTGAACCGGCCGCTGGTGCTGCTGTGCGACGAGCCCACCGGCAACCTCGACCCGGAGACCAGCCAGGACATCATGCTGCTGCTCGAACGGATCAACCGCACCGGGACGACGGTGGTGATGGCGACCCACGACCACCACATCGTCGACTCGATGCGCCGACGCGTGGTGGAACTGGACCTCGGCAGAGTGGTGCGCGACGAGGCTCGGGGTGTGTACGGCGTGGGGCGTTAGCCGCCCTCCCTGCACTCCGCGCTTCCGTACTGTCCCCAAGTCTCCTACGAAGGACTCTGATTCCCCGATGCGTGCCAGTTTCATTTTCAGTGAGGTCCTGACCGGACTCCGTCGCAACGTCACCATGACCATCGCGATGATCCTCACCACCGCGATCTCCCTCGGCCTGTTCGGCAGCGGGTTGCTGGTGGTGCAGATGGCCGGCAAGACCCAGCAGATCTTCCTGGACCGCGTCGAGGTGCAGATCTTCCTCACCGACGACATCTCCACCTCGGACCCGGGCTGTGAGGGGGAGATCTGCAAGTCGCTGCGCACGGAACTGGAGGACACGCCGTCGGTGGTGTCGGTGGAGTACCTCAACCGGGACGACGCGGTGAAGGACGCGACGGAGCGGGTGTTCAAGGACCAGCCCGAACTCGCCGCGCTCGTCAGCCCCGACAGCTTCCCCGCCTCGTTCAAGGTCAAACTCAGCGACCCCGAGCGGTTCGGTGTGATCAACGAGAACTTCGGCACCCGCCCCGGCGTCGAGAGCGTCCTCAACCAGCGCGAACTGGTCGAGCGGCTCTTCAGCGTCCTCAACGGGGTGCGCAACGCGGCGTTCGCGATCGCGATCGTGCAGGCCGTGGCGGCAATTCTCCTGATCGCGAACATGGTTCAGATCGCGGCCTTCACCCGTCGCACCGAGGTCGGCATCATGCGGTTGGTCGGTGCCACCCGCTGGTACACACAGTTGCCGTTCCTGCTCGAGGCGGTGGTCGCCGCGCTGGTCGGCGCCGTCCTGGCCATCGTCGGCCTGTTCACCGCGAAGAACATGTTCATCGACGACGTGCTCGCGGACGTGTACGAGGCCAACATCGTGGCCCGGATCTCCAACAGCGACGTGCTGTTCGTGTCGCCGGTGCTGGTGCTGGTGGGCGTCGGAATGGCGGCGGTCACCGCATACGTGACCCTGCGCTTGTACGTCCGCGAATAATCGGTTTGCCCCTTCTCCTATGCTGGAGGGCACGAACTGTTCACCTCGGACATCGCGGACTGAAAGGCCCGGAACGTGAAGGAAAAGGGCCGCAAGGTCATTGCGACCAACCGCAAGGCGCGTCACAACTACACCATTCTCGACGTCTACGAGGCGGGGATCGCCCTCGTCGGTACCGAGGTGAAGAGTCTGCGCGAGGGCAAGGCGTCGCTCGTCGACGCGTTCGCCACCGTCGACGACGGGGAGGTGTGGCTGCGCTCCCTGCACATCCCCGAGTACACGCAGGGCACGTGGACCAACCACTCCCCGCGGCGCACCCGGAAGTTGCTGCTGCACAAGCGGGAGATCGAGCACCTCGTCGGCAAGACCCGCGAGGGCAACCAGACGCTGGTTCCCCTGTCGATGTACTTCTCCGACGGCAAGGTCAAGGTGGAGCTCGCGCTCGCCAAGGGCAAGCAGGACTACGACAAGCGCCAGGACCTGGCCAGACGGACCGCCGAGCGTGAGGTGACCCGCGAACTCGGACGCCGAGTCAAGGGCATGCGCTGACTTCTATCCTGCTCGCGCTCGTGGCCGCGATCGGTTACGGCGTGAGCGATTTCGTCGGGGGCGTCGCGTCCCGCAGGGTGGCGGCGCTGCGCGTCGTCATCGTGTCGTATCCGCTGTCCCTGCTGATCGTGCTCCTGGTCGCCCCGTTCGCGGGAGGCACCCTCACCTCGTCCTCCCTCGTGTGGGGTGCGGTGGCGGGAGTGGCAGGCGGCGTGGCGGTCTGGTGGTTCTACCTCGCGTTGGCGTCGGGACCGATGTCGGTGGTGTCGCCGCTGACGGCCGTGCTGGTCGCCGGTATTCCGGTGTTGATCGGGCTCGCGTTCGGCGAGCGGCCCGGGCCTGTCGCGTACATCGGGATCGTGGTGGCCCTCGTCGCCGTCGTCCTCGTCAGCCGGGAATCGCCCGACGAGACCGCGGGCGAGGTGGCAGGCGGTAGGGTGCTGCGGTTCACCCGCACGGTGGCGCTGCTCACCGTCGGATCCGGCATAGCGTTTGCGCTGTCCTTCGTCTCGCTGCACCAGATCGGCGAGGAGGGCGGCATGTGGGCGCTCGCCGTATCCCGCGCCGCGGCGACCGCGGTGGTGTGGCTCGTCGCCCTGGCCGCAGGCCACTTCGTGCCACCACACGGCGAACCCCTCAGACTCGCCGTCTACGTGAGTTTCCTGGACGTCCTGGCCAACGCGGCGATGATGTACGCGTTCCAGGGTGGCCTGCTGTCGCTCGTCAGCGTGATCGGGTCGCTGTATCCCGCGGCCACCGTGCTGCTGGCGATGGTGATGCTCGGTGAACGGGTGAGCAGGATGCAGCAGGCGGGGATGCTCCTCGCCCTCGCGGCCGTCGGAATGATCGCCGTGGCCAGCTGAAATACGCCCGTCGACACGCCCGGGGAAAACCGGGATGAATCCGGGCGGGGTTCGCGTTACACTAGGTGGCCCCGCGAGACTCGTGGGGCACGTACGGGGCTGAACGGTTTCGACTGCGTACGTTGAGGTAGGGGAAGCGTGTCGGTGCAGGCAAGAGACCACCGTAAGCGTCGCTGCAAACATATAAGCGCCGATTCCAATCAGCGCGACTACGCACTCGCTGCCTAAGTAGCGACTGCGTGTCTGTCAGTCCGGGTTCGCCCTCGGTCCGGGTACTGGCATCAGCTAGAGGGCTTTACCGTTCGACTCGGTCGCGGAGTCGAACGGGACAACCAACAGCGACTGGGATCGTCATCCTGGCTTGTTTGCGAGACCGGGAGATCCAAGTAGAGACATAGCAAACTGCACACGGAGAAGCCCTAGCTTTGCTGCGGAGGACCCGGGTTCAATTCCCGGCAGCTCCACCAAGGTCCGGGCCGGACACCACCAGGTGATCCGGCCCGGATTTTTTTGTGCCCGCACCGGAGTTCGACAATCCCGCACGGCCGCCGTGACACGATGTGTGCCGTGTCCCTGACGAAACCGGTGGCCGTGGTCGCGCTGGGCGGTGCGCTCGGTGCGTCCGCGCGATTCCTGCTGTCCGAGGCGTGGCCGGGCATCTGGACCGTCCTCCTGATCAACGTCGTCGGGTCACTGTTGCTCGGCTACCTCGCGGAGACGGTCGGACCGGACCGGTTGTGGCGACTGTTCCTGGGGGTCGGCGTCCTCGGCGGTTTCACCACGTTCTCGACGTTCGCCGTCGACGCCGTACGGGAGGACGCCGTCACCGCGGCGTTCTACGTGGTGGCCACCCTGATTCCTGCCCTGCTCGCGGCGCGGCTGGGGATGCTCGCCGGTCACCGGCACCGCCTGGCCCGAAAGGCGGCTCCATGACCGTTCTGCTCGTGGCGTTCGGCGGCGCGCTCGGTGCGACGACGCGCTACCTCGCCGGCCGGTACGTCGACTCGTACCGCAGTTTTCCGGTGGCCACCTTCCTCGTGAACGTCGCAGGATGCCTGATCCTCGGTCTGCTGTCGGGGGCGTCGATGTCCGCGCAGACGTTCGCGTTGCTGGGCACCGGATTCTGCGGCGGACTGACCACCTACTCGACGTTCGCCGTGGAATCGGTGGGACTGCTGCGGATCCGGTTGGCGCTCACGTCCCTCGTCTACGTGGTCGTGAGTGTGGCGGCCGGTCTGGCCGTGGCCTGGCTCGGATTCCGATTGACGTCTTGAGCGCACACTCCGGCGCGAGGGTGCAGGATGGGTTGGAGCCGAGTTCGATCCCGAAACGTTTCCAGGAGGTCTCGTGGCGCACGACAGGGCGGGTCAGGTGGCACTGCCGGAGGATCTCGTAGACATCGCGCACCTGGTGACCGCGTACTACAGCGGCGTGCCCGACCCCGAGAATCCGTTGCAGCAGGTGCTGTTCGGGACGTCCGGGCACCGGGGATCGAGCCTGGACACCGCGTTCAACGAGGCACACATCCTGGCCACCACCCAGGCCATCGTCGAGTACCGGGCCTCCCAGGGCATCGACGGACCCCTGTTTCTCGGGCGCGACACGCACGCCCTGTCCGAGCCGGCGTGGACGTCGGCGCTCGAGGTGCTGGCCGCGAACGACGTGACGGTGCTGATCGATTCGCGGGACCGCTACACGCCGACCCCCGCGGTCAGTCACGCGATTCTCCGCTACAACAGCAGTGGCCCGGAGTCGAAGGCCGACGGCATCGTCGTGACGCCGTCGCACAACCCGCCCCGCGACGGCGGCTTCAAGTACAACCCGCCGCACGGTGGCCCCGCCGGCTCCGAGGCGACGACGATCATCGCCGACCGGGCGAACGAGCTACTCCGGCGGGACCTCTCGGGGGTGCGGAGAATCCCGGCGGCCCGGGCGATCGCGCGGGCCGAGCGGTACGACTTCCTCCGCTTCTACATCGACGACCTGCCGAGCGTTCTCGACCTCGACGCCATCCGCAGCGCCGGGGTGCGGATCGGCGCCGACCCGCTGGGCGGCGCGAGCGTCGACTACTGGGGTGCGATCGCCGACATCCACCGTCTCGACCTCGAGGTCGTCAACCCGCTCGTCGACGCCACCTGGCGGTTCATGACCCTCGACACCGACGGCAAGATCCGCATGGACTGTTCGTCGCCGAACGCCATGGCCTCGCTGATCGGAGCCCGGGACCGGTTCGACATCTCCACCGGCAACGACGCCGACGCGGACCGGCACGGAATCGTCACTCCCGACGGGGGACTGATGAATCCCAACCACTACCTCGCGGTCGCCATCGACTACCTGTTCTCGCACCGACAAGGGTGGGGCTCGGATGTGAAGGTGGGCAAGACGCTGGTCAGTTCGTCGATGATCGACCGGGTCGTCGGAAGCCTCGGCCGTGAACTGCTCGAGGTCCCGGTGGGTTTCAAGTGGTTCGTCCCCGGGCTGCTCGAGGGCTCGCTCGGTTTCGGCGGCGAGGAGAGCGCGGGTGCGTCGTTCCTGCGCCACGACGGCGGAGTGTGGACAACGGACAAGGACGGGATCATCCTGGCCCTGCTGGCCTCGGAGATGACGGCGGTGACGGGAAAGACACCGTCGGTCCGGTACCGGGAACTGACGGAGCGGTTCGGCAGTCCCGCCTACGCCCGCATCGACGCGCCCGCCACGCGGGAGCAGAAGGCGGTGCTGGCGAAACTGTCGCCCGAACAGGTGTCGGCCACCGAACTGGCGGGTGAGCCGATCACCGCGACGCTGACGAGCGCCCCGGGCAACGGGGCGGCCCTCGGCGGGCTGAAGGTCACCACCGGATCCGCGTGGTTCGCGGCGCGGCCGTCGGGCACCGAGGACGTCTACAAGATCTACGCCGAATCGTTCCAGGGCCCGGATCATCTCGCGCAGGTGCAGGCGGCGGCCAAGGAACTGGTGGCCGACGTCCTGAAGTAGGTGTTCGGCGGGGTAGGTGCCGCCGCGGAAGCGGGGGCACCTACCATCGGATTCAACTATGAACACTCGCGCAGCCGGGCTGCCCGCCGGGCGCAGCCCGCGGCTCCCTTCGGAAATCTGGGTACTGGTCTCGGCCAGCTTCGTCATCGCACTCGGATTCGGGATCGTCGCACCCGCTCTCCCACAGTTCGCCCGCAGCTTCGACGTGAGCGTGACGGCGGCCACCGTCGTGATCTCGTCGTTCGCGTTCATGCGTCTGGTCTTCGCCCCCGTCAGCGGCCGGCTCGTGCAGAAACTGGGGGAGCGGCCCGTCTACATCACCGGGCTCCTGATCGTCGCGGCCTCCACCGCGGCCTGCGCGGTCGCGGGGGACTACTGGCAGTTGCTCGTCTTCCGTGCACTCGGGGGCATCGGCTCGACGATGTTCACGGTGTCGGCGATGGGCCTGGTGATCCGCATCGCACCGGTGGACAGCCGCGGCCGCGTGTCCGGGCTCTACGCGACCAGCTTCCTGATGGGATCGATCTCCGGGCCCCTCGTCGGCGGGTTGCTCGTCGGATTCGGGCTGCGGGTTCCGTTCGTCATCTACGCGATCGCCCTCGTCGTCGCGGCCGCCGTCGTGTTCGTGAGCCTGCGGGGTTCGCATCTGACGGCGCCGGACGCCACCGCCGCCGGTGCCACGATGACCCTGCGGGAGGCGCTCGGGCAGCCCGTCTACCGGGCGGCGCTCGGCTCCAATTTCGCGTTCGGTGGGGTGATCTTCGGGGTGCGAGTGGCGATGGTGCCGCTGTTCGTCGTCGAGGCGCTGCACCGCGACGCCGCCCTCGCCGGCATCGCCCTCACCGTGTTCGCCGTCGGCAATGCCCTCGTCCTCATCGTGTCCGGGCGATTGTCGGACGTCTACGGACGCAAGCTGTTCGTCCTCCTCGGACTGCTGGTGTGCGGCGCCAGCACCGTCGGGATGGGCATCAGCGAGAACCTGCTGGTGTTCCTCGTGCTGTCCGGCATCGCAGGCATCGGGTCCGGAGTGATGAGCCCCGCGCAGCAGGCCGCGGTCGCCGACGTCGTGGGCGCGAAATCCCGCGGTGGCCCCGTGCTGGCCGCCTTCCAGATGGTCGCCGACGTGGGCGGGGTTCTCGGCCCGGTCGGCGCCGGTCTGCTCGCCCAGCACCTGTCGTACGCGGTCGCGTTCGGGGTCACCGGAGGGGTCATGCTCCTCGCCGCGGTCGGCTGGCTGCTGGTCCCGAACAAGCCGGCGCCCAAGGTGTCGGTCGAGGCGGTCTGACCGGCGTCTTCGGTACGCTCGTCCGGGTGTGGATCAAGGTCGTCTCATTGCTCGCCCGGCTGTCACTCGCCGGCGTCTGGCTGGTCTCCGGCGCACTCAAGGTCGCCGACCCCGCCCAGACGATCATCGCCGTCCGTGCATACCAACTACTGCCCGAGGACCTCGTCCGGCCGGTCGCCAACACGCTGCCGTTCTTCGAGATCGCGCTCGGTCTGCTCCTGCTGATCGGGCTCGCCGTGCGTGCCACGGCCTCGGTGTCCGCGGTGCTCCTGCTCATCCTGATCGGCGTGATCGTCTCGGTCTGGGCCCGCGGGCTGTCCATCGACTGCGGATGCTTCGGCGGCGGAGGTGCGGCCGACGTGAACGGCTGGGACTACACCCGGGAAATCCTCCGGGATGTGGGCTTCCTCGCACTGGCCGTGTGGCTGATCGTGTTTCCCCGTTCCCCGTTCGCGCTGGGGCTCCGTTCCCGCACCACTTTCTCAGTGACCCCTCAGCAGACGGTGGCAGAGTAAGCATTCGGTAAATCGATCCGACGTCGAAGGACTGCATCCACGTGAGCTCGAAGAACAAGTACAACCCGCAGCCGGAATCCAGCCGGTCCACCTACATTCTCGGTGGGCTCGCCGTACTGGTCATCGCCGTACTCGTCATCGGGGGTGTGATCTGGCAGAGCAACCGCAGCAAGCCGCGCAACGACGGTTACGGCGGGGTCCAGAACTCCGAGGTCCAGGTGGCGTTGCAGGATGACGGTGTCGTTCTCCTCGGCCGGCCGGACGCCGCCGCCACGGTCGACCTGTTCGAAGATCCCATGTGCCCGTACTGCGCCGAACTCGAGAACAAGAACGGTCAGGAACTTGCGCAGGCCATCGACGACGGCAAGGTGGCCGTCCGCTACCACGTCCTGAACTTCCTCAACCGGCTCTCGGCCAGCGGCGACTATTCCACCCGCGCCGTCGCGGCGTCCGAGTGCGTCGCCGAAACCGGTGACGCCGTGGCGTATTCGGCGTTCCATGCGGCGCTGTTCTCGCCGGCGAACCAGCCGAAGGAGAACGGCAGCTCCGATCACACCAACGAGGAACTCGCGCAGATCGCCCGCGACGCCGGAGCGTCCGACGCAGCCGCCGAGTGCATCACCACCGGGGCGAAGGTCGAGCAGGCGGGTGCGCACGCCGAGGCGGGCCGTCAGGCCCTCGCCGCGAGTGGTGCGACCGGCACGCCCGCCGTGGTCAAGGACGGCACCGTGATCGACGCGCTGTCCAACGAGAACTGGGTGTCGCAGCTGTAGGCGGCTCCGCCGCCCGTGCGTGGTTGTCGAGTGTCTGGACTCGTTAACCACGCACGGGCGCGAAGCGCCTCTGACCAGGCGATTTGTTGGCCCGGTCGGCAATGGTGTAACTTTCTTCGAGCACGGAGGAAGTCATTCCGAGTGCGGAGAACAACCGAATACGGGGCTATGGCGCAGCTGGTAGCGCACCACACTGGCAGTGTGGGGGTCAGGGGTTCGAGTCCCCTTAGCTCCACTTTCGAGAGAAGCCTCTCATCCGCAGACGATGCGGGTGGGAGGCTTTCCTCATTCATCCCTCTTGTCCCGGTGGGACACTGGCGTCATGACATTCACTGTGACGCATCGCTCATTCGACCAATTGGCGGAGTTCGCCGTCACCGACTTCGGCGACGACGACAGCTACAGCATCCACGAGTCCGGGGCGCTCGTCATAGTCCGCGCCGCGCGGGAGCTGATCTACGCCCCCGGGAGCTGGTTCCTGGTGGAGCGGGAGGACGGCCAGGAGGACGGTTCGCCCGGCAACTACATGTGACGGTTCCGGCAGTCGGTTCGATTCGCACATGTGTTCGATCGCCGGGTAGATTCGACGTGTGGCCGCCCGAACCGAGACCGCGCCGGGGTGCTGCCCGAACGGGCACCCACTGGCCGCCAATACGTGCCTGGTGGGGTGGGAGGTGTGCGGGTGTGCGACGTCCAACAATGGCGGGCACCGCACCCATTTCTGCCGGCGATGCGGCGCCACTGTCCGGACTCCGCCGTGCAGCGGCGCTTCCGACGACGGTCGGTGAGCGGACTGTTATCGGATCGGCTGCCGCGCGGCCGTGGGGTTGCCCCAGATCGTGTCGGACACGTCCTGGAGCACGAGGGCGACCAGCCGCTCAGTGCCTGCGGTGAACGTGGACGCCGCGACGAGCACCCAGATCCAGTGGCCCTCCCGGTGCCGGATTCGCAGATGTGCTGTCGCGCTCGGGCTTTCCTGGCTCAGTACCCGGGCGAGCATGGTGCCCCACAATGCGGCGTCGTCGGGGTGGAACAGTTGCTCGTGATCGAGTCCGCGAATTCGTCGGCGTCGTAGCCGATCAGGGTCGCGCAGGCGGGGTTGCTGAACACGACGTTTCGTTCGCGGTCGTGAACGCTGATCGCGTGGGGAATCGACTCCATCAGCGCAGCGAATCCGTCGCTATCCAGTTTTCTCACTGTTCCCCCTCGTGCTTCTTCGATGGCGCCCACATGGTACGCCGCACCGTCCAGTTTCGTGCGGTGAATCAGTTAATGAATAGCAAACCTGGGTCGCGAACTTGCTCCGCGAGGATAGGGTGACGAGATGCGGTTCGTCACCATCGTCCAGGCCTCCGCGTTCGTCCCCGTGTGGCTGCGGGTTCTGCTGCTGATGGCCGCGGGAGCGAAAGTGTGGGGAGCCGGAATCTATTCGGGCTGCTATTTCGGCAGCAAGGACGTCACGATGGGGCTGGGGACCTTCGTCAACCGCGGCGTCCTGTTCGACGGCACCGCGACCATCACGCTCGGCAGGCAGGTCGCCGTCGGGCACCGCGTCCAGTTCGTCACGAGCACTCACGAGATCGGTCCGAGCTCGGGCCGGGGCGGGCGTGTGGTCGACCGTCCGATCGTGATCGGCGACGGGTGCTGGATCGGCGCGGGCGCGATCATCCTTCCGGGAGTGACGGTGGGCGAGGGGTGCGTCGTCGGGGCGGGCGCCGTGGTCACCCGCGACTGCGAGCCGAACGGGCTCTACGCGGGGTCGCCCGCGCGCCGGGTCCGTGACCTCGAGGTCGAGCCGTCTGTCCGCTAGGATGGGCGCCCGGTAGCTCGTCGAGGTCCCACGGAGGTCGCAGCGTTGGCGAAGAAGCGGATTCCCGTCGTCATCGTCGCCGGATTCCTCGGTTCGGGAAAAACCACCCTGCTCAACCACGTGCTGCGCAACAACCGTGGCGTCCGGGTCGGCGTCATCGTCAACGACTTCGGCGCCGTGAACATCGATTCGATGATGGTGGCCGGTCAGGTCGATTCGATGGTGTCGCTGAGCAACGGCTGCATGTGCTGCGCCGTGGACGTCAGCGACATGGACGAGATGCTGGACCGCCTTGCGCATCCCGCGTCGCAGATCGATGTGATCATCGTCGAGGCGAGCGGGCTTGCCGAGCCGCGCAACATGATTCGTCTCGTCCTCGGAAGCACCAACCCGCACGTGATGTACGGCGGTCTCGTCGTGATGGTCGACGGCGAGCAGTTCGAGGACATGTCCGAACAGCACCCGGACCTCGGCAAGCACGTTACGCTCGCCGACCTCGTGATCCTCAACAAGACGGACCGCATCGACGACGACCGGCGCGCCGCCGTGCAGGCGATGATCCGCGGCTACAACGACCGCGCGCCCGTCCTCACCACCGCGCACGGCCGGATCGAGCCCACCCTGCTGTTCGACCGGGAACCGGGGCGTGAACCGGCGCCGGGGGAGCAGCTCACCCTCGACCAGCTCCTGCTGGATCAGCACGACCACTGCGAAGACCACGACCACCTGCATTCGTCGTACGAGGCAGTCGATTTCGCTTCGGGCGAGCCGATCGATCCGCGGCGGCTCGTGGAGTTCCTCGAGGCGCGACCGGTCGGGATCTACCGGATCAAGGGGTTCGTGCATTTCGCGGTGCCGGGGCAGTCCCGGAAGTTCGAGGTGCAGACCGTCGGTCCGCACATCAGATTCACGTCGACGCGGTGGGAGCCCGGCGAGGAGCGGGCGACCCAGCTGGTGCTCATCGGTGCCGACATCGAATCCGAGCACGTGCGGACCCGGCTCGTGGGCTGCGTCGTGGCGGAGGGCGAAGATGCGGACCCCGGCGCGATGCTGGGTGTGCACCGCTATACCGTGACCGCGTGACCGAGTCTGCGTGTAGTCCCGATACGAATCCCGAGCCGGCGCTGTCAGTGTACGACGCGATCCGCCGCCGCCGCGACGTGCGGGCCGAGTTCACCGGGGAGCCGATCGCGGAGGAGGTTCTCGACCGCATCCTGGGCGCCGCGCACTGCGCGCCCAGCGTGGGCAACACCCAGCCGTGGGATTTCGTCGTCGTACGCGACACCGGCACGCTGACCACGTTCGCCGACCACGTGGCCGGCGCCCGCAGGCGGTTCGCGGAGTCGCTGCCCGAAGACCGGAAGAAGACGTTCGACCCCATCAAGATCGAGGGGATCTGCGAGAGCGGCATGGGGGTGGTCGTGACGTACGACCGGAGCCGCGGCGGCGAACACATCCTCGGCAGGCACACGGTCGACGACACGGGCCTGTTCTCCGCGGTGCTCGCGATCCAGAATCTGTGGCTCGCCGCGGCCGCCGAGAATGTGGGCGTCGGCTGGGTGTCGTTCTACGACGAGCCCTATCTCACCGAACTGCTGGGCATCCCCGAGCCGGTGCGACCCATCGCGTGGCTGTGCGTGGGGAGGGTCGCCGAGTTCCAGCAGGTGCCGGACCTCGAGCGCTTCGGGTGGCGGGGGCGCCGGCCGTTGGCCGACGCCGTCCACCTCGAGAAGTTCTAGCCCTGACGGCGGCGTGAACCGCCGGCGGACGCCGTGCGGGTTCCGCCGCCGGCGGACGAGGCTGCGCGGGGGCGTCCGGCTCCACCCGAGCGGGAGCGACGTGCGCCGCCGCCCTGACCCTGTGCGCGCCCGCCCTGGCCTCCCTGACCGCCGCGTCCGCCCTGGGCGCCGCCCGGCCGCTGATTGCGTCCGCCGCCGTTCGACGCCGGTGCCGCCTTCGGGGCCGGCGCGACGTGCGGTGCGATGTCGCCGACCAGGTCGAGCACGTGTGCGGAGTCCGCGGTGCTGCGGACCGGGGTCACCTTGATCGCGGCCTTGCGCATGAGGACGGCCAGGTCCTTGCGCTGCTCGGGCAGCACGACCGTGACGACGTCGCCTGCGCTGCCCGCGCGTGCGGTGCGGCCGGAACGGTGCAGGTAGGCCTTGTGCTCGGCGGGCGGATCGACGTGGACGACCAACTCGACGTCGTCGACGTGCACGCCGCGGGCCGCGACGTCGGTGGCCACCAGCACGCGGGCCTCACCGGCCGAGAACGAGGCGAGGTTGCGGTCGCGGGCCGCCTGCGACAGGTTGCCGTGCAGGTCGACCGAGGGGATTCCGGCCTCGGTGAGCTGACGGGCCAGCTTGCGGGCCTGGTGCTTGGTGCGCATGAACAGGATGCGGCGTCCGGTGCCCGATGCCAGCCGCTCGACCAGCTTGCGCTTGGCCTCGACGCCGTCCACGTCGAACACGTGGTGCGTCATGGCCGCGACGGGCGAGTTCGCCTCGTCCACCGAGTGCAGCACCTCGTTCTTGAGGAACCGCTTGACGAGCTTGTCGACGCCGTTGTCCAGGGTGGCGGAGAACAGCAGCCGCTGCCCCTGCTGGGGGGTCGCGGTGAGGATGCGGGTGACGACGGGCAGGAAGCCGAGGTCGGCCATGTGATCGGCCTCGTCGAGCACGGTGATCTCGACGGCGTCGAGACTCACGAACTTCTGCTTCATCAGGTCTTCGAGTCGTCCGGGGCACGCGACGACGATGTCGACGCCCGCCTTGAGGGCGTTCACCTGACGGTTCTGGGAGACGCCACCGAAGATCGTGGTGACTCGCAGGTCGTACGCGGCGGCGAGCGGTTCCAGGGTCGCGGTGATCTGCGTGGCGAGCTCGCGGGTGGGGGCGAGGATCAGGCCCACCGGGCGGCCCGGGCGGCGCTTTCCGCCGGACAGTTCACCCGCGAGGCGAGACACCATGGGGATGGAGAAGGCGAGCGTCTTGCCGCTGCCCGTCTTGCCGCGGCCGAGCACGTCGCGTCCCGACAGCGTGTCGGGGAGGGTGTCGACCTGGATGGGGAACGGGGAGGTGATCCCCTTGTCGGCGAGTGCTTTCACCAGCGGTTCGCGGACACCGAGCGCGGCGAACGTCGTGTCGGGGGTATTCGTGTCAGACAAGTGGTCAGGCCTTTCGAGCACAGGGTTGTGCCCGGAGGGCCGATACGGAAGGTCTCCGTCGGAGCTCGAGCACAGGTTGGCGGCGTTGCCGGTCGGCAAGCTTCTTCGCCGTAAGAAGAGCGGATGCGGTGGTGCACATCCAACAGGATTCGGGTGACCGAACTGAATGCGTTCTACGACGCTGGATGACCGTCGTGGTCATCTAGTGGTGGCGAGTCTACCTGGTGGCGGCGGACCGGTCCGACCGAGGAGTCACAGACCGACCCATTCCGATGCCCCGTCGGCGAATTTCTGCCGCTTCCAGATGGGTACCTCGTGCTTGATGCGCTCCACCAGTTCCGCGCACGCGGAGAAGGCCTCGGCGCGGTGGGGAGCGGCGACCGCGGCGACCACCGCGAGGTCGCCGACGGTGAGGGATCCGACCCGGTGGACGGCCGCGACGGGGAGTCCGGACGAGGCCGCGACCTCCTCGCAGACGGTGCGGAGAAAGCGTTCGGCGTCCGGGTGCGACTGGTATTCGAGAGCCGAAACGGATTGTCCGCCATCGTGATTGCGCACGACGCCGGTGAACACGACGACGGCGCCGTGTTCGGGCCCGGCCACTGCCGCGTCGACGACGGCGGGATCGAGCGGCTGGTCCGAGATCTGGGCGAGAATGTCAGGCATCGTGCGCACCTCCACCGGCGACCTGAGCGAGAAGATGATCGACGATCGGGTCGAGGACGGACAATCCGTCCCTGACCCCGCCCGGCGAGCCGGGCAGATTCACCACGACTGTGCCGTTCGCCACACCGGCGAGTCCGCGGCTCAACGAGGCGTGCGGGGTCACCTCCGTGCCGCGGTTCCGGATGGCGTCGGCCACGCCGGGCAGTTCGCGGTCGAGCACGGCGCGGGTGGCCTCCGGGGTCGCGTCCGTGGGGGAGACCCCGGTGCCGCCGGTGCTGATGATCAGTGCCGGGCTCCCGGACAGGGCGTCGGCGAGTCCGGCCGCGATGTCGGCGTCCGGGTAGACGAGCGGGCCCCGGGTGGTGAAGCCACGTTCCTCGAGCCACGCGGCGATCACCGGGCCGGTCGTGTCTTCCCGCGTGCCCATGGCCCCGCCGGTCGAGGCGACCAGGACGGCCGCGGATCGTGCTGTCACCGTGGGCGTTCCGGTGCTCTGCTGCTCGCGCGTCCAGTGTCCGCGTTTGCCGCCGTCCTTGGTGAGCAGCCGGACACCGTCCAGTGTCGCGGCGGGGTCGACGGCCTTCACCATGTCGTGCAACGTCAATCCGGCCACTGCCACGGCGGTGAGGGCCTCCATCTCGACGCCGGTCGGGCCCTTCGTCTTCGCGGTGGCCTCGATCGTGATCGCAGTGTCGGTGAACCCGAACTCCAGCTTCACCGACGACAGCGCGAGCTGATGGCAGAGCGGAATCAGCTCGGATGTCTTCTTCGCCCCGGAGATCCCGGCGATCCGGGCCGTCGCGAGAACGTCGGCCTTGGGCAGGTCGTCGGCCCGGACCAGTTCGATCACCGCGGGGGTGGTGACCAATTGCCCGGCGGCCACCGCGGTTCGGGTCGTGTCTGCCTTCGCGCTCACGTCGACCATGCGCGCGCGGCCCTCGCTGTCGAGGTGCGTCAGGTCGCTCATAGGGGGATCACCTTCACGAGTTGTCCGGCGTCGAGCGCGGTGACGTCGGCGGGAACGTCGAGGAGGACGTCCGCCCACGCCATCGCGGCGACGAGATGGGAGCCGGGGCCGGACACGAGTTCGACTCCGGCGTCGGTGCGGCGCGCCCGGAGGAACTGCCGCTTGCCGGGTATGGAGGTGACGGCCGCGGCGAGTGGCAGTTCCTCGGGTTCCGTCGGCGGGAGCCCGGCGGCGCGCCGGATCTCGGGACGTGCGAACACCTCGAAGGAGACGAGGGTGCTGACCGGGTTCCCCGGGAAGTTGAGGACGGGCGTGCCGTCGACGACGGCGGTGCCCTGCGGTCCGCCCGGTTGCATCGCGACGTGCCCGAAGTGCGCGCCGAGCGGTGAGAGCGTCTCCTTGACCACCTCGAAGTCGCCCATCGACACCCCGCCGGACGTGAGGACGAGGTCGGCGGTGGTGGTCGCCTCCGCGAGCAGGGTCCGGAATTCGGCCGGGTCGTCGCCGCTGCGCGCGATCGACACGACCTCGGCGCCGTTGGCCCTGGCGCTCGACGCGAGGGCGATTCCGTTGGAGTCGTAGATCTCTCCGGGGTGCAGTGTCGTTCCGGCGTCCACCAGTTCGGCGCCCGTGGTGATCACGGCGATGCGCGGGCGCGGGCGCACGGGGACCCGCTGCAAGCCGACGGCGGCGAGGACGGCGATGTGCCGGGCGGCGAGGACACTGCCCGCGGACAGCAGGAGCATGCCCTCCCGGACGTCGCTGCCGCGCTCGCGCACGAACTCACCGGCGGTGCGCGAGCGTTCGATGCGGACCTGTCCGTCCGCGGCCTCGGTGTCCTCGACCGGGACGATCGCGTCGGCGCCTTCGGGGATCGGCGCACCGGTCATGATCCGGTAGGCGGTTCCGGGAGTGTGGACGGTGGTGCCTGCCGGTCCCGCGGCGATCACGCCCCGCACCGGCAGCACGGCCGGGATGGACGCGACGGAGGCGGCGTCGACCGCATATCCGTCCATCTGCGAATTCCGGAACAACGGCAGGTCGACGGGGGAGTGCACGTCGGCGGCGAGGGCGCGCCCGAGTGCCTCGCCCAGCGGGAGCTCCTCGGCCGGGCGCCCGTGCAGCGGCGCGAGGAGTTCGGCGACGTGCTGGGCGTGCTGCTCCACGGAGCGTGCGGTCACGATATTCCTCCGGCCATGGTCACCAATCCTAGGCACCTCCCGGCCGAGTGACGCACACCGCATCGGACAACGCTCACCCCCGCGCGGCATACTGGACAGATGCAGCGAAAGGCAACTCGATGACGACGGTGGAGATGGGGATCCCGACCGTCCGGTCGTCGGTCTCGCTCGACGGCAGACCGGACGTCGATCAGCTGGTCGACCGGTTCGGCCGCGTCGCGCGGGATCTTCGGGTGTCGATCACCGAG
Organism: Rhodococcus sp. NPDC057529; assembly: GCF_042802055.1. NCBI lineage: Bacteria > Bacillati > Actinomycetota > Actinomycetes > Mycobacteriales > Nocardiaceae > Rhodococcus > Rhodococcus sp. NPDC057529. Next base: position 16,858 of record NZ_JBHVEY010000009.1, read on the forward strand.
AAGTGTTCGCTGCGCTGCACGTACTGCATGCCCGAGGAGGGCCTGCCCGCCATTCCGGCGCAGAATCTCCTCACCGCGGACGAGATCGTCAGGCTCGTCGACATCGCCGTTCACCGGCTCGGTGTCCGCGAGGTCCGGTTCACCGGGGGCGAACCGCTGATGCGGGTGGATCTCGAGCGGATGATCGCCGGATGCGCCGAGCGGGTGCCGGGGATTCCGCTCGCGATGACCACCAACGCGGTCGGTCTCGAGCACCGCGCGGCCGGGCTCGCCCGCGCCGGGCTGACACGGGTCAACGTTTCCCTCGATTCGGTCGACCGCGCGCACTTCGCGAGACTGACCCGGCGTGACCGTCTGCCGTCGGTGATGGCGGGTATCCGTGCCGCGGCCCGAGCCGGACTGGCGCCGATGAAGATCAATGCGGTGCTGATGCCCGAAACGCTCAGCGGAGCGGCCGATCTCCTGGAATGGTGCCTGAGCGAGGGCGTCACGCTGCGGTTCATCGAGGAGATGCCGCTCGACGCCGATCACGAGTGGGCACGCGACAACATGGTCACCGCCGACCGGTTGCTGGCCGTCCTCGGCGAGCGGTTCACGCTCACCGAACACGGGAGGGAAGACCCGTCGGCGCCCGCCGAGGAGTGGCTCGTCGACGGCGGACCGGGCACGGTCGGAATCATCGCGTCGGTCACCAGGTCGTTCTGCTCCGACTGCGACCGCACCCGCCTCACCGCCGAGGGAACGGTACGGTCGTGCCTGTTCAGCGACCAGGAGGTCGACCTGCGGTCGGCGCTGCGGTCGGGTGCGGGCGACGAGGATCTGGCGCAGTTGTGGCGCGGCGCGATGTGGAACAAGTGGGCAGGCCACGGAATCAACGCGGACGGCTTCGCCCCGCCGCAACGCAGTATGGGAGCAATCGGTGGTTGACGTGACAGGAATTTCGGTTCGGTACTTCGCGGCCGCCGCCGACGCGGCGGGCTGCACGAAGGAGACCCTCGACCTCCCGGCCACCGCGGACCTCGGTCAGGTGAAGGACCTTCTCCTCGCCAAGTACGGTCCCGACATGCAACAGGTGCTGTCGGTCTCCGCCTTCCTGGTGGACTCCGAGTTGACCCGCGATCTGACGCGCACCGCCGGCGCCCAGGTGGACGTGCTGCCGCCCTTCGCCGGCGGCTGACCCACTGTCCGCCGGGCCGCTCAGTGGATGGACTCGGCCAGCCACCGGTCGAAGGTGATCGTTCCGAACCGGTTGTCGGGCACCAGGTTCGATCCGCTCCGCAGGAACTGCCCCAGCGCGCCGGGAAGCGGCACGTTCACGACGAACCCGTGCGTCCCGGTGGCCTTCTTCCACGCCGTCGTCAGATCGCGGGCGGTGCGCACCTCCGGGCCACCGATGGTGATCGTCCCCTCCGGCGCGTCGGTGGCGAGGGCGGCGTCGACGAGGGCGGTCGCCACGTCCCTCGTGTCGATGGTCTGAAAGCTCGTCTTCGAGAACGCCGGGATCAGCCCCGCCCGGCTCGCCGGTTTCGCGATCATGGGGATGAAGTCGTGGAACTGGGTCGCACGCACGATCGTCGTCGCCATCGCGGCACTCTCGTAGACCCGCTCCTGGGTGCGCTTCGACTGGTAATAGGCGAATTCGGCCAGATCCACGTTGACGATGGAGAGGAGGACGGCGCGTCGGACTCCCGCGCCGTCCGCGGTGGCGAGCAGGTTCTCGGAGCCCTTCTCCAGCACCGCCCGGGTGCCCTTGGTCTTGCCGTCGGTGGTGTCGACCACGACGTCGACACCGTCGAGCGCCTCGGCGAGGCCGTCGCCGGTGACGAGATCACCGTGGAAATGCGCGATCTCGGTACCCGGCGCCCCGCCGTGCCGGGTCAGGACCCGGACGGAGTGACCGCGGGCGAGGAACTCCTTGACCACCTGCCGGCCTGCAGTGCCGGTACCGCCCGCGACCAGCGCCTGGACCACCGGGTCACCGCCACCACGTGTCGAGCGGGGTCACCGGGACCGTGCGCTTGTGACGGGTATTCAGGAACATCGCCTCGAGCTTCTCGGCCACGGCGTCCGGGACGTCCTTGCCCTCGAGGTAGTCGTCGATCTGCGCGTACGTCAGGCCCAGCGCCTCCTCGTCGGGAAGCGCGGGACGGTCGTCCTCGAGGTCGGCGGTGGGAACCTTCCTCCACGTGCTCTCGGGCGCGCCGAGTTCGCGGAGCAGCGCGGCGCCCTGACGCTTGGACAGCCCGGTCAGGGGAGTGACGTCCACGCCGCCGTCGCCGAACTTGGTGAAGAAACCGGTGATCGCCTCGGCGGCATGGTCGGTGCCGACGACCAGAAAGCCGAGCTGACCGGCGATCGAGTACTGGATCACCATGCGCTCGCGGGCCTTGATGTTGCCGCGGACGAAGTCGCGGAGTTCGCCGCCGTCGCCGATGATGTCGCGCAGCGCCTCGGACGACTCCTTCGCGGTCGCGTCCGCGCCGGGCTTCACGTTGACGACCACCGACCGGTCGGGCTTGATGAAGTCGAGGGAGATCTGCGCGTCGGACTCGTCGGCCTGGGTGCCGTAGGGCAGCCGCACGGCCACGAACTCGGCGTCGTGGCCCTCCTCGCGCAACTCGCTCGCCGCGAGCTGGGCGAGGCGTCCGGTGAGGGTGCTGTCCTGACCGCCGCTGATACCCAGGACGAAACCCTTGGCCGGGGTCGACAGCAGGTAGTCCTTCAGGAACTGAACACGTTTGCGGATCTCGCCGGCCGCGTCGATGGTGGGCCGGGCACCGAGTTCCTCGAGGATCTGCGCACGTAGATTCGCCATGCCAGAACTCTAGCGAGTGCCCCTGACGGGCGCAGGGTACGGTTCCGCGCATGAGTAGATCGGACGTTCTGGTGGTCAGCGCGACCAAGGCGGAGGCGGTGCACGTCCCGTCCGAGTTCGAGGTCCTGATCACCGGGATCGGCAAGGTGAGCGCCGCCGTGGCCGTGGCGTCCGCGCTCGCCGACTATCCGCGAACCGACCGGCCGCTCGTCGTCAACATCGGCACCGCGGGCGCGCTGCACGAGCATCACAGCGGGCTGTTCACGCCGTCGACCGTGCTGAACCACGACATCAGCGGCGACGCCATCCGGGCGCTCGGGCACGACGTGGCCGATCTTCTGGCCCTGCCCGACGGCGACGGTTCCGTGCTCGCGACCGGGGATCTGTTCGTGTCCGACGCCGGCGTGCGTGACGAACTCGCCCGCAGAGCCGACCTCGTCGACATGGAGGGTTTCGCCGTCGCCTATGCCAGCGCCCGCGCCGGTGCCCGGTGCCGGCTGGTCAAGCACGTCTCCGACACGGCGGACGACTCGGCACTGGACTGGCCCGCCCGGATCGACGCGAGCGCTCGCGAGCTCGGGCGCTGGCTGGCCGCTCTCTAGCTCGCCCGGAGTTCCAGCCCGGTGCCGTCCGCGTTGACCATGCGCATCGCATCCGAACGGACGCTGTAGCCCGTCTCCCCGGTCAACGCCGCGAGCACCGCGCGCTCCACCTCCGACACGTCCGGCGGACACGCCATCCGGGTGGTGGCCCAGGACCCGAACGTGATCGAACTCTGCTGCACGTCCGCGGTCCCGGTCATCCGGTTGCAGCCGGTGAAACCGGACGCCGAACCGTCGGCTGCGATCAGCAACTGCGGCGCGGTCCGCTCCAGCGCCGCTGTCGTGGTGACCGCGTCCGGGCTGATCAGCGCGGTCACCGTCCAGGTGGTCCCGACGACGGGCCGGTCCGGCCGGGCGACCTTCTCGTCCGTGAGCGTCACCGAAGCGGTGGGTGTGGTGAGGGTGAGCGTGTCGCCACCGAGGGTCCAGTTCGGTTGCGCGTCCAGCAGAGCCGCCACCCAGGTGTCGGCGCCTGCCGCCTCGCCGGGGCACGCCATCAGCGTCATGGCGAGCGGTCCCGTCACGATCTTCCCGTCGGACAGGTCGACGTCGGCGCTGCCCTGATTGCATCCGGCGTCGACGGACAGTCGGCCGGGGTCGGTGAACCCGAGCACGAGCGGCCCACCGCCGGGAATGGGGTCGCCCTCGACGGAGGTGGAGACGAACGTGCGGCCGGTCGGGTCCTGGGGCTCGGGCTGCGCGTCCCCGCCGCAGGCGGTGAGCGAGGCGAACGTCAGAAGGCCGAGAACGGCGGTGGTGGTGCGCATTCCCCGAGGCTAGACAAAATGTCCGGATCCGGGATCAACATCGGGTGACGCGCCGGATCAGGTCCTCCCAGGCATCCCCGAGCCGTTCGACGGACATCCCGAGGTCGCGCAGTTCGTGCAGTACGAGTGTGGCCTCGAGGGGGGCGAGCAGCGAGCAGGCGAGCAGTTCGTGATCGCCCTGCACGCCGGCCGCGCGGAGAAGGGAGACGACGTGGCGCACCGACACCGCCCGTGCGGGGGCGGCGAAACGGAACTCGAGAGAGTTCTCGGCCGCGCGCTGGACCTCGCCCTGCACCTCGACGATCGCGATGCGTGCGTGCCCGAAGGCGATCAGCCGGTCGATCGGGTCGGCGCCCGGCCCGAGGGGCGGCGGGCCGAACATGAAGGACTGCTGAAGTTCTCGTTCGGTGTGGTCGAGGAGTGCGTGCATGAGTCCCGACCGGCTGCCGAACCGGCGGAACACTGTGCCCTTGCCCACACCGGCCCTGCAGGCGACGGCGTCCATCGTGACGGCGTCGACACCGCGTTCGGCCACCAGCAGCGCGGCCGCATCGAGCAGAAGACGCCGGTTACGTGCGGCGTCTCCGCGTTCCGGGGGGTCGACCCCGATCTGGGGCAGGAGGGGGCTGGTCACACTCCGCATCCTACCGCGGCGGGAACATAAGTGGACCGCGGTCCGTTTAGTTGCTATACATGTTCACGAGCCGCCCTACGCACCATCGAAGGATTATCGACATGTCACAGACCAACGTTCTCGTTCTCGTCGGCAGCCTCCGCGCCGCCTCCGTCAACCGTCAGCTCGCCGAGACCGCGATCGCCGTGGCACCCGAGGGTGCCGAGGTGACCGTGTTCGACGGACTCGGTGAGGTTCCCTTCTACAACGAAGACATCGACGTCGCCGGTTCCATTCCCGCCGTCGAGGCGCTGCGTGACGCCGCAGGCCGCGCCGACGCGCTCCTGCTGCTCACGCCCGAGTACAACGGCACCATTCCCGCCGTCCTCAAGAACGCCATCGACTGGATCTCCCGGCCGTACGGCACCGGCGCCGTCAAGGACAAGCCCGTCGCCGTCATCAGCGCCTCGCCCAGCGGCAACGGCGCGCAGTGGGCGCACGAGGACACACGCAAGGCCGTCCGCATCGCCGGCGGCAAGGTCCTGGAGGATGTCACACTCGCCATCGGCGGCACCATCGACAAGTTCGGTGACCGGCACCCGCGCGAGAACGCCGAGGTCGCGCAGCAGGTCGCCGGCGTCGTCGCCAGCCTGGTCGACGCCACGAAGGAACTCGTCGACGCCTGATCGATCCTCGCGGGACGCGGTCGCCGCTACAGCCCGGTTCGATCCAGGGCTGCGTCGACGGCGTCCCGCACCGTGTCGAAGTCTTCACCGGCCGCCAGGGCAGAGTCCCTGGCGGCTTCTATCTGTTCGCGCACCGTCTCGTACCGCGCGACCCACTCCTCCTTGTTGTCGCGCCAGTACCCGATGACGGCGTAGCGGTCCGCGGGCCAGCCCAGGTCGTGGCGCAACCAGCGTCGCACCACCCGCGACACCGTCGCCTCGCCCGCGAACCACACGTATCCCGGTGAGCCCGGTCGTGACCAGTCGCGGGCCGCCTCGGCCAGCAGGCTGTCCCCGGTGCCGTTGCCGCTTCCGTCCAGCCACGTCACGGTCAGCGCGGCGTCGGTCGCGAACTGCTGCCGGTCCGCCGGGGTGGTGACCTCCGCGACCACGTGCACCCGCGCCGAACCGGGTAATTCCTCCAGGATCCGCCCGACGGCGGGCAGTGCCGTCATGTCGGCGACGAGGAGCTGCCATTCGGCGTCGGCGGGCGGCGAGTACCACCCCGACGCGGTGGAGAACCCGAGCATCTCGCCCGGGCGCGCGCTCGCGGCCCAGTGCGCGGCGGTCCCGCCCGCGTGGACGGCGAAGTCGATGTCCATCTCCCGGGCGTCCCGGTCCCAGCGGCGCACGGTGTAACTGCGCTTCTCCGCGCCGTCCGGCGGGAACGCGAGGAGCAGGCGCTCGTCGGGCGTCCCGCTGGATTCGAATCGACTCAGATCGCCGCCCGCGAGGGTGATCCGCTGCATGTTCGGCGTGACCCGCCTCGTGCGCGCTACGGGCGCCGACCACACGAGGTCGTCCAGGGGGTCGTCGGACATGCGCTCACGGTACCGGGAGGGGAAGTCGGGGCCTGCAGTTACCGGCCGGCAAGCGTGGGGTGCGCGTCGTCCGCGACGCCCGTTGCGTGCGGCCGCAGCAGGCGGGAAAGGGGGTGTGGGGCGCCGGCGGGGCCGGGCCCTGGAAAGGTCGGCATCGTTCGGCGGAGGTGGTGTCCGGCCGGTCCGGACGGCGCTCGCCCGGAGCCCGCGCCGCCGATGCGGGCGTGTCGTCGGAGGTGCCGTAAGCTCCCGCGAGCCTCCAGTGCACGAGCGCGATTTCAGGGGTGTTCCGCGTCACGCCGAAAATGTGATGTGCGACACGCCGGAGCGAGCACGAAATTTGTGGTCCGCGGGATGACGACCAGGGAATTTCATCAATGTGACTCACAACATCTCGGGTTAAGTGTTTCTGTCGGCCACTAGGTGTAGTGTCTTGAGCACTGAGAGACCACAACGAGAACCGACTCGGTGAGCATCTCCATCGGGGGTCACCGCCATCTCGATCAGGGGAAGTCTCAGTGCGCTGAACACACACTTCGTCAGCTCCATTCGGCAGTGGAAAGAGGGACTTCATGAGCATCACCGTCTACACCAAGCCCGCTTGCGTTCAGTGCAATGCCACCTACCGGGCCCTCGACAAGGCGGGTATCGAATACTCCGTCGTCGACATCACCGAAGACCCCGAAGCCCGGGACTACGTCATGGCACTGGGATACCTGCAGGCGCCCGTGATCGTGGCCGGTGACGAGCACTGGTCGGGCTTCCGCCCCGACCGCATCAAGACCCTCTCGGCAAACGCTGCTTGAAGCGAGGCGATCGCACCGCCCGAGGCGGAGGACGAGCCGATTCCCGGACAGAAGTAAACGGTAGTACTAGTCCAGATGGTGGAAACCGATGACATCGCTGGTGTACTTCTCCAGCGCCTCGGAGAACACGCACCGATTCGTCCAGCGGCTCGGGCTGCCTGCGACGCGCATACCCATTCATGACCGCGAGGGCACCTTCGAGGTGCACGAACCCTATGTGCTGATCCTCCCGACTTACGGCGGGGGGACGACGGCCATGGGCCGCGACACCAGTTACGTCCCGAAGCCGGTCATCCGATTTCTCAACAACACACACAACAGGTCGCTGATCCGAGCAGTGATCGCGGCGGGAAACACCAATTTCGGTGAATCCTATTGCTTTGCAGGAAATATCATCTCTCAGAAATGCCACGTTCCCTACCTCTACCGCTTCGAACTCATGGGCACAGCCGAGGACGTCGAGCGGGTGAAGGCCGGTCTGGGTGAATTCTGGGATCACTTAGACGACGAGGAGCACGAGAAGTGGCGCCGACCATCACAGACACCATCGACGCGGGGAGCGTAGAGCGCGACGCGCGCGGTGGAGACTCGACGAACGGTCTCGATTACCACGCGCTCAACGCGATGCTCAACCTGTACGGGCCCAACGGTGAGATCCAGTTCGACAAGGACCGCGAGGCCGCGAACCAGTACTTCCTCCAGCACGTCAACCAGAACACCGTCTTCTTCCACAACCAGGACGAGAAGCTGGACTACCTGGTCAAGGAGAACTACTACGAGCGTGAGGTCCTCGACCAGTACACCCGCAACTTCGTCAAGACGCTGATCGACCACGCCTACTCGAAGAAGTTCCGTTTCCCGACGTTCCTGGGCGCGTTCAAGTACTACACCTCGTACACGCTCAAGACGTTCGACGGTAAGCGGTACCTGGAGCGTTTCGAGGACCGTGTCTGCATGGTCGCCCTGACGCTGGCCGCGGGCGACGAGGACCTGGCGACCAAGCTCGTCGACGAGATCATCGCCGGCCGCTTCCAGCCGGCCACCCCGACCTTCCTCAACTCGGGCAAGAAGCAGCGCGGCGAGCCCGTGTCCTGCTTCCTGCTGCGCATCGAGGACAACATGGAGTCGATCGGCCGCTCCATCAACTCCGCACTGCAGCTGTCCAAGCGCGGCGGCGGAGTTGCGTTGCTGCTCAGCAACGTTCGTGAGCACGGTGCACCGATCAAGAAGATCGAGAACCAGAGCTCCGGGGTCATCCCGATCATGAAGCTGCTCGAGGACTCCTTCTCCTACGCCAACCAGCTCGGTGCGCGTCAGGGCGCAGGCGCAGTGTATTTGCACGCGCACCACCCGGACATCTACCGCTTCCTCGACACCAAGCGCGAGAACGCGGACGAGAAGATCCGCATCAAGACGCTGTCTCTCGGCGTCGTCATCCCGGACATCACGTTCGAGCTGGCGAAGAAGAACGAGGACATGTACCTCTTCTCGCCGTACGACGTGGAGCGCATCTACGGCAAGCCGTTCGCGGACATCAACGTCACCGAGAAGTACTACGAGATGGTCGACGACAAGCGCATCCGCAAGTCGAAGATCAAGGCACGCGAGTTCTTCCAGACCGTCGCCGAGCTGCAGTTCGAGTCCGGTTACCCGTACATCATGTACGAGGACACCGTGAACCGCGCCAACCCGATCGCGGGCAAGGTCACCCACTCGAACCTGTGCTCGGAGATCCTGCAGGTCTCCACGCCGTCGCTGTTCAACGACGACCTGTCCTACAGCCACATCGGCAAGGACATCTCCTGCAACCTTGGTTCGCTGAACATCGCGAAGACGATGGACTCGCCGGACTTCGCGCAGACCATCGAGACGTCGATCCGTGCGCTGACCGCGGTCGCCGATCAGACCTCCATCGACTCCGTCCCGTCGATCCGGAAGGCGAACGACGAGGGTCACGCCATCGGACTCGGGCAGATGAACCTGCACGGATACCTGGCGCGCGAGCGGATCCACTACGGCTCCGACGAGGGCATCGATTTCACGAACATCTACTTCTACACCGTGGTGTTCCACGCGATCCGGGCGTCCAACGAGATCGCCAAGGAGCGCGGCACGTACTTCGCGGGCTTCCCGGAGTCCAAGTACGCGTCCGGAGAGTTCTTCGACAAGTACACCGACCGGGTGTGGGAGCCGGAGACCGAGCGGGTGCGGCAGCTGTTCGCCGATGCGGGCCTGCACATCCCGACCCAGGACGACTGGCGTGAGCTGAAGGCGTCGGTGCAGAAGCACGGCATCTACAACCAGAACCTGCAGGCGGTGCCGCCGACCGGATCGATCTCCTACATCAACAACTCCACCAGCTCCATCCACCCGGTGGCGTCGAAGATCGAGATCCGCAAGGAAGGCAAGATCGGCCGCGTCTACTACCCGGCGCCGTACCTGACCAACGACAACCTGGAGTACTACCAGGATGCCTACGAGATCGGGTACGAGAAGATCATCGACACCTATGCCGCCGCGACGCAGCACGTCGACCAGGGGCTGTCGCTGACGCTGTTCTTCAAGGACACCGCCACCACCCGCGACATCAACAAGGCGCAGATCTACGCGTGGCGCAAGGGCATCAAGACGCTGTACTACATCCGGCTGCGTCAGCTCGCGTTGGAGGGTACCGAGGTCGAAAACTGCGTCTCCTGCATGCTGTAGGCGGCTCCGCCGCCCGTGAGTACTTGTTAACCGCCGGCGGTTAACAAGTACTCACAGCCGAACGAAGTGAGGAATCAATGGTCAAGCTGGTGAGTCGCGTATCCGCGATCAACTGGAACCGCGTCCAGGACGAGAAGGACGCCGAGGTGTGGGACCGTCTCGTCGGCAACTTCTGGCTGCCCGAAAAGGTGCCGGTGTCCAACGACATCCCGTCGTGGGGCACGCTCACGGCGCAGGAGAAGCAGCTCACGATGCGGGTGTTCACGGGGCTGACGCTCCTCGACACCATTCAGGGCACCGTGGGCGCCGTCAGCCTCATCCCCGACGCCATCACCCCGCACGAAGAGGCGGTGTACACCAACATCGCGTTCATGGAGTCGGTGCACGCGAAGAGCTACAGCTCGATCTTCTCGACGCTGTGCTCCACCCGCGACATCGACGACGCCTTCCGCTGGTCCGAGGAGAACCCGAACCTGCAGCGCAAGGCCGAGATCGTCATGGACTACTACCAGGGCGACGAGCCGCTCAAGCGCAAGGTGGCGTCCACCCTGCTCGAGAGCTTCCTGTTCTACTCCGGCTTCTACCTGCCGATGTACTGGTCGTCGCGGGCGAAGCTCACCAACACCGCCGACCTCATCCGCCTCATCATCCGTGACGAGGCTGTGCACGGGTACTACATCGGCTACAAGTACCAGAAGGGTCTCGAGCAGCTCACCGAGGCCGAGCGCGACGACCTCAAGAACTACACGTTCGAGTTGCTCTTCGAGCTCTACGACAACGAGGTCGACTACACCCAGGACCTCTACGACGAGGTGGGCCTCACCGAGGACGTCAAGAAGTTCCTGCGGTACAACGCCAACAAGGCGCTGATGAACCTCGGCTACGAGGGTCTGTTCCCGAAGGACGAGACCGACGTCAACCCGGCGATCCTGTCGGCGCTCTCACCCAACGCCGACGAGAACCACGACTTCTTCTCCGGCTCGGGCAGCTCGTACGTCATCGGCAAGGCCGTCAACACCGAGGACGAAGACTGGGATTTCTAGAACGAACTTTTCGCGTCGCCCGATGTCACACCGGTCCGGTTCTGCTGCACCGGTGCGGCATCGGGCGAAGTGCGTTCAGCGGCGGAACCACGCCTCGGGGACGTCCTGCAGCGCCTTGTCGAGGCGCAGCCGCGACGACGGGGTGAGGTCGTCCGGCAGCGACTCGGGGGAGAACCAGGCCACGTCGTGGTTCTCGTCGTCCGTCACGGCGGCCTCCCCGCCGACGTACCGGGCGAGGAAACACACGTCGAGGTACTGGGCGACGTCGCCGTTGGGGTAGGTGACCGGGTCGGTGACGTCGACGCTCGTGATCCGGACCAGTTCGGCGTCCACACCGGTTTCCTCACGGATCTCCCGGAGCGCGGCCGGGCCGGGTTCCTCCCCGGGTTCGAGGATGCCGGACACGACGGCCCACTTGCCGTTGTCGACGCGCCGGGTCAGCAGCACCCGCCCGTCGTCGTCGCGCACCACGACGCTGACCCCGGACAGCCACAGCGGTGCGGTGCCGACGTGGCTGCGCAGGGCGGTGACGAACTCGGGTACGGGCATCGAGCCTCCTAGCCGACGTAGCCGTTCAGCGTGTTCCGCAGGTCGGTGAGCATTGCGCGCGCGGCGACGACGCCGTTTCCGCCCCACACGTCGCCCTCCACGGCGAAGACCCGCTTGTCGGAGGCCGCCTCGAGATCTTCCCAGGCTTCCCCGGACATGACGTCCTCCGCGTGCGCGGTGCCGTCCTCGCCGTCCAGGACGGCGTAGATCAGGTCGCCCTCGGCCTGGTCGATGTCGGCTTCGGAGATCGGTTCGGTGACGGCGCCGTCGAGGTTCTGATAGGCGGGCCGCCGCACCCCGGCGTCCGTGAGGACCTGGCCCGCGAATGTGGCCGGACCCTCGACCTCGATGCTGTCGGCGTCGAAACGGACGACGGACGCCTGGGTCTGCGCGGCATCGATGTCGATGCCGAGTTGCTTCGCGTCCTGCTGGTACTGCTCGAGTGCCGCGGTCGCCGCGTCGGCCCGGCCCAGTGCGTTGCCGGCGAGGAGGAACTGCGCTTTCCAGTACACGGGGTCGGAGCCGACGAACACGGTGGGCGCGATGGGGGAGAGCGCGCCGTACAGCTGGTCGGACGCCGGACTCGATCCGAGGATCAGGTCCGGGTCCGCCTGCGCGATCCTGTTGACGTCCGGGGCGTCGACGGATCCGACGCTCGGAATCTCGGAGACGCCGGTGCCGAGGTAGCCGGGCTGCGGCGAATCGCCGTCGAGGGTTGCCGCGCCGACCACGTTCTCCCACAGGCCGAGGGCGCACACCGCGTCCAGCGCGGCGCTGTCGAGGACCACGATCCGCTGCGGATCGGACGGGACGTCGCTCTCACCCTTCGTGTGGACCACCCGGTGCGTCGAGCCGGCCGCGAGTGCGGCGTCGACCGGGGCCGGCTCGGCGCAGGCCGTCGTGGTGTCCCGCTCGATGCCGACCACGCCGGCCCCGGCGATCTGCGTGGTGGTCCGGACGATGGACGCTGCGGGATCGTCGTCGGACGGTGGAGAGCAGCCGGCCAGCGTGAGCGCGGCGACGGCAGCGACCAGACCGGTGGACGCGCGGCGGGCGGAAAACCTACGAGGGGACAATTCGGCGACTTCCTGTGTGTGCGGGCGCGTTCAGGTTAGCCGCTGTGCTTGTCCACCCCGAACGTGTCCGACAGGTCGTCGAGGATCAGGTGCGCGCCCTGAACGCTGACCGGCGTCATCCAGCGGGCGTCGTCGACGTCGACCTTGCGTCCCTTCAGCGTCTGCCACAGCGGGCTCTCCAGGAACGGCTTCGCCGCTTCGGCGCTCTTGCCTGCCGGGTCCTGCCAGGTGCTGACGAAGATGACGTCGGCCTCCGCTTCACTGATCAGTTCGGGGCTGACGGCCTGCATGATGTTGTCCGGGTCGGCAGGATCGGGGCCCTGGCTCTGCGGACGTGCCAGCCCGGCGTCCGCGACGACGATCCCGCTGAACGAGGTGGTGCGGTAGAGGCGTGCCGTCGGCTCGCCCGCGAACCGGACGACCGAGATCACCGGATTCGACGCCGTCCCGTTGATCTCGGCACCGACGGCGGCGGCCCGCACTTCGTAGGCGCCGATCTTCTGCTCCGCGAGGTCCTCCTTGCCGAGTGCCTTGCCGACGAGCCGGATGTTGTCCTTCCACGTGGGCCCGGTCGTTTCGGTGAAGATGGTCGGCGCGATCGCCGACAGTTGCTCGTAGTTCTTTCCGTCGCGCACCTCGGCGGAGATGATCAGGTCGGGTTGCAGCGCGGCGATCTGCTCGAGGCTCGCGCTGCTGACCTTGCCCACGGACTTCGCATCCGCCGCGTACTCGTCGCGGGTGGTGCCGAGGTAGTCGGGCAGGCCCGGTTCGCGGTAGTCGACGTACCCGACCAGGGGCGCCTCGAGGAGGAGGACGGCGTCGGTGAAGCTGTTGTCGAGTGCCACGATGCGCTGCGGTGCGGCCGGGATTTCGGTGCTGCCGCGGAAGTGGTCGACGGTGCGGGGGAACTGTCCGGTCGACGACGTGGTGCCGGCGGCGGCGGAGTCGTCGCCGCTGGAGCAGGACGTGATCGAGAGGGTGGCTGCCGCGGCCAGCGCGACCGCGCCGGCGACGACCCGGCGGCGGGAGAGAACGTTCACATGGAGCTCCTGATAGAAGTTAGGTGAGCGAAACCTTAACAGCCCGGTTCCGGCGTGCCGGAGCCTCCGCGGGACCGCCTCGACCGCCCCCCACGCGACACGCCGGACCGCGTGACAGTGAGCACTCCCCGGTGCTCCCCGGTGGAACAAACCGCAGGTCGACCGCGCCCCGGTTTGCTCTGAGTCCGGGTAAGTACGACAGTGGGTAGGACCCAGTCGGAGGCCGCAGAGGGCACGGTCTACGATTCGATGAGCGCAAGCCAGAGACCGTTCGCCTCGCAGCCCGGGGTCGGACGCGCATTCAGGAGGATCAGTGACTGCCGTAGCGCCCCAGCCAGTCCCCGCGATAGCTGCAGCCAGGCCTTACCCGCCGCGGCAGGGACCCAAGGGCTCGTTCATCTTCAAAATGATTACGACCACCGACCCCAAGGTGCTCGGAATCATGTACTTGACGACCTCGATCGCGTTCTTCCTCATCGGTGGTCTCATGGCCCTGATGATGCGCGCCGAGCTCGCTGTGCCCGGTATGCAGTTCTTGTCGAACGAGCAGTTCAACCAGCTGTTCACCATGCACGGCACGATCATGCTGCTGCTGTACGCGACGCCGATCGTGTTCGGGTTCGCCAACTACATCCTGCCGCTGCAGATCGGCGCCCCCGACGTGGCGTTCCCGCGACTCAACGCGTTCAGCTACTGGCTGTACGTGTTCGGCGCGATCATCACGACCGCGGGCTTCATCACCCCCGGTGGTGCCGCAGACTTCGGCTGGACCGCCTACACGCCCCTGACGAGTGCGCTGCACTCCCCGGGCGTCGGCGCCGACCTCTGGGTCATGGGCCTCGCGGTCGCGGGCCTCGGCACCATCCTCGGTGGTGTCAACATGATCACCACCGTCATCTGCCTGCGTGCCCCCGGCATGACGATGTTCCGGATGCCGATCTTCACGTGGAACATCTTCATCACCAGCATCCTGATTCTGCTGGCGTTCCCGCTGCTGACCGCCGCATTCATGGGTCTGTTCGTCGACCGTCACCTCGGTGGCCACATCTTCGACCCGGCCACGGGCGGTGTGCTCCTGTGGCAGCACCTGTTCTGGTTCTTCGGTCACCCCGAGGTGTACATCATCGCGCTGCCGTTCTTCGGCATCGTCTCGGAGATCTTCCCGGTCTTCAGCCGTAAGCCGGTGTTCGGTTACAGCGGCCTGGTCTACGCGACCCTGGCGATCGCCGCGCTCTCCATCGCGGTGTGGGCTCACCACATGTACGCCACCGGCGCCGTGCTGCTCCCGTACTTCTCGTTCATGACGTTCCTGATCGCCGTCCCGACGGGTGTGAAGATCTTCAACTGGATCGGCACCATGTGGAAGGGCCAGTTGACGTTCGAGTCGCCGATGCTGTTCTCGATCGGCTTCCTCATCACGTTCCTCTTCGGTGGCCTGTCGGGCGTCATCCTCGCGAGCCCGCCGCTGGACTTCCACGTCACGGACACCTACTTCGTGGTCGCCCACTTCCACTACGTGGTCTTCGGCACCGTCGTGTTCGCCACCTACGCCGGCATCTACTTCTGGTTCCCGAAGATGACCGGTCGCATGATGGACGAGCGTCTCGGCAAGTGGCACTTCTGGACCACGTTCATCGGCTTCCACGGCACGTTCCTCGTCCAGCACTGGCTGGGTAACGAAGGCATGCCCCGTCGCTACGCCGACTACCTGCCCTCGGACGGGTTCACGTTCCTGAACTCGTTCTCGACGATCTTCGCGTTCGTCCTCGGTGCGTCGACGCTGCCGTTCATCTGGAACGTCTTCAAGAGCTACCGGTACGGCGAGGTCGTCACCGTCGACGACCCGTGGGGTTACGGCAACTCCCTCGAGTGGGCCACCAGCTGCCCGCCGCCGCGGCACAACTTCACCGAGCTGCCGCGCATCCGCTCCGAGCGTCCCGCGTTCGAGCTGCACTACCCGCACATGGTCGAGCGGATGAAGGCCGAGGCGCACGTCGGACCGGGCCACGGTGGCAAGCACGCCAGCACCGTGCTCGAGAAGGAACGTCACGAGCCGCTGACCGTCGGCGACGAAGGCGACCCCGGCACCGACACCGGTCGCTGACACATCAGTGTGAGAAAGGCCCCGCCCCGGCAACGGGCGGGGCCTTTGACTTGGCACAATGGGTGCCGGACAAGCCGCGCGAGCAACATGATCGGAGTACATCGGTGGGTGCAGCTGACACCACTGTCCTGGTGACCGTGACGGGCCCCGACCGACCCGGCGTCACCTCGGTGCTCTTCGGGTCGCTCTCCCGCCACGACGTGAGCCTTCTCGACGTGGAGCAGGTGGTGATTCGTGGGCGACTGACCCTCGGTGTCCTCGTGGCGTGCCCCGAGAACGGGGAAGCACTGCAGGAGGAGCTCGAGGAGGCGATGGCCACCGTCGGGATGTCGGTGGACGTCGAGATCGGCGCGGATCCGGGCAGGCAGTCGCTGTCCACGCATGCCGTGGTCGTCCTCGGCAGCCCCGTGTCGGCTCGCGCGCTGCGTTCGGTTGCCCGGGAGATGGCGACCCTCGGGGTCAACATCGACTCGATCCGTGGAGTCGCCGACTACCCGGTGACGGGCCTCGAACTCCTGGTGAGCGCTCCCGGCACGGCGGAGGCGGACAAGAGCCTGCGCACCGTGCTGGCCGAGGTGGCCGTGCGGGAGAACGTCGACATCGCGGTCGAACGCGGGGGCCTCGCCCGTCGCGCCAAGCGGCTCATCGTGTTCGACGTCGACTCGACGCTCGTCCAGGGTGAGGTCATCGAGATGCTCGCCGCGCGGGCCGGAGTCGAGGACGAGGTGCGTGCCGTCACCGAGTCCGCGATGCGCGGGGAAATCGACTTCACCGAATCCCTGCACCAGCGGGTCGCAACCCTTGCCGGCCTCGACGCGTCCGTGATCGACGACGTCGCGGACGGTCTCGAGCTGACACCGGGCGCCCGCACCACCATCCGGACGCTCCGCAGGCTCGGCTTCCACTGCGGTGTGGTGTCCGGCGGTTTCCGGCAGGTCATCGAGGGGCTGGCCCACGAGTTGGAACTCGACTTCGTGCAGGCAAACACGCTCGAGATCGTGGACGGCAAGCTCACCGGCCGGGTGATCGGTGACATCGTCGACCGTGCGGCGAAGGCGACCGCGCTGCGCAAGTTCGCCGGTCAGGTCGGCGTCCCGATGGAACAGACGGTGGCGGTCGGCGACGGCGCCAACGACATCGACATGCTCAACGCGGCCGGCCTGGGAATCGCGTTCAACGCAAAGCCCGCGCTACGGGAGGTCGCGGACACCGCGCTGTCGCACCCCTTCCTCGACGCCGTGCTGTTCATCCTCGGGGTCACCCGCGACGAGGTCGAGGCCGCCGACGCGGTGGACGGCGTGGTGCGACGAGTCCCGCTGCCGTGACGGAATCGTGCCGCGACGCGATCACCGGGGAGGCCGGCGCCGATTCCGGGTGGACGGCGCGTCACGCTGTCCTCGCGGCCGGATACGGCGGCCGGCCGGATCCGGACGACCCGGCGCAGGTCCTCGCCATGCCGATCGTGCTGCACATCCCGAAGGCCGACCCCCCGCCGCGCACTGCCCTGCTGGAGGCAGCCGCAACCGCGACGGTGGCATTGTGCCTCGACCCGCGCGTCGGCCCCGACGAAACGGGCGCGCCCGGACCGTGGCAGGCGGACTACCAGGCGTGGGTGGGGTCCCGGATCCGCAAGGTGTCGCGGCGGGCGCGGGGCGCCGGCTGGCGGGCGGCGCAGGAGGTCGACGGGATCACCGTCGACGTCGACGGTGCGCAGGCCCGCGCGCTCGTGCCCGTTGCCGTGGGCGCGCTCGATCCCCGCATCAGAAAGCTGCAGATCGGCGGCACCGACCTCGACCACGACGATCCCGGGGAGATCCCGGACGGCGTTCCGGTGCTGTGGATCAACTCCGTTCTGGACATGACTGTCGGGAAGGCCGCCGCGCAGGTCGGTCACGCGTCGATGCTGCTCGCCGGCGCGATGACCACCGAACAGGCCCGCGCCTGGGCGGCCACCGGCTACCGCTGCGCCGTGCGTGACGCCGACGTCGGATTGTGGGAGACGCTGACCATCGAGGTGGTGCGGGGCAGGGCGATCGCGGTGCGCGACGCCGGCTTCACCGAGGTGGCACCCGGATCCATGACCGTGATCGCCTGCCCCTGAGAGCAGCGGCCGACGCGTCGACAGTCCAGTGACGCCGTCATGGCTATGGGGTACCGCCCTGGTTCACGACAGACTGGTGGTCATGCTCGCTCGACGCCTGATCGCACTGTTCGCCGGACTGTGGCTGTACGGCTTCTCGATGGCCATGATGATCACCGCCGGCCTCGGCCTCGACCCGTGGGACGTGTTCCATCAGGGCGTCGCCGGCCGCACGCCACTCAGTTTCGGCGCCGTGACCGCGTTGACCGGCGTTGTGGTGCTCGCACTCTGGATTCCGATCCGCCAGAAACCAGGATTCGGCACGGTCGCCAACGTGGTGGTCATCGCGGTGTCGGTGGACACGTCGCTGGCGTGGCTCGAACCTGCCGACTCTCTCGCCGTGCGGATCGCGGTGATGCTCGGTGGTGTCGTCCTCAACGCGCTCGCCACCGTGCTGTACATCGGTGCGGGGATGGGCCCGGGCCCGCGGGACGGCCTCATGACCGGGCTGGTCGCGCGGACCGGGCTGTCGGTGCGGGTGATCCGCACGTCGATCGAGGTGACCGTGCTGGCCACCGGCTGGGTGCTCGGTGGCACCGTCGGGGTGGGCACCGTCGTCTACGCGCTGGGCATCGGCCCGGTCATCCAGTTGATGATGCGTGTCGGCGGCATCTACCCGACCGCGCGGAAGGCGAGCAGTGCCGGACCGGACACCGCGATCGTGGAGTCGCCGGAGATCGGGCCGCCCGGTTCCGGTGCGCCGTCCGGTGAGGCGGAGTCGAACTCGGCGAGCACCGTCCCGTAGAACCATTCGGGACACCTCAGGGTGATCGCGGCAGGCCCGCCCGAGTGGAAGACGAGAAGCCAGCTGTCGTCGGTGAGCTGGTGCCCGTCCTCGGTGTGGGAGCGGATGTCGGAACCGTCGATCCACGCCTGCAGGGTGCGCCGGGAGTCGTCGTGCCACGCCGAATCGTCCATCTCGGCGCCGTCCGCGCCGAACCACACGAGGTCGGGATGGCCGGTGGGTGTGCGCCTGCCCTCGAAGAATTCCGGCTGACGCAGGGCGGGGGAGGCGCGCCGGAGATCGAGGGCGCGGGTGACGAACGCGACGAGCGCCGGATCCCCGGCGCTCCAGTCGAGGGGCCAGGAATCTTCGCGCGGAGTGCCGTCGGGAACGCAGTACGCGTTATTGTTGCCGCCCAGGGTGTGACCGAATTCGTCGCCGGCGGTGAACATCGGTGTGCCGGTGGACAGCGCGAGGGTGGCCAGCAGGGCGCGGACGTGCCGGGATCGCGCCTCGGTGACCGCCGGGTCGTCGGTGGGGCCTTCGACGCCGTGGTCGACGGAGTCGTTGAAATCGGCGCCGTCCCGATTGTCCTCGCCGTTGGCTTCGTTGCGTTTGCGCGTGTACGACACGAGGTCCGCGGCGGTGAACCCGTCGTGGGCCGTGACGAAATTGACGGACGCCCAGGGGCGCCGGGTGCCGAAGACGTCCTCCGAGCCCGCCACCCGGGAGGCGAGTTCGCGCACCCCGGTGCCGCCGTTCCAGAACCGCCGAACGGTGTTGCGGTACTTGTCGTTCCACTCGGACCACTGCGAGCCGAAATGCCCGACCCGGTATCCGTCGGGTGTGGCGTCCCACGGTTCGGCGATCAGTTTGCAGCGCGAGAGAACGGGATCCGCGGTGATCGCGGAGAAGATCGAAGCGCGGGAATCGAATCGGCCGCCGCCGGGCCGGCCGAGCGCGGACGCGAGGTCGAACCGGAAACCGTCGACACCCATCTCGTGCGCCCAGTAACGCAGGCTGTCACCGATCATCCGGACGACGACGGGCGACTGCGCGTCGACGGTGTTCCCGCAACCGGTGAGATCGATGTCGCGGCCCTCGGCGTCGAGGAGGTAGTAGCCGGAAGCGTCGAGGCCGCGCCAGCTGAGGCTGATGCCGTCGACGCTCTGTTCGCAGGTGTGGTTGTAGACCACGTCCAGAACGACCTCGATCCCCGCGGCGTGGAGCGCGTCGACCATGGTGTGGAACTCGGCGATCTCCTCGCCGGGCACCACCGCGTACCCCGGGTGGGGGGCGAAGAACGCTGCGGTGGAGTATCCCCAGTGATTGCGCATGCCCCGCGAGCGGACGGTGGCCTCGGAGACGTATGCCTGCACCGGGAGCAGTTCGACCGCGGTCACGCCGAGGCGCACGAGATGACCGACGACGGCCGGTTCGGCGAGACCCAGATACGTTCCGCGGTACCGCGGCGGCACGTCGGGGTGCCGTGCGGTGAACGACCCCACGTGGAGTTCGTAGACAACGGTTTCCTCCCACGGCCTTTCGATCCGCGGTCCGCTCGTGCGGGCGTGGTCGGCCGTCACCACCGACAGTGGTGTGTGGCCGAGGCTGTCGATGCGCGACGGGCCGCCGAACGGGTCGCCGTCGTGGGAGAGCAGCGCCTCGTGGTCGCCGAGTTCGCCGGTGATGCGTGTGGCCCACGGATCCAGCAGTAGTTTGGCGGGGTTGAGGCGAATGCCGCACGCGGGATCCCAGCGACCGTGCGCGCGGTAGCCGTAGCGCTGCCCCGCACCGACACCCTCGACGACGCCGTGCCAGATGCCGTACGTCCGCTGGACCAGGTCGATCCGGGTCTCGTCGCCCCCCTCCGAAATCAGGCACACCTGTACCAGTTCGGCGTCGGGGGCGTGGACGGCGAACTGCGTTCCGGTGCCACGCACTTTCGCTCCCAGGGGAAACGGCGACCCGGGCAGCCGCAGACTCGGCGGGAGGGACGACATCTCGCCGGGGTACGGATCGATGTGAGGCGACACGCAACTGATCCTGCCGTGAATGCCCGGAAGATGTGCGGGAAGATGGGTCCGTGCATGAACCTGATCCTGATCTCCTCATCGAATTCGACGACGTTCTCCTCCGCCGCGGGGGCAACACTCTGGTGGGCCCGGTCACCTGGAAGGTGGAACTCGACGAACGATGGGTCGTCCTCGGGCCGAACGGGGCAGGGAAGACGTCGTTGCTCCGCATCGCGGCCGCCGAACTGCATCCCACGAGCGGAAGCGCCTACCTCCTCGGTGAGCGGCTCGGCCGCGTCGACATCAACGAACTGCGGCCGCGGATCGGACTGTCCTCCTCGGCCCTCGCGAACCGGGTGCCGTCCGAGGAGGTCGTGAGCGATCTCGTCGTCTCCGCCGGCTACGCGGTGCTCGGGCGGTGGCGTGAGCGCTACGACGACATGGACACCGACCGTGCCGTCGAGATGCTCGAGAGCCTCGGCGCCGAACATCTCGCCAAGCGGACCTACGGCACGCTGTCCGAGGGTGAGCGCAAGCGCGTCCTCATCGCCCGTGCGCTGATGACCGACCCGGAACTGCTGCTGCTCGACGAGCCCGCCGCCGGGCTCGACCTCGGTGGGCGCGAGGAACTCGTCGCGCGTCTCACCGACCTCGCCGCCGACCCCGACGCCCCCGCGACGGTCCTCATCACCCACCACGTCGAGGAGATCCCGCCGGGATTCACCCACGCCATGCTCCTCAAGGAGGGGGAGGTGGTCTCGCAGGGTCTCCTGGACCAGGTCATCACGGCCGAGAACCTCAGCGAGGCGTTCAGCCAGTCCATCAGCCTGGACAAGGTGGACGGCCGGTTCTTCGCGCGGCGGACCCGCGCCCCCGGCGCGCACCGGAGAGGCTGAGGACCGGACTGGTCGGCGCGACCCGCGCAGGGGACCGACTGCGACGCGCGTCACCCGGCGGCGTAGGTTCCGAGGCATGGTCTCGAAGCAAGAGCAGACGCCCCGCGACAGTACCGACGTGGCGCCCAAGGACGCGTCCACCGTCATTCTCATCCGTGACGCCGCGGCAGGTGCCGCGGCGTCCGGCATCGAGGTGTTCCTCCTCCGGCGCGTGAAGGGGATGGCGTTCGCCGGCGGCATGACGGTGTTCCCCGGCGGCGGCGTCGATCCGTCCGACGCCGAGGCCGAGGTCGACTGGGCGGGCCCGTCCGTCGACTGGTGGGCCGGGCGGTTCTCCACCGACGCGGCGCGCGCGAAGGCGCTCGTGTGCGCGGCGGTGCGCGAGACGTTCGAGGAGTGCGGCGTGCTCCTCGCGGGACCGAGCGCGGACACGGTCGTGGCGGACACGTCGCGGTACGCGCAGGCCCGTACGCAGCTCGAGTCGCGCGAACTGTCGTTCAGCGACTTCCTGAAACGCGAGAACCTCGTCCTGCGGGCCGATCTGCTGCGGCCCTGGGCCAACTGGATCACCCCGGTCGGTGAGGGCCGCCGCTACGACACGAGGTTCTTCGTGGCCGCCGCGCCGCAGGGCCAGATCGCGGACGGCGCGACATCCGAGGCCGAGGAGGTGCAGTGGCAGAGTCCGGCCGCGGCGCTCGCGCACTGGCAGGGCGGCGGAAGCATCCTGCTGCCTCCGACGTGGAGTCAGCTCACGGCGCTCAGCGCGTTCGGCTCGGTCGCGGACGTGCTGGCCGCGGAGCCGGAGATCCCGGTGATCCTGCCGACGCTGATCACCGGCGAGGAGCAGCTTCGCGTCGAGTTCCCGGGACAGGACGGCTACTACGAAGCCGGTCCGCATCCGTGGGCGTCGCGCGGCTGATCGCGACGGGACGGGCCGCGAAACCGGGTCGGAGGCAGACAAGTAGCCTTTTGCCTCATGGCTGAGTTTGTCACCCTCGAGGTATCCGAAGGCATCGGCACGATCCGGCTCGCGCGCCCCCCGATGAACGCGCTGAACCGTCAGGTTCAGCAGGAGTTGCGGGCCGCGGCGCGGGCGGCGACCGTCGACTCCGACGTGAAGGCCGTCATCGTCTACGGCGGCGAGAAGGTCTTCGCTGCGGGCGCGGACGTGAAGGAAATGTCCGAGATGGAGTTCGGGCAGATGTCCGACGTGATCGGCGACCTGCAGGCCGACCTCGCGGCGGTCTCCGAGATCCCGAAGCCGACCGTCGCCGCCATCACGGGGTACGCGCTCGGCGGCGGCCTGGAGGTCGCGCTGTCTGCGGATCGGCGCATCGTGGGAGACAACGCCAAGCTCGGCGTGCCGGAGATCCTGCTCGGCATCATCCCCGGAGGCGGCGGCACCCAGCGCCTCGCCCGGCTGATCGGACCGTCCAAGGCCAAGGATCTGCTGTTCACCGGCCGGTTCGTCGACGCCGAGGAGGCGCTGGCGATCGGCCTGGTCGACGAGGTCGTGGCACCGGACGACGTGTACGAGGCGGCGCGCACCTGGGCATCGCAGTTCACGAAGGGCGCAGGCCGCGCACTGGCCGCGGCCAAGGCTGCCGTCGACCGCGGGCTGGACGTCGACCTGGGCACGGGCCTGGCGGTGGAGCGTCAGCTGTTCACCGCGCTGTTCGCCACCCGGGACCGGAAGATCGGGATGGAATCGTTCATCGAGAACGGCCCGGGTAAGGCTCAGTTCACGGGCGAGTAGTCTGAAGCCCGAAACTAGAACCTGTTCACTCTTACCAGCGAGTAGGATTTGCCGCATGACTGCAAGCGCCCATGACGACCCAGCTCCTCATCCGCACGCCACCGCCGAAGAGGTCGAGGCTGCGCTGAAGGACACCAAACTGGCCCAGGTGCTCTACCACGACTGGGAAGCCGAGACGTACGACGAGAAGTGGTCGATCTCGTACGACGAGCGGTGCATCGACTACGCGCGCGGACGTTTCGACGCCGTCGCGGGCGATCAGCCGCTGCCCTACGAGCGGGCGCTCGAACTGGGCTGCGGCACCGGATTCTTCCTCCTCAACCTGATGCAGGGCGGGGTCGCGAAGACCGGTTCGGTCACGGACCTGTCGCCCGGTATGGTGAAGGTCGCGCTCCGCAACGCCGAGGGCCTCGGTTTGTCCGTCGACGGCCGCGTCGCCGACGCCGAGACCATCCCGTACGAGGACGACACGTTCGACCTCGTCGTGGGACATGCGGTCCTGCACCACATCCCGGACGTCGAGCAGTCGCTGCGCGAGGTTCTGCGCGTCCTCAAGCCGGGCGGACGCTTCGTGTTCGCCGGCGAGCCGACCACGATCGGGAACTTCTACGCCCGCTGGCTCGG
Source organism: Rhodococcus sp. NPDC057529 (assembly GCF_042802055.1). Lineage (NCBI taxonomy): Bacteria > Bacillati > Actinomycetota > Actinomycetes > Mycobacteriales > Nocardiaceae > Rhodococcus > Rhodococcus sp. NPDC057529. Next base: position 40,680 of record NZ_JBHVEY010000009.1, read on the forward strand.
CCGCGCGACGTGGGAGGCCACCACCCGGATCACCAAGCTGCCGTTCCTCGCCGACTGGCGTCGCCCGCAGGCGGAACTGGACGAGTCCTCCCGCGCCGCCGCGCTCGAGGCCGTCGTCGACCTCCACACGTTCGATCCGAGCGACCTCGAGAAGATCGCGAAATCGGCAGGCGCCGACCAGGTGCACGCGGCCACCGAGGAATTCGCCGCCGCTCTGCTCGGCTGGCCGGTCCGCACGTTCGAGGCCGCGGTGCCCCCGGAGAAGCTGGGCTGGGGCTGGGGACGTTTCGCGTTCACCGGATGGAAGACGCTCAGCTGGGTCGACGAGAAGCTTCTCCGGCACGTGGTGCCGCGGGGCTTCTTCTACAACGTCATGATCACCGGCGTGAAGCCCGGCAACTGAATTGGGCTATGCGTTCACTCCCGGGGACGTGGAGTTCCTGCAGAGTGCGGACGGGGCAGACGCTCTCGCGGAAGTGGACGCGCTCGCCCTGACCGCGTCGACGCGCCTGGCCGACATCGGCCGGGCGCGTACGCGTTTCGGCGCGCGCGTGGCGTTGCTCGTGGAGACCGTCCTGCTGCGGCGGAAGGCGGCCGCCAAACTGCCCGGCACCGAAACCTGGTTCTTCACCGACGACGCACTGCAACAGGCGACCCCGCGTGCGGTCGCCGCGCACCGGGCGACGCGGCTGACGGACCGGAACGTCCACGACGTCACCTGTTCCATCGGTGCGGAACTCGACGCGGTGGTCGGGACGGCGGCGACGGTGATCGGCAGCGACCTCGACCCCGTCCGGCTCCTGATGGCGCGGCACAACGTTCCCGGCGCGACGGTGGTGCGCGCCGACGCGCTCGTCCCGTGCACCCGCGGCACCGTCGTCCTCGCGGATCCGGCGCGACGGTCCGGCGGCAGGCGCACGCACGATCCCGCCGCGCTGGAACCGCCGCTGCCCGATCTGATCGATGCGTACCGCGGACGCGATCTGGCCGTGAAGTGCGCCCCCGGACTCGATTTCGACCGGCTCGGCTGGGACGGCGAGGTGGAGGTGGTGTCCCTCGACGGCGGTGTGCGCGAGGCCTGCCTGTGGTCGCCGGGGCTGTCCGGCGACGGTGTCACGCGGCGGGCGAGTGTGCTCGGCTCCGACGGATCCGCCTGGACGGTCACGGACGCCGAGGACGACGACATCCCCGAACGCGCTCCGGGGGAATGGATCGTCGACCCGGACGGCGCCGTCGTGCGTGCGGGACTGGTGCGGCACTACGCCGCCCGGCACGGGCTGTGGCAGCTCGATCCCCGGATCGCCTATCTCACCGGCGATTCCGTTCCTGACGGCGTGCGGGGCTTCCGCATCCTCGACCAGGTGAAGTATTCGGAGAAATCGCTGCGGCAGGAACTGGCCCGTCACGATTGCGGTGCGGCGGAAATCCTGGTGCGCGGCGTCGACGTCGACCCCGCGGTGCTGCGGCCCAAGCTGAAGCTGCGTGGAAGCCGTTCGCTCAGTGTGGTGATCACGCGGATCGGCCGGTCCGGTGCCGCCTTCATTTGCGCTGCGCGCCCGTGAGTACTTCTCAACCGCCCGCGGTTGAGAAGTACTCACGGGTCAGCGGAGGACGAACAGTTCCCCGAGCAGGGTGGGCGTGAGCACTTCGCCCTTGGGGCCGACGGACGTGCCGACGGTGAACCCCTTCGCCCCGGGCAGCGTGTCCTGATCGAGGGTTTCGCCGGTTCCGGTGTCGAACGTGAGCATCGCCAGTCCGTCCGTGCCGTCGCGGACCACCGCGTACCCGGTGGACCCGGCCGTCTGCGCCGGGACACCCAGCTGCAGCAGATCCTTCCGCTCCCAGACGAGTTCGGCGTGATCGCCCATGTCCTGCAGCGCCAGCAGGTGGCCGTCGGGACCACCCGCGGGGATGATCAGACCGTCCGCGGACGTCGACGGGCTGCCTGCCGCGGCGTACCCGATGTCGTAGCTCCACTTCGCATCACCGGTCGCCGAGTCGATCGCCCACATCGTTCCCCAGTTGTCGTTGGCGTAGACGACGGAGCCGTCCGCCGACAGATCGGGGCTGGACGCGCTGCCGCCCGGCAGAGTGTCGCTGGACCATTCCTGGGTGATCGCCGGGTTGTCGCCACCGGAGTACTTCATCGCGACGAGTTCCGCCTGGGGTGCGCCGGGCGCGAAGAGCGTGAAGTAGAACTTGCCGGACTCGAGGTCGATGGCGGGCATGTTCGCCACCGGGCAGTCGGGGGCGCCGAAGAAGCAGCCGCGCAGGCCCTTGTCGTCGGGGAGGATGTCGACGTTCGCGCCGTCGGCGAGGGAGGGCGGCGGGACGAGATCGTACGGCGCCACGACCTTCTGGCCGTTCTGCGTGTTCACGACATTGATCTGGCCGAGCTGGGTGATGAAGAGGAGATTGCCGTCGCCGGTGAACTGAGCGGACAGCGGGGTCCCGACCACCGGTGTGCGCCAACGCAGCTGGCCGTATTCGTTGAACGAGTTGATGGCGCCGTCCTCGCCGACGTACACGTTGGCGGCGCCGTCGACGACCGGTGTGGACGCCACGACGCCGGGGGCGAGTTGCCGGCACCACCGTTTGCGGCCGCTGTCCATCTGGTAGGAGAAGAGGTTGCAGCCCTTCTCGGTGCGCGCGGTGACGAAGATCTGGCTGCTCGCCGCCACGGACGCGTAATTCGCGACCGGGCCGCCGAGCGGGCGCGACCAGGCGAAGGAGAGGTCGCGGGAACCGGTGACGGGGCTGGTGTCGCTGTTGCGGGCGTCGGCGTGCATGCCGGGCCACCCGCCTGCCGAGAAGATGTCGTCGACCTGCGGCCCGCTGCTGCAGCCGCTGAGGACGACAGTCGAGATCGTCGCCAGCGCCAGTACTGACGAACGTAGGACCCGCCGCATTACATCTCCTCGTCTTCGATAACGCTCGGCCCAGAGACTATCCCGCCGAGGCGGGGCCGAGCGTCAGACCCCGAGGCGGGGCCGAGCGTCAGACCCCGAGGCGGGGCCGAGCACACGCCCCGAGGCGGGGCCGAGCGTCACACCCCGAGGGTGGTGCCGGAGTCCGGACGCACCCGAACGGGGGTGCGGGCGGTGAACGTAGGCTGACAGGCTATGACGAGCATGTGGGGCGCACCGTTGCGTACGAGGTGGCGAGGATCCCGGCGGAGTGACAGTGAGCAGGCCCGCTTCCTGACACGCGCCTCGCTGCGGTGGGTGCTGGCGAACAAGGCGTACACGCCGTGGTACCTGGTGCGGTACTACCGGCTCGCGAAATTCAAGCTCGCCAACCCGCACGTGATCCTGCGCGGCATGGTGTTCCTCGGCAAGAGGGTGGAGATCCATTCGACCCCCGACCTGTCCCGGCTCGAGATCGGCCGGTGGGTCCACATCGGCGATGGCAACGCCATCCGGTGCCACGAGGGTTCGCTGCGCATCGGGGACAAGGTGGTGTTCGGCAAGGACAACGTCGTCAACACGTACCTGGACATCGAGATCGGTGCGTCGACGCTCGTGGCCGACTGGTGCTACATCACTGACTTCGACCACCGCATGGACGACGTGAACGTTCCGATCAAGGACCAGGGCATCGTGAAGGGCCCGGTCCGCATCGGTCCCGACACGTGGGTGGCGGCCAAGGTGACGGTCTTGCGCAACACGCGCGTCGGGCGCGGCTGCGTTCTCGGCGCGCACGCCGTCGTGAAGGGCGACATCCCGGACTTCAGCATCGCGGTCGGGTCGCCGGCCAAGCCTGTGAAGAACCGCAAGGCGGAGTGGGAGGCGGGCGCGGCGGAACGCGCGAAGTACATCGCGGCCCTCGAGGACATCGCCCGGAAGAAGGCGGCGCAGGAGAACTGAGTGGTGCGGTGGCATAGTCGGGAGCATGGCTGCGTCGGACGGCGAACTCGAGGACCGCATCCGGGCGCTTCTCGACGCCCGGGCCGACACCGCGAGCATCTGCCCGTCGGACGTCGCGCGCGCCGTCGCCCCCGATGACTGGCGACCCCTCATGGATCCGGTGCGGGAGGCCGCCAGGCGTCTGGCCGACGCCGGCGTGGTCGAGATCACCCAGAAGGGGGATTTGGTGGATCCGGAATCGGCTCGGGGTCCGATCCGGATCCGGTGGGCCCGCACGAACTGAGCGGCGAATGTACCGTTCGGCGCACAGAAGGCGCCGAACGGTACATTCGCACCGGTCAGCGGCCGGGTAGGGGGCGCTCGGGAATCTCCGGCCGCGCCAGCGGATGCCGCACGCGACGTTTGGCGCCCGCGTAGACGTGGACGGTCTCCTCGGCCACCTTGTGCCAGTCGAAATCGGCGGTGAGGCGGTCGCGGGCGGCGACTGCACGCTGTTGCGCCCCTGCCGGGTCGTCGAGGACCTCCCGGACCGCGGACGTGAGTCCGGTCACGTCGCCCGGCTGGAACGACATGCCGGTTTCGCCGTCGACGACCGCTTCACCGAGACCGCCCGCGGTGGACGCGACGAGCGGGGTTCCGGAGGCGGCGGCCTCGAGCGCGATGATGCCGAACGGCTCGTACCGGCTGGGCAGGACGATGGCGTCGGCGCCGTGCAGCCACCCGAGTAGTTCGACGTGGTCGAGGTTGCCGAGGAAGTGCACGGCGCGGGCGACGCGGTGGGTGCGGGCCTGCTGGTAGAGCCAGGTGAACTGGGTGCCTTCCCCGGCGATGGACAGCGTCGTGCCGGGGTGGCTGCGGCGGATGCGGGGGAGCGCGGCGATGGCGTCCTGCACGCCCTTCTCGTATTCGAGGCGGCCGACGAACAGTAGTTTCGGCGGTCCGGACCGTGGCGCGCGCTCGCGGAAATTCCACGTGGTGAGGTCGATTCCGTTGCGGATCACCGTGATCGGCGGGAGCTGCGGCCCGTAGAGGGTGGTCACTTCGTCCTGCATCGACGCGGAACACGTGATGAGGGCGTCGGATTCGTTGGCCAGCCACCATTCGACCGAATGCACCTGCCGGTTGATCCGCCCCGACACCCAGCCGCTGTGCCGCCCGGCCTCGGTGGCGTGGAGCGTGGAAACCAAAGGGACGTCGTAGAATTCGGCCAGCGCGATGGCCGGGTGCGCCACCAGCCAGTCGTGTGCGTGCACCACGTCCGGTTGCCAGCCCTCCCCGACACCCGGCTTGTGCAGGGCGACGCCGGCCCGCACCATCGCGTGACCCATCGCGAGCGTCCACGCCAGCATGTCTTCGCCGAACACGAAGTGCGCGGGGTCTTCGGCGACGGCGACCACCAGGACGCCGTCCTCGATGTGGGTGACGGTGGGATGGGTCGACGCATCGGTGCCCGACGGCCGCCGCGACAGCACCACCACTTCGTGTCCGGCGGCGGCGAGTTCGGTGGCCAGGTGGTGGACGTGGCGGCCGAGACCGCCGACCACGACGGGTGGGTACTCCCACGACACGATCAGGATCTTCACGACGCCCCTCCCTCGGTGCCCGCCATCCGGTCCGTGGCGGGCAGACGACGCGCGTCGAGCCCGGGGAACAGGTTGTCGGCGCGGTTCCATCCGTGTGCGAGCCTGGCCGCGGCCGTATCCTTGCCCGCCGACACGGCGGCGGCGATCTCCCGGGTGGCGTGCGCGTGCTTGTGTGCCCGGTCGCGGGCGTATCCGGCCGCCGAATCCTTGCTGACCATGAATGCCCAGTCGCTCGACACCGTCATCAGGGCCTCGCGCAGCAGCTGATCGTTCACGCGGTTCCGCAGCGCGGGACGTCCGGGTGCGGCGTCGGCGTCGTGGGTCTTGTCGACGGTGTCGAGGGCGGTCCCGACCACCTCCGAGTTGAGTTGCACCAGGTCCGCGACCTGATCGCCGGCCCACACCCGCCAGTCCTTACCGGATCCCCACGACGAGTTCTCGAGCTGGACGGGTTCGCCGACATAGCCCTGCTGCCGGGCGTCGTCGAGGGTGCCGACCCGGATCCCGGCCTCGGGCAGCGCGCGCAGCACCTTCTCCAGCCACTCGGGGCCCTCGTGCCACCAGTGCCCGAACAGTTCCGTGTCGAACGCGGCGACGACCAGTGCGGGCCGGCCGATCCGGCCGGACTCGTCGCGCAGCCGTTTGCGGATGGTGGCGACGAAGTCGGCCACGTGCCGGTCGACGGCCGCCGACGCGAGGGCGGGGTCGTACGGCGCCTTGTCGGCCGAGTCGACCGTGCGGCCGGTGACCCGGGCCGGTTTGAGTCCGGTGGCGTGGTCGTAGGTATGGAAGTCGCGGTACGCGCCGTGGCCGGGGTAGCCCGATTTCGGCGACCACACCCGGTAGCTGACCTGCAGATCGCGCCCGAACGCGACCACGTCCGACTCCCGGACCGGCCGGCCGAGGGAGGTGTCGCCGCGCAGGGCGGGACCGTCGACCATGAAATGCGTGACGCCGGCCTCGGCGTATCCGGTCTCCATGCCGGGGGTGTACCCGCATTCGGGCCCCCAGATACCTGTCGGCGTGCAATTCCACCGGGCGGCGGCGTCGGCGAGCCCTTCGCGGAGGGAGAACGACCGCAACCGCGGATCGAGCAGCGGCTGGAACGGGTGAGCGAGCGGACCGCCGAGCAGTTCGAACGCCTCGCGGTCGAGGAGATCGCGCAGCACCGGCGAGCCGCCGTGGCGCCAGCGCACCTCGAAGTCGGCGAGCGCCGCGGCGGAGGCACGGTGTTCGCGCGCACCGAGTTCACGGTGCGCGTCGTCGGTCATGCCTGCCGCCTCGTGCGCGCGGATCTGCCAGTTCCCGAGCCAGTGGTGCATACCGGCGAGGCAGTGCGGGTCATCGAGCTGAGCTGCGAGAACGGGGGTGATGCCGAGAGTCAGCAGATGCGAGCGACCCTCGTCGGACAGCCGCCGCAGCATCGCGGTGAGGGGGAGGTACGACGCCGCCCACGACTGGTACAGCCATTCCTCGCCGACGGGCCAGCGGCCGTGGTGGGCGAGCCAGGGCAGGTGGGAATGCAGGACCAGGCAGAACATGCCGGGTTCCGTCGCGTCGCCGGCTCCGGTGCGGTTGTCGGATTCGGTCACCGAACAGGATCCTTCACCGCGATGGCCACCAGGTCGAGGCTGTCGTCGATGTCGCCCTCGTGCAGTGCGAAATCGTCGACGGTGATGCCCTCGACGTCGCGGGTCAGTTCCTCGGGCCACGGTTCGCCGGCGAGAGCGCGGTCGATCTGCGCGCCGATGAACGAGCCGCCGTGCTTCGCGTCGAGGGCCTTCAGTCGCGTGCCGTGGTGCACGCCGGTCATGAGGGCGACGGTGAATCCGGCCTCCTCGAGTAGTTCGGTCAGCTCGGCCGCGTCGAGTTCGCGGGTGTGGAAGGGATTCAGCGGCGTGTCGCGGCCCGGCGAGAACGTGATGCGGTTGGGGGTACTGACGAGCAGCTCCCCTCCGGGGGTCAGCACCCGGAAGCATTCGCGCAGGAATTGTGCTTGGTCCCACAGGTGTTCGATCACCTGGAAATTGACGACGGTGTCGACGGACTCGTCGCCGAGGGGAAGCTCGGCGAGGTTGCCGTGCAGCATCTCGACCCGGGGGTACCGCACGCGGACGTGTTCGACGGCGGAGATGTCGTAGTCGAGTCCGGTGACGCTCTGTGCCACATCGGCAATCATGTTGGCGCCGTAGCCTTCTCCGGATCCGGCCTCGAGTACCCGGCGTTCCGCGCAGCGGGGGAGTAGGTCGCGGTAGACGACCTCGTGCCGCCGGAACCAGTAGTTCTCCTCGGGGATACCGGGCACGGTCCGCTCGCCCGTGAGGGGCAGTGGTGCGTCCTCGCGGTCGCCGACAAATGATTCGCTCACCGCTGCGAGGTTAGTGCCCCCGGCAAGGTCGCTCGTCCAGGTGGTCTACATCACAGCGGTGAAATGCGGTTTCGGCCGTTATGGTGAACGAGACTTTCGCGCAAGTTACCAACGGGTAACTTAGCGTGGGGTAATCTGTCGCAGAGCAGTCGTGCGACGAAATATCGAAGACGAGAGCTCGGCCCGCGCGGAGCGACTCACGATAACCACGCAAGAACACACAGGAGGTCGACGAAGACCCATGACGAACATCGTTGTTTTGATCAAGCAGGTCCCCGACACGTGGTCCGAGCGCAAGCTGACCGACGGCGACTACACGCTTGACCGCGAGGCCGCCGATGCAGTGCTCGACGAGATCAACGAGCGCGCCGTCGAAGAAGCGCTTCTGATCAAGGAGGCCCAGGGCGGCGAGGTGACCGTCCTCTCCGCAGGTCCGGACCGCGCCACCGACGCCATCCGCAAGGCCCTGTCCATGGGTGCCGACAAGGCAGTGCACATCAACGACCCGGCCCTGCACGGCTCCGACGCGGTGCAGACCGCGTGGACCCTGGCCGCGGCGCTCGGGCAGATCACGTTCGAGAACGAAGAGCCCGCCGACCTGATCATCGCCGGCAACGAGGCCACCGACGGCCGCGTCGGCGCCGTTCCGGCCATCATCGCCGAGTACCTGGGCATCCCGCAGCTCACGCAGCTGCGCAAGCTCACCGTCGCCGACGGCACCGTCACCGGTGAGCGCGAGACCGACGAGGGCGTCTTCGGCCTCGAGGCGAGCCTGCCGGCCATCGTCAGCGTCACCGAGAAGATCAACGAGCCCCGCTTCCCCTCCTTCAAGGGCATCATGGCCGCGAAGAAGAAGGAAGTTCTCGTCTACTCGCTGGCCGACCTCGGTGTCGACCCGGAGACCGTCGGTGTCGCCAACGCGGGCACCACCGTCACCGCCTCCACCCCCAAGCCCCCGCGTACCGCTGGTGAGCGCATCGTCGACGAGGGCGACGGCGGCAGCAAGATCGCTGCCTACCTCGTGGGCCAGAAGATCATCTGATCGCGCCCCTCTACAGACCAGCAGACACATACAGGGAGAGTTAGACATGGCAGAAGTACTGGTGCTCGTCGAGCACGCAGAGGGTGCACTGAAGAAGGTCAGCACCGAACTCATCACCGCCGCTCGCGCGCTCGGTGAGCCGGCCGCAGTGGTCACCGGTCCCGCCGGGACCGCCGACAAGCTGGCCGAGGGCCTCGCCGCCGCAGGCGCGGCCAAGATCTACGTCGCCGAGTCGGACGACATCGAGGGCTACCTGGTCACGCCGAAGGTCGACGTGCTCGCCTCGCTCGTCGAGTCGGCCGCCCCGGCCGCGGTCATCACCGCCGCCAGCGTCGAGGGCAAGGAGGTCTCCGGACGTCTTGCTGCCCGCATCGGCTCCGGCCTGCTCGTCGACGTCGTCGACGTGAAGTCCGACGGCAGTGCCGTGCACTCCATCTTCGGTGGCGCGTTCACCGTCGACGCGAAGGCCAACGGCGACGTCCCGGTCATCTCGGTCCGCCCGGGCGCCATCGAGGCGAAGCCCGAAGCCGGTGCAGGCGAGAAGGTTTCCGTCGAGGTTCCGGCCCAGGACGAGGGTGCCGTCAAGATCACCTCGCGTGATCCGATCGTCGGTGGCGACCGCCCCGAACTCACCGAGGCGACCGTCGTCGTCTCCGGTGGTCGCGGTGTCGGCAGCGCCGACAAGTTCACCGTCGTCGAGGAACTCGCCGATTCGCTCGGTGCCGCTGTCGGTGCCTCGCGTGCCGCGGTCGACTCGGGCTACTACCCGGGCCAGTTCCAGGTCGGTCAGACCGGTAAGACGGTCTCCCCGCAGCTGTACATCGCGCTCGGCATCTCCGGTGCCATCCAGCACCGCGCCGGTATGCAGACGTCGAAGACCATCGTCGCCGTGAACAAGGACGAGGAAGCCCCGATCTTCGAGATCGCGGACTTCGGCATCGTCGGCGACCTGTTCAACGTCGCTCCGCAGCTCACCGAGGCCGTCAAGGCGCACAAGGGCTGATCTTCCCCCGACGGCGGCCCCGTTCCCTTTACCGGGAGCGGGGCCGCCGTCGTATCTTCCGTCGTTCATCCGGGCTGCATCGACACGACACCCGGGCGACGCCCCCGCGCCGCCCCTGCTCGGTAAACCTGCGCCATGACAACTTCGTCAGTTCTCCGCGCACCGAGTGAGACCGCCGATTCTGTTGTAACCCCGCCCCGATACTCCCTGGTCGTCTCGTCCGACCGCGAACATCGTGTGGCCGCTCAGCGGTTGCGGTACCGCGTGTTCGCCTCGGAACCCGGTTTCGCCGTCCCCGCGCACGCCGACGCCCTCGACGCCGACCGGTTCGACGACTTCTGCGACCACCTCCTCGTCCGGCACGAGGCGACCGGCGAGTTCGTCGGGTGCTACCGCATGCTCCCGCCCGACGCCGCCGCCCAGGCCGGCGGCTATTACACCGCCACCGAATTCGACATCTCGGCACTCGACCCCGTCGGCAACCGCATCGTCGAGATGGGCCGGGCCTGCGTCGACCCCGATCACCGTTCCGGTTCGGTCCTGAGCCTGATGTGGGCGGGGATCCTCCACTACCTGCAGTTGACAGGATACGAATGGGTCATGGGCTGCGTCTCCGTGCCGATGCGGGAGCACCCGGACGCGGTGGCCGGTTCCAATGTCCGTGGCGTGCGTGATCTGCTGCTCCGCAAGTACGGCAGCGACCCGGCCTCCCGGGTGGTGCCCCGGAACCCGGTGCGCGTCGACGGGCGGTCGCTCGACGAGATCGACCCGCCCGCCCGCCCGGTTCTGCCGCCGCTGCTCCGGGGATATCTCCGCCTCGGCGCCACGGTGTGCGGCGAACCCGCGCACGACCCGGAATTCGGAGTCGCCGACTTCGTCGCCCTGCAGGGACTGCACAACGCGAACGAGCGCTACCTCGACCGCCTGCGTTCGGCTTCGGCCACTTTCGAGGCGGGAGCGCAGGCATGAGCGCCGCCGTGCCGGAGACGGCCGCGGTGCCGGAGACGGCTGCAGTGCCCGTGCATTCGTGGATGCCGTCGAGTCCGTGCGGCGCGGGATGCCTGCCGGCGGAGGCGAACGCCGTGTCGATCCCGACCGTGGTAGTCCGGTGGTGCCTCGTGGTGTCGGCGCTGGCGACGGCGCCGCTCCTGACCGCGGGGTGGTTGCTGCCGCGGTCGTGGCGGACGGGTCTGCAGCGTCGGTACGCGGCGGTTCTGCTGCGCTGCGTGGGAATTCGCCTCGTCGTGGTCGATCACCGCGGAAAGCGCAGACACGCCGGCGGACTTCTGGTGGTGGCCGGCCACGTGTCGTGGACCGACGTGCTGGTGCTCAGCGCGCTGGCACCGGCGAACTTCGTCGCCCGCGGCGATCTGCTGGACTGGCCGATTCTGGGCTCGCTCGCCCGGCGGATGCGGGTCGTCCCGATCGAACGGCAGAGCCTGCGGGCGCTCCCGGGCACGGTGGCGACGACGGCGGGCAGGCTCCGCGACGGCGAACGCGTCGTCGCGTTCCCGGAAGGCACCACGTGGTGTGGACGGGCGTACGGCGGATTCCGGCCCGCGCTGTTCCAGGCGGCGATCGACGCGGAGTGCCCGGTCCAGCCGATCTCGCTGCGATACACCGGCCGGGGCGGGGAACTGACGACCGGGCCGTGCTTCGTCGGCGAGGAGACGATCGGCCGGTCGATCCGGCGCATCATCCGCCAGAAGGGCGTCAACGCCGAGGTCCGACTGGCGCCGATCGAGTATCCGGGGGAGTGCCGCCGCGATCTGGCGGTCCGATGCGAACGCGCCGCGCGAGGCGACCAACGGATCGATCTCGCAGCGCACGACATCGTCGATCCGCTGCAGGGTGCGGTCGGGACGGCGGCTGCGGGCATCGAGGCGGCGGAGCGTCTCGTCGCCTGAGCTATCCTGGTCACGTCATGACCTCTGCCCGCAGTGCCGATCACCCCGTCTACCTGGACCACGCAGCCACCACTCCCATGGTGCCGGCGGCCGTCCGGGCGATGACCGACATCTTCAGTACCGTGGGCAATGCGTCCTCGCTGCACGGTTCCGGGCGCGCCGCCCGCCGTCGCATCGAGGAGGCCCGCGAGTCCATCGCCGCCGACCTCGGCGCCAGGCCGTCCGAGGTCATCTTCACCTCCGGTGGCACCGAGAGCGACAACCTCGCGGTCAAGGGCATCTTCTGGGCACGGCGTGACGCCGACCCGGGACGGGTGCGGATCTTGGCCAGTGCCGTCGAGCATCATGCGGTGCTCGACGCGGTGGAGTGGCTCGAGAAGCACGAGGGCGCACACGTCACGTGGCTGCCCGTCGACGAACTGGGCCGGGTGTCGCCCCAGGCGCTGCGCGACGAACTCGCCGTCCACGCGGACGAGACCGCGCTGGTCACGATCATGTGGGCCAACAACGAGGTCGGCACGATCATGCCGATCGCCGAACTCGCCGCGGTGGCGGCCGAGTTCGACGTGCCCATGCACAGCGACGCCGTCCAGGCCGTCACCCACGTTCCCGTGGACTTCGCTGCCAGCGGGCTGTCCGCGCTGAGCATCGCCGCGCACAAGGTCGGCGGACCGCAGGGCGTCGGTGCGCTCCTGCTGGGACGGCAGGTGCCGTGTGTGCCGCTGCTGCACGGCGGGGGACACGAACGCGACTTGCGTTCGGGCACCCCGGACACCGCCGGCGTCGTCGGCATGGCGGCGGCGCTGCGCGACGCGACCGCGAACCTCGACTCCCGCGCCGCGGAACTGTCCGTCCTGCGCGACCGGCTCATCGACCGCGTCGGCGAGATCGTCCCGGACGCCGTGCTGAACGGTCCGGTGGGCAGTGCGCGTCTGCCGGGCAACGCCCACTTCACGTTCCCCGGCTGCGAGGGTGATTCGCTGCTGATGCTGCTCGACGCCGCCGGGATCGAGTGTTCGACCGGTTCGGCGTGCACCGCCGGTGTCGCCCGCCCGAGCCACGTCCTGACCGCGATGGGCGTGGAGGCCGCGACCGCGCGCGGGTCGTTGCGCTTCTCGTTCGGGCACACGTCGACGGTCGCGGACGTGGATGCAGTCATCGCGGCACTGCCGCAAGTTGTGGAGCGGGCCCGCGCCGCCGGGCTCGCCGGTGTCGGAGCGCGTGGAGGGAATCGTTGATGCGAGTACTGGCGGCCATGAGCGGCGGCGTCGATTCCGCCGTGGCGGCGGCACGGGCAGTCGCTGCCGGACACGACGTGGTGGGCGTGCACCTCGCACTGTCCGCCGAGCCGGGCACGCTGCGCACCGGCTCCCGGGGCTGCTGCTCCAAGGAGGACGCCGGTGATGCCCGGCGCGCCGCGGACGTGCTCGGAATCCCGTTCTACGTCTGGGATTTCGCCGACCGCTTCAAGGAAGACGTGATCGACGACTTCGTGGCGTCCTATGCGGCGGGGGAGACCCCCAACCCGTGCCTGCGGTGCAACGAGAAGATCAAGTTCGCGGCGCTCGCGGACCGCGCGATCGCCCTCGGGTTCGACGCGGTGGCCACCGGCCACTACGCGCAGCTCGACAACGGTGTGCTGCGCCGGGCCGTCGACGCGGACAAGGACCAGTCGTACGTGCTCGGTGTGTTGACGGCCGAGCAGCTGTCGCGGGCGATGTTCCCCGTGGGCGACACCCCGAAGGACCGGATCCGGGAGGAGGCCGCCGAACGCGGCCTCGCGGTGGCGAACAAGCCCGACAGTCACGACATCTGCTTCATCCCGTCCGGTGACACCCGGGCGTTCCTCGGCGCCCACATCGGTGTCCGCCCGGGCAGCGTGGTCGACGCCGATTCGGGTGAGGTGCTCGCGGAACACGAAGGCGTGCACGGGTTCACGATCGGCCAGCGAAAGGGGCTCGGCGTCCAGGGGCCCGCGGCCGACGGACAGCCGCGGTACGTGACGTCGATCGAACCCGAAACCGGCACCGTCCGTGTCGGTTCGGCACGCAACCTCGAGGTGCACGCGATCACCGCGGACCGCGCCGTGTGGACGTCCGGAAGCGCCCCGGCGGGACCGGTCGAATGCACCGTGCAGGTACGCGCGCACGGCGGACTCGCCGAGGCCGTGGCGGAAGCCGTCGACGGCGGTATCCGCATCTCGCTGCGCGAACCGCTGACCGGTGTCGCGAAGGGGCAGGCCGTCGTTTTGTACCGGACCGACCCGGCAGGCGACATCGTGCTGGGCAGCGGAACCATCTCGGGTACCGACGCGCGTCCGAACACGCAGTGACGCAGGATATCTCGCTGGCCGGTGCCGTCACCGGCGTCGGTTCGTGGCCCGGAACGGATCCGCGCGAAGCCGCCACCGTCGTCCTCGGCGAACTCGGCAGGCTTCCGCACCTGGTGGAGTTGCCGGCCCGCGGGCTCGGCGCCGACATGATCGGCCGCGCCAGCGCCCTGCTCGTGGACCTGCAATTGGACGTGTCCACGTCCGCCTACCGTGTGGTGCAGCGTCGCGGCTCGGTCGCCAAACGGGCGACCGACCTCCTGAACCAGGACCTCGACGCGCTCGAGGAAGCGTGGGAGAGTGCGGGGCTCGTCGGGGCCGATCACGTGCTGAAGGTGCAGTCGGTGGGTCCTCTCACGCTGGCGGCCGAGGTGGAACTCGGCACCGGAAGGCGCGTGCTCACCGACCCCGGTGCGGTGCGCGACTTCGCCGAATCGCTGGGTGAAGGGCTCGCGCGGCACGCCGCGGAGGTCACCCGGCGTCTCGGTGTTCAGGTGCTGATCCAGTTCGACGAGCCACGACTGCCCGCGGTGCTGGCGGGCACGCTGTCCGGTCGGTCGAGGCTCGAGACCGTGCGGGCGATGCCGGAACCGGAGGCCCTCGCCGTGCTCGAGGCTGCCCTCGCCGGGTCCGGCGGAGTGACCATGGTGCACTGCTGCTCCGCGGATCTGCCCACCGACCTGCTGCGGCGCAGCAGTGCGCGCGCAGTCGGGCTGGACGTGTCGCAGCTGGCGCCGTCGGACCTGGACGGCATCGGCGAGTTGCTCGACGCGGGCAAGGAGTTGGTGCTGGGGCTGATCCCGACCGCCGCCCCCGCCGCGCCCGCCACCTGGCGCGACCTGGCCCGACCTGCGGTGACGCTGATCGACCGGCTCGGATTTCCGCGCACGACTCTGCGGACCCAGGTCGCCGTGACACCGGCCTGCGGACTCGCGGGCGCCGACGCGTCCTGGAGCCGCGACGCGCTGAAGTTCTGTGCCGAGGTGAGCAGCGCGTTCACCGACGACCCCGAATCGCTCTGAGTCCGGCGTTCGGTGTCGGCCGGACCGGTTAATCTTCGATGGTGAGTGAATCGACCGAAGCCCCGACACCGGCCCCCGGACACGTCCGGGAGCACTGGAACGAGCTGGCCGAGGAAGTGCGGCAGCACCAGTTCCGCTACTACGTCCGCGACGCGCCCATCATCTCCGACGGAGAGTTCGACGTGCTGCTGGGCGAGCTGAACGACCTCGAGAACCAGTACCCCGACCTGCGGACGCCGGATTCGCCGACCCAGCTCGTCGGCGGCGGATTCGCCACCGACTTCGCCTCCGCCGATCACCTCGAGCGGATGCTGAGCCTCGACAACGTCTTCGCGACCGACGAACTGCGCACCTGGATCAGCCGGGTGGAGCAGGAGACCGGCCCCGACCTGCACTACCTGTGCGAGGTGAAGATCGACGGAGTCGCGCTGAACCTGGTGTACGAGAACGGCAGACTGGTCCGCGCCGCCACCCGCGGCGACGGCCGGACCGGCGAGGAAGTGACGCTCAACGCCCGGACCATCGACGACATCCCGGAAAAGCTCACCGGCACAGACGAATACCCGGTTCCGGCGCTCCTCGAGGTGCGGGGCGAGGTGTTCTTCCGGCTCGAGGACTTCGCGGCGCTCAACGCGGCGCTCGTCGAGGAGGGCAAAGCGCCGTTCGCGAATCCCCGGAACTCCGCGGCCGGGTCGCTGCGGCAGAAGAATCCGGCCGTCACGGCCCGCAGGCGCCTCGGCATGATCTGCCACGGCCTCGGCCGGAGCGAAGGATTCGAGCCCGCCTCCCAGTACGACGCGTACACGGCGCTGGCGGCGTGGGGCCTGCCCGTGTCGACCCACACCGTCCGGGTCACCGGCGCGGACGCCGTCGTGGACCGCGTGCAGTACTGGGGCGAGCATCGGCACGACGTGGAGCACGAGATCGACGGCCTGGTGGTCAAGGTCGACGAGACGTCGCTGCAACGCCGATTGGGGTCCACGTCGCGGGCGCCGCGCTGGGCGATCGCGTACAAGTACCCGCCGGAGGAGGCCACCACCAAGCTCCTCGACATCCGGGTCAACGTCGGCCGCACCGGCCGGGTCACCCCGTTCGCATACATGGAACCGGTCACCGTCGCCGGATCGACCGTCTCCCTCGCCACCCTGCACAACGGCTCCGAGGTCAAACGCAAGGGCGTGCTGATCGGTGACACGGTGGTGCTGCGCAAGGCCGGCGACGTGATTCCCGAGGTCCTCGGGCCCGTGGTCGACGCCAGGACCGGCGACGAATACGAGTTCGTGATGCCGGCGAACTGCCCGGAGTGCGACACGCCGCTCGCTCCCGCCAAGGAGGGCGACGCGGACATCCGCTGCCCCAACCAGCAGTACTGCCCCGCGCAACTCCGGGAACGCGTATTCCACGTCGCGGGCCGCGGTGCGTTCGACATCGAGGTGCTCGGCTACGAGGCCGCGACGAGCCTGCTCGAAGCGAAGGCGATCGGCGACGAAGGCGACCTGTTCTCGCTCACCGAAGACGACCTGCTGAAGACGGCGCTGTTCCGGACCAAGGCAGGCGGGCTGTCGGCCAACGGCCGCAGGCTGCTCGACAATCTCGATTCCGCCAAGGACAAGCCGCTGTGGCGGGTGCTGGTCGCCCTGTCCATCCGCCACGTCGGTCCGACGGCGGCGCGGGCGCTCGCGGGCGAGTTCGGGTCGCTCGACCGGATCCGGGAAAGCTCCGTCGAGGAACTCGCGGCGGTCGACGGGGTCGGCGGCACCATCGCCGCGGCCGTCGCCGAATGGTTCGGCGTCGACTGGCACCGGCAGATCGTCGACAAGTGGTCGGCGGCCGGTGTGCGCATGGAAGACGAACGCGACGAATCGATTCCGCGCAACCTCGAGGGCCTGTCGATCGTCGTCACGGGTTCGCTCGAGACGTTCTCCCGCGACCAGGCGAAGGAGGCGATCCTCGTCCGGGGCGGCAAGGCCGCGGGTTCGGTGTCGAAGAAGACGGCGTTCGTGGTGGCCGGCGAATCCCCGGGGTCGAAGCACGACAAGGCCGTCGAACTCGGTGTGCCGGTCCTCGACGAGGACGGCTTCCGCCGACTGCTGGAGGGCGGACCGGACGCCGTCGCGGATTCCGGAGTGTGACGGGAACCTCACGCTCGAGTTTTGGGCGGCGTGAGGTGTCCTGTCATAGTTCTGGACATGATCGAGATTCGGAATGCGACGCCGGACGAGTACGAGGCCGTCAGCGACCTCACGGTGATCGCCTACGTGGGCGGCGGACACGTCGAGGCACACGATCCGTACACGAACCGGTTGCGCGACACCGCTGAGCGGGCGGACAAGGCGGAGGTCCGGGTGGCGGTGATGGAGGGCCGGGTCGTGGGTTCCGTCACGATCGCGGAACCGGCGTCCCCGTACGCGGACGTCGCGCAGCCGGGGGAACTCGAATTCCGGATGCTTGCCGTGTCACCCGACGCCCGCGGCACCGGCGTCGGGTCGGCGCTCGTGCGGCACGTGCTCGACACGGCCTACGACCGCGGCGATCGCGCGGTGGTGATGTCGACGCAGCCCGACATGGAAGACGCCCGCCGCATCTACGACCGCAACGGATTCGTTCCTGTGCCCGAACGTAATTGGGCGCCCGTCCCGGGTGTCGAGCTCACCGTCCTGGTCCGCGAACTCGTCTGAGACGACCACGGCCCCGGACCTTCCGGCCCGGGGCGGAAGGTCAGCTCAGCACGGTCGCGATGATGCCGGCGAGGTAGCCCAGCCGGGCGATCTCGGACGGCCGGAACTCCGGGCCGCCCGGTCGGCCGAGCATCAGCACCCGGCCTGTGGTTCCGAGGGGAGCCGCGGCGAGGGTGGTGTTCATGTCGCGCCACACCTGCGGCACCCAGTCGCCCTCGCCGTCCAGCGCCGTGGGCTTCTCCAGCGGCATCCACGGAATCTCGGTGGCGTGCGTCTCGGGCGCTCCCGAGCTGCCGACCACCCGGTATGCGCCGTGTGGGCCGAGATCTGCGACCACGGACCAGCCGACCCGGAGCACCCGCGGTGCGCCGTCGACGAGGACCTGCAGCCGATCGTCCGCGGCGGTGGCGACCTGGTCGATGAGCTCGAGCTCGCGGTGGGTGTCGAGGATTCCGGCGTACGGCCGGATGGAGTCGACGGTGACGCCGGGCAGGTTCTCGGCGGCCGTGATGAGGGTGTCGGGGAGCGATCCCGGCTCGACATCGACCACGAGGTCGTCGATGGCGAATCCGGCACCCCGTTCCACCACGTCGAGCGACAGAATGTCAGCACCCACCGAGCCCAGGGCGACGGCGAGAGAGCCGAGGCTACCGGGACGGTCGGGGAGCTGGACGCGAAGCAGATACGACACGTGCGTCCCTTTCACCACGAGATAGACGCGGGAGTACCTGCGACCCCCGTCGCTCACCATCCTTGCACTTTCGTTCCCGAGTATGCGGTCCCCCCTGCGGCTTCGCCCGGGTCGGGACGGGGACTCGCAGGTCGTGCTCGATTCGTGACATCGCCGATACGGATTCGCCTCGTGCGCGAAACACGACAGCCCAAACATGGGTGCATGAACACCACGGCAACGGGAGTGACGACGTCCGCCTCGAGGCGGGTGGCGGCGGGCCGGGAACAGGAATTCCTGCGCTGGACGGACGCGGGGATGGCGATGGCGGGCACGTTCCCGGGGTTCCTCGGCGGGCGCTGGCTGCACGGCTGATCCGACCACTGCTCTAGGCTGGGACCCACTTGTGTACGTCCGAATGTGTACGTCCGAACCGAAAGGGGCCCCGCGGTGCCTGCCATCTCCCGTGACGAGGTCGCGCACCTCGCGCGGCTGTCTCGACTCGCCCTGACCGATGCCGAGCTCGACGAGTTCGCCGGTCAGCTGGACTCGATTCTCAGCCACGTGAAGGTGGTCACCGAGGTGCCCGCCGAGGATGTTCCGCCGATGGCGAACCCGAACGCCGTCACCAACGTGACCCGTCCCGACGTGATCGTTCCCGGCCTGACGCCCGGGCAGGCGCTGTCCGGCGCGCCGGCCGTCGAGCAGGATCGTTTCGCCGTCCCGCAGATTCTTGGAGAGGGCGAATGAGCGCCGATCTGACCACTCTCGACGCCGCAGACCTCGCGTCGAAGATTCACAGCCGTGAGGTGTCGTCCGTCGAGGTCACCCAGGCGCATCTGGACCGCATCGCCGCTGTCGACGGTGAACTGAACGCCTTCCTGCACGTGGCGGGCGAGCAGGCCCTCGTGTCGGCGAAAGAGGTCGACAGCAGCCTCGCCGCAGGTGATGCTCCCGCCTCCCCGCTCGCGGGAGTTCCGTTGGCGCTGAAGGACATCTTCACCACCACCGACATGCCCACCACGTGCGCGTCGAAGATCCTCGAAGGCTGGGTCGCGCCGTACGACGCGACGCTCACGAAGAAGCTGCGCGAGGCCGGCATCCCGATCCTGGGAAAGACCAACCTCGACGAGTTCGCGATGGGATCGTCCACCGAGAACTCCGCCTACGGCCCCACCCGCAACCCGTGGGACACCACCCGCATCCCGGGCGGCTCCGGCGGCGGCAGCGCCGCGGCCCTCGCGTCCCGGCAGGCCCCGCTCGCGATCGGCACCGACACCGGTGGCTCGATCCGCCAGCCCGCCGCCGTCACGGCGACGGTCGGCACCAAGCCGACATACGGCACGGTGTCCCGGTTCGGTCTCGTCGCCTGCGCGTCCTCGCTCGACCAGGGCGGTCCGTGCGGCCGCACGGTGCTCGACACCGCGCTGCTGCACGAGGTCATCGCCGGGCACGATCCGCGTGACTCCACATCGATCGACGCGCCCGTGCGTCCGGTGGTGGCGGCTGCGCGGGAGGGCGCCGGCGGCAACCTGAAGGGCGTGAAGGTCGGTGTGGTCAAGGAACTGCACTCCGACAGCTACCAGCCCGGGGTCATCTCCTCGTTCGACGCCGCCGTCGCGCAACTCACCGAACTCGGTGCCGAGGTCGTCGAGGTGTCGTGCCCCAACTTCGAGTACGCGCTCGCGTCGTACTACCTGATCCTGCCGAGTGAGGTGTCGTCGAACCTCGCGCGTTTCGACGCCATGCGGTACGGGCTGCGCATCGACGAGGGCGACATGAGCGCCGACCAGGTGATGGCCGCGACGCGTGCCGCCGGCTTCGGCCCGGAGGTCAAGCGTCGCATCATGATCGGCACCTACGCGCTGTCGTCCGGCTACTACGACGCCTACTACGGTCAGGCGCTGAAGGTGCGGACGCTCATCGCCCGGGACTTCGACAAGGCGTACGAGAAGGTGGACGTCCTGGTGTCGCCCACCAGTCCGTTCACGCCGTGGAAGCTGGGCGAGAAGGTCGGCGACCCGCTCGCGATGTACCTGTCGGACCTGTGCACGCTGCCCACCAACCTGGCCGGGCACTGCGCGATGTCGGTTCCGTCGGGGCTGTCCGCGGACGACGGTCTGCCGGTGGGACTGCAGATCATGGCTCCCGCGCTGGCCGACGAGCGGCTGTACCGGGTCGGTGCCGCGTACGAGGCCGCGCGCGGTCCGATCGGCTCGCCGAGCTAGGGGCAGTCGGGCAGGGCGGTGCCCTGCTCACTGCCGTAGCGGTGTCCGTGCCCGGACGCGAAGTTCAGCGCGGACACCAGGTCGACACTCGTCTGCAGGAACGTGATGCCCGGAATCCATCGGGGGACCGGCGCATCACGTACTGCGAGCGAGAGGTCGGGTCGGTGCAGGATCAGGTCGGGCGACCACCACACCACCGGGTCGGACGTGTTCGCCAGCACCGTCGCGCCGTCCGTCAGCACGGAACCGGCGGGCGGGCCCGCCCACAATGCGCCGCAGACTCGCTCGCGGAGTTGGTCGGCGTCGTCGAAAATGGCACTGCCGCCGACGGATCCGAGGCTCTGGCCGTAGACGTACAGTGCGGGCCGCAGGACGTCGGGTAGGTCGGCGATCCGCTCGGCGACGGCGTCGAACAATGCTGCCGCCGAATGGTCTGCGGCGGAACGTCCGAACACGAAGGTGATCCAGCTCGGCAGGTACGAGTACTGCATGCCGACGATCGCGACGTCGTCGGCGAAGCGTTCCTCGAATCCTTCGGCCGCGTTCTCGTCGATCCACCCCGATCCGGTGGGCACTGTGACGACGACGGCGGACCGGGTGAATCCGCCCGCCCGCTCGAGCTCCGAGACCGCCAGCGCCGCACGTGATTCGACGTCCGGTGCCGAATCCATTCCCACGTAGGTGCGGATGGCGGCCGACTGCTCGCCCGCCGCCACGAATCGCCGTCCCTGGCGCCCGAGCGATTCCCAGCTGATCGCGGAGTCCGGGCCGCCGGACGATTCGGCCGACACCGGCCGGTGCAGGGACACGTCGACGAGCGCGTTGGAGTCGCTGTAGGAGCGGGACATCATCCCCCACAGCGCGGGTCCGGCGACCAGTTGCAGCCCGGTCGCGAGAACGACCGCGGTGGTGGCGCTGCCGATCCAGCCGAGACGACGGGCGACCGCGGCGACGACGCTGCCGATGCCGGCGAACAGCAGGAACGTCAGCGCCGCCCCGATGATCGCCTGCATCCAGTGGTCCGGTCCGATGCCCGGCATGCCCATCGCGGCGCGCAGCGAATCCTGCCAGTGGTCGGCGAGGACGATCGCCCACGTCACCACGATCATGGCGCCGATCAGGACCAGCAGACGCACCGACTCCCGCGGGGCGCCATGCGGGTGCGTGCGGGTGACGAGTCGCCGGAGCAGACGGACGAGGACGGCGATCCCGAAACCGACTGCGGCGAGGAATCCGGTGAACAGGGCCTGCGTCAGCGCACTGCGGGGAAGCAGCGAGGGAGCGAGCGACGCAAACGTCGCGGTGGTGACGGCGATCGTCGAGGAGGCGCGGGGGAGGGCGGAGAGCGGAATCGTCGTGGTCAGGGTGCGGCGCAGGGCATTCGGCGCGGTACGCGAGCGGGAGTGCGCCGGGCTCCGTCCGGGACCGGACAGAGCCGCGGTGGTCATGCGATCGCCCCGACCGAACGCGGGCGGCGGCGAATCGACCAGGCCGCGCCTGCGAGCAGTGCGGCGCCGGCGGCGCCGGCCAGCGCGTACGGGAGCCCGGCTTCGGTGACCGGCGTCGAATAGCCTTGACGCCAGCTGTTTCCGGTGACCGCGGTGGTCGCGATGTTGGCCATCACGAAGCACTGCGCCCGCGCCTGCTCGTCGAGACGGGAGTCACACGCGGTGTGCATCCGCTGATCCAGCTGCGCGTCGAGCGCCTGCCGGGCCCAGGGGCCGAGATCCTCGCCGGACCGCGACGCGTACCGCAGGAGGTCGTAGCCGAGGTCGTGGGCCTTGCACGCGGTGTCGAACTCGAGCGGCAGCGGGACGGGGGAGGAGCAGTCGCCGCCGGGATTGGCGAGCATGCCGTCGATCCGCACCGGTGTGTACCCCATCACCGATGCGAAGTCGTCGGGAACGGAGTCCTCGGTGAGCGTCGCCGGTGTGGTGAGGGTGTGTACCGCAGCGGAGGCGGCGGCGTTCTCGTGCCGGGGCGTGCTCGCCGCACCGGTGCCGGCGAATCCTGTCGTGGTCAGTAGCGCGGTGGCCGCGCACGCCACCGCGGCCCAAGTCGTTCTCCGTGTCCCCGTCGTTCGCATGACGACGACGTTATGAATTCGTGTTGCGCAGCCACATCACTCCCGGGTCCGGTTCGATCACTGGCCTCGTGGGGGGAGGGGGCCCCGATCTCATACTCCGGTACTACGTCGACGTGAGTCCGGGGTATGAGGACAGGCCGTGACCTGTGTTTCTAGTGTCGAGGGTGTGAAGACGAAGACGCGCATCCGGAGAGCCGCCGAAGGTCAGTGGCTGAACGTGGCAATCGTCGTGGTGACGGCGATCCTGTTCGCCGTGGCGTGGCCGACCCTTCAGCTGACTCACCAGGTCAGTCCTCCCATCCAACCGTTCGTGGCGGCGCTCGCGACGTTCCCGTTCCTGCTCATCCGGTCGAACCCCGCGCTGGCCTGGGCCGTCTCCGCGATCTCGGCACTGGTGATTCCGCGCGTCTTCGCGCTGCAGGACGGATACGACTACCCCTGGCAGGTGGTCCACATCCTCGTGATGCTCGCCCTCCTGGCCGCGGTCAGCATGCGGGCCGCCATCCCGGTCGTGGGTGTGGCGTGGATCTCCACCGTTCTCCTGTTCCTCGCCGACACCCCGGGCACCAACGGTCGCGGGTGGGCCGTGGGACTGACCGCCATCGTCGTGTTCGGCCTGCTGATCCGGTGGCTGGTGCTGTCGCGGCGGCAACTCGCGCAGCAGGAGGAGCTGAGCGAACTCGAGCGCACGCGCAGGACGATCCTCGAGGAGAAGGCGCGCATCGCGCGGGACCTGCACGACGTCGTCGCACATCACATGTCGATGGTCGTGGTGCAGGCGCAGAGCGCGCCCTACCGCATCGCGGGCATGTCGGACGAGACGCGGGCCGAATTCGAATCGATCGGAGCCGCAGGCCGCGCCGCACTGAACGAGGTGCGCGGACTCCTGGGTGTGCTCCGCAGCGACGGCCAGGTGGCCGAGCACGCGCCCCAGCCCGGGGTCCAGCAGATCAGTGAGCTGCTCGAGGGCAGCCGCAGGGCAGGAATCCCCGTCTCCTGGCACACCGACGGCGACCCGCGGCTCGTGTCGGAATCGGTCGGGTTGGTGATGTACCGCATCCTGCAGGAATCCCTCGCCAACACCGCCCGCCACGCGGCGGGCGCCGCGGTCGAGGTGACGATCGCGTACGAGACGCCGATCGCGTCCGTGTCGATCGTCAACGGCCCGCCGCGGCGGAGCCTCGTCTCGACCCTGACCAGGCACGAGTCGACGGGTGGCAACGGCATCATCGGGATGCGCGAGCGGGCGCAGGCGGTCGGCGGCGTACTCACCACCCACCTCCACGACAACGGCGGATTCGAGGTCCACGCCGAGTTCCCGGTCGCCTCCGCCTAGGCTGGCGGCGTGGCCATCACCGTATTCATCGCCGACGACCAGGCTATGGTCCGGCAGGGTTTCGGAGCCCTGCTCGCGTCCCAGCCCGACATCAGCGTCATCGGTGACGCCCCGGACGGGGCGGTAGCGGTGAGCGAGGTCAAGCGCCTGCGACCCGATGTGGTGCTGATGGACGTGCGCATGCCGGAGATGAACGGACTGGACGCCGCCCGCGTCATCCTGTCTGCGGGATTCGATCCGCCGGTGCGGGTACTCATGCTCACGACGTTCGACGTGGACGACTACGTGTACGAGGCGCTGAGCATCGGGGCCAGCGGCTTCATGCTCAAGGACGCGCCCGCGGAGGAACTCATCCGCGCGGTGCGGGTGGTCGCCGACGGCGAGGCGCTCCTCGCGCCGACCGTCACCCGGCGTCTCATCGCCGACGTCACCAGCCGCCGCAGCACCGCCCGCCGTAAACCGGCCGCGCTCTCGGCGCTGACGCCCCGCGAGCGCGAGGTGCTCGAACTCATCGCCCGGGGTATGTCCAACACCGAGATCGCGGAACGCCTGTTCGTCGCCGAGCAGACCGTCAAGACACACGTCGGGAAGGTGCTGTCGAAGTTGGATCTGCGCGACCGCGCACAGGCAGTCGTCCTGGCCTACGAGAGCGGTCTCGTCACACCCGGCTGAGTGAACACACCGATCCGAGGTGCTCGAACACGGTTCGAGCGGCAAGATGTGTATGAGAACCACCATCACCACACGAGACGACGAGGGGTGCTTGGATGCGGATCGGAATGCTCACCGGAGGCGGCGACTGCCCCGGACTGAATGCGGTGATCAGGGCGGTGGTGCGGACCGCCGCAGGCCGATACGGCAGCTCGGTGGTGGGATTTCGTGACGGCTGGCGTGGCCTGCTCGAAGATCGCAAGGTCGTGCTGTCCAACGACGACCGGATCGACCGGATCCTCACCCGGGGCGGCACCATCCTCGGCACCGCGCGGGTCAACCCCGACAAGTTGAAGGCCGGACTCGACCAGATCCGGCAGACGCTCGACGACAACGGGATCGACGCGCTCATCCCGATCGGTGGGGAGGGCACGCTCACGGCCGCGAGCTGGCTCGCCGAGAGCGGGGTGCCCGTGATCGGGGTTCCGAAGACGATCGACAACGACATCGACTGCACCGACGTGACGTTCGGTTTCGACACTGCGCTGTCCATCGCGACCGATGCGATCGACCGCCTGCACACCACCGCCGAGTCCCACCAGCGGGTGATGCTCGTCGAGGTGATGGGCAGGCATGCGGGCTGGATCGCGTTGCACTCCGGGCTCGCGACGGGCGCGCATCTCACTCTCGTTCCCGAGGTCCCGTTCGACGTCGGCGAAGTCTGCTCCCTCGTGAAGAAGCGTTTCCAGCGCGGTGATTCGCATTTCATCTGCGTCGTCGCGGAAGGCGCCACTCCGACTCCGGAGTCGATGAGTCTGCGTGAGGGCGGCATCGACGAGTTCGGTCACAAACGGTTCACCGGGGTCGCACAGCAGCTCGGCGACGAGATCGTCCGGCGCATCGGCAAGGAGGTGCGGACGACGGTGCTCGGGCACGTGCAGCGGGGCGGCACCCCGACGCCGTACGACCGGGTGCTCGCCACCCGCTTCGGGGTGCACGCCACCGACGCCGTCCACCGCGGCGACTTCGGCAACATGGTCGCGCTGCACGGCACGTCGATCGACCTCGTGCCCCTCGAGGAGGCCACCCGGCGCCTCAAGACGGTGCCGCGGGAGCGGTACGACGAGGCGGCCGCATTTTTCGGCTGACCGCGTTTTCCGGCGAACCGCCGGACGCATAAACTCTGTGGCATGACTGCTGTCGACACTCCGGACCTCCTCGACTACGACGACGTGCTCGCGAAGTACGAGCCTGTTCTCGGCATGGAGGTGCACGTCGAGCTCGGCACCGACACGAAGATGTTCTGCCCGTGCCCCACCGAGTTCGGCGCCGAGCCGAACACGCAGGTCTGCCCGGTGTGCCTCGGTCTGCCCGGGTCGCTGCCCGTCGTCAACGAGGCGGCGGTGGAATCCGCGATCCGGATCGGGCTCGCACTGAACTGTTCCATCACACCGTGGGGCCGGTTCGCGCGGAAGAACTACTTCTACCCGGACCAGCCGAAGAACTACCAGATCTCCCAGTACGACGAGCCGATCGCCACCGACGGCTACCTCGACGTCGTCCTCGACGACGGCACCACGTGGCGCGTCGAGATCGAGCGCGCGCACATGGAGGAGGACACCGGAAAGTCGCTGCACGTCGGCGGTGCGACCGGTCGCATCCACGGTGCCAGCCACTCGTTGCTCGACTACAACCGCGCCGGGGTCCCACTGGTCGAGATCGTCACCAAGACGATCAGCGGCGCCGGTGCCCGCGCCCCCGAGGTGGCCCGCGCGTACGTCACCGCGCTCCGCGACCTGCTGAAGTCGCTGAACGTGTCGGACGTCCGCATGGACCAGGGTTCGATGCGGTGCGACGCCAACGCGTCGCTGATGCCGATCGGGGCGACCGAACTCGGCACCCGCACCGAGACGAAGAACGTCAACTCCCTCAAGAGCGTCGAGGTCGCGGTCCGGTACGAGATGCGCCGCCAGGCCGCGGTGCTCGAGGCCGGCGGCGAGGTGATCCAGGAGACCCGGCACTTCCAGGAATCGGACGGCACCACGTCGCCGGGCCGCCGCAAGGAAACCGCCGAGGACTACCGATACTTCCCGGAGCCCGACCTGGAGCCGGTCGCGCCCAGCGCCGAGTGGGTCGAGGAACTGCGGGGCACCCTGCCCGAGCTGCCGTGGGTCCGCCGCGCCCGGATCCAGGCCGACTGGGGTGTCTCCGACGAGGTCATGCGTGACCTGGTCAACGCGAACGCCCTCGACCTCGTCATCGCGACCGTCGAGGCCGGTGCGCCGCCGGAGGCCGCGCGGTCCTGGTGGGTGTCGTACCTGGCGCAGCAGGCGAACACCCGCGGGGTGGAACTCGGTGAGCTGCCGATCACGCCGGCTCAGGTCGCGCAGGTGGTCGCGCTGATCGACAGCGGGAAGCTGAACAACAAGGTGGCCCGCCAGGTGGTCGACCACGTTCTCGCCGGTGAGGGCGACCCCGAACAGGTCGTCGCGGATCATCCCGAGCTCGTCGTCGAACGCGACGACACGAAGCTGAAGGCCGCCGTCGACGAGGCCCTGGCCGCGAACCCCGACATCGCCGAGAAGATTCGCGGTGGCAAGGTCGCGGCTGCGGGCAAGATCGTCGGCGACGTGATGAAGGCCACTCGCGGTCAGGCCGATCCGGCCCGCGTCAAGGAGCTGGTCATCGAGGCCTGCGGCGGCTGATCCCCTTCTGCACCAACGGGACGCTCGTTCGGATCAACCGAACGAGCGTCCCGTTCGTTGCGAGGGGGACGCGGCGCCGGGGCGCGGCCGTCAGTCGAATCCGCCGCCACCGGAGGGCAGGGGCATCTTGATGACGCGGTCGTCGTTGGGTCCGGGCTGACCGGAGGTCTTGTTGACGGTGCTCACCCAGATGAGCCCGTCGGGACCGAGTGCGGCGCCACCGAGTTGGCCGTACCGGTCCTGGACGATGACACCCGGTGCGGTGGTGACGGCGCCCGTGCCGGGGTCGGCGGCGAGCGCCGACATGGCCTTCGCGGTGCTCAGTGACACCGCCACGACATCACCGGCGGCGACGCAGCCGCCGACGCCGGGCCGCTCCGGCCACGTCCACACCGGAGACGACACCGCTCCGTCCGCGCTGACCCGGAGCAGCCGATCCTCCAGCGGGGTGCGGTCGGTGACCCACACGGCCACACCAGGGTCGACGCAGACCCCGCCCGCGGTCCCGATGCCCGACAGCACCACCTGCGGCCGGGGCTGGGCCGGCGTCGGTGCGGGCGACAGCGCGGTGACCTTCAGCAGTTTCCCGGCCAGCGACGCCGGATCGGCGGCAGCCGCCGGGTTGTTCGCGTTGCCGGTCAGGACCATCAGTTCGTCGCCCGAGAATTCGAGCGAACCCGCATTGCCCGTGTCACCGCGGGGGATCCCACCGAGAACCTCCTTGGCGGAGTCTCCCGGTGCGATCCGCACCACCCGGTTGTCCGCCGGGGTGGTGACGTAGGCGTAGATGAGGTTGTCCTCGACGAAACTCGGGGACAGCGCGATGTCGAGGAGGCCGCCGTCCGTGCTGCCGTCGACGTCGACGCGCGCGATCTCCTTGGGAGTCTGCCCCTGAGCGACCTGCAGGATGCGTCCGGTCCGGCGTTCCGCGACCAGAGCGGTGGCCCCGTCGGGGAGGACGACGAGTCCGCCGGTGGTGTCGAGACAGGTCGCGATGACACTGGGATCCGGATCCTGGCACGGTCCCAGCGGCCCGCTCGGCGGCGGGGTGGTCGTGGTGGACGGCGGCGGGTTCTCCGGCTCCACCTCCGCGCCCGACGCCCCCGTCGGCTCGGGTGTGAAGGGGGAGGACGCGGAGTCGTCGAATTTCGCGCACCCGGCGGCGAGGACCGCCGTCACGCAGAGTGCGGACATCGCCATCTTGCGGGACGCCGTGCGGCGCCGCCCACCCACCATCATGATGGAGACGTTACGGAAGAGTGCGAGGTCGCCGCCACGCCGGTTCCGCCTACCAGCGTTGTCCGGCGGATCGACCTAGGCTTGACGGTGTGACTGACATGCGGAAAGACCCCAGCGAGTCGTCGGACGACGGTGCCGCGCAGCAAGGCGCCTCACCCGGCTACGGCGGGGTCTCGAGCCCTTACGACCTTCCCACCGAGCGGTTTCCGTCGGCCACGCCGACATCCGGTTCCGCGGGACAGGGTCTGCCGCACACCGACGACGAACTCGATTACGGCGATGCGCGCGGCGCCGGTCTGCCCACCGAGCAGATCCCCGCGTACCGGCAGTCGGTGTCCGACGGGTCGGACCAGCCGACGCAAGTGATCGGCGCGACCTCCGGTGCGTCCCTCGGGGCCACGGCAGGTGACTCCTCGACCGACCGGCTCGGCGAGGGGGACGTGAAGATCGGCCGCGGCACCCTGGATCTCGGACTGCTGGCACTGCGACTCGCGGTCGGTGGCACGGCGCTGGTGCACGGTCTGCAGAAGCTGACCGGAATGTGGAACGGGCCGGGCCTCGACGGTTTCGAGGAGGTGCTCGTGAATTCGGGCTTCCAGCAGGCGAAACTGCTCGCGATCCTCGGTGCCATCGGTGAGGTCGCGGGCGGTGCGCTGCTGATTCTCGGTCTCGTCACTCCGTTGGCCGCCGCCTCGGTGCTGGCGGTGATGATCAATGCGTGGGCGTTCCGGCAGATCGCGGAGCCGGGACTCGAGTACTTCGCGCCCTCGGGCACCGAGTACGAGACGCTGCTCGGTGTGTGCGCGGGCGTGATCATTCTCACCGGGCCGGGCCGGATCTCGCTCGACGGCCGCCGCGGCTGGGCCACGCGGCCGTTCATCGGTTCGTTCGCCGCACTGATCCTGGGCGTCGCCGCCGGTGTGTGTATCTGGATCTTCCTCAACGGCGCCAACCCGCTCATCTGATCGTTTCCCTGAACCACGACTGCGCCGCACCCCGATCGGGAGTGCGGCGCAGTCGTTTTTGCCGGATCGGTGCCTGCCGAGGGTCAGCGCTGGACGAGTTCCGGGATGTTCTCCTCCTCCGGCGGGGCGGCCTGGGCCTGGGCGGCGAGCTTCTGCCCGAGGACGGACTTGCGGCGGCCGTAGGCGAGGTAGACGACGACTCCGAGGGCCATCCAGACGAGGAATCGGAGCCAGGTCTCGACGGACAGGTTCAGCATGAGCCATCCGCAGGCCAGGACGGCGAGGATGGGGACGAGCGGGACCAGCGGAACGCGGAATCCGCGGGGCAGGTCGGGGCGGGTGCGGCGCAGGATGATCACGCCGATGCAGACGAGCACGAACGCGAAGAGGGTGCCGATGTTCACCATTTCCTCGAGGGTGCCCATCGGGAAGAAGGCGGCGAGCACGGCGACGACGGCGCCGACGAACAGCGTGATGCGGACCGGGGTGCCCTTCTTGCCGGTCTTGGCGAGTCCGCGGGGGACGAGTCCGTCGCGGGACATGGCGAACAGGACGCGGGTCTGGCCGAGCATCATCACCATCACGACGGTGGTCAGGCCTGCGAGTCCGCCGAAGTTGATGGCGGTCTGCGCCCAGGTGATGCCGTGTGCCTCGAAGGCGGTCGCCAGGGTGGCGCTGCTGTCGCCGACGAGCGGGCTGCCGGTCTTGAGGTCGGTGTACTTGACCATGCCGGTGAGTACGAGGGTGACCGCGACGTAGAGCACGGTGACGATGGCGAGGGAGCCGAGAATGCCGCGGGGGAGCGCCTTCTGCGGGTCCTTGGTCTCCTCGGCGGTGGTGGCGACGACGTCGAATCCGATGAACGCGAAGAACACGAGGCTCGCGGCGGCGAGGAGGCCGTACCAGCCGTAGCTGCTGCCGTCCGCTCCGGAGAGGAAGGAGAAGAGGCTCTGGTGCACACCCTGTGCGGTGCTTTCGTTGCCCTCGGCCGGCGGGATGTAGGGGGCGTAGTTCTCCTTCTTGATGTAGAAGACGCCGACGGTGATGACGAGGAGGACGACGGCGATCTTGATGGCCGTGATCACGGCGGACACGCGTGAGGACACCTTGGTCCCGATCGCGAGCACGAGGGTGATGCCGCCGACGATGATCAGCGAGCCCCAGTCGAAGTCGACGGGCCCGAGGTGGGCGGTGGTGGATCCGCTGAATCCGAGGACGTTGCCCAGGTACAGCGACCAGCCCTTGGAGACGACGGCCGCCGCGAGGGCGAATTCGAGGATGAGGTCCCAGCCGATGATCCAGGCGACGAACTCGCCGAAGGTGGCGTAGGAGAACGTGTACGCGCTGCCCGCGACGGGCACGGTGGAGGCGAACTCGGCGTAGCAGAGGGCGGCCAGGCCGCACGCGATGGCGGCGAGGACGAAGGCGAGCGAGATGGACGGCCCGGCGACGTTGCCTGCGGTCCGGGCGGTGAGCGTGAAGATGCCGGCGCCGATCACGACGGCGACACCGAAGACGGTGAGGTCCTTCGCGGTGAGTTCCCTCCGCAGCCGGGTGTCGGGTTCGTCGGTGTCCGCTATCGATTGCTCAACGGATTTCGTTCGCCAAATGCCGACTCCTGGCATGTGTCGCTCCTAGGTTGTGTTCCCGATGGCCTCGTGGGCCGGAGATGTTCCGGTGGTGCTGCCGATTGTGATGTAGGTCTCAACGGCCAACTGAGGGAACCACTACTGAGCGCCGTGTGCAAGAAGCGTGGGCTCAACTGATCACATCGATCAGTAGAACCTGTTCTGGGGAGTTGCCGTTTGAGCGAGTTGATCACCCGTGAGCGCGGTCACATCCGAGGCGGAACTCGCGGTCGCACCGACGACCGAAGCCGGGTGCCGCGGCAGGAAACCTGCTGCGGCACCCGGCTTCGTGTGTGGCCGGAGCTGTCGGTGCGTGGGGTCAGGGGACCTGACGGACCGCGCCCTTGTCGGCGGACGTCGCCAGCGCGGCGTACGCGCGCAGGGCCGTGGTGACGGTCCGTTCGCGGTTCACCGGCTGCCACGGACGCTCGGACGACTCCATCTTCGCCCGGCGCTCGGCGAGCACCGCGTCGTCGACGAGGAGCCTCAGGGTGCGGGTCGCGATGTCGATGAGGATCTGGTCGCCGTCCTCCACGAGGCCGATGGCGCCGCCGCTGGCGGCTTCGGGGGAGATGTGGCCGATGGACAGTCCCGAGGAGCCGCCGGAGAAGCGGCCGTCGGTGATCAGCGCGCACTTCTTGCCGAGGCCGGAGCCCTTGAGGAATGCGGTGGGGTGCAGCATCTCCTGCATGCCCGGGCCGCCCGCAGGGCCCTCGTAGCGGACGACGAGGACCTCACCGGGCTGGATCTTCTTGCCGAGGATCACCGACACCGCCTCTTCCTGCGACTCCACGACGCGCGCGGGTCCCTGGAAGTGGAACAGGTCTTCGTCGATGCCTGCCGTCTTGATGACCGCGCCGTCGACGGCGATGTTGCCGCGCAGCACGGCCAGGCCGCCCTCGACCGTGTGCTTGTGCTCGAAATCGCGGATGCAGCCGTTCGCGGCGTCCGTGTCGAGCGACGACCAGCGGTTGTTCGTCGAGAACGGCTCGGTGGTGCGGACACCGCCGGGCGCCGCGTGGAACAGTTCGACGGCCTCGTCGGATGCCTTGCCGGACCGGATGTCCCACGTGTCGAGCCACTCGTCGAAGCTCTTCGTGTGCACGGTGGAGACGTCGCTCTCGAGCAGTCCCGCGCGGCGGAGTTCGCCGAGGATCGCGGGGATTCCGCCGGCCCGGTGCACGTCCTCCATGTGGTAGTCCGAATTGGGTGAGACCTTCGACAGGCACGGCACCTTGCGACTGATCTCGTCGATCTTGTCGAGGTCGAAGTCGTAGACCTCGCCCTCCTGCGCGGCCGCGAGGGTGTGCAGCACCGTGTTGGTGGAACCGCCCATCGCGACGTCCAGTGCCATCGCGTTGCGGAACGCGGCGGGTGTCGCGATGTTGCGGGGGAGGACGGAGTCGTCCTCGTCCCGGTAGTACCGCAGCGCGGCCTCGACGACGGTGGTTCCGGCGCGGGTGAACAGCGCGCGCCGGGCCTCGTGGGTGGCGAGTGTGGAACCGTTGCCCGGCAACGCCAGGCCGAGTGCCTCGGTGAGGCAGTTCATCGAATTCGCGGTGAACATGCCCGAGCACGACCCGCACGTCGGGCACGCGCTGCGCTCGACCTCGGCCAGCCCCTCCTCGTCGACGGCGTCGTTGGCGCTCGCCGAGATCGCCGTGATGAGGTCGGTCGGTGCCTGGGCGACACCGTTCACCACGACGGCCTTGCCCGCTTCCATCGGACCGCCCGAGACGAACACGGTGGGAACGTTCAAACGCAGTGCGGCATTGAGCATTCCGGGGGTGATCTTGTCGCAGTTGGAGATGCACACGAGTGCGTCGGCGGTGTGCGCGTTGACCATGTACTCGACGGAGTCGGCGATGATCTCCCGGCTGGGAAGGGAATACAGCATGCCGCCGTGTCCCATCGCGATGCCGTCGTCGACGGCGATCGTGTGGAATTCGCGAGGTACACCACCGGCGGCGCGGACGGCGTCGGCGACGATGTCGCCGACGTTCTTGAGGTGGACGTGCCCGGGAACGAACTGCGTGTACGAGTTGGCGATCGCGACGATCGGCTTCCCGAAGTCGGAGTCGGTCATTCCGGTGGCGCGCCACAGTGCGCGGGCGCCTGCGGCATTTCGTCCTGCGGTGGTGGTTCGGGACCTCAGCGGGGGCATGAGCGTATTCCTTAGTCAGCGTACGGAAGTACTGACAAACGCTACTCGCGCACTATTCCCCGTCTGTGTCCGGCCGGTTCTTCGCCGGTTGCCCGCCGTTCGATTCGGCGTCGGCGTGCCGGGCCGCTTCCTCGGCCGCGGCCGATGCCGCGTAGGGGTCGGTGATCCGGCCGCCGCTTGCTTCGGCGATGTCCGGGAGTCGGTCGAACGTGACGACGGGAAGGGTGACCTCGCCGCCGTCGGCCAGTGTCGCCCGGGCCCAGCCGCGCTTGGGGAAGCGGAATCCGGTGATCTCGGACCATGCGAGGGACCGTCCGCCGAACAGCCGGCGCACCTCGATTCCGTCGGGGGTGACCGTGGTGCGCACCCTCGCGACCCAGGCCACCGCGAGGATCGGGGCGATCACGAGCCAGCCGAAGGCGGCGGGCCAGCCGAAGATCGGGAACGACACGGCGAACAGGAGGAAGGCGCATCCCAGATAGGCCAGGGGAGAAATCCGGATGACCTGCTTGGGCGGCTTCGTCGTGTGGGATGATGATTCTGGTGGCACGGGCTGCTGCGGAGTTGACACCTCTACATCTTCGCACCGCAGCCGACGTATCTCATATTCTGGGACGGCCGACTCACCAAGTTGACTGTTCACCATTAGCGCGCCTACCGTCGAGCGCGTGAAACAGAATGAGTTGCTCGTAATCGGCCGGCGCGTCGTCGCCTGAGTCGATTTCTTCAACTCGCCAGATAACGACGCGCCACCCTCGTACAGCATCAGCTGACGGGGGTTTTTTGTTGCCCGGAGCCAGAATCAGAGGATTTCCCAGTGAGCGCACCAACCGCACGGCCTCAACCCACGCCGCGCAAGTCGGGGGCAGCAAGCCCGACGACCGCGGCCGCCGCGACTCAGACCGGTAGCCGCCGCCAACTCGCCCCCGAGCGGGTCAGTGGCGCCCAGTCCGTGGTCCGAGCCCTCGAGGAGCTCGAGGTCGACACGGTATTCGGCATTCCGGGTGGTGCCGTTCTGCCTGTCTACGACCCGCTCTTCGACTCGAAGAAGGTCCGGCACGTGCTCGTCCGTCACGAGCAGGGTGCAGGTCACGCCGCCACCGGGTACGCCCAGGCGACCGGCAAGGTCGGCGTCTGCATGGCGACGTCCGGTCCCGGCGCGACCAACCTCGTGACGCCGCTCGCCGACGCGCAGATGGACTCCGTTCCGGTCGTGGCCATCACCGGCCAGGTCGGCCGCGGGCTCATCGGCACGGATGCGTTCCAGGAAGCCGACATCTCCGGCATCACGATGCCCATCACCAAGCACAACTTCCTCATCACCGACGGCGTCGACATCCCCCGGATCATCGCGGAGGCCTTCTACCTCGCCTCCAGCGGCCGTCCCGGCGCGGTGCTCGTCGACATCCCGAAGGACGTCCTCCAGGCGCAGACCACGTTCTCGTGGCCGCCGGAGATGCGGCTGCCCGGATACCGTCCCGTCACGAAGCCGCACGGCAAGCAGGTCCGCGAGGCCGCTCGCCTGATCGCCGACGCGAAGCATCCGGTGCTGTACGTCGGTGGTGGCGTGGTCAAGGCCGAGGCGTCTCCGGAGCTGCTCGAACTGGCCGAGCTCACCGGGATTCCGGTGGTCACCACCCTCATGGCGCGCGGCGCGTTCCCGGACAGCCACACGCTGAACTGCGGCATGCCCGGCATGCACGGCACGGTCGCGGCGGTGGCGGCTCTGCAGCGCAGCGACCTGATGATCACGCTGGGCGCGCGCTTCGACGACCGGGTCACCGGTCAGCTCGATTCGTTCGCCCCCGACGCCAAGGTCATCCATGCCGACATCGACCCGGCGGAGATCGGGAAGAACCGGTACGCGGACGTCCCGATCGTGGGCGACTGCAAAGAGGTCATCGTCGAGCTGATCGAGGCGATCAAGGCCGACCTGGCCACCGGAACCACGCTGGACCTCACCGAGTGGTGGGCGTACCTCGACGGGATCCGCCGCACGTACCCGCTCAGCTACGACCGTCCCTCCGACGGCGCGCTGTCCCCGGAATACGTGATCCAGTCGGTCGGCAAGCTCGCCGGTCCCGACGCGATCTACTGCGCCGGCGTCGGCCAGCACCAGATGTGGGCCGCGCAGTTCGTCAACTACGAGAAGCCACGCACCTGGCTGAACTCCGGTGGTCTCGGCACGATGGGGTACGCCGTGCCCGCCGCGATGGGTGCCAAGATGGGCATGCCCGACACCGAGGTGTGGGCCATCGACGGTGACGGCTGCTTCCAGATGACCAATCAGGAACTCGCCACCTGTGCGCTCGAGGGCATCCCGATCAAGGTCGCGCTCATCAACAACGGCAACCTCGGCATGGTGCGCCAGTGGCAGACGCTGTTCTACGACGAGCGGTACTCCAACACCAACCTCGGCACGCACGGCGCCGTCCGGATCCCCGACTTCGTCAAGCTCGCGGAGGCGTTGGGCTGCCACGGGATTCGCGTCGAGCGCGAAGAGGACGTCGAGGCGGCGATCCGTGAGGCACAGGCCATCAACGACAAGCCGGTGGTGATCGATTTCATCGTCGGCGCCGACGCCCAGGTGTGGCCGATGGTCGCGGCGGGCACGAGCAACGACGAGATCATGGCGGCGCGGGGCATCCGTCCGCTGTTCGACGACGACGAGGCGGCCGCCGAGCCGGCCGTCATTCACGAGGCCATGGAGCGCGAGCAGCGTTCGGGCACTGCCGCAGCGGCCGGGGAGGAAGATCAGTGAGCACCAGCCACACCCTCAGTGTTCTCGTCGAGGACAAGCCGGGCGTGCTGGCCAGGGTGGCCGCGCTGTTCTCCCGTCGTGGGTTCAACATCGAATCGCTCGCCGTCGGTGGCACCGAGCTTCCCGAGATCTCACGCATGACCATCGTCGTGACCGTCGACGAGTTCCCGCTCGAGCAGGTGACCAAGCAGCTGAACAAGCTCGTGAACGTCATCAAGATCGTCGAGCAGGACGGTGAGGCCTCCGTCGCCCGCGAGCTGGTGCTGATCAAGGTGCGAGCCGACGCCAGCGTGCGCACGCAGGTGATCGAGACGGTGAATCTGTTCCGCGCCAAGGTGATCGACGTCTCCCCGGAGTCGGTCACGATCGAGGCGACTGGAACGCGATCCAAGCTGGATGCGCTGCTGCGGATGCTCGATCCGTACGGCATTCGGGAGATCGTGCAGTCCGGGGTCGTGGCCGTGGGACGGGGGCCGAAGTCCATCACGGCCACTCGCTAGTACTTTAGATACGCAAATCCAAGAAAGAGGTTGAACTGTGGCAGTCGAGATGTTCTACGACGACGATGCCGATCTGTCGATCATCCAGGGCCGTAAGGTCGCTGTGATCGGTTACGGAAGCCAGGGCCACGCGCACTCGCTGAGCCTGCGCGACTCGGGCGTCGATGTGCGTATCGGTCTCAAGGAAGGCTCGAAGTCCCGCGCGAAGGCCGAGGAGCAGGGCCTGACCGTCGGTACCCCCGCCGAGGTCTCGGAGTGGGCCGACGTGATCATGGTGCTCGCACCCGACACCGCGCAGGCGTCGATCTTCAAGGAGGACATCGAGCCGAACCTGAAGGACGGCGACGCGCTGTTCTTCGGACACGGCCTCAACATCCACTTCAAGCTGATCGAGGCTCCGGCAGGCGTCACGGTCGGCATGGTCGCCCCCAAGGGCCCGGGCCACCTGGTGCGTCGTCAGTTCGTCGACGGCAAGGGTGTTCCCGCGCTCATCGCGATCGACCAGGACCCGACGGGTGAGGGCCAGGCTCTCGCGCTGTCCTACGCCAAGGCCATCGGTGGCGCCCGCGCCGGCGTCATCAAGACCACGTTCAAGGAAGAGACCGAGACGGACCTCTTCGGCGAGCAGGCCGTGCTGTGCGGTGGCACCGAGGAACTGGTCAAGACCGGTTTCGAGGTCATGGTCGAGGCCGGCTACGCGCCCGAGATGGCGTACTTCGAGGTGCTGCACGAGCTCAAGCTCATCGTCGACCTCATGTACGAGGGTGGCATCGCCCGCATGAACTACTCGGTGTCCGACACCGCGGAGTTCGGCGGCTACCTGTCCGGCCCGCGAGTCATCGACGCCGGCACCAAGGAGCGCATGAAGGCGATCCTCGCCGACATCCAGTCGGGTGAGTTCACCCGCCGTCTCGTCGCCAACGTCGAGAACGGCAACACCGAGCTCGAGGGCCTGCGCAAGGCCAACGCCGAGCACCCCATCGAGGTCACCGGCAAGAAGCTGCGCGACCTGATGAGCTGGGTCGATCGGCCGATCACCGAAACCGCTTAGGTTTCACCGCTTTACAGTTCCACCGCAACACCGGCCCGATGTCGC
The DNA here is from genome assembly GCF_042802055.1 of Rhodococcus sp. NPDC057529. NCBI lineage: Bacteria > Bacillati > Actinomycetota > Actinomycetes > Mycobacteriales > Nocardiaceae > Rhodococcus > Rhodococcus sp. NPDC057529. The sequence continues at coordinate 78,507 of NZ_JBHVEY010000009.1, forward strand.
GTCGGCCTCGTCGGAGGTCCCGCAACGGCATCGGGCCGGTGTTGTTTCGTGCCCGTTTCCGTTGTTGCAGGCGTCCACTATGTGGTATCGCGGACCAGGATGCGGTTTCCCTGTGAGGGCGGACTAAGCTGTGTGTGGTTAAAACACCCCCACACCCACCTATTCAGGGAGTTTGCACGTGAGCCAGCCAGGCCGTCCTGTAGTTCTGATCGCCGACAAGCTCGCGCCGTCCACCGTCGAGGCATTGGGCGACGGTGTGGAGGTGCGATGGGTCGACGGACCTGATCGCCCGGCCCTGCTCGCGGCGGTGCCCGAGGCCGACGCGATCCTCGTCCGTTCCGCCACCACCGTCGACGCCGAGGTCCTGGCGGCCGGTACCAAGCTCAAGATCGTCGCCCGCGCCGGCGTCGGCCTCGACAACGTCGACGTGCCCGCCGCCACCGAGCGCGGTGTCATGGTCGTCAACGCCCCGACGTCCAACATCCACACAGCCGCCGAGCACGCCGTCGCGCTGATGCTCGCCACCGCCCGCCAGATCCCCGCCGCCGACGCCACCCTGCGCGACCGCGAGTGGAAGCGCAGCAAGTTCAACGGCGTCGAGATCTTCGGCAAGACCGTCGGCGTCGTCGGCCTCGGCCGCATCGGACAGCTGTTCGCGCAGCGCCTCGCCGCGTTCGAGACCCACGTCATCGCGTACGACCCCTACGTGTCGGCCGCGCGCGCCGCGCAGCTCGGCATCGAACTCGTCACCCTCGACGAACTGCTGAAGCGCGCCGACCTCATCTCCGTGCACCTCCCCAAGACCCCCGAGACCAAGGGGCTGCTCGGCACGGAGAACCTGGCGAAGACGAAGAAGGGCGTCGTCATCGTCAACGCCGCCCGCGGCGGCCTGATCGACGAGGCCGCGCTGGCCGAGGCCATCAAGTCGGGTCACGTGCGCGCCGCGGGCCTCGACGTGTTCGAGACCGAGCCGTGCACCGACAGCCCGCTGTTCGACCTGCCCGAGGTCGTCGTGACGCCGCACCTCGGCGCGTCGACAAGCGAGGCCCAGGACCGCGCGGGCACGGACGTCGCGAAGTCCGTACTGCTCGCTCTCGCAGGCGATTTCGTCCCGGATGCCGTCAACGTGTCCGGTGGCGCCGTGGGCGAGGAAGTTGCCCCGTGGCTCGAAATCGTCCGCAAGCAGGGTGTGCTTCTCGGCGCCCTGTCGGGCGAACTGCCCGTCAGCCTGTCCGTCGACGTGCGCGGCGAGCTCGCCTCCGAGGACGTCGAGGTGCTCGCGCTCTCGGCTCTGCGCGGCGTGTTCTCCGCCGTCATCGAGGACGCGGTCACGTTCGTCAACGCCCCCGCCCTCGCGGAGGAGCGCGGTGTCACGGCGGAGGTCACCAAGGCGGCCGAAAGCCCCAACCACCGCAGCGTCGTGGACCTGCGCGCCGTGTTCGGCGACGGCAGCGTCCTCAACGTCTCGGGCACGCTGACCGGCCCGCAGCAGGTCGAGAAGATCGTCAACATCAACGGCCGCAACTTCGAATTGCGCGCCGAGGGTCTCAACCTGCTGGTCAACTACACCGATCAGCCCGGTGCGCTGGGCAAGATCGGCACGCAGCTCGGCAATGCCGGCATCGACATCCAGGCCGCGCAGCTCAGCCAGGACGCCGAGGGCGAGGGTGCGACCATCCTCCTCCGCGTCGACCAGGAGGTGCCGAGCGACGTGCGGGACGCGATCTCCACCGCCGTCGGCGCCACCAAGATCGAGCTCGTCAACCTGGCCTAATCCCCACTGTGCGCGTGCCACGACCCCGTCGTGGCACGCGCACAGCTCTATGTGAAGTGAGGCGTTCATGAAGCTTGCGGTCATTCCGGGTGACGGCATCGGTGTCGAGGTCACGGCCGAGGCGCTGAAGGTGCTGCGGAAACTCGTCCCCGATCTCGAGACCACCGAGTACGACCTCGGTGCCCGTCGCTACAACGCCACGGGGGAGTTGCTCCCGGACGCCGATCTCGCGGCGATCCGCGAGCACGACGCGATCCTGCTGGGCGCCATCGGCGACCCGTCGGTCACACCGGGCGTGCTCGAGCGTGGTCTGCTGCTGAACATGCGGTTCGCGTTGGATCATCACGTGAATCTGCGTCCGTCGCAGCTGTATCCGGGATCGAAGTCGCCGCTCGCGGCGCAGCCGGACATCGATTTCGTGGTGGTGCGCGAGGGCACCGAGGGACCCTACACCGGTAACGGTGGCGCGATCCGTGTCGGCACTCCGCACGAGATCGCGACCGAGGTGTCGATCAACACGTGGTTCGGCGCCGAGCGGGTGGTGCGCTATGCATTCGCCCTCGCACAGACCCGGCGCAAGCACGTCACGCTGATCCACAAGACGAACGTCCTCTCCAACGCCGGTGCGATCTGGACGCGTGCGGTGGAGACGGTGTCGGCGGAGTATCCGGACGTGGAGACGGCGTACTGCCACATCGACGCGGCCACCATCTACATGGTCACCGACCCGTCGCGCTTCGACGTGATCGTCACGGACAACCTGTTCGGCGACATCATCACCGACCTCGCGGGTGCGGTCACGGGAGGTATCGGCCTGGCGGCGTCGGGGAACATCGACGCCTCGGGGACGAACCCGTCGATGTTCGAGCCCGTGCACGGCAGCGCCCCGGACATCGCGGGCCAGGGGATCGCGGATCCCACGGCGGCCATCCTGTCCGCGGCGCTGCTGCTGCGTCACCTCGGCCGGGACGACGATGCCGCGCGCATCGAAGCCGCGGTCGAGGCCGATCTGGCGTCCCGGGGCGACTCGAAGGTCGTCACGTCGGAGGTCGGCGACCGGATCGCCGCGGCCCTCTAGGGCCGGGCGTCGACCCTGTCTCCCTCGATCCCCGTGGACCGGTCTTCGGACCGGGCCACGGGGATCAGTGGCATCGAGGCGGCGGGGAATCCCGCGGCGATGGCGAAAGTCACCGGGAATCCGACGATTCCGATCAGTGCGCCGAACACCGGGGGAACGATCGAGGCCGCGACGAACTGGCCGGTGTTCTGGACACCGAGCGCGCGCCCGCCCCAGAACGGGCCCGCGATCTCGGCGACGGCGGTGAAGGCGAGCCCGTTCGGTGCCACCGTCGCGACGGAGGCGGCGAGCAGCGCCACGATGGCGAGTGGCGAATCCATCGCGTCCGTCACGGCGAGCGCCGCCATCGACAGTCCGCCGCCTGCCGCGACCCAGCGGAGCGGACGCATGCGACTGCCCACCACGTCGGACCAGAAGCCGACGCCCATCCGGCCGAACGCGCCGAGGATCTGGGCGACGGTGACGATCAGGCCGGCCGCCGTTGCTTCCCAGTGCCTTTCGGAGATGAGCCACACGAGCGCGTACGTCCACACGGTGTACTGGGGCACGACGAGCAGCACGGAGACGGCGTGGATGCGCCACAGTGCGCCGCTGGTGCGGTACGGATTCGTGAGCATGCCGAGATCCGCGGCGTCGCTACGACTCGGCCGGGGCGGATCGACCACCCAGAGCGCGCAGGCCAGCGCGGCGGCGGCGCACAGGGCGGCGGGCAGCGCGAGCGCCCATCCGATGCCGTGGTCGTGGGCGATCGAGGGGAGCGTCAGCGCGGCGCAGGCGATGCCGAGCGGCAGTGACATCTGACGGATGCCCATGGCCAGGCCGCGGCGCTCGGGAGGGAACCATCCGACGACGACGCGTCCGCTCGCGGCATTCGCCGACGCGGCCGCCATTCCGCCGAGCAGCAGGAAGACCGCGGTGGCCGTGAGCGATCCGGAGAGGGCCGCTCCCACTCCCGCAGCCGCGGTGGTGGCCATGCCTGCGGCCAGCACCCGGCGTTCGCCGTAGCGGTCGGCCAGTGCGCCCCACGCGATCAGCGTGACCATGACCCCGAGGGTGGGTGCGGCGACGACGAGCCCGGTGCGGGCGAGGCTGAGTCCGTGGTTGGCCTGGAGTTCGGGGATGAGGAAGGCGACGCCGTTGACGAAAACCGCCTGTGCGGCCTGCGCGAACATCCCGAGGGCGAGCATCCACCATCTGCGAGCGGTTCCGACAGTGGACGGGGTATCGATCGATGCTGTCATGTCATCTCAATATCTAGGATTTGATTCTCATATATTGGCGCTGGTGTGGAGTCTATACCCCGCGTCCTCCGGCGTCCCGGCACGGCGGTGGACCCGGGCCGATAGACTCGCGCCATGCGTCTTGGTCGAGTGGCAAGTCCCGATGGTGTTGCGTTCGTCAGTATCGAAGGGGACGGCGAGTCCCGGATCGCGAAGGAGATCGCCGAGCATCCGTTCGGCAACCCGACTTTCACCGGCCGGAGCTGGCCGCTCGCCGATGTGCGGCTGCTGGCCCCGATCCTCGCCAGCAAGGTCGTCGCCATCGGAAAGAACTACGCCGCCCACGCCGCCGAGATGGGCGGAGAGGCACCGGCCGATCCTGTGATCTTCCTCAAGCCCAACACCTCGATCGTGGGCCCCGACGCCGCGATCGTCCTGCCGAAGTCCTCCAACGAAGTTCACTACGAAGGGGAACTCGCGGTCGTCATCGGCCGCCCCTGCAAGGACGTGCCCGCGGCCAAGGCCCTCGACGTGGTGCTCGGCTACACGGCCGCCAACGACGTGTCGGCCCGTGACCACCAGCGCCACGACGGCCAGTGGGCGAGGGCGAAGGGGCACGACACGTTCTGCCCGCTGGGGCCGTGGATCGAGACGCAGCTCGACGCGTCCGACGTCGACATCACCACGGAGGTGGACGGGGTGGTGAAGCAGCGGAGCAACACTTCGCTTCTGCTGCACGACATTCCGAAGATCATCGAATGGGTGTCGGCCGTGATGACGCTGCTCCCCGGCGACGTCATCCTCACCGGCACCCCGGAAGGCGTCGGTCCGATCGTCGACGGCCAGAGTGTCAGCGTGACCATCGGCGGCATCGGAACCCTCACCAACCCGGTGACCGCCAAGCGCTGACGGCTCTCGTGCCGACATCGGGAGCGGACTAGCCTGTAGGAGTCCGTTTTCCCAGCGTCGACCCAAGTGAGCCATGACCACAAGCGAAGTTCGCGTCCGTTTCTGCCCGTCGCCCACCGGAACCCCGCACGTGGGGCTCGTCCGAACTGCCCTGTTCAACTGGGCGTTCGCCCGACACAACGGCGGGTCGTTCGTGTTCCGCATCGAGGACACCGATGCTGCCCGTGACAGTGAGGAGTCGTACCAGGCGATCCTGGACGCGCTGCGCTGGCTCGGGCTGAACTGGGACGAGGGCCCGGAGGTCGGGGGACCGTACGAGCCGTACCGCCAGTCCCAGCGACGTGACCTGCACCTCGACGTCGTCGCGAAACTGCTCGCGGCGGGCGAGGCGTACGAGTCGTTCTCGACGCCCGAAGAGGTCGAGGAGCGGCACAAGGCCGCCGGCCGCGACCCCAAACTCGGCTACGACAACTTCGATCGTGATCTCACGCCGGAGCAGCGGCAGGCTTTCCTCGACGAGGGCCGCAAGCCCGTGGTCCGGCTCCGGATGCCCGACCACGACCTGACGTGGGACGACCTCGTGCGCGGCGAGACGACGTTCAAGGCCGGCACCGTGCCCGACTTCGCGCTGACCCGCGGCAACGGGATCCCGCTGTATACGTTGGTCAACCCCGTCGACGACGCGTTGATGAAGATCACACACGTTCTGCGCGGCGAGGACCTGCTGTCGTCGACCCCGCGGCAGCTCGCGCTGTACGAGGCGATGCAGCGGATCGGCGTGGCCGATTTCACACCACAGTTCGGACATCTGCCGTTCGTCATGGGGCAGGGCAACAAGAAGCTGTCCAAGCGCGATCCCGAGTCGAACCTCTTCATCCATCGCGACCGCGGTTTCGTCCCCGAGGGATTGTTGAATTACCTGGCGCTGCTGGGCTGGGGTATTTCGGACGACCACGACGTGTTCTCCCTGGACGAGATGGTCGCGGCCTTCGATATCTCCAAGGTCAATTCCAATCCCGCCCGGTTCGATCAGAAAAAGGCCGACGCGATCAACGCCGAGCACATCCGCCTGCTCGAGCCCGCCGATTTCGCTGCGCGCCTGCGTGCGTTCCTCACGCTCCACGGACACCTCGGGGAGACGGTGGACGAGTCCGTCTTCGCGACCGCTGCCGATCTGGTCCAGACGCGCATCGTGGTCCTGTCCGACGCCTGGGATCTGCTGAAGTTCCTGTTCGTCGAGGAGGCGGACTTCGCGATCGATCCGGCCGCTGCGGCGAAGAACCTGGGGGCCGACTCCGCGCCGGTTCTCGACGCCGCCCTCGCGTCGCTGGACGCAGTCGGTGCGTGGGACGCAGCCTCGCTGGAGGAGGCCCTCAAGACCGCTCTCGTGGACGAACTGGGCCTCAAGCCACGTAAGGCGTTCGCACCGGTGCGGGTGGCCGTCACGGGCTCGCACATCAGCCCGCCGCTGTACGAATCGATGGAACTGCTCGGACGGGACGTGTCGCTGGCCCGGCTGCGTTCGGCGCGGGCCGGTATCGCCGGCTGAGACCGCCGCCCTCGGGCCGAAAAGGGTGCAGAAACAGCTTCTGACCATACGATTTGGTAAATCCCGGCAGTAGGCTGGTAATCTCTTCTTCGGCCCGAGGCGGGCCGCAGAGCCCAGAAGCTCAGCGGTTCGAGAACGGCCATTGGGGTATGGTGTAATTGGCAACACAGCGGTTTCTGGTACCGCCATTCTAGGTTCGAGTCCTGGTACCCCAGCGGAAGTTCGGCCGATTTTGACTCCGAACTTCTGGAAGCTATGCTTGCTGAGCTTCCACAGCAAGACAAAGTTCCTGGCCCCGTCGTCTAGCGGCCTAGGACGCCGCCCTCTCAAGGCGGTAGCGCGGGTTCGAATCCCGTCGGGGCTACAAAGAGAAACACCCTCCGAGTAATCGGAGGGTGTTTCTCTATATATACGGAGAGCGCGTCGTTTATCCGGTCTTGCGCCGGAATTCGCGTTTGTGGTCGGCAGGTCCGTGCGCCTCGTGCACCTTGGAATGCGCGTCCTTGTGATCGGCGGACAGCCCGGCCTGATGATTTTTCCGCTCGAGTGCTTCGCGGAATTTCTTTTTCGTGTCCTCGTTATCGGCGTCAGTCACGGTGAACTCCCTCCGGGTAGTCGGTTCACTCTGTGAAGCTACGCCGAGGGCACCGAGAATTCTCCTGTTTTTCCGCCCTGCCCGGTGTCAGGAGTGGCGGTCGGCCGTCTCCAGGTACGCCGCGGTGGTTCCGCCCACGGGCATCGCGGGAAGGCCGAGCTTGGCATGGTCCCAGCTTCTGATGCGTTCGGGAACGATCCGCACGACCACCCGCTTGTACAGCAGCTGATCGATGGCGGGCCGCAGATCGTCGGTGTAGGGCCCGGTGTAGCGTTCCCACACGCTGACGCCGACGGCGAACATCGCGTCGGGATCTTCCACGATCTCCGCCCGGCCCTCGATCGACACTCCGCGCAGCGTGTCGTAGGTCTGGCCGTCCTCGATCAGGACGGTGACCCGGTCGTCGCGGCGCAGGTTGACCGCCTTCTGTGATTTGGCCTTCGTCTCGAACCAGATCTCGCCGTCGATCACGGCGTACCACATGGCGACCAGATGGGCCCTGCCGTCCGCTGCCACCGTCGCCAGCGTGGCGATCCGGCTCCGGTCCACGAATTCGGCGATCTCCGAATCCGTCATCGTGATCTGCGATCGTTGGTTCTTCCCCATCGGCTTCTCCTGTCGCGGTGAGTGTCGGTCGTGAGAGGTCACAGTCTCTTGTGCAACGCCTCCGCGGCGGCGAGGAGGTCGGCCGCCCACCGGGCGCCGGGGCGCCTGCCCATCCTGTCGATGGGGCCGGACACCGAAATCGCCGCGATGACAGCGCCCGCGGAGTCCCGCACGGGTGCGGCGACACTGGCGACGCCGGGTTCACGCTCGGCGGCGCTCTGTGCCCAGCCGCGACGGCGGACCTCGAGCAGCACGCGCTCGCCGAACGCCGCGTCGGGAAGGACTGTGCGCTGGGTCTGCGGGTCTGCCCAGGCGAGGAGGACCTTGGCACCGGAGCCGGCACTCATCGGGAGGCGTGCCCCGACGAGGACGGTGTCGCGGAGGCCGGTGGGTGGCTCCATCGCCGCGATGCAGATGCGTTGCGTACCTTCCCTGCGGTACAGCTGCACACTCTCGCCGGTGATCTCGCGCAGTCGCGGAAGGACCAGAGCCGCCGCCGAGACGAGCGGATCGTTAGCCGTTGCAGCGAGTTCGGCGAGGCCGGGACCGGGGCACCACAGCCCGTCGGAATCACGCGTCAGGAGGCGGTGGACCTCGAGTCCGACGGCCAGCCGGTGGGCGGTGGCGCGGGGGAGTCCGGTGCGCGAGCACAGTTCGGTGAGGCTGCAGGGCTTCTCGGCCACGGCGTGGAGCACGCCCACCGCTTTGTCAAGGACCCCGATGCCGCTATGCTGTCTCATAGGTCGATACCACTTTCTCGCATATTGGGATCATAGCGCACCTTCGTCTCACGTCGAGTGCGTGTCCGGGAAGAGGGTAACGACAACAAGCGCACGGCGGACCGGCCCGAAGCCCGCGGTGCGAGAGGACACACAGAGGTGGAGAAGATGGCGGAGAAAGCACGCACCCTGGCAGAGAAGGTGTGGGACGACCACGTCGTGGTCCGGGGTGAGGGAGACAACCCCGACCTCATCTACATCGATCTGCATCTCGTTCACGAAGTGACGAGTCCGCAGGCATTCGACGGACTTCGGCTGGCGGGGCGCCCGCTGCGCAGGCCGGACCTGACGATCGCCACCGAGGACCACAACGTCCCCACCGTCGACATCGACAAGCCGATCGCGGACCCCGTCTCCAAGACCCAGGTGGACACGCTCCGGCGCAACTGCGAGGAATTCGGCGTCCGGCTGCACCCGATGGGAAACATCGACCAGGGCATCGTCCACGTCGTCGGCCCGCAACTCGGTCTCACCCAGCCCGGTATGACCGTGGTGTGCGGCGACAGCCACACATCCACCCACGGCGCGTTCGGTGCGATCGCGATGGGTATCGGCACCAGTGAGGTCGAACACGTCATGGCGACGCAGACGCTGTCGCTGCGTCCGTTCCGGACGATGGCGATCACCGTCGACGGCGAATTGCCCGAGGGCGTGACGAGCAAAGATCTCATTCTGGCCGTCATCGCGAAGATCGGGACCGGCGGAGGCCAGGGCTACGTCCTGGAGTACCGCGGCGAAGCGATCCGGAAGATGTCGATGGAAGCGCGGATGACCATCTGCAACATGTCCATCGAGGCGGGCGCGCGGGCGGGCATGATCGCCCCGGACGAGATCACCTACGAATTCATCAAGGGGCGCCCGCACGCGCCGAAGGGCGCCGACTGGGACGCCGCGGTGGCGGCCTGGGAGCAGTTGAAGACCGACGAGGGCGCGGTTTTCGACAACGAGGTCCACATCGACGCGAGCTCGCTGACGCCGTTCGTGACCTGGGGCACCAACCCGGGGCAGGGTCTGCCGCTCGGTGAGGCCGTGCCGGATCCGGAGAAGATCGTGGACGAGAGCGAACGTCACGCCGCGGAGAAGGCGTTGACCTACATGGGTCTCGAAGCCGGAACTCCGTTGCGTGAGGTGGCGATCGACACAGTGTTCGTGGGTTCGTGCACCAATGGCCGGATCGAGGATCTGCGGGCCGTGGCCGACGTGTTGCGCGGAAGGCACGTCGCCGACGGCGTCCGGATGCTGATCGTGCCGGGTTCGATGCGCGTGCGCGCCCAGGCCGAAAAGGAGGGTCTCGGCGAGATCTTCACCGCCGCCGGCGCCGAATGGCGGCAGGCGGGGTGCTCGATGTGCCTCGGCATGAACCCGGATCAGCTCGCGCCCGGTGAGCGTTCGGCGTCCACGTCCAACCGCAATTTCGAAGGCCGTCAAGGCAAGGGCGGGCGGACTCATCTGGTTTCGCCGCTGGTCGCCGCCGCGACGGCAGTCCGGGGAACCCTGTCCGCGCCGTCAGATCTGGCCTAGGACCCAAGGAATTTAGGAGATTTTTCGATGGAATCCTTTAGCACACACAAAGGTATCGGCGTTCCGCTGCGGCGATCCAATGTGGACACGGACCAGATCATCCCGGCGGTCTACCTGAAACGAGTGACCCGCACCGGTTTCGAGGACGGTCTGTTCGCCGCGTGGCGGAGCGATCCGAATTTCGTTCTCAACGTCGCGCCGTACGACAAGGGCAGCGTTCTGGTCGCGGGACCGGACTTCGGCACGGGCTCCTCCCGCGAGCACGCCGTGTGGGCGCTATCCGACTTCGGATTTCGGGTCGTGATCGCCTCTCGGTTCGCGGACATCTTCCGGGGTAACGCCGGCAAGGCCGGTCTGCTGGCCGCCCAGGTGTCCCAGTCGGACGTCGAACTGCTGTGGAAGTTGCTCGACGAACAGCCCGGTCTCGAATTGATCGTCGACCTCGAGAACAAGACGGTGACGGCCGGAACCACCGTGGTGCCCTTTGCGATTGATGACTACACGCGGTGGCGTCTGATCGAGGGTCTGGACGACATCGGATTGACATTACGGCAGGTAGAAGCCATTTCCGAGTTCGAAAAGGCAAGGCCTTCTTGGAAACCTGTGACTCTTCCGGAGCCCACTTCCGCCGACTGAAAGTTGGAATCGGAGCCCTGTCTCCCAGATAATAAGTTCCTGAGAATGGTGCCGCGTTGTTCGAGAATTGGCGTGGCACATAGACTCCTGCGGTATTCAGGTTTACCGTAGTTCGTAGTCGGTCCGATGATGGACCATTAGTTCGCGGAGGAATTTCAATGAATAAGGCAGAGCTCATCGATGTTCTGACCGAGAAACTGGGCACGGACAGGCGCACGGCAACGGAAGCTGTCGAGCATGTCGTGGACACGATCGTCCGGGCAGTGCACCGTGGCGACAGCGTGACCATCACCGGTTTCGGCGTCTTCGAGCAGCGGCGTCGTGCGGCACGTGTCGCGCGTAACCCGCGCACGGGTGAGACCGTCAAGGTCAAGCCGACGTCGGTGCCGGCGTTCCGTCCGGGCGCTCAGTTCAAGGCGGTTATCGCTGGCGGCCAGAAGCTTCCGGCCACCGGCCCGGCAGTCAAGCGCGGCGCAGCGGCGCCCGCCACCAAGGCCGCCGCCAAGAAGGCTGCTGCCAAGAAGACGGCAGCGAAGAAGACCGCCGCCAAGAAGGCTGCACCGGCCAAGACTGCGGCAGCGAAGAAGACCGTCGCGAAGAAGGTCGCTCCCGCCAAGACTGCGGCAGCGAAGAAGACCGTCGCGAAGAAGGTCGCTCCCGCCAAGACTGCGGCAGCGAAGAAGACTGCAGCCAAGAAGGCTCCGGCCAAGACCACGGCAGCGAAGAAGACCGTCGCGAAGAAGGTCGCTCCCGCCAAGACTGCGGCAGCGAAGAAGACCGCAGCCAAGAAGGCTCCGGCCAAGACGGCTGCAAAGAAGACCGCAGCAAAGAAGGCTCCCGCGAAGCGCGCCAAGTAGGACAGCGCACACGGGTCTTCCCGAACACAGACAGGCGCCGACCCTGGGGGTTGGCGCCTGTCTGTGTCGTCGTTCCCGGATACGTTCCGGCCGGCGGCGCTCAGTCCTTCCGCGTAGGCGGCAGGGGACTGTCGATGTGATCGGCGGCGATGAGTTTGCCCCCGGACAGTGAGAGCACCCAGGTACTTGCCTTCCTGTTCCGCGCCGGGGGAAGTGCGACGCCGTCGATGTCCGCCCACCAGTCGAGCAGATCGGGAATGACGCCGCCCTGACTGCAGATCACCTGAACCCCACCGAGCGCGGCGATCTTGCGGACCCGGGTACGGGTAGCCGCCGGGTCGGCGGTGTAACTCTCCTCGGACAGCAGCGGATCCAACCGGACGGTCGTGTCGAGCGCGCGGGCCAGCGGCTCGACCGTCTGCGTGCACCGCGTGCGATCGGCCGACGTGATGTCGGTGGCCCCGAAGGCCTCGAGCTGGGCGACGAGGGCGTCGGCCTGGAGCACGCCGTTCGCATCCAGGGGCCGGGTGGCGTCGTCGCCCCTGTACCGTTTCCGGCTTCCCGCCTTGGCATGCCGGACCAGGAGGACGGTCGCGGTATCGGGCGGCCCAGCCGTGAACCGGCGGAGCATCTTGCGGTCCATCGGATACGACAGCTGATCGGCCACCTCCGGGACCGGAAGCCACCGCATCTCGTCCACTTCGCTGTTGGGGACGAATTCGCCGGCGCGGGCCTCGGCCGCCCAGTATTCGACCCGTTTCAACCGGCGGTGCCCGGGAATCGGATAGGTCAACGCGCCCAGATGCCTGCCGAGGCGCCCGCGAATACCCGTCTCTTCCTCCACCTCGCGCAGCGCTGCGACCACCGCGGTTTCACCGGGGTCGAGTTTTCCCTTGGGAAACGACCAGTCCTCGTATTTGGGCCGGTGAATGAGCGCGATCTCGATCTCGTCGGGATTCTCGGGAGACTTTCGCCACAGCACTGCGCCTGCCGCGAAGATATTGGCTTTGACCGGTTTGCCGGGTGTACTGCTCACCGAGTTCCTTCCTTATTGCCGCGGGTGCGCCGCGATCAGGATCCGGTGCCCATGCGTTTGCGCATCATGGCCTCCTGGTGGTCCCGTACCTCCTCGCCGTGTGCCGGCGACGGAACCCACCGGCCGTCGGGTCCGAGCACCCAGCAGCGCGTGACGGGATCGAGCGCCGAATCGGCGATCTCGCTGATCTGAGCGGTGAGGCGAGGATCCTTCACCTGCGCCATCACCTCGACGCGTCGGTCGAGGTTGCGGTGCATCATGTCTGCGCTGCCGATCCAGAATTCGTCGGCGCCGCGGAAATGGAAGACTCGGGAATGCTCGAGGAAACGGCCGAGGATCGACCGGACGTGGATGTTCTCGCTCAGTCCGGGAACTCCGGGTTTGAGGGCGCAGATGCCGCGCACGACGATCTCGACGGGCACACCCGCCCTGGATGCACGATAGAGCGCGTCGATCACCTGTTCGTCGACCAAGGCGTTGGCCTTCAGGAGGATTCCGGCGTCTTCGCCCCGCAGCTTGTGCGCAATCTCACCGTCGATCCGCTCGATGATTCCCCGGCGCACACCGTACGGCGCGACGAGGAGGTTGCGATACTGCGTTTTCCGCGAGTAGCCGGTGAGCGAATTGAACAGGTCGGTGAGGTCTGCGCCGATCTCCGGTGCCGCGGTGAGCAGACCGATGTCTTCGTACAGCCGGGCCGTCTTCGGGTTGTAGTTACCGGTGCCGATGTGGCAGTAACGCCTGATGGTGGACCCTTCGCGGCGGACGACGAGGCACGTCTTGCAGTGGGTCTTGAGCCCGACGAGGCCGTACACCACGTGCACACCTGCGTGTTCGAGCTTGCGGGCCCACTTGATATTCGCCTGCTCGTCGAATCGCGCCTTGATCTCGACCAGTGCGACAACCTGTTTGCCCGCCTCGGCGGCGGTGATCAGCGCGTCGACGATGGGGGAGTCGCCGGAAGTGCGGTACAGCGTCTGCTTGATCGCGAGGACCTGCGGGTCGGCCGCGGCCTGTTCGATGAACCGCTGCACGCTCGTCGAAAACGAATCGTACGGGTGGTGGACCAGGACGTCGCCGTCACGAAGGGTCGAGAAGACACTCTTGGGTGTTTCCCGCTCGCCGAACGCCGGGTGGGTCGCCGGCACGAACGGTGCGTCCTTGAGGGCGGGCCGGTCGACCGCGTACACCTGCCAGAGGCACGACAGATCCAGCAGCCCGGGCACCTGGATGACGTCGCCGGGATCGACGTCGAGTTCGCGCAGCAGAAGGTCGAGCATGTGCTCGGTCATGTCGTCGGCGACCTCGAGTCGCACCGGGGAACCGAAGCGGCGGCGCGCCAATTCCCGCTCGAGGGCCTGCAGGAGATCCTCGTCGCGGTCTTCCTCGACCTCGAAATCGGCGTTGCGCGTGATGCGGAAGGCATGGTGCTCCACGATCTCCATGCCCGGGAACAGCATGTCGAGGTGCGCGGAGATGAGATCTTCCAGGGGCAGGAACGCGTCGATGGAGGACGGTGTCTCGTCGCGGCGGACGCGGACGAACCTTCCCACGTTGTCCGGAACCTTGACCCTCGCAAAGTGTTCGCCACCGGTGAGCGCATCCTTCACCGTCACCGCGAGGTTGAGACTCAGGCCGCTGATGTAGGGGAACGGGTGGGCGTGGTCGACGGCGAGCGGGGTGAGCACGGGGAAGATCTGGTCCTGGAAATGGACCGACAGTCGCTCGCGGTCGTCGTCGGTGAGCTGGTCCCAGCCGATGATGGAGATCCCTTCGGCGGCAAGCGCGGGACGAACGGAGTCGAGGAATACCCGCGCGGCCTTCTCCGAGATCTCCTGGGTGCGGGTCGCGATCAGCGCGAGTTGCTCGCGAGGGGAGAGTCCGTCGGCGGATCGCACGGACAGGCCGGTCTCGTCGCGACGTTTGAGTCCCGCGACCCGGACCATGAAGAACTCGTCCAGGTTGGACGCGAAGATGGCGAGGAATTTGGCGCGCTCGAGCAGCGGCAGCGACGTGTCCTCGGCGAGAGCGAGCACCCGGGCGTTGAAATCGAGCCAGCTGAGTTCGCGGTTCAGGTAACGATCTTCGGGGAGCCCGTCGGTCAGCGCGCTCGTGAGGGCACTCGTCGCAGCGGGCGGAGCCATCGGAACGTTCGTGGGGTTGGCCGTGACGACGGCGTCGCCGGTTCCGTTCTTTCCGTCGACGTCGGTCGGGTGATCGAGTGCTTCTCGGTTGCTCACTCCACGATCATCCCTCGAGAATTCGGCCGCGGACAATCGATGGGGCAAATTCACACGGCGTGCGCCGGCTACTCGTTTCCGCAGCGCGAGGGCGTGGTGTGTTCGAGCGCGTCGAGTGCGGCACGCGTCGCTGGTCCGACGCCGAGTGCCTGCGCCGCATCGAGATCGTCGGCGGTGTCGACGTCGGTCCGCAGCCCCGGCCAGTGCCCGTCGAGGGGGCGCGCCCCCGAGTCGAGATGTCGCTTCGCCGACCCCGGTCCGAACCGGGGATCGAGCGGAATCTCGGGGTCGCAGGAGAACAGCGCGGCCGTTCCGGTGCCGTGATGATCGACGACCACCGA
The DNA here is from genome assembly GCF_042802055.1 of Rhodococcus sp. NPDC057529. Classification (NCBI taxonomy): domain Bacteria; kingdom Bacillati; phylum Actinomycetota; class Actinomycetes; order Mycobacteriales; family Nocardiaceae; genus Rhodococcus; species Rhodococcus sp. NPDC057529. The sequence goes on from NZ_JBHVEY010000009.1 coordinate 93,648, forward strand.
CCTGCCGCCGGTTCTCGCCGCGGCGAGTGCTTCGCCGAATTCGCCGCCGCGCAGCGACGGAAGGTCGGCCTGCAGTGCAACGACGTCGACTCCGCTCTCGTTGCGACGCACGTGCTCGGCGGCGGCGGCCAGCGCCGCGTTGAGTCCGCGCTCGGTGCCGGCCCCCTCCGGCAGATTGTCGGCGGCGACGGGGGCGGGATCGGCGTAGACGTGGGCGCCGACGCTGCGGGCGAGCCGGGCCACCGCCGGATCCGGCGTGACCACGGTGACACCGACGACCGTCGCGACGTCGCTGACGACAGCCAGGGTGTCGCGCAGCATCGACAGCACCAGTCCGGTGCGGTCGTCCGTGTCGAAGACACCCGAGAGCCGTGTCTTGGCCGCGTGGAGTTCCTTCACCGCGACGAGTACGTGCGCGCGGGGCATCACGGATCGGGTCGCTGTGCTCATGCGGATATCTTGCCAGCCCGCGCGTGGGGGTGCGCCGGACGCCCGGGTCGCGGCTGAGCAGCGAACGAGTTCGGTAGCGGGGCGGCGCCCGACCTCGGCATCGGCAATACTGTGGGCGACGCATCGGGTAACGAACGACGAGGGGGCTGTGTGAGCAAGGCTGCGGTACTGGGAGCGGGTTCATGGGGGACTGCATTTGCGAAGGTCCTGGCCGACGCCGGGACCGATGTCACCATGTGGGCGCGACGCGCCGAGGTCGCCGAATCGATCGTGTCGCGGCACGAGAACGAGGACTACCTGCCGGGCATCGCCCTGCCGCCGTCGTTGACCGCCACCGACGACGCGCGGGCCGCGCTCGACGGCGCCGACATCGTGGTCCTCGCGGTGCCGTCGCAGTCCCTGCGCGACAACTTGCAGGTGTGGAGTCCGATGATCCCCGCGAACGCGACAATGCTGAGTCTCGCCAAGGGCATCGAAACCGGAACCCTCATGCGGATGAGTCAGGTGATCATCCAGGTCACCGGGGCGGATCCGGGGCGCGTCGCCGTGCTGTCCGGGCCCAATCTGGCCCGGGAGATCGCGATCGGCCAGCCGGCGGCCACGGTCGTCGCGTGCACGGATTCGACGCGGGCGCTGGAACTGCAGAAGGCCTCGGCCACCGGGTACTTCCGGCCGTACACGAATTCGGACGTCATCGGCTGCGAGATCGGCGGCGCCTGCAAGAACGTCATCGCCCTCGCCTGCGGAATGGCATCGGGAATCGGATTGGGAGAGAACACGATTGCGAGCATCATCACTCGCGGTCTCGCCGAGATCATCCGGCTCGGAGTTGCGCTCGGTGCGAAACCCGCCACCCTTGCGGGTCTCGCCGGGGTGGGCGATCTGGTCGCCACATGCACGTCGCCCCTGTCCCGGAACCGGTCGTTCGGGGAGCGTCTCGGTCAGGGCGGATCGATCGAGAGCGCGCAGGCGGCCACCCACGGTCAGGTCGCCGAGGGTGTCAAATCGTGCTCCTCGGTGCGTGCCCTGGCGGCCAGTTACGACGTCGAGATGCCGCTGACCGACGCCGTGCACCGGGTGTGCCACGAGGGTCTCGTGGTGCAGGACGCGATCGGTCAGCTGCTCGGCCGCCGCACGAAGCCGGAGTGACACACGTGAGTGGAGATTCGACCCGCTGCGTCAAAGCCGTTGCAGCAGAAAAAGTTCCCGGTTCGCCGATGCAGAGGGGTCCGGTCTTCGCGGCGCCCTTCCAGCTGAGCGCGGACGAGGGGAGTGAATCCGACACCTACGCACGGGCCTCCAACCCGGGCTGGCGCGATCTCGAGTCGGCACTGGCGGCGCTCGAGGGCGCCGCGGGCGCGCTCGTCGTCGGCTCCGGGATGTCGGCGATCACCGTCGTGCTGCGGAGTCTGCTCACCGCCGGCGACACCGTCGTCGTGCCGTCCGACGGTTACTACCAGGTGCGCGCGTACGCGCGGGAGCGTCTGGAGCCGATGGGCATCACCGTGCACGAACTGCGGACCGCCGACATGGCCGGCGAGGAGGCCGCCGCACTGCTGGCCTCCGCCGAGGGGACGACGGTCGTGGTGGCCGAGACCCCCGCCAACCCGTCCCTGGACGTGGTGGATCTGAGGGCCGTGTCCGAGCAGTGCGCGAACGCGGGCGCCGTTCTCGTGGTGGACAACACGACCGCCACCCCGCTCGGCCAGCAACCACTCGAGCTGGGTGCGGACGTGGTAGTCGCCAGCGGCACAAAGACTTTGAGCGGTCACAGCGATCTGCTCATGGGATACATCGCCGCGTCGGACGCCGACTTCCTGGCCGGGATGGAACGCGAGCGGGCGCTATCGGGCACGGTGCTGGGCCCGTTCGAGACGTGGCTCGCCCACCGGAGCCTCGGAACGGCGGGGCTGCGATTCGAGAGGCAATGCGCCAACGCCCTGGCGATCGCGGCCCTGCTGGAGACGCACCCGGCTGCCCACCACGTCCGGTACCCGGGGCTCCCAGGCGACCCTGCGCACGCCGTCGCCGCCGGGCAGATGCGCCGGTTCGGCGGCCTGGTGACGTTCGAGGTGGACTCCGCCGAACAGTTCCACCGACTCGTGGCAGGCAGCGACCTGCTCGTACCGGCGACGAGTTTCGGCGGCATCCACACCAGCGCCGACCGCCGAGCCCGATGGGGCGACCCCGTGCCCGACGGATTCGTGCGGCTCTCGTGCGGAATCGAGGACACCGACGACCTCGTCGCCGATCTCGAGAGTGCACTGTCCGCATTGTGACGTGCGTGCCGCCCGTCGTGTCCTGAGGTCGTCGAAGAAAACGTGAGGAGAGGTGGGTGCGGTGAGTGGGTCACGGCGACGGTACGGTTTGTGTCGTGAGTAAACCGCGTACCCGGGTAGCCGTCATCTTCGGTGGCCGCAGCAACGAGCATTCCGTGTCCTGTGTGTCGGCCGGAAGCGTCCTGAGGAATCTCGACCCGGAACGGTACGAGGTGGTGCCGATCGGCATCACCACCGAGGGTTCGTGGGTTCTCGGCTCCACCGACCCCGAGACGCTGTCCATCCGCGGCCGGGCGCTGCCCAGCGTCGACGCCGACGGGTCCGCACTGGCGCTCACCGCCGACCCGACGCGATCCGGCGATCTCGTCGCCCTCGACGACGGCGAAGCGGGCAAGATCCTGGCGTCCGTCGACGTCGTCTTCCCCGTCCTGCACGGCGCCTACGGCGAGGACGGCACCATCCAGGGCCTCCTCGAACTCGCCGGTGTCCCGTACGTCGGTCCCGGCGTGCTGGCGAGCGCGGCAGGCATGGACAAGGAATTCACGAAGAAACTGCTCGCCGCGGAAGGCCTGCCGATCGGGTTCCAGGTCGTCCTGCGTCCCGGCACCGCCACGCTGACCGACGAACAGAAGTCGCGCCTCCAGCTCCCGGTGTTCGTGAAACCGGCCCGCGGCGGGTCGTCCATCGGCATCACCCGGGTGGCCGAGTGGGCCACACTCGACGACGCCATCGCCCACGCCCGCAAGCACGATCCCAAGGTGATCGTCGAGTCGGGGATCGCCGGCCGCGAGGTCGAGTGCGGAGTGCTCGAGTTCCCGGACGGCGAAGTGCGGGCCAGCGTGATCGCCGAGATCCGGATGCCGGAAGGCGCCGGCGACGACGAAGCGTTCTACGACTTCGACAGCAAATACCTCGACGACGTGTGCGAGTTCGACGTGCCCGCGAAACTCGAGGACGCGGTCAGCGACCAGATCCGCGAACTCGCCGTGCGAGCATTCTCAGCGCTCGACTGCCAGGGACTCGCGCGCGTCGACTTCTTCGTCACCGAGGACGGCCCGGTGATCAACGAGATCAACACGATGCCGGGATTCACGTCGATCTCGATGTACCCGCGCATGTGGGACGCGGTGGGCGTCGACTACGGCACCCTCGTCTCGACGCTCGTCGACACCGCCCTTGCACGGGGCACCGGCCTTCGGTAGCGACACGGCGGTCCGGCGCTCAGGGATTCGCGACCGGTGCCGGATCGAGGGGCTTCTGCGGCAGCACCTGCGACACCGCGCCGGAGATGTCCTGGAGCGGCGTCGGGCCCACACCCGTGGGAACGGTGAGTCCGACGTACACGCCGCGGTCGACGGCGAAATAGCTGCTCGCGTCGATTCCAGCGCTCGCACCGGAGATCTCGAACCACTGCACCCCGTCGATCACCTGCAGCGGTGACGCCTGATCGAACTCCGCGGGACGGTCCAGGCCGCACCGCAGCACGAGCGGTTCGCCCTCGGCCGGCTGCCACGCGGCGGTCGCCTCGGGTGCAGGTTCGGTGAGTTCCGCCCGGGTGTAGTCGCCGAGCGCGTCGGGGAGGCCCGCCATCAGGGCGGCGCACTCCGGGGAGCCGGACGCAGGCGCGGGCACGGGCCCCAGCGACACCGGTTCCTTGACCGGGTTCCGTCCGGCGAACACCGCGGCGACGACGATGCCGATGATCAGGGCAACGGGAAGCGCCACGGCCGTCGCGATGAGCGCCGGATTCCGTCGCTCCGCGGGAGCCGGGCCGGAAGTGCCGTCGGATGCGTTCTGTTCGGGTTCGAGATCGGACATGCTCAGTTCTTGTTCGCAGACTTTTCGGGGACGTCGCAGGTGAGGGTGCGGGTGATGCCGGCGACCTCACGGATCTCCTTGACCACCGGAGCGACGTCGTCGGCGGACACCCGCACGATGACGTCGTACGGTCCGAGTACGTCCTCGGCGGTCCGCACTCCGGTGATCTTCGCGATCTCGGTCGCGATCGCCGCAGCCTTGCCGACTTCGGTCTGGATCAGGATGAACGCTTGCACTCTCGCTCCGGCCCTTCCCTGTTCCGCCCCGCAGGTGTCTCGGTAGAGTCGCGGGTGCTTCGGCGCGCTGATCGGTCACGTGCCGAGTAGTCCCGGCAACAGCTAAAAGGTACCGCAGGCGCACATTCCGTCGACCGGGCCCACAGCCGTCGCACGGGTCACCCGACACTACGGCGCGCCTGGAGGCACACCATCACACCGACGGATTCCCCGGACCCGACTCCGCCCCTCACCGTCGCCGACGTCGGCGAATTCGCCGTCATCGGCCGCGCGGTGGAGGGCCGCGTGCAGCCCCCGACCACCCTGATCGGTCCCGGAGACGACGCCGCCCTCGTCCGGGCGGCCGACGGCCGGGTGGCGGTGTCCGCCGACATGCTGGTGCAGGACAGGCATTTTCGGCTCGACTGGTCCTCGCCGCGAGACATCGGTCGCAAGGCGGTGGCCCAGAACGCCGCCGACGTCGCGGCGATGGGGGCGCGACCGACAGCGTTCCTGGTGTCCCTCGGCCTGCCGCCGGACACGCCGATCGACGTGGCGGACGGCATCTCCGCGGCGATAGGGGAGAGCGCCGAGGAACTCGGAGCCGGCGTCGTCGGCGGGGATCTGGTGCAGGCCGCCCAGATCGTGATTTCCGTCACCGTCCTCGGCGATCTCGGCGGCCGGAGCCCGATCCGGCGGTCGGGCGCGCGGCCGGGTGACGTGGTCGCGGTGGCCGGAAAACTCGGCCGATCGGCGGCCGGTCTCGCACTGCTGCTCGGCGGATCCACGGATTTCCCGGACCTTCTCGCCGCGCACCGCGTCCCCACCCCGCCGTACGCCGCGGCCCGGGCGGCCGCCGACGGCGGTGCTCACGCGATGACCGACATCTCCGACGGGCTCCTCGCCGATCTCGGCCACATCTGCGACGCCTCCGGAGTCGGGATGTCGCTCACCCGATCCGACGTGACCGTGTCACCCGACCTGATGTCGGCGGCGACGGCTCTCGGCGCCGACCACTGGGAATGGGTGCTCACCGGGGGAGAGGACCACGGCTTCGCCGCCACCTTCCCCGGCGACGTCCCGCTCCCGGCGGGGTGGACCCGCATCGGCGTCGTCCACGACGGGTCCGGCATCTCGGTCGACGGCGAGACCTGGCCGGGGGCCGGCGGCTGGCAGAGTTTCGCGGTATAGGTTGCACGCATGGCTATCTACGCGCTCGGGGACCGCGAACCCGACATCCATCCGGACGCCTACGTCCACCCCGACGCCGTGGTGATCGGAAACGTGACCCTGGCGGCGGGAACCTCGGTGTGGCCGCAGGCCGTGCTCCGCGCCGACTACGGCACCATCACCGTCGGCGCCGACACCAACATCCAGGACGGCACCGTCATCCACTGCACGGTGTTCGATCCCACCGTCATCGGCTCGGGATGCGTCGTCGGCCACGCGGCGCACATCGAGGGATCGACGATCGGCGACCACTGCCTGATCGCGTCCGGTTCGATCGTGCTCAACGGTTCGGTCATCGGCGAAGGGTCGATCGTCGGAGCAGGCGCCGTCGTCCCGTTCAAGTTCGAGGTTCCGCCGCGGAGCATGGCGCTCGGCGTCCCCGCGAAGATCCGGCAGGGCTACGAGGTTCCCGAGGGGCACCTCGACCGGAACGTGAAGATGTACGCCGCCAACGCGGCCTACTACCGCGAGTCGCTGCGCAGGCTCGACTGATGGCGGCGCCGCTGTCGGACCTGGTCGAGGCCGGATGGGCCGAGGCGCTCGAACCGGTGTCCGGACGGATCACGGAGATGGGCGCGTTCCTGCGCGCGGAAATCGCCGACGGTCGTGAGTACCTCCCCGCCGGGGAGAACGTCCTGAGGGCGTTCACCCACCCGTTCTCCGAGGTCAAGGTCCTGATCGTGGGGCAGGATCCATACCCCACACCCGGTCACGCCGTCGGTCTGAGCTTCTCGGTCGCGCCGGAAGTGAAGCCGGTGCCGCGCAGTCTCGGCAACATCTTCACCGAGTACAGCAAGGACCTCGGCTACCAGACGCCGACCACCGGCGACCTCACCCCGTGGTCCCGGCAGGGCGTGCTCCTGCTGAACAGGGTTCTCACCGTGCAGCCCGGACTCCCGGCCTCGCACCGGAAGAAGGGCTGGGAGGCGGTCACCGAACAGGCCATTCGCGCTCTCGTGGCGCGCCCCGAACCCCTCGTCGCGATTCTGTGGGGCCGGGACGCGTCCACCCTGAAACCGATGCTCGGCGACGTGCCGACGATCGAGTCGGCGCACCCCTCACCGCTGTCCGCCTCGCGCGGATTCTTCGGCTCGCGGCCGTTCAGCCGCGCGAACGAACTCCTCGACGGCCTGGGCGCGGAACCGGTGAACTGGCAGCTGCCGTAAGCCGGGACGGCTCGTACGACCTCGTCAGTCCTGCGCTTCCTTCACCGACGCGAAATCGGCACGCCTCTTCTCGATGAAGGCGTCGACGCCCTCGCGTCCCACCGGACTGTCGGCCGCAGCGGCGATCGACTCGGCCTCCGCGTCGAGTTGCTCGGCGAGAGTGCGGGACCGCGAGTCGCGCACGAGTGTCTTGATCCCCGAGTAGGACGACGTCGGGCCGGCCGCGAGGGTGCGGGCCAGGCGCAGCGCCTCGTCCTGGACGACGTCGTCGCCGACGAGGCGGCTGAGGATGCCGAGGCGAACGGCCTCGTCACCGCTGAGAACGGCGTCGGTGATCAGGATCTCCCGCGCACGGGCGTCGCCGACGATGCGCGGCAGCGTCCAGGACATGCCGCCGTCCGGCGTGTAGCCGATCGACGGGTAGGCGGGGCGCAGCTTGGTGCCGGGGCCGCCGATCGCGACGTCCGTGAGGCAGACGAGGCTCATGCCGGCGCCCGCCGCCCAGCCGTGAACACCGGCGATCACCGGAACGGTCACGGCGTCGAGCGCCCGAACGAAGTCGTGGAAGACACCCGCCACCTCGGCGACGCACTCGCTGCGCACCGGTGCGGACGCGAAGGCGTGGACGTTGCCGCCTGCGCAGAAGTTCGGGCCCTCACCGACGAGGAGGACGCTGCCGATCCGGTCACCGACCGCCTCGAGTGCGCGGGCACCCTGCACCAAACCCTCGCCGTCCAGCGAGGTGCCGTTCTCCGCCGTCGCGATCGTGACGCGCAGGACGCCGTCTTCGAGCTGTACTTTGCTGAATCCATCGAGAGAAGTCACCGTTGCACCCTACGTGGGCGCCTGCCGGTGCCCGTCGTGCCCCGATGCGCTGCGACGATGCCGAATCGGGCCGTAGCGTGACAGAAAAGAACTGCGCCCCCGACACCGAAGTGCCGGGGGCGCAGTGACATCGCACGCAGCGTCGGGTCAGCCCCGAGCAACCTTTCCAGCCTTCAGGCAGGACGTGCAGACGTTGACCTTCCGGGTGTTTCCGGGGGCAACCTCGGCACGAACAGTCTGAATGTTCGGGTTCCAGCGACGGTTGGTACGCCGGTGCGAGTGCGAGACCGACTTACCGAAGCCGGGCCCCTTGGCGCATACGTCGCAGACGGCAGCCATAGTCGCGAACTCCTTCAAGATAGTGAACTGTGAAATTTGCTGGCCTCGTGGAGACAGGGCACAGCAAGTGCGCCCTTAACGAGGCAACCGTGCAAGAGTAGCCGCTCGAGTGGGGAATGGCCAAACCCGGTGCCGAACGGCTCGGACCGCGGGCCCGATCACCGTCCCCCGACTAGTCTGACGGCACCTTCACCATTCCCCGGCCGGAGAGGACGACTGTGGCCCCTGAGCTCCCGATGGACGGTCGAGTCCTCGAGTTGTGGGCGCGGACCGCCGTCGCGGGACTGGAACGGCGGTGCGAGGAGATCAACAGCCTCAACGTCTTTCCGATCCCGGACTCGGACACCGGCACCAACCTGTTGTTCACGATGCGCGCGGCGCTCGGTGCGATCGACGAGTACGCGGGCGCCGACGGCGGCACCAAGGACGTCCGCCAGGTGGCGATCGCCCTGGCGCGGGGTGCGGTCGCCGGCGCGCGCGGGAACTCCGGGGTGATCCTGTCGCAGGTGCTGCGGGGAGTCGCGGAGGCGGCCGTCGCGTCCGCCGTCGACACCCGGACGGTCCGCACGGGGCTGCTGATGGCCACCAACCTGGTGACGGACGCCGTGAGCTACCTGGTGGAAGGCACCATCGTCACCGTGCTGCGCTGTGCCGCCGACGCGGCGGCGGAGTTCCCGGACGAGGCGCCGATCGCGGACACCGCCCGCGCGGCCGCCGACGCGGCAGCGGCCGCGCTGACCAGGACGCCGTCGCAACTCGAGGTGCTGGGCACCGCAGGCGTCGTCGACGCGGGCGGACTCGGACTCGTGGTGATCCTCGACGCGCTCGTCACCGCCGTCACGGGCGCGCCGCCGGATCGCCCGCCGATCGCGCTCCACGTCCCGCGGCGCACCCCGTCCGCGCGCCGCGCCGAACCCGTTGCCGTCGGCGCGCCGCAGGCGGCGCACGCGCATCCCGGACCCGGCTGCGACGAGGGCTCGGACCAGGACTTCGAGGTGATGTACCTGGTGTCGGACTCCGACGAGGCCCGGATGGCGGGGCTGCGCAGCGCCCTGCACGAACTCGGGGACTCCATCGTGATCGTCGGCGACGGCGGCGGGGGCTGGTCGGTGCACGTGCACTGCACGGACGCGGGCGCCGCCGTGGAAGCCGGGCTCGCGGCGGGGCGCATCCACGGAATCCGGGTCAGCAGCTTCCTCGTCGACGCCCGGGACCAGGGACTGCTCGTTCCGCCGGTCCGGACCCGCCCGGATCAGGGCGAGCGGGGAATCGTCGCCGTCGTGGCCGGAGACGGCGCCGCCGAACTGTTCGCGAGCGAGGGCGCGACGATCCTGCGCTGCGACGACGCCCCCGTCACCCGCGCCCAGCTCCTCGGCGTCATCAGGCAGATGGGACGCACCGAGGTGCTGGTGCTCCCCAACGGCGCGCTGACGGCGCAGGAACTCGTCGCGGTCAGCGCCGCGGCGCGAGACGCCCGGCACGAGGTCCTGCTGCTCGCGACATCCGCGATGGTGCAGGGGCTCGCCTCCCTGGCGGTGCACGATCCCGAGCGCGAGGCGGTGGACGACGCGTTCGCGATGTCCGAGGCCGCCGCCGCCACCCGCTGGGGATCGCTGCGGATCGCCCGCGAACGTGCCCTCACCTACGTGGGCACCTGCGAACCCGGAGACGGCATCGGACTGATGGGTCACGAGGTGATCGTCATCGAACCGGACGCGGTCGCCGCCGGACGCCGGCTCGTCGACCTCGTCCTCGGCGCGGGTGGAGAACTGGTGACACTCCTGATGGGCTCGGAAGCGCCGGAGGGACTCGACACCGAACTGGCCGATCACATCTCGCAGCGGCACCCCGGCGTCGAGGTGATGATCTACCACGGAGGACAACCTGGAGACCTGTTGCAACTCGGGGTGGAATGAGGAATTCGATGGCCACACTGTCCGACCGGCTCGATCATCTGCTGGGGAAGAAGACCGCCGATGCGCTCGAGGAGGCGTTCGACATCCGCACGGTCGAGGACCTGCTGCGGCACTACCCGCACCGGTACGCCTCGCAGGGCCGGGAGCTCGCGGAGAAGGACCCGCCGGAGGGTGAGCACATCACGATCATCGCCCGGGTCACGTCCGCGGCCGTCGTGAAGATGAAGAACCGGCCGGGAAGCATGCTCAAGGTGGTCCTGTCGACCGACACCCAGAACGTGGACGTCACCTTCTTCAGTCCGCAGAAGGTCAAGCACGTGATCAAGCCCGGCGTGCGCGCGATGTTCTCGGGAACGGTGAAATACTTCCGCGGCAAGTGGAGCCTCACCCACCCCAGCTACCTCGTCCTTCCCGAACCACGCGCGGGCGGCGAGGACCCCGTCGTGAACGTCGGCCGGATCCGCGGCGCCGGTGATCTCGCCGGCATCGCCCGGGCGTCGCAGGAAGCCGGAGCCGGGGTCGACATGTCGGTGTTCGACCGCGCGCTGATACCGCTCTACCCGGCCACCCGGGACGTGGAGAGCTGGACGATCATGAAATGCGTCCGCCAGATCCTGGACCAGCTCGACCACGTCGACGACCCGCTGCCCGAGAACATCCGCGCCGAACGGGTCCTGATCGGACTCGACGAAGCCCTGCGGTCGGTCCACCTTCCCGACACCCGCGAGGACGTCGAGAACGCCCACGACCGGTTGCGGTTCGACGAGGCGACCGCGCTGCAACTGGTGCTCGCCCGTCGCCGCCACGACAACGCCGAGCGGGTCGCCCCGGCGTGCCCACCCGTGCCCGGCGGGATCGCGGACGTGTTCGAGAGCATGCTCCCGTTCCAGCTCACCGACGGTCAGCACTCGGTCGCCGACGAGATCTCCGCCGATCTGGCGCAACCGCACCCGATGAGCAGGCTGTTGCAGGGTGAGGTCGGTTCGGGCAAGACGATCGTGGCGCTGCGCGCGATGCTCCAGGTGGTCGACGCCGGCTACCAGTGCGCGCTGCTCGCTCCCACCGAGGTGCTCGCCACACAGCACGCCCGGTCGCTGCGGGCGATGCTCGGCTCCCTCGCGACCGCGGGGGAACTCGGGGCGCACGAGAGGGCGACACGGGTGGCGCTGCTGACGGGGTCGATGGGCGTCGCCGCCAAGCGAACGGCGATGAACGAGGCGATCACCGGCGACGCCGGAATCGTCATCGGCACGCACGCCCTCATCCAGGACAACGTCGAATTCTTCAACCTCGGGATGGTGGTCGTCGACGAGCAGCACCGGTTCGGTGTCGAGCAGCGCGACCGGCTGCGGTCGAGGGCGCGGGAGGGCCTGAGCCCGCACCTGCTGGTGATGACGGCGACGCCGATTCCCCGCACCATCGCGATGACCGTGCTCGGCGATCTAGAGGTGTCGACGCTGCGCCAGCTGCCGAAGGGGCGTTCCCCGATCAAGAGCAATGTGGTGCCCGCGTCCCAGAAGCCGCAGTGGGTCGCGCGGGCGTGGGAACGGATCCGCGAGGACGTCGCCGACGGGCGGCAGGCGTACGTGGTGTGCTCACGCATCGGCGACGGCGAGAAGGGCGACGGCGAGGACGCGTTCGACGAGAAGGCGCCCGAGACGAAGTCCGCCGTCGACGTGTTCGAGGAACTGAGCGGCGACATCATGCCCGACCTGCGGGTGGGACTGCTGCACGGCAGGCTGCCCGCGGACGAGAAGGACGCGGTGATGCGCGACTTCACAGCCGGCGACATCGACGTCCTCGTGTGCACCACCGTGGTCGAGGTCGGAGTCGACGTCCCGAACGCGACGATCATGGTGATCGTCGACGCGGACCGTTTCGGTGTCAGCCAGCTGCACCAGCTGCGCGGCCGCGTCGGCCGCGGCAAACACCAGGGGCTGTGCATTCTCGTCACGGACATGAATCCGGGCGGCCCCGCCTACGAGCGACTGTCGAACGTGGCGTCGACCAACGACGGCTTCGAACTCGCGCAACTCGACCTCGCCACCCGGCGCGAGGGCGACATCCTCGGTGCGGCGCAGTCGGGCACGACGTCCACGCTGCGGCTGTTGTCGCTGCTCGGCCACGAGGACGTCATCGCGGCGGCGTCCGAGTTCGCGCGGTCGGTGATCGCGGACGATCCGCGGCTCGAAAACCACCCGGGGCTGTCGGCGATGGTGACGTCGGCGCTCGACGCCGACCGCATCGAATATTTGGAGAAAACGTGAGAACTTCGCACGTCTGTTTCGGGTCTGTTGCAGAATTCGCACACGTCAGGGGCGTCTTTGTGAAGTTTGTGGAGAATCTTGCAATGTGGGATGCCTGTTCTCCACGGCCGTCTTCGGCGGGGTAGTTTGCTCCAATGTTCTCCAAAGTCCTGGTCGCCAACCGTGGCGAAATTGCGATCCGCGCTTTCCGTGCCGCCTACGAACTAGGTGCTGGAACGGTTGCGGTGTTCCCGTACGAGGATCGGAACTCGATCCACCGTCTGAAGGCCGACGAGAGTTATCAGATCGGCGAGGAGGGACACCCGGTTCGGGCGTACCTCTCCGTCGACGAGATCGTCTCCGCGGCCAAGCAGGCAGGCGCCGACGCCATCTACCCCGGCTACGGCTTCCTTTCCGAGAACCCGGATCTCGCCGCCGCGTGCGCCGAGGCGGGCATCACGTTCGTCGGTCCCTCCGCCGAGGTGCTCGAGCTCACCGGCAACAAGGCGCGCGCGATCGCCGCGGCGAAGGCGGCCGGTCTGCCGGTGCTGGCGTCGTCGGAGCCGTCCGCCGATGTGGACGAGTTGCTGGCCGCGGCCGAGACCATGCAGTTCCCGCTGTTCGTGAAGGCCGTCGCAGGCGGCGGTGGCCGCGGCATGCGCCGGGTCGCCGAGCGGGCGCAGCTCAAGGAGTCCATCGAGGCCGCCGCCCGTGAGGCCGAATCGGCGTTCGGCGACCCGACGGTGTTCCTCGAGCAGGCCGTCGTCGACCCGCGGCACATCGAGGTCCAGATCCTGGCCGACGGTCAGGGCAACGTCATCCACCTGTTCGAGCGGGACTGCTCGCTGCAGCGCCGCCACCAGAAGGTCATCGAACTCGCGCCGGCCCCGAACCTTCCGGAAGAGCTGCGGGCGAAGATCTGCGCCGACGCCGTCGCGTTCGCGAAGGAGATCAACTACTCCTGTGCGGGCACCGTCGAGTTCCTCCTCGACACCCGCGGCAACCACGTGTTCATCGAGATGAACCCGCGTATCCAGGTCGAGCACACCGTCACCGAAGAGGTCACCGACGTCGACCTCGTGCAGTCGCAGCTGCGGATCGCGTCGGGGGAGACCCTCGCCGATCTCGGCCTGAGTCAGGACAAGATCACGCTGCGCGGTGCGGCGTTGCAGTGCCGCATCACCACCGAGGACCCGGCCAACGGGTTCCGTCCGGACACCGGGCGGATCACCGCGTACCGCACACCGGGCGGCGCGGGCATCCGCCTCGACGGCGGTGCCACCCTCGGCGCCGAGGTGGGCGCGTACTTCGACTCGATGCTCGTCAAGCTCACCTGCCGAGGCCGCAACCTCGAAACCGCCGTCGCCCGGGCTCGCCGCGCGGTCACCGAGTTCCGCATCCGCGGCGTGTCGACGAACATCCCGTTCCTGCAGGCCGTGCTCGACGACCCCGATTTCAAGGCGGGACGGGTCACCACCTCGTTCATCGAGGAGCGCCCGGAGCTGCTCACGCTGCGCAGCTCCGCAGACCGCGGCACCAAGATCCTGTCCTATCTTGCCGACGTGACGGTCAACAAGCCGCACGGCGAGCGGCCGTCGGCGGTGTACCCGCGCGACAAGCTCCCCCAGATCGACCTGTCCGCCCCGCCGCAGGACGGCAGCCGCCAGAAGCTCCTCGCCCTCGGGCCGGAGGGATTCGCCAAGGCACTGCGGGAGCAGAAGGCACTCGCGGTCACCGAGACCACGTTCCGCGACGCCCACCAGTCGCTGCTCGCGACCCGCGTGCGCACCAGCGGTCTGCTCGACGTCGCCGGACACGTCGCCCGGCTGACCCCGGAACTGCTCTCGATCGAGGCGTGGGGCGGTGCCACCTACGACGTGGCGCTGCGCTTCCTGCACGAGGACCCCTGGTACCGGCTGTCGGCGCTGCGTGAGGCCGTGCCCAACATCTGCCTGCAGATGCTGCTGCGCGGCCGGAACACCGTCGGGTACACCCCGTACCCGGAGAAGGTGACGCGGGCATTCGTCGAGGAGGCCACGAACAGCGGCATCGACATCTTCCGCATCTTCGACGCCCTCAACAACGTCGACCAGATGCGGCCGGCCATCGACGCCGTCCGGGAGACCGGCACCTCGGTCGCCGAGGTCGCCCTGTCCTACACCGGCGACCTGTCGAACCCGAACGAGAAGCTGTACACCCTCGACTACTACCTGCGCCTGGCGGAGGAGATCGTCGAGGCCGGTGCGCACATCATCGCGATCAAGGACATGGCCGGACTGCTCCGCGCCCCGGCCGCCACCACCCTGGTGACCGCGCTGCGAAAGAACTTCGACCTGCCCGTGCACGTGCACACCCACGACACCCCGGGCGGACAGCTCGCGACGTACCTGGCCGCGTGGCAGGCCGGCGCGGACGCGGTCGACGGCGCGTCGGCCGCGATGGCGGGCACCACCAGCCAGCCGGCGTTGTCGGCGATCGTGGCCGCGGCGGCGCACTCGGAGCACGACACCGGCCTGGACCTGCAGGCCGTGTGCGACCTCGAGCCGTACTGGGAGGCGCTGCGCAAGGTCTACGCCCCGTTCGAGTCCGGGCTGCCCGCCCCCACCGGGCGCGTCTACACGCACGAGATCCCGGGCGGTCAGCTGTCGAACCTGCGCACGCAGGCCGTGGCCCTCGGGCTCGGCGACAAGTTCGAGGAGGTCGAGGCCAAGTACGCGGCCGCCGACCGGATGCTCGGGCGCCTCGTGAAGGTCACCCCGTCGTCGAAGGTGGTCGGCGATCTCGCCCTGCACCTCGTCGGCTCCGGCGCCTCCACCGAGGAGTT
Organism: Rhodococcus sp. NPDC057529; assembly: GCF_042802055.1. NCBI lineage: Bacteria > Bacillati > Actinomycetota > Actinomycetes > Mycobacteriales > Nocardiaceae > Rhodococcus > Rhodococcus sp. NPDC057529. Next base: position 108,956 of record NZ_JBHVEY010000009.1, read on the forward strand.
CAAGGAGAACCCCGCGAAGTTCGACCTCCCCGACTCGGTGGTCGGATTCCTGCGCGGCGAACTGGGCACCCCGCCCGGCGGCTGGCCGGAACCGTTCCGCACCCGGGCGCTCGAGGGCCGTGGCGACGCCAAGCCCGAGGTGCCGCTGTCGGAAGAGGACGAGAAGGCCCTCGCGGGCACGTCCGAGGAGCGCCGTGCGACGCTGAACCGGCTGCTGTTCCCCGGCCCGACGAAGGAATTCCTCGAGCACCGGGAAAAGTACGGCGACACCTCGCAGCTGTCGGCGAACCAGTTCTTCTACGGCCTGCGCCGCGGCGACGAGCACCGGGTCCGCCTCGCGCAGGGTGTCGAGCTGCTCATCGGGCTGGAGGCCATCTCCGAACCCGACGAGCGTGGATACCGCACCGTCATGGCGATCCTCAACGGGCAGTTGCGTCCGGTGTCGGTGCGTGACCGGTCGATCTCCAGTGAGATCCCCGCTGCGGAGAAGGCCGACAAGAACAACCCCGGCCACGTGCCGGCGCCGTTCGCCGGTGTGGTGACCCTCGCCGTCACCGAGGGCCAGCATGTCGCGGCCGGCGACACGATCGCCACCATCGAGGCCATGAAGATGGAAGCGGCCATCACCGCACCCCGCGGTGGCACCGTCTCCCGGCTGGCCATCGGTTCGGTCCAGCAGGTGGAGGGCGGCGACCTCCTCGCCGTCGTGGCGACGGGGGAGTCCGCGAGCGAGTGACTCGGATCATCGCGGGACTCGCGGGCGGTCGACGCCTGCGAGTCCCGCCGAGCGGGACCCGGCCCACCTCGGACCGGGTCCGCGAGGCATTGTTCAGCGCCCTGCACAGCAGGATGGACCTCGAGGGCGCGTCCGTCCTCGATCTCTACGCGGGATCGGGGGCGCTCGGCCTCGAGGCGCTGTCCCGGGGTGCGGATCGTGTGGTGCTCGTCGAGTCCGACTCGAAGGCGGCGGGCATCATCAAACACAACGTGACGACGGTCGGCCTGCCCGGCGCGGAAGTCCGCGGCGCCCCGGTGGCCGCGGTGCTCGCGGGCACCGCCGACCGGCCGTACGACCTGGTGATGGCCGATCCGCCGTACGCCGTCGACGATGCGGCGGTGCAGACGGTCCTCGGCCACCTGCGGGCCAACGGCTGGGTCGGCGACGGCTCGATCGTGGTGCTCGAACGGTCGTCGAGGTCGCCGGAGACGGCCTGGCCCGACGGCTTCGCGCCCGTCAAGGCGAAGAAGTACGGTGAGGCGAGAATCGAGTTGGCGACCTGCTACGGTCTGGACTCATGACTGGCGCTGTCTGCCCCGGATCCTTCGACCCTGTGACCAATGGCCACCTTGACGTGATCGGCAGAGCTGCCGCTCAGTTCGACGAGGTCATCGTGACGGTCATGGTCAACAAGAACAAGCGTGGCCTCTTCACGGTCGAGGAACGCATCGAGATGCTCGAAGACTCGACCGCCGATCTGCCCAACGTGCGGGTCTCCTCCTGGCACGGCCTGCTGGTGGATTACGCCAAGCAGCAAGGGATCACGGCGATCGTCAAGGGCCTGCGCGGTGCGAACGACTTCGACTACGAGCTGCAGATGGCGCAGATGAACCAGAAGCTCAGTGGTGTCGACACGCTCTTCATCCCGACCAACCCCACCTACAGCTACCTGTCGAGTTCGCTCGTGAAGGAAGTGGCCACATTCGGTGGCGACGTCTCCGACATGCTCCCGGAGAAGGTGCACGCCCGCCTTCTCGCGCGGATCGCCGAGCGCGCCGCCGAGAGCAGCTGATACCCGACACACCGGCTGCCAGGACCCACCCGCGGCGTCCGGTCGTGCAGACTTGCACGAGGAAGGCTGCGCCGACCTGCTGAGGGTCACGGACGATTGGGGTTGCTTGTGTACCGGGTTTTCGAGGCGCTCGACGAACTGGTCGCGATTGTCGAAGAGGCACGCGGCGTACCGATGACCGCCGGCTGCGTGGTTCCCCGCGGCGACGTCCTCGAACTGCTCGACGACGTGCGCGATGCGATTCCAGGTGAACTCGACGACGCCCAGGACGTCCTGGACCACAAGGACAAACTGGTGGGGGACGCCCGCGCGAACGCGGAGAAGACCGTCTCCAGCGCCAACGCCGAGGCGAACTCCACGATCGAGAACGCCCGCGACGACGCCGACCGCATCCTGGCGGACGCGAAGGCGCAGGCCGACCGGATGGTGGCCGAGGCCCGCGCGCACGCCGAGCAATTGGTCACCGACGCACGCGCCGAGGCCGAGTCCTCCGTCGCCGAAGGCCGGCGCGAGTACGACCAGCTCACGGGTCGGGCGCGGTCCGAGGCCGATCGCATGATCGAGTCGGGCAAGGCGTCCTACGAGCGGTCCGTCGCGGACGGCACCGCCGAGCAGGCGCGGCTCGTCTCGCAGACGGAGGTCGTCCAGGCCGCGCACGCCGAATCGGCCCGGGTGATCGACTCCGCGCACGCCGAATCGGATCGTCTGCGCTCGGACTGCGACCTGTACGTCGACACGAAGCTCGCGGAGTTCGAGGACTTCCTCAACGGCACCGTCCGGTCCGTGGGGCGGGGGCGTCAGCAGTTGCGGACGGGTTCGGGTGTTCCCGACTACGCCTCCGACTACGACGTCGACGACCGCCGCGCCGAGCGTCGCCGCTGAGCGGCGGAACGCTCGATCGAATTTGGCTCCACCGCCCTCATTGCGTATCGTGGAGTGGTTGCCCTTTGTCGTTTTCCTTTTCTCGAAAGTGAAGCCTGTTGTCATCCCATCGCCACAGCTCATCGCGTTCCCGTCGGGACGCGGACTTCGTGCTGGACACGGTCAAACTCGGCCGTCGTCCCGGTTCGATGCGCACCGTGGAACGGGTGGTGACGGCGCCACAGCGCATCGGTCTCGACCTGATCGCCATCGAGGAAGGATCGGAGATCGATCTGGATCTCCGGTTGGAGGCCGTATCCGAGGGGGTCCTGGTCACCGGTTCGTTGCGAGCCGACACCGTCGGGGAGTGCTCGAGATGTCTCGAGCCGTTCTCCGGCGCGGTGGACCTGACCCTCACGGAACTGTTCGCGTACCCGGACAGCACCACGGAAGAGACCACGGAGGAGGGGGAGGTCTATCACGTCGTCGACGACGAGATCGACCTCGAACCCGTCGTGATCGACGCCGTCGGCCTCGCACTGCCATTGCAGCCGCTCTGCAGTGACGACTGTCAAGGATTGTGCCCAGAATGTGGCGTTCGCCTGGCGATTGCCGAATCTGGCCACGGGCATGACATACTTGATCCTCGCTGGGCTGGTCTTGCAGCCAAATTTGGCGTGGATTCGGAACCCAGCAAGAATCTTGTGAACAACGAAGCCGAGGAGAAGTAGAAGTGGCTGTCCCCAAGCGCAGAATGTCGCGATCCAACACGAGGTCGCGTCGCAGCCAGTGGAAGACCACTGTGCCTACCCTCGTCACCTGCCCCAACCGTGGCTGCGGCGAGAAGACGCTGCCCCACGTCGCGTGCCCGTCGTGCGGCACATACAAGGGCCGCCAGGTCACTGCCGCCGTCTAGTTCTCCACGGAGAGGCGTTGTGACGAGCGACATCAGTAATACACCCGCCGGCGGCGAGGAGGATCATGCTTCCCTCCTCGCCGCCCTCGGCGTAGAAATCGAGCCTTCACTGCTCACCCTGGCGCTGACGCACCGCTCGTACGCGTACGAGAACGGTGGCCTGCCCACCAACGAGCGTCTCGAGTTCCTCGGTGACTCCGTACTCGGGGTCACCGTCACGGAGAAGCTCTACCTCGCGCACCCCGACAAGTCCGAGGGCGACCTCGCGAAGATCCGGGCGAGCATCGTGAACATGCACGCGCTCGCGGAAGTGGCGCGCAGCCTCGGTGAGGGCGGACTCGGTGCCCATCTCCTGCTCGGGAAGGGCGAGGAGATGACCGGCGGCCGCGACAAGCCGAGCATCCTCGCCGACGGCATGGAGTCGATTCTCGGCGCCATCCACCTCGAGCACGGAATCGAGACGGCGCGACGCGTCGTCCTCGATCTCTTCAGCGACCTCCTCCAGCGAGCCCCCCGCCTCGGCGCGGGACTGGACTGGAAGACGAGCCTGCAGGAGCTGACCGCGGAGCGTGGCGTCGGTGTTCCGGCGTACGAGATCACCGCGACCGGCCCCGATCACGACAAGGAGTTCACCGCCACCGTGATCGTCGGCGGCAAACCTCTCGGCGTCGGTATCGGCCGCTCCAAGAAAGAGGCCGAGCAGAAGGCCGCGAGCACGGCGTGGAACGCGTTGTCCGACGCGGGCCCCGACGTAGCGGCCGACGACGTCAGTGCCTGAACTACCCGAAGTCGAGGTGGTCCGGCGCGGACTCGAACGCCACATCGTGGGGGCGTCGATCGATTCCGTGGACATCCTGCATCCGCGGGCGATCCGACGTCACCTGCCCGGTGCCGCGGACCTCTCCGGCCAGCTCACCGGCGAACGTATCGCGGGCGCCGACCGCCGCGGAAAGTACCTGTGGCTGGTCCTCGAACCCAGCACGGTCGCACTCGTGGTCCATCTCGGTATGAGTGGTCAAATGCTCGTGCAGCCACCGGAATTGCCGACCGAGAAGCATCTGCGCATCCGGGCCCGGCTCGATTCCGGTCTCGACCTCCGGTTCGTGGACCAGCGGACGTTCGGGGGCTGGGCGCTCGCGCCCCTCGTCGAGGTCGACGGCTCGCTCGTGCCGGACTCGGTGGCGCACATCGCCCGCGACCCACTGGATCCGCGTTTCGATCTGGCGGCCACCGTGAAGGTGGTGCGCGGCAAGCACACCGAGATCAAACGCGTGCTGCTGGACCAGACCGTCGTCTCCGGCATCGGCAACATCTACGCGGACGAGGCGTTGTGGCGCGCACAGATCCACGGAAACCGGCTCACCGACAGGCTGACCGGTCCCCGGATTCGTGCGGTGCTCACCGCCGCCCAGCAGGTGATGCGCGAGGCACTCACCCAGGGCGGCACGTCCTTCGACGCGTTGTATGTGAACGTCAACGGCGAGTCGGGCTACTTCGATCGCTCCCTGTCCGCCTACGGTCAGGAGGATCGCCCGTGCCCGCGCTGCGGCACCGCGATCCGGCGGGAGAAGTTCATGAACCGCTCGTCGTTCAGTTGCCCGAAGTGCCAGCCGGCGCCGCGGAGAAGCCCGGCGAGATGACCCGGGTGAGTTCGGCGGACCCGTCGGCGATCCTGCCGTCGGCGTCGTGGCGCGGCGTCGCCTTGGCGTCGAAGTAATCGCCGCCCTTGCGCTTCACGTCGTCGGTTCCCCACTCGCGGTGGCGAGGAACCGGTGCCATCCTCGGAATGTGCTTGCGGCAGTGGATGTATGCCTCCTCCACGTCCACCACCACCCAGCGTTCGGGGATCCGCCCGCCGGAGTGGTCCACCGGCAGATCAGCGATCTCGGAGCGGAGGGCCTCGTCGTCGACGATCCGGGCCGAACCGTTCACGTGCAGTCCGATGAGGTCCTGCACGAAGTCCACGAGAATGATTCCGACGTGCGGGTTTTCCAGGATGTTGCCGAGGCTCGCCATGACGCCGTTGCCGCGGTACTCCGGGTACGCGAGGGTCTTCGAGTCGATGACGTGCATGAATCCCGGTGTTCCGGCACGCAGGCTGTTGTCGCACTCGCCGGACGCGTCGGCGGTGGCGATGAACGCGATCTCCTGGCGTCCGACGAACTCGATCATCGTCGGATTGAGATGGTCCAGCATCTGATCCGAGTAGAACTTGGCGGCACGATCCCCGGTGCCGAACTCGGATTGAAGTCGGCGTTCTCCCGCACTTCCGATCTGGCCCATCTGCATTCCCCGCTACGTCTCGGCGTCGTTGGTCGGTTCACCCTACGGCCCACCGGTTCCCGCTGCTGAGAATCGGCGTTCACAAATCGGTGGAAACCGGTGCCGCCCACCCGCCTACCTGGCGTTGCGGCCATCGGTGGCAGGATTGAGCGCATGGCAGAACAGACTTCCGACACGACGGCGCCCACCACACTGTGGGTCGAGCGAACGGGCACCCGGCTGTACACCGGCCGCAGCTCCCGCGGCGCCGAGGTCCTGATCGGCTCGGAGAGCGTGGAGGGCGTGTTCACCCCGGGGGAGCTCCTGAAGATCGCACTCGCCGCGTGCAGCGGAATGAGCTCGGACTTCCCGCTGTCGCGGCGCCTGGGCGACAACTACGAGGCCACCATCCGGGTGTCCGGCGCCGCCGACCGGGAGAAAGAGGTGTACCCGCAGCTCGACGAGGTGCTCGAACTCGATCTCAGCGAGCTCGACGCCGACGCGCAGCAGCGGCTGGTCACGCTCGTGGAACGGTCGGTCGACAAGGTGTGCACCGTCGGGCGGACGCTGAAGGCCGGGACGAAAGTGACGTTGACCGTCGAGAAGGAACAATGATGCGGCGCGAGCTCGCCGCACTCGCGGGCGGGTCGGCGCTCTGCGCCGGTCTGCTCGTGGTCGCGCCGGCCGCGGCCGGGCCCGCGTTCTCGCCCCCCGGCGGCGCTTGCACCCCGTGGTCGGTGTCGGAGGTGACGTCCGGCGCGGGCGTGCTCGAGAACCTGGCCTTCGACGGCGCGGGCACCATGCTGGTGTCGCGGACGGGCCTGGTGGGCGGCGGAGCCCTGGACGGGGTCAGTCCCGACGGCACTGTCACCCCGATCGTGCCCGAGGTCGAATCGCCGGGTGGGATCGCCGTGGACGGTGCCGACGCGTACTTCGCCACGGGCAACTCCTTCGCCTCGGGAGTCACGGGCTCGGCGACCGGCACCGTCGACGTCGTGAACCTCGACACCGGGGACACGAGCACCGTGGCCGAGGGGCTGGTCATGCCGAACGGACTCGTCCGGCTGAGCAACGGCGACATCCTCACCGCGCGGAATCTCGGCTCCGGCGCCGGACTGACCCGCGTCCCGGCCGACGAGCCTCACACACCGGAGGTCGTGCGCACCGATCTGGGAACGGTCGACGGACTCGCCGTGCACGACGGCGCCGTGTACACGGTCACGACGTTCGACACCACCACCACGCTGCGGATCCTCCGCGAGGACGACCTGCGCGGTCCCGTCGTGTCCGTCGAGTTGCCCGGCTCCGGGCCACTCAACGCGGCCGACGACCTCACCGTCGGACCGGACGGCATCGTGTACGTCGCCTACAACGGTGGCGGCAAGGTGGTCCGGGTCGATCCGGCGACGGGGGAGAGCTGCGCCCTGGCGTCCGGACTGCCCCTCGTGTCCTCGGTGCGCTTCGGCGCAGGACCGGGCTGGGACCCGGACGCGCTCTACGCCACCAGCTTCACCGGGAAGATCTACAAGCTCGAACGGTCGTGACGGACATGGAGAGAATGACCGCATGGGTGCACGGGTACGTGCAGGGCGTCGGATTCCGGTGGTGGACCCGCGCCCGCGCACTCGAACTCGGCCTCGTCGGATACGCCGCCAACCAGAAGGACGGCCGGGTACTCGTCATCGCCGAGGGACCCCGGGACAAGCTGGACACCCTGCTGACACTGCTGCGGTCGGGAGACACGCCGGGCGCGGTGGATCTCGTCGTGGAGCAATGGGATTCCCCCCGCGGCGACCTCACCGGGTTCGTCGAACGGTGAACCGAAGGTAAAGTTCTCCGTCATGCATCTGAAGAGTCTGACGCTGAAGGGATTCAAATCCTTTGCGTCCGCAACGACTCTGCGATTCGAGCCGGGAATCACCTGTGTCGTAGGGCCGAACGGGTCGGGCAAGTCCAACGTCGTCGACGCACTCACCTGGGTGATGGGTGAGCAGGGGGCGAAGGCGCTGCGCGGCGGCAAGATGGAAGACGTCATCTTCGCCGGCACCGCCGGGCGGGCGCCCCTCGGGCGCGCCGAGGTGACGCTGACCATCGACAACTCCGACGGCGCCCTGCCGATCGACTACTCCGAGGTGTCGATCACCCGGCGCATGTTCCGTGACGGCGCCGGCGAATACGAGATCAACGGCAGCTCGTGCCGGCTGATGGACGTGCAGGAACTGCTCAGCGACTCCGGTATCGGCCGGGAGATGCACGTGATCGTCGGGCAGGGCCGCCTCGCCGCCATCCTCGAATCGCGTCCGGAAGACCGGCGCGCATTCATCGAAGAGGCAGCCGGGGTGCTCAAGCACCGCAAGCGCAAGGAAAAAGCGGTCCGCAAACTCGACGCGATGCAGGCCAACCTGGCGCGCCTGAACGACCTCACGGCGGAGCTGCGGCGCCAGCTCAAACCACTCGGGCGGCAGGCCGAGGTGGCCCGTCGCGCGCAGACCGTGCAGGCCGACCTCCGCGACGCGAAGCTGCGACTCGCCGCCGACGATCTGGTGTCGCGGCGTGAGGAGCTGGCCGACCAGGCGCAGGACGAGAAGGTCGCCCGCGAGCAGCACGACCAGGTCACCGCGGCGCTCGACGAGGCCAACCTCGAGCTGGGACGGCACGAGCAGGAATTGTCGAGGCTCACACCGGGTGCCGAAGCGGCGGCGCAGACGTGGTTCCAGCTGTCGGCGCTCGCGGAACGCGTCAACGCGACCATCCGCATCGCCCGTGAACGGGCGCGCCACCTCGACTCCGAGCCGTCCGCGAACCGCGGTCAGGATCCGGACGAGATGGAGGCCCGCGCCGACCGGATCGCCGCGGAGGAACGGGAACTCGTCGAAGCCGTCGAGATGGCACGTGCGGCGCTGGACGCGGCCAAGGAGCAACTGGCGCTGGGGGAGGAGACGGCCGCCGAGGCCGAACGGGCCCACATGGCGGCGGTACGGGCGATCGCCGACCGCCGAGAAGGCCTGGCCCGGCTGTCCGGGCAGGTCGACACGCTGCGCACCCGCGCCGACTCCGTCGACGCCGAAGTGTCCCGGCTCACCGTCGCGATCGACGAGGCCCGGCAGCGCGGCGACGCCGCACAATCCGAGTTCGAGGTCGTCCAGGACGAGATCGGCGACCTCGACGCCGGTGAACTCGGGCTCGACTCCCACCACGAGCGTGCCGTCGAGGCGCTTCGTCTGATCTCCGAACGCGTCACCGAACTCCAGTCCGAAGAACGCGCCGCAGGGCAGGAAGTGGCGTCGCTGCGCGCCCGGATCGACGCCTTGTCGATGGGCCTCGAACGCAAGGACGGCGCCGGCTGGCTCGTCGAGAACCGGGGTGAGCACGGCATCCGGGGACCGATCGGTACCCTCATCACCGTCGAAAAGGGCTACGAGGGCGCCGTCGCGGCGGCGATGGGGCCCGCCGCGGACGCCGTCGTCGCCGACTCCCTCGACGCCGCCCGCGGCGCGGTCGCTGCGCTGAAGGAAACGGACAGCGGCCGGGCGTCCCTGGTCATCGGCACCGATCAGACCGTCCCGGGCGGCGGGCACCTGGATTCCGGCGCCCGGTGGGCCGTCGACGTCATCGACTGCCCCGCCGAACTCCGGACCGGGCTCGCGGCGCTCCTGGGCGGAGTGGTCGTCGTCGACTCCCTCGACGACGCCGTCGAACACGTCCGGCGCAGGCCCGACGTGCGCGCCGTCACCCGCGACGGTGATCTCCTCGGGGCGGGCTGGATGAGCGGCGGCTCGGACCGCCAGCCGAGCACCCTCGAGGTCCAGGCCGCCATCGACAACTCGGTGCAGGATCTTGCCCGCGCCGAACGTCGCGCCGAGGAACTGTCCGCGGCACTGTCCGGCGCCGTCGCGGAACAGGCCGACCGACAGGAGAACGCGGAGCAGGCACTGGCCGCGCTGAACGAGTCCGACGCCGCGATGTCGGCCATCTACGAACGCCTCGGCCGCCTCGGCCAGGCCGCCCGCGCCGCGCACGCCGAATCCGATCGGCTCATGGCGCAGCGGGACAAGGCCGAGAGCGGTCGCGAGGACACACTCACCGCGCTGGCCGAACTCGAGGAACGGCTGCGGATGGCGGAACAGGACGCCTCGCCCGCCGGCGCCGACACGGGTGGGTCCGATTCGACGAGCATCGATCGCGAGACGGCGGCCGCGGCCCTCGCGGAAGTGCGGGCTGTGGAGGTCGAAGCCCGGCTGACCGTGCGCACAGCCGAGGAACGGGCCGAGTCGGTGCGCGGCAAGGCCGATTCGCTGCGCCGCGCCGCCCAGGTGGAACGCGACGCGCGCGCCCGGGCCGAACGCGCGATGAAGGCCCGGCAGAACGCGGCCGCCGTCGCGGCGGCCGTCGCCGAGTCCGGACAGCGGGTCGCCGAGCACCTCGGAGAGGTCGTCGACTCCGCGATGGCGCACCGGGACGAACTCGCCCGGGCCCGCACCGAGCGGACGACCCAACTCGAACAGGTGAAGGAGAGGGTGCGTCAGCTGGCCGGACAGCTGGCGTCGCTCACCGACGCCGTGCACCGCGACGAGGTGGCCCGCGCCCAGGCCGCACTCCGCATCGAACAACTCGAGGAGGCGATCCTCGACCAGCACGGGATCGGCCTGGACGATCTGATCGCCGAATACGGTCCCGATGTCGCGCTGGCGCCGTCCGCACTCGAGATGGAGGAGTACGAGCAGGCGAAGGAGCGCGGCGAACAGGTCACGATGCCCGCACCGGTTCCGTACGACCGAACCACGCAGGAACGTCGCGCGAAACGTGCCGAGAAGGACTTGGCGACGCTCGGCAAGGTCAACCCGCTGGCGCTCGAGGAGTTCGCCGCGCTCGAGGAACGCTACAACTTTCTCTCCACACAACTCGAGGACGTGAAGACCGCCCGCAAGGACCTTCTCGGTGTCGTCGCCGACGTCGACGCCCGCATCCTGCAGGTGTTCACCGAGGCCTACGCGGACGTCGAACGCGAATTCGTGCAGGTCTTCGCGAAACTGTTCCCCGGTGGCGAGGGCAGGCTGGTGCTCACCGATCCGTCCGACATGCTGACGACCGGCATCGAGGTGGAGGCCCGGCCGCCCGGCAAGAAGGTCAAGCGGCTGTCGTTGCTGTCCGGTGGTGAGAAGTCGCTCACGGCCGTGGCGATGCTCGTGGCGATCTTCCGGGCCAGGCCGTCCCCCTTCTACGTGATGGACGAGGTGGAGGCCGCGCTGGACGACACGAACCTGCGCCGCCTCATCGGGTTGTTCGAGCAGTTGCGGGAGAAGTCGCAGCTGATCGTCATCACCCACCAGAAGCCGACGATGGAGGTGGCCGACGCGCTGTACGGCGTCAGCATGCGCGGCGACGGCATCACCACCGTCATCTCCCAGCGGCTCCGTGGCCAGGACATGGTGGCCGCAGACGCCTGATTCCGGCACCGACGGGGACCCTGCGCCCGGCGAGGCAGTGCGCGAGGGAATCCGGAGCCTGAAACAATGGGCGGCGTGACTACCGGAGCTTGGATTGCCATCGCGGCCGCACTGGCCCTACTTCTCGTCGTTCTCGTCGTCGGGTCCCTGCTGTATCGGCGTCGCCGGATCTCCCTGAAGGCGCCGGACACCCCGCAGGTCACCACGGCGGAGAAGGACCGTTCGGGCAGTTATCGTGCCGACGGCGGGTTCAACTTCAGCCAGGGGTCGACGGCGACGGCGCCGCCCCGGGAAGTGGTGCCGGAGCCGGTGCTGCCCACACCGGTGCCCGAACCCGCGATCACGCCGGAACCGGAGGTCGTGGCGCCTCCGGAGCCGGAGAAGGCCACCGCCCCCGGGAAGGCACCCGAGAAGGCGCCGGAGAAGCCGGTGGCCCCGCCGGAGCCGGTCACCTACGAACCGGTCGTCGCCCCGGAGGTCGAACCGGAACCCGAGGTCGCGCCCGCACCCGAGCCCGAACCGGCTCCCGCCGCACCCGCACTCGACGTCATCGCGCCCACCGAAGGCCGCCTCGACCGTCTGCGTGGGCGCCTGTCCCGGTCCCAGTCCGCGGTGGGCAAGAGCCTGCTCGGACTGCTCGGCGGCGGCGACCTCGACGAGGACTCCTGGGAAGAGGTGGAGGACACGCTCCTCATCGCCGACCTCGGCTCGGCGACGACCACGAAGATCGTCACGTCCCTGCGTGCGCAGATGGCGTCGCGCAGTGTCCGCACCGAGGCCGACGCGCGCGCGCTGCTGCGCGAGGTCCTGGTCGCCGAACTCCGTCCGGAACTCGACCGCTCCATCCGCGCCCTTCCGCACGACGACCACCCGGCGGTCCTGCTCGTCGTCGGGGTGAACGGCACCGGCAAGACCACCACCACGGGCAAGCTCGCGCGTGTTCTCGTCGCCGACGGCAGGCGCGTCCTGCTGGGCGCCGCCGACACGTTCCGTGCGGCCGCCGCGGACCAGTTGCAGACGTGGGCCGAACGGGTCGGCGCCGAGGTGGTGCGCGGAAAGGAAGCCGCCGATCCGGCGGCCGTCGCGTTCGACGCGGTGTCCAAGGGGATCGACAACGGCGTCGACGTCGTCCTGATCGACACCGCGGGCAGGCTGCACACCAAGACGGGCCTCATGGACGAGCTCGGCAAGGTCAAGCGGGTCATCGAGAAGAAGGCGTCGGTCGACGACGTCCTCCTGGTCCTCGACGCGACCATCGGGCAGAACGGCCTGGCGCAGGCGCGGGTGTTCGCCGAGGTCGTCGACATCACCGGTGTGGTGCTCACCAAACTCGACGGCACCGCCAAGGGCGGCATCGTGTTCCAGGTTCAGCACGAACTCGGCGTTCCCGTGAAGCTCGTCGGACTCGGTGAGGGCGCCGACGATCTGGCCCCGTTCGAGCCGGGCGCCTTCGTCGACGCGCTGCTCGGCTGAGAGGCCACGAGGCCGGCCGTCTCGGGGTCCCGGACGGCTCCGGGGAGCTGAAACCGACCGCAAATCGCCTGGCGAAACGTACACGCAACAAAATAGGCCGATGCGTTCACGCGCGCGAAACAGTGCAGTGGCACAGCCGAAACACCGCAACGCGAATCTACTTCCTGACGACGTGCAGACCAGCGCGCGACTAGGAGGTAGTAAGTGAGTCCCGACGAAGTGTTGGCAAACTCCGGCAACGCCGCATGGATGCTGATGTCAGCATCCCTGGTTCTACTGATGACGCCCGGCCTGGCGTTCTTCTACGGCGGTATGTCCAGGTCGAAGTCCGTGCTGAACATGATGATGATGTCGTTCGGCGCCATGGCGGTCATCGCGGTGATCTACGTGCTCTGGGGTTGGTCGATGTCCTACGGGACCGACGACATCGGGGGCATCTTCGCGAACCCGTTCGAGTTCTTCGGCCTGAAGGACAGCATCACCGATGCCGACGGCAACTTCATCGCAGGCGCATTCGGCTACCCCAACGTGATCGACATCGCCTTCCAGGTGACGTTCGCGATCATCACGACCGCGCTGATCAGCGGTGCCCTGGCCGAGCGCGTCAAGTTCGGCACGTGGCTGCTGTTCTCCGGCGTGTGGGTCACCATCGTGTACTTCCCGCTCGCTCACATGGTGTGGGGTGGCGGTCTGCTGTCCGGTTCGGAGAACGGACTGGCGGCGAAGATCTTCGGAACCACCGACGACGGCGAGGGTGGACTGGTCGCCTCCGTGGCCCCCATTGACTTCGCCGGTGGCACCGTCGTCCACATCAACGCCGGTATCGCCGCGTTCGTCCTCGCCGTGATCATCGGCAAGCGCGCCGGATTCGGCAAGACCGCGTTCCGCCCGCACAACCTGCCGTTCGTCATGCTCGGTGCCGCTCTGCTGTGGTTCGGCTGGTTCGGCTTCAACGCGGGCTCCGCTTTCGCCGCCGACGGCAACGCCGGACTCGCCTGGGTCAACACGACGTCTGCCACCGCCGCCGCAATCCTGGGCTGGCTCCTGACGGAACGCATCCGTGACGGTCACGCCACCAGCCTCGGCGCCGCCTCCGGTGCGGTCGCGGGCCTCGTCGCCATCACCCCCGCCGCCGGTGCCCTCAGCCCGGTCGGCTCGCTGGTCCTCGGTGCGATCGCCGGCATCCTGTCTGCGCTGGCCGTGGGCCTGAAGTTCAAGTTCGGCTACGACGACTCGCTCGACGTCGTCGGTGTGCACCTCGTCTCCGGCCTCTGGGGCACCGTGGCCATCGGATTCTTCGGAACGTCGACCGGTTTGTTCTACGGTGGTGACTACAAGCAGTTGGTTGTCCAGATCGTGATCGCGCTGTCCGCACTCGTGTTCACCGGCATCCTGACCGCTGTCATCGCGTTCGCTCTCAAGCCGCTCGGCTGGAGGGTGTCCGCCGAGGAAGAGGCTCAGGGCATCGACGAGGGCGAACATGCGGAGACCGCCTACGACTTCGCCTGATCGGCTAGTGATAAGAGTGAACATCGAGTACCGAAGCGCTTTGGAAGGGACAACGAAATGAAGCTGATCACGGCAATTGTCAAGCCGTTCACTCTCGAGGACGTCAAGACGGGACTCGAGCAGGCGGGCGTCCTGGGCATGACCGTCAGCGAGGTCCAGGGGTACGGCCGCCAGAAGGGGCACACCGAGGTCTACCGCGGAGCCGAGTACTCGGTCGATTTCGTACCGAAGGTCCGGGTCGAGGTCGTCGTCGACGACGCTGCCGTGGACAAGGTCGTCGAGGTGATCGTCGAGGCCGCACGCACCGGCAAGATCGGTGACGGCAAGGTGTGGGTGTCGCCGGTCGAGTCGGTCATCCGGGTGCGCACCGGGGAACGCGGCGCGGATGCGCTCTGACCCCAACGGGTCCGGTAAGACCGGCCCTGGGGGGGGGGGGGAGGGAGAGGGGGGGGGGGAGGAGGGGGGGGGGG
>NZ_JBHVEY010000009.1:123692-389611 GCF_042802055.1 Rhodococcus sp. NPDC057529
GGGTTGTGTGTTTTCCGGTGGGGTTTGTTATTGGGGTGCAACAGGGGGAGCCGCGTCGTGTTCCCTCCCCCCCCCCGTTGTTTTCGCCACCCCTTCCTTTTTCCCCTCCCCAACCCCCCCCCCCCCAGGGCCGGTTGCGTCAGGCGGATCGGACGAAGCGGCGGACCTGGCCCGCGCACGCAGGCAACTGCTCACCGGCGGCTCCGAGACCGGCCCCGGCACAAGGAATCCGGCAGGTCACGGACGTCGTCTCGACGCGGCCGCGCTGCGGCACGCGCTCGTCGACCTCCACGAATTCTGGTTGACCACGAAGGGTGCCGAACTCGGCATCAAGCCGGACAGCGGGTTCGCGCTCGTCGCGGTCGGGGGGCTCGGTCGGCGGGAGATGCTGCCGTACTCGGACCTCGACCTCCTTCTGCTCCACGACGACATGGATCCGGCGGTGGTCTCGCAGGTGGCCGACCAGCTCTGGTATCCGTTGTGGGACGCGCACATCAAGCTCGACCACAGTGTCCGCACCATCCCTCAGGCGCTGCAGGTGGCGGACACGGACATCACCGCGGCGCTGGGAATGCTCGAGGCACGCCACATCGTCGGCGACGTCGAGCTGACCAATCTGCTCATCAGCGGCGTGCGCAGGCAGTGGCGCACCGACATCCGCAACCGCTTCGACGGCCTCATCGAGCAGACGCGGGCCCGCTGGGAACGCAGCGGCGAGATCGCCCACCGCGCGGAGCCCGACCTCAAGAGCGGTCGCGGTGGACTGCGGGACGTGCAGTTGCTCAACGCGCTGTCCATTGCGCAGCTCACCGACGGCATGCCCGGACTCGGTCCGGAGTCGCCCGGCGGCGGTCTGGCGCTCGCGCACCGGCGGCTCCTCGACGTCCGGACCGAACTGCACCGGGTGGCGGGCCGCTCGCGCGACCAGTTGCGGGCGCAGGACGCCGACGAGATCGGTGCCGCGCTCCGGATCGGTGATCGGTTCGACCTCGCACGCATGCTCAGCGACGCCGCGCGCACCATCAGTTACTCCGTCGACGTCGGTGTGCGGACGGCAGGCCATGCACTGCCGCGGCGCGGCCTGGCGCGGTTGCGCCGCCCACCGGTGCGGCGGCCCCTCGACGAGGGAGTCGTCGAACACGCCGGTGAAGTGGTGCTGGCCCGCGACGCCCGGCCCGCGAAGGACCCCGGTCTCGTGCTGCGGGTCGCGTCCGCGTCGGCGACCACGGGCATGCCGATGTCGGCGTCCACTCTGAATCGCCTGGCCGACAACGCTCCCGAGCTGCGGGAACCGTGGCCGAAGGAGGCGCTGAACGACCTGCTGGTGATGCTCGGCTCCGGGAGCCGGGCCGTCGCCGCGATCGAGGCCCTCGACCGCACCGGACTGTGGGGCAGGCTGCTTCCCGAGTGGGGTGCCGTCCGGGACCTGCCGCCGCGGGACGCCGTGCACACGTGGACGGTGGATCGCCACCTCGTCGAGACCGCCGCCTACGCCAGCGGGTTCACCACCCGTGTCGCCCGACCGGATCTACTGATGCTCGGCGCACTGCTCCACGACATCGGGAAGGGCCGCGGCGGCGACCACAGTGCGGTCGGCGCGGAACTGGCCACCCAGATCGGCAAGCGGCTCGGTCTGTGGCCGTCCGACGTGGCGCTGCTGACGGCGATCGTGCGCCACCACCTCCTGCTGCCGAACACCGCGACGCGGCGTGACCTCGACGATCCCGAGACGGTCGAGAGGGTGGTGGAGGCGCTCGGCGGCGACGGCGTGCTGCTGGAACTGCTGCACGCTCTCGCGGAGGCGGATTCACTGGCCACCGGTCCCGGGGTGTGGGGCGACTGGAAGTCCTCGCTCATCGGCGAACTCGTGCGCCGCTGCCGCCTGGTCATGGCGGGGGAGGTGCTACCCGCGCCCGATCCGCTCGATCCGGAGCACGTCGCTCTCGCTGCGGCGGGGGGCGTGCACGTCGCACTGGTCCCCGCCGACAGCCCCCACACGTATGTGGTGACGGTCATCGCCCCCGACCAGCGGGGACTGCTGTCGAAGGCGGCGGGCGTGCTCGCGCTGCATTCCCTGCGGGTCTATTCCGCCTCGCTGGGCGGCGCCGAGGGGTCGGCAGTCAACTCGTTCGTCGTGTCCCCGAGATTCGGGGCGCCGCCGCAGGCGGGACTGCTGCGGCAGGAGCTGATCCGCGCGCTGGCGGGGGAGCTGAATCTGCTGGAGATGCTGACCGCCAAGGAGGAGGAAGCTCGCGAGAGCCAGCGCGTGGCCGCCGTCGAGGAACGGGGCGAGGCCGCGGTTCCGGTGCAGTACGCGCAGGCGCCGCCGCGGGTCATCTGGTTCGACACGCCGTCGCCCGGCGAGGTCATCCTCGAGCTCAGGGCCGAGGACCGGCTGGGGCTGCTGTGCAGGCTGGCCGACGCGTTCGACACGTGCGGAGCCGACGTCCGGTGGGCGCGGGTGACCACCCTGGGATCGTCGGTGATCGACTCGTTCTGCCTCGATGTCGGCGGCGGGGACACCCGGGCGAGCCGGGAACAGGTCGAGAGCGCGATCCTCGGCGTCGTTCCGCTCACGAGGCCGAAGAAACAGGAGGGCAGCGGGGGAGAATGAACGACCGGACGTGAGCGGCTAGGCTGGTGCCCGAGAATATCCACCGCACACTCGCATGACTTCAGGAGCGCACTCGGTGTTCGAATCCCTTTCCGACAGGTTGACCGGAGCCCTCAAGGATCTGCGTGGCAAGGGTCGCCTTTCCGGAGCCGACATCGATGCCACCTGCCGTGAGATCCGGTTGGCCCTGCTCGAGGCAGACGTCGCGCTGCCCGTCGTCCGCTCGTTCATCGCCAAGATCAAGGAACGCGCCAAGGGCGTCGAGGTCTCGGCGGCGCTGAACCCGGCGCAGCAGGTCGTCAAGATCGTCAACGAGGAACTCGTCGGGATCCTCGGTGGCGAGACCCGCCGGCTGGTGTTCGCCAAGACGCCGCCGACGGTCATCATGCTCGCCGGTCTGCAGGGTTCCGGTAAGACGACTCTCGCGGGCAAGCTCGCGAAGTGGCTGCGCGACCAAGGCCACACCCCGTTGCTGGTGGCCTGCGACCTGCAGCGCCCCGGCGCCGTCACTCAGCTGCAGATCGTCGGTGAGCGTGCGGGAGCCACGGTGTTCGCGCCACACCCCGGCACGTCCATCGGCGGCGGCGACAACGAACTGGGCATCACCGCGGCCGACCCGGTCGAGGTGGCCCGGGCCGGTGTCGAGGAAGCCCGCACCAAGCAGTTCGACGTGGTCATCGTCGACACCGCGGGTCGCCTGGGTATCGACGCCGACCTGATGGCGCAGGCCGCGGGCATCCGCGACGCCGTGAACCCCGACGAGACGATTTTCGTTCTCGACGCGATGATCGGTCAGGACGCGGTCAGCACTGCGGAGGCGTTCCGTGAGGGCGTCGGATTCACCGGCGTCGTGCTCACGAAGCTCGACGGCGACGCCCGCGGTGGTGCCGCGCTCAGCGTCCGCGAGGTCACCGGGCAGCCGATCCTGTTCGCATCCACGGGTGAGAAGCTCGAGGACTTCGACGTCTTCCACCCCGACCGCATGGCCAGCCGCATCCTCGGCATGGGCGACGTTCTCAGCCTCATCGAGCAGGCGGAGCAGGTCTTCGACCAGAAGCAGGCCGAGGCCACCGCGCAGAAGATCGGGTCCGGCCAGCTGACGCTCGAAGACTTCCTCGAGCAGATGATGGCCGTCCGCAAGATGGGCCCCATCGGCAACCTCCTGGGCATGCTCCCCGGTGCGGGGCAGATGAAGGACGCTCTCGCGAACGTCGACGAGAAGCAGCTCGACCGGGTGCAGGCGATCATCCGCGGAATGACGCCCGCCGAGCGTGACGACCCGAAGATCATCAACGCGTCCCGCAGACTGCGCATCGCCAACGGTTCCGGCGTGAAGGTCTCCGACGTCAACCAGCTCGTGGATCGCTTCTTCGAGGCCCGCAAGATGATGGCCGCGATGGCCGGCCGCATGGGCATGCCTGGTGCGCGCAAGCAGCAGCGCAGCAAGAAGGGCAAGAAGGGCAAGAAGGGTGGCAAGGGGCCGACGCCGCCGAAGGTGCGCGGAGGATTCCCCGGAGGCCTGCCCGGAGGGTTCCCGGGTATGCCGCCCGGAGGTCTCCCCGCGGGGATGCCCGACCTGTCGAACATGCCGAAGGGCCTCGACGAGTTGCCGCCCGGACTCGAGGGCATCGACCTGTCCCAGCTGAAGCTGCCGAAGAAGTAGCCGATGGCTGCACTGCACTTCCGCGGGACCGGTCTGCCCGACGAACAGCCGGTCGAGTTCTGGGTCGACGGCGGTGTGATCTCGGCGGAGCCGATTTCCGGCGCCGAGACGGTCTGCGAGTCGGGGTGGATCGTTCCCGGTCTCGTCGACGCCCACTGCCACGTCGGCATCAGGTTCGGCGGCGGCGGTGGAGAGAGCGTCGAGGGGTTGATCGCGCAGGCGGAGACCGAGCGTGACTGCGGGGTCCTGCTGATACGCGACGCGGGTTCGCCCGTCGACACCCGGTTCGTCGACGACCGCCCCGACCTGCCGAGGATCGTGCGCGCCGGGCAGCACATCGCCGCCCCCAAGCGGTACATTCGCGGACTGCCGGTCGATCTCGAGGACGAGTCGCAGTTGCCGGACGAGGTGGTGCGCCAGGCCCGGGCCGGCGACGGGTGGGTCAAGCTCGTCGGCGACTGGATCGACCGCTCCGCGGGTGACCTGGCGCCGTTGTGGAGCGACGACATCCTGGTCGAGGCGATTGCGGCGGCGCACCGCGAAGGGGCTCGCGTCACCGCGCACGTGTTCGCGGAGGACGCGCTTCCGGGCTTGATCAACGCCGGAATCGACTGCATCGAGCACGGCACCGGGCTCACCGACGAAACGATCGAGTCGATGGTCTCGCGCGGGACCGCGCTCGTCCCCACACTGATCAACATCGCGACGTTTCCGGAGATCGCCGAGTCCGCCTCGCGGTTCCCGGTCTACGCCGCGCACATGCGCGACCTGCACTCGCGGGTGAAGGACACGATCGGTGCCGCGCACGACGCGGGGATCCCGATCTACGCAGGCACCGACGCGGGCGGATCGATCGTCCACGGCCGCATCGCCGACGAGGTCGAGGAACTGAAGGCGGTCGGGCTGACCCCGTCCGAAGCGCTCGGCGCCGCGTGCTGGGACGCGCGCGCATGGCTCGGGCATCCGGGTGTCGAAGCGGGTGCGCCCGCGGATCTGCTGGTGTTCCGGAACGACCCGCGCGCGAGCAGCGACACCCTCGCCGCACCCGACGTCGTGGTGCTGCGGGGAGTCGTCGTCAAGACCCGGTGACCTGGTTTCCCCCGGACGGGGTTCGTCTGGCAGAATGAACCGCTGTTCGTCGCATCCGGTTACGCACCGCGCGGCGGTCACAGATTAGAGGCAAAACCGGGCGCGCTATTCCTGCGCGTCGCCGAATTGCACGTGACACGTGGGCACATTCGTGTGCGCACTGAAGGAGAAGTACAGCAGTGGCTGTCAAGATCAAGCTCACCCGGCTCGGCAAGATCCGGAACCCGCAGTACCGCATCGTCGTCGCCGACTCCCGTACCCGCCGCAACGGCCGCGCGATCGAGACCATCGGCAAGTACCACCCCAAGGAAGAGCCCTCCCTGATCGAGGTCGATTCCGAGCGTGCGCAGTACTGGCTCGGCGTCGGCGCCCAGCCCACCGAGCCCGTCGAGGCCATCCTCAAGATCACCGGTGACTGGCAGAAGTTCAAGGGCCTGCCGGGCGCCGAGGGCACCCTCCGCGTCAAGGAAGCCAAGCCCACGAAGCTGGAGCTGTTCCAGGCTGCGCTCGCGCAGGCCGAGAACGAGCCCGTCGGCGAGGCCATCACGCCCAAGAAGAAGAAGGCGAAGGCCGAGGACGCCGAGGCTGCTGCCGACGCTCCCGCCGAGGCTGCTGCAGAGTCCGAGGCTGCTGACAAGTGAGTGCCGTCGTCGCCGATGCCGTGGAGCACCTCGTTCGTGGCATCGTCGCCAACCCCGACGACGTTCGTGTCGAGCTGATCACCGGGCGTCGGGGGCGCACTGTCGAGGTGCACGTCAACCCTGACGATCTCGGCAAGGTCATCGGCCGCGGTGGTCGCACCGCGACCGCACTGCGCACGCTGGTCTCCGGCATCGGTGGCCGCGGGATCCGTGTCGACGTCGTCGACACCGATCAGTAGAGGCCGTACAGCAGTGGAGCTCGTGATCGGCCGTGTCGCCAAGTCGCACGGCATCAAGGGCGAGATCGTGGTCGAGGTTCGCACCGACGAACCCGAGGATCGATTCGCCGTGGGTGCCGTGCTGCGGGGACACAAACCGCGCGAGCAGACCGTGAACACGTACACGGTGGAAGCCGCCCGGGAGCATTCCGGGCGGCTTCTGCTGCGCCTCGAGGGTGTCCCGGATCGCACCGCAGCGGATGCCTTGCGGGGCACGCTGTTCGTCATCGACAGCGCCGAACTCGTGCCCTCCGACGACCCCGACGAGTTCTACGACCACGAACTCGAGGGACTGTCGGTGCGCCTCGCGGACGGCACCGAGGTGGGAACCGTCATCGAGGTATTGCATTCCGCGGCAGGCGAATTGCTGTCGATCCGTCGAGCCGGTGAACAGTCCGGCGAGCTTCTGGTCCCGTTCGTGGCCGCGATCGTCACGTCGGTGTCCGTGGCCGACGGCGTCGCCGTGATCGATCCGCCGGAAGGGTTGCTCGACCCCGATTTCGGTGAATCCGCCGACGGGAAGTGAGTCGGTAGCCGTGCGCCTCGACGTGGTCACCATCTTCCCCGAATACCTCGAACCGCTGCGCGCGGCGTTGCTCGGCAAGGCCATCGACAAGGGTCTCATCTCCGTCGACGTGCACGATCTGCGGGACTGGACGCACGACGTCCACAAGGCGGTCGACGATTCGCCGTACGGCGGCGGGCCGGGGATGGTCATGAAACCCACCGTGTGGGGGCCCGCGCTGGACGACGTCCTCGCCGCCGGTGGCGACGGCACCGACACGTTGCTCGTCGTCCCCACGCCCGCCGGCGTTCCCTTCACCCAGGCCACCGCCGAGCGCTGGGCGGGGGAGAAGCACATCGTCTTCGCCTGCGGGCGTTACGAAGGCATCGATCAGCGGGTATTCGACGACGCCGCACGCCGGGTGCGCGTCGAAGAGGTGAGCATCGGCGACTACGTCCTCATCGGCGGGGAGGCTGCGGTGCTGGTGATGACGGAGGCGTTCGTGCGCCTGATTCCCGGAGTCCTCGGCAATCAGCAGTCGCACCAAGAGGATTCGTTCTCGGACGGCCTCCTCGAAGGTCCCAGCTACACCCGGCCCGCCACGTGGCGCGGGCTCGACGTGCCGCCCGTCCTGCTGTCGGGGGATCACGCGAAGGTGGCGGCGTGGCGACGCGAGCAGTCGCTGCACCGCACCGCCGAACGTCGCCCGGACCTGTTGCCCTGAAACGATGTCCGATGACCGGCGCTACCCCTGGGGCTGCGTCCAGTCGTCGACGACCCCGGTGGGGAACAGGGACTTCACGAACCCGGTCATCGTGTCCCGTGCGTGCCGCGCACTCGAATCCTCGGTGACATCCGTGATCGCGGTGTCCGGATACGACTCCTCGTCGTCCTCGTACCGGATGACCTCGCGCGACGCGACGGCCACGATGTAGCGGTTGTCCTCCCCGATCAGCCCCGTCGACACGTGGATCCACCGATCACCCACACAGCACATCCAGCCCTGCTTCACCCCGACGACGGGCTCGCCCGGCAACCCGTCGGGGATGCCGAACCGCTGGTCGTAGCCGTCGATCCCCTCGGGTGTCGACGCGCGCAGGTAGCCCACGAACTCGCCGATGCGCCCGGGGCCGAGACCGTCGCGGTCGTCGAGGAGCCCGGTGTAGAACGTCACGAGGTCGGCGGCGGTCGTCTCGGTGTTCCACCACAACCCGTCCCAAGGCGGTGTGGTCGCGGTGAGTCCGTACCTCCCGGCGACGTCGACGACCACGTCCGAACCGCCGAGATCGTCCCAGAGCGTGTTGGCTGCGTCGTCGTCCGAGGATTCGAGCATCCGCTTCAGCAGGATCCGGTCGAAGTCGGACAGCGGCCGCTCACCGAGCGCGTCGAGATGATACATCTGGGCGGCGACGAAGAGCTTGGCCAGCGACGCCGTTTCGACCGGTTGGGTGGCGGTGTCCTCCAGGTAGCTGCCGGTGGCGCGGTCCAGGACGGCGATGGACACGTCGGCGCCGCGGTCGGCGGCCGCCGTCGCGACTGCGGCCGAGATGCGGTCGGCGAGGGGTGCGGAGACCGGGACCCGCGCGGAGGGAAACGGCTCGGGGCTCACGGTCACGCCGTCGCCGGCGGGTTCCTCGGCGGGGAGGAGCTCGGGGGTGGCGACCGCCGGTGCGGTCGCCGGGATGTCGACCACGGAGTTCGTCTCGGTCGGGATGGTGCACGCCTGCGTCGCACCCAGCAGGAAGACCATGACCGTCAGGCAGCCGATCAGCCTGGACATGAAATTCTCCCGAGATTTCCGTGACGGCCTCACCGCCGACGTTATTGTCTCAGAGTAGCGGTAGGGTCCATTTCCGTGACTCTCAAGACCGTGAACCAGCGCATTGCCGAGGAGCTCGACGTCCGGGAGGGACAGGTCGCGGCCGCCGTGGACCTCCTCGACGGTGGAGCCACCGTGCCCTTCATCGCCCGGTACCGCAAGGAAGTCACCGGAACGCTCGACGACGCTCAGCTCCGCCAGCTCGAGGAACGCCTGCGCTACCTGCGGGAACTGGACGAGCGCCGGAACGCCGTGCTCGAGTCGATCGACTCGCAGGGCAAGCTCGACGATCAGCTGCGCGGGCAGATCATGACCGCCGACACGAAGGCGCGCCTCGAGGACATCTACCTGCCGTTCAAACCGAAGCGGCGCACCAAGGCGCAGATCGCGCGAGAAGCCGGTCACGAGCCCGTCGCCGACGCGCTGATCACCGACCCCAGGGCCGATCCGGCGACGTACACGGCGGAACAGCTCGAGGGTGCGCGCGCGATCCTCGTCGAACGCTTCGCCGAGGACGCCGACCTGGTGGGCGAGCTCCGTGAACTGATGTGGACCCGCGGTCAGCTGGTGTCCGCGGTCCGCAAGGGCAAGGAGACCGAGGGCGCGAAGTTCGCCGACTACTTCGAATTCTCCGAACCGTTCGGCAAGCTCCCCTCACACCGGATCCTGGCGGTGCTGCGCGGCGAGAAGGAGGAGGTGCTGTCGCTCACCCTGGCCCCGGACACGGAAGAACCCGTCCCGGGCGAGCCCACGGTCTACGAGGGCCGGATCGCCGGACGGTTCGGCATCGCCGACCGCGGCAGGCCCGCGGACCGGTGGCTGCTCGACACCGTGCGGTGGGCGTGGCGCACCAAGATGATCGTCACCCTGGGCATCGACACTCGGATGCGGCTGCGGCAGTCGGCGGAGAAGGACGCCGTCGATGTGTTCGCCACCAACCTGCGCGACCTGCTCCTGGCGGCGCCCGCCGGCACCCGCGCCACGATGGGCCTCGACCCCGGATTCCGCACCGGCACCAAGGTCGCGGTCGTGGACGCCACCGGCAAGGTGGTCGCGCACGAGACGATCTACCCGCACCAGCCGCAGAACAAGTGGGACGCCTCCCTGGCCACCCTCGCCGGTCTCGTCGCCAAGCACGGCGTGGAGCTGATCGCCATCGGGAACGGCACCGCCTCCCGTGAGACGGACGCGCTCGCGAGCGAGCTGATCGCCAAGTCGGGCGCCACCAACCTGACGAAGATCGTCGTGTCCGAGGCCGGCGCGTCGGTGTATTCGGCGTCCGCGTACGCCTCGGCCGAGCTGCCCGACCTCGACGTGTCGATCCGGGGCGCCGTATCCATCGCCCGGCGCCTGCAGGACCCCCTCGCCGAACTCGTGAAGATCGACCCGAAGTCGATCGGCGTCGGCCAGTACCAGCACGACGTGTCGGAGACCCTCCTTGCACGTTCGCTCGGCGCCGTCGTCGAGGACGCGGTGAACGCCGTCGGCGTCGACGTCAACACCGCGTCCGTGCCGTTGCTGTCCCGCGTGTCCGGTATCGCCGGGTCCCTGGCCGAGAGCATCGTCGCGCACCGCGACCAGAACGGCCCGTTCCGCAGCCGCAAGGGTCTCAAGGACGTCGCGAGGCTCGGGCCGAAGGCGTTCGAGCAGTGCGCCGGCTTCCTGCGCATCCCGAACGGCGACGACCCTCTCGACGCGTCCAGCGTGCACCCCGAGGCGTACCCGGTGGTGCGCAAGATCGTCGAATCCAGCGGCACCGGCGTGCGCGAGATCATCGGCAACACGTCCGCGCTGCGCAGTCTGAATCCGGCCGACTTCGTCGACGACCGGTTCGGTCTCCCGACCGTCACGGACATCATCGGTGAGCTCGAGAAACCCGGTCGTGACCCCCGGCCGGAATTCAAGACGGCCACGTTCGCGGCAGGCATCGAGAAGGTGTCGCACCTGAAGCCGGGGATGACCCTCGAAGGCGTCGTCACCAATGTGGCGGCGTTCGGCGCGTTCGTCGACATCGGTGTGCACCAGGACGGTCTCGTCCACGTGTCGGCGATGTCGCACAACTTCGTCAAGGATCCGCGGGACGTCGTGAAGTCGGGCGACGTGGTGACGGTGAAGGTTCTCGAGGTCGACGAGGCGCGTCAGCGCATCGGATTGACGCTGCGCCTCGACGACGAGGTCGGGACGGGCGGCCGCAAGAACGACGGGCCCCGCGGCGGCGGGCAGCGGCAGGACCGGCGCGGCGGCGGGCAGCCGCAGGACCGCCGCGGTGGCGGCAAGCCGCAGCAGCAGGGTGGCCGCGACCGCGGGCGGGACAACCGCCCGGCGCCCGGCGGATCGATGGCCGACGCGCTGCGAAAGGCGGGGTTCGGCAAGTAGGAGGTCACCATCCCGACACGAGCGGCCTCTTTCCCGTGGAGTGACCAGTTCTTTACTGGGATAGTGGATGCCGATGTACGAATGGCTGGATAGGGAAATCGTCGGGCACGGGCGCCTGCCCCTGCTCTTCTTCCTGCTCGGGTTTCTCGCGGCATTCCTGTTCATCCGGTTGAGCGTGCGGATGATCCGCGCCGAGGTCTCGTGGTGGCCGGGCAACGTGAAACCCGGCGGTCATCACGTCCACCACGTGGTGTTCGGCGTGGTCACGATGCTCATGTCCGGTGTCGCCCTCATCGCCGTGTACGAGGACGGCACCCAGACCACGGGCGCCGTCCTCGCCACGTTCTTCGGGATCGGCGCCGCGCTGGTGCTGGACGAGTTCGCGCTGATCTTCTACCTGCAGGACGTGTACTGGGCGGACGAGGGCCGGACGTCCGTCGACGCCGTGTTCGTCGCGATCGCCGTCACCGGTCTGCTGCTCCTCGGTCTCCGTCCGCTCGAACTGATCAACGTCACCGACTTCCGGGATTCCCCGGACCCCTGGGTGCGGGTGGCGATCGCGCTGTCTTCGGTGATCAACCTGCTCATCGCGGCGGTGGTGCTGCTCAAGGGGAAGATCTGGACCGGGCTGCTCGGACTGTTCGTGTTCCCGATCCTGCTGATCGGGGCGCTCCGGTTGAGCAGGCCGAGCGCGCCGTGGGCCCGGTGGCGTTACACGTCCAAGCCGAAGCGGATGCTGCGGGCGCTCGAACGGGAACGCAAGTGGCGGCGGCCGGTCATCCGGGCCAAGATCTTCGTGCAGGACTTCATCGCCGGCACGCCCAGCGCGGTGCACGTGAAGGAAGCCGCGGAACATGCCAAGGCGGCGGCCGAAGTGGAACTCGACCACGTGGTGCATGCGGCGCCACCGCCGATTTCGCTTCACCCGGTGGCGTCTGGCACAATGGACGGGTTGCCTGGACCAGGCAGCAGTACTTGATCTGGGCACGAACCAGACGAGCACCGGTGTTCTCCGAACGTCCGGGTGCCGCTCGGTTCCTCTGCTCCTGCGAAAACGCAAGGATGGAACACCGATGAACACTCTCGATTTCCTGGACAAGAAGTCCCTCCGCGACGACATTCCCGAGTTCCGTCCCGGCGACACCCTCAACGTGCACGTCAAGGTCATCGAAGGCTCCAAGGAGCGCGTGCAGGTCTTCAAAGGCGTCGTGATCCGCCGTCAGGGCGGCGGCGTCCGCGAGACCTTCACCGTCCGCAAGGTCTCCTTCGGTGTCGGCGTCGAGCGCACCTTCCCGGTCCACAGCCCCAACCTGGCGCAGATCGAGGTCGTCACCCGCGGTGACGTCCGTCGCGCCAAGCTGTACTACCTCCGCGATCTGCGTGGCAAGGCCGCCAAGATCAAGGAAAAGCGCTGACCTTTCCGATGAGCCCGGCACTGCGTACTCGCAGTGCCGGGCTAATCTGATTTCGTGACAGATTCTTCGAAGGAGCGGGCATTGTCGTCGGAATCCGAGACCACCGGCGATTCGGCCGCCACCTCCGCAGTGAACGGCGGTGCGGCGGAACCCGAGAAGAAGCCCCGCTCCTTCCTCCGCGAGCTGCCGATCCTGATTCTGGTCGCGCTCGTCCTGAGTTTCCTGCTGCAGACGTTCGTCGCCCGCGTCTACCTCATTCCGTCGGAATCGATGGAACCGACGCTGCACGGGTGCGCGGGCTGCACCGGTGACCGCATCGTGGTCGAGAAGATCGGTTACCGCTTCGGGGATCCGCAACCCGGCGACGTCATCGTGTTCCGCGGACCCGATTCGTGGTCACAGGATTTCGTGTCCACCCGTTCCTCCAACGTGGTGATCCGCGGTGCGCAGGAAGTCGGTTCCCTCGTCGGCCTCGTCCCGCCGGACGAGAACGACCTCGTCAAGCGTGTGATCGCCACCGGCGGTCAGACCGTCGAATGTTGCGACGATCAGGGCCGCATCCTGGTGGACGGTCAACCACTCGACGAGCCCTACGTCGTCATGGATTTCCCCTTCGTCCCCGGCTCCCAGACCTGCGACACGGCCCTGAAGTCGGCACGCTGCTTCGGCCCCGTCACCGTCCCCGAGGGACACCTGTGGGTGATGGGTGACAACCGCAGCAACTCCGCGGATTCGCGGTACCACGTGGGCGACGACATGCAAGGCACCATCCCGCTCGACAACGTGATCGGCAAGGCGGTTTTCATCGCGTTGCCGCCGTCGCGGATGGGCACGATCAGTTCACCCGATATCCAGGGCAAGTGACTTCCTGGCCTCCACGCATCGTCATTCGCAGGTCGTCCGGTCTGCGGACGATGGAGTCGGCCCTGGTCCGCAGCGGACTCGGGCCGGTGGCCGGTGTCGACGAGGCAGGCCGGGGCGCGTGTGCGGGCCCGCTCGTCGTGGCGGCGTGTGTGCTCGCACCGAAGCCGTACCCGGCGCTGGCGCGGCTCGACGATTCGAAGAAGCTCACCGAACGCACGCGCGAAGAGCTGTTCCCGGCGATCACCCGCCTGGCCGTGGCGTGGAGCGTCGTGTCCTTCCCGGCCGAGGAAGTCGACCGCATGGGGGTCCACGTCGCCAACATCGAGGGCATGCGGCGTGCGGTCGCCGGGCTCTCGACCACCCCCGGCTACGTTCTCACCGACGGCTTCCGCGTGCCGGGTCTCCCGGCTCCGTCGCTGCCGGTGATCGGAGGCGACGCCGCGGCGGCGTGCATCGCGGCGGCGAGCGTCCTGGCCAAGGTGTCGCGGGACCGGGTGATGGTCGCGATGGACGACACGCACCCCGGCTACGGCTTCGCGATCCACAAGGGGTACAACACGCCCGCCCACCTGGCGGCGCTCGAGGAGCTGGGCCCGTGCCCGGAGCACCGCCGCTCGTGGTCGAACGTCGCGGCGCTGCTACACCGAGTGGATAACAGTTCCGGAAGTGCGAGATGATGACAATTCACACCAGAGCAGGAGGACTCCGAGACCGATGAGTGCCGAGGATCTCGAGAAGTACGAAACCGAGATGGAGCTGTCGCTCTACCGCGAGTATCGGGACATCGTCGGTCAGTTCTCCTATGTCGTGGAGACCGAGCGCCGGTTCTATCTGGCCAACTCGGTGGAGTTGCTGCCGCACAACGCGGACGGCGAGATCTATTTCGAGCTGCGCATGTCCGATGCCTGGGTGTGGGACATGTACCGTCCCGCGCGATTCGTGAAGTACGTCCGCGTCATCACGTTCAAGGACGTGAACATCGAGGAACTCGACAAGCCGGACCTGCGTCTCCCCGACAACGGTCTGTCCTGACGGTCCGCGCTGTGCCGTCTGCGGTGTGCCGGCCGCGTACGATCAGCCGATGACCGGACCGAGGCGCGTCGCGCTGGCTCTGGGCAGAGGCGGCGCCCGGGGATACGCCCACATCGGCGCGATCCAGGTACTCGAGGAGCGCGGATTCGAGATCGTGGGGGTCGCCGGGTCGTCGATGGGCGCCCTCGTGGGCGGCCTGCACGCCGCGGGCACACTCGACGATTTCACGCGGTGGGCGATGGGTCTGACCCAGCTGGACGTCGTGCGGCTGCTCGACCTGTCGGTGTCCGCACCCGGCGCCATCCACGCCGAGAAGATCCTGCACCGGGTCCGGGAGATCCTCGGCGAGATCCGCATCGAAGACCTTCCCATCCCCTATACGGCCGTGGCCACCGATCTCGCTGCCGGCCGGTCGGTGTGGTTCCAGCGCGGCCCCGTCGACGCGGCGATCCGCGCGTCGATCGCCATCCCGGGTGTCATCACGCCGTATGTGCTCAACGGCAGGGTCCTCGCCGACGGTGGCGTACTCGACCCGCTGCCGATGGCTCCGCTCGTCTCGGTGAGCGCCGACCTGACCGTCGGAATCAGCCTGGGTGCCGAGGATCGGGACGGCCGTTCACTGGCCCCGGAGAACGTCAGCGCGGACTCGTTGCCGGTGGACGAGTGGATGGCCCGCTTCCGCCGCAGCGCCGCGCAGCTGCGTGACCTGGACATCGTGCGGTCGGTCGTGGGACGGTTCGGCGCCGCGCACACCGACCCGGACCCGTCGGAGGAGCAGGACGGCCAAGCGGTCGGTGATCAGCCCGGGGTCGAGGGCGATGCGGTGGTTGTCCCGAAGTTCAGCCGGTTCGCGGTGATGAACCGCTCACTCGACGTGATGCAGGCGACCCTGGCCCGGTACCAGCTCGCCGCGTATCCACCGGACGTACAGGTCCGGGTTCCCCGGAACGCGTGCCGCAGCCTCGACTTCCATCGTGCGGCCGAGATGATCGAATTGGGCCGGGTGCTCACCGGGCGTGCGCTCGACGACGCCGGACTCACCTCGACGACGGCCGCCGCGTCTCCGGCCGATTCTGACGGCGAGCCCGGCTGACGGCGGAACGGCCGGTGCGGCGCAGCACCGACCCTTCCCGTCTCGGGGGTGTCAGCTGGTGGTCCGCGCCCGCGCGGCGCCGAGGTCACCCACGGATTCGCCGTCGACGTGGTCGACGTGCTGCGGAGCCACGAGCAGGCAGACGATGCTGACGGCGCACATGCCGATCAGGAGTCCGATCACCGGCCACACGCTGCCGGTGGCCTGGTACATCAGCGTCGAAACCAACGGCGACAGTCCACCGAAGAGCGCGCCCGCACCCTGATAGGCGAGGGAGATGCTGGTGTACCGGGCCTGCGGCCGGAACATCTGCGACAACACCGCCGCGATCGGACCGTACGTCGCGGCCAGGACGAGCCGCATGGCGGCGAAGGTCAGGAAGATCAGGACCACCGAGCCGGACTTCAGCACCAGGAACTGCGGTGCCGCGAGCACCGCGACGGCGACTAGTCCGTAGATCACCACGCGGATTCGGCCGACCTTGTCACCGAGCCACGCGACGCCGAGCGTGGCGATCAGTTCCACCACCGCCGCGACGCTGAGCGCGTTGAGGATCAGTGTCTCGGACAGTCCGACGTCCGGGTCGGTGGCGTAGGCGGTGATGAACGTGGTCACCAGGTAGTAGCCGCCGACCGCGACGGGCAGGATGCCCATGCCGAGCAGGATCGGGCGCCAGTTGGTGACGATGGCGTACCTCAGTGGGAGCGTGTCGGGTTCGGTGGCCGTCTGCACCTCGGATTCGAAGACCGGCGATTCTTCCACCTTCAGCCGCACCAGCAAGCCGACGCCGATCAGCAGTGCCGAGCACAGGAACGGCAGCCGCCACGCCCAATCGCGCAGTGCGTCGTCTCCGAACGTCGAGAGGACGCTGAAGAAGCCGGTGGCGAGCAGCGCGCCCGCGGGGTTTCCGAGCTGCGCGAATCCGCCGTAGAACGTCTTCTTGTCCTCGGGTGCGTGTTCGACGGCCATCAGGACGGCGCCGCCCCATTCGCCGCCCACCGCGAAGCCCTGCACGAATCGCAGGACCACCAGCAGCAGCGGAGCCCAGAAACCGATCTGCGCGTACGTCGGCAGCGCGCCGATCAGGAATGTGCCCGCGCCCATCAGGGTGAGCGTCACGACCAGTGCGGTTCGCCGGCCGAGCCGGTCGCCGACGTGCCCGAAGACGATGCCGCCCAGGGGGCGGGCGAAGAAGCCCACCGCGTAGGTGGCGAACGCGGCGGCGATGCCGGTCAGGCGGTCGGTGTCGGAGGGGAAGAAGATCTCGCCGAACACCAGTGCCGCCGCCGTGGCGTACACGTAGAAGTCGTACCACTCGATGGTGGTGCCGACGAAGGCCGCGAACCCCGCTTTGCGGGCCTTGGCGATCTGGGTGTCGTGACTCATGGCCGGTCCTCGGTGGCTGCAGAGGTCGACACTAGGTCGCTGCGGGTGGAATGCGCCAGTTCGCCGTCGATCCACGTTTCCCGGACCTCGATGTCGGCGATGGTGTGCGGATCGACGGTGAGCGGGTCGGCGCCGAGGACCACGAAATCGGCACGCTTGCCGGGGGTGATGCTGCCCAGTTCGGATTCCCGTCCGAGTGTGCGGGCACCGTTCAGCGTGTGCGCGGTGAGAGCCTGGGCGGCGCTCAGCCGTAACGCGTTCGAGCCGAGTCGATGTCCCTGCCGGGTGACGCGGGTGACGGCGGCCTGGATGGCCTCGAGCGGTCGGGGCTCGGCCACCGGCGCGTCGGAACTGATCGTGACCGGCACGTCGGCTTCGACGAATTCGCCCAGCGGATTGAACCGCTCACCCGGGGTTCCGATGGCGGCGGTCACGCCCTCGCCCCAGTTGTAGTAGTGCTGCGGCTGGTTGACGGGGTACACGCCGAGCGCGTGCATTCGCGTGATCTGCTCGGGGGTCGGCAACCCGCAGTGCTCGATGCGGTGGCGGGCGTCGGCGTCGGGACGCGCGTCCTGCGCGGCCTCGATGGCGTCGAGAACCATGTCGATCGCGGTCGGCGACTGCGCGTGCGTCGCCGTTTGCAGACCGGCCGCGTGTGCCTTCGCGATCAGGGCCGCATAGTCGGCGGGCTCGTGGTAGAGCTGCCCGGTCCGGCAGGGGTCGCCCACGTACCCGTCGGGGAAGTATGCGGTCCATCCGCCGAGAGTGCCGTCGGCGTAGAACTTGATCCCGCCGAACGCGAGTCGCGAGTTGCCGAACGCGCCGTGCAGTCCGGTGTCGAGCGCGTGATCGAGCAGGTGGCTGAGCAGGTACATGCTCACCCGGGTCTCGAGTCGACCCTGCTCCGCCAGGCGCAGGTACATGTCGAATTCGCGCCGGGTCACCTGGCAGTCGCCGATCGTGGTGACTCCGCCCTCGAGGAATTTCTCCTGCGCAACGGAGAGTTGCCGCAGATGCTCCTCGGGTTCGTCCTCGAGGTGGAAGTTCGGGCCGTGGTGCCCGACTTTGACCCCGTTCACGCCGGTGAGGATGTTGCACGCGGCGTCGGAGAGTTCGCCGGTCGGTTCGCCGTCGGCGTCGCGGAAGAACTGGCCACCGGGCGGATCGGGGGTCTCGCGCGTGACGTCGTGGAGTTGCAGCGTGAAGGTGTTGACGACGCCGCCGTGGCCGCTGGCGTTCATCAGGTACACCTCGCGGTCGGTCCCGACCAGGTCGAGTTCCTCCTTCGTGGGGTGCCGGCCCTCGACGAGATTGCGATGCTCGTAGCCGTACCCGCGCACCGGGATCCCGGCCGGCTGGTTCCGGGCCGCCTCCTGCAGCAGCGCGACGATCTCCGGAATGCTGCGCGCCTTCTCCGGGCCGCAGTCCACCCAGCTGAGCATCTGGCCGTACATCAGGGGGTGCGCATGCGGGTCGACGAACCCGGGCACGACGGTCGCCCCGGCGAGGTCGATGACGTCGGTGGTCCGGGTACCGATCCGCCGCGCCTCCTCATGACATTCCGCGACGGTGCCGACGGCGGCGAACCGATTGCCGAAGACGAGAAAGGCCTCGGCGCCCTCGGTGTCTGCGTCCACGGTGCGGAGCGTGCCACCGGTGAAGACGGTGGCGGTGGCGTCGAGGGGAGACGCCTCGTGGTGAAACAGCTTGCGCATGGGGATCCTTCGAGGTGGTGGTGTGGGTCACGTTCCGATTGCGAGGGAAATTACGCCCTGACCGGGGCCTGCGCAATACACCAAAGTTGCAGACTGCGCGGTCTACAACGGATGTGTTCGGGAATCAAAGCATATTCGTACTAATTCGCTGTTTTGCAGGATTCATGCGATTCTTCTCCTCTGTCGTCGGTGCAGAAAGAAATTGGGGAAATTCGGGGCATTATGGGTGTCGAACTGGATTCCAGGCTCATCGCGGCGTTGCAGGCGAACGGTCGAGCGACCTACCGGGAACTCGCCGCGACCGTCGGCGCGCCGCGCGCCGCCGTGTCCGCGCGGGTCCAGGCGTTGCTCGACTCGGGCACGGTCAGCGTCGTCGCCGTCGCCCATCCCGAGTTGCTGGGCCTCACGGCGATGGCGCACGTGTCCGTCGCCGTCTCGGGTCCGGTGGGCCCCGTGGCGGAGGCGCTCTGCGCGGTGGAGGCCGCCGTCTACATCTCCGCCGTCAGCGGGCAGTACAACATCATCGCCGAACTGCGCGTCCCCGGCAGGCAGGACCTCTACGACGCCATCGCCGCCATCCGTACGGTGAGCGGTGTCCGCACCGTCAACACGCTGTTCTATGCCGAGGTCATCAGGGGAATCTTCATGCCCAAGAGCGCATTACGGGCCGACGTGCGACTGGACTCGAAAGACGTCGCGCTCATCGAGTTGCTGGAGCGGAACGGCCGGATGCCGTTTCTGGAACTGGCCGAGCGGACCGGTCTCTCACCCAGCGCTGCGCGGAATCGGGTCAACCATCTGATCGACAGCACCGCACTGCGCGTCGGTGCGGTCGTGAAGCGCCGCGGCGGCGGCCGGACCCTCGCCATGGGCATCGGTGTCAACCTCGGATCGCGGGACCGGGAAGCGTGCGCGCAGATCGAGGCGTTGCCGGGTATCGAATTCCTGGCGCGATCGCTCGGCAGATTCGACTTGATCGGCACCGTCGCCGCCGATTCGTCGGGCGATCTCTACTCCCTCGCCGAGCACATCCGGACGATCGACGGGGTGATGGCGCTGGAGACCTGGACGCACCTCGAGGTATTCAAGGAGCACTACGCCAGGAGCCTCGACGTGCGCGGATAGGTGCGTCCCGGAACCGGGCACTCCGGCCGGGCAACTGTGAGACGATCGGCCGATGCGCCTCGGGTTGCACGCCCTCGGAATCGGCACCGGCGCTCGCCGCGCCGTGATCGACGCGGTCGCGGTAGCCACAGAGAACAGCGGATTCGCCACGCTGTGGGCCGGCGAACACGTCGTGATGGTGGACCGGTCGGCGTCGCGGTACCCGTATGCGGACGACGGAAAGATCGCCGTCCCCGCCGTTGCGGACTGGCTCGACCCCATGATCGGGCTGAGCTTCGCCGCCGCCGCCACTCACACGATCGGCGTCGCCACCGGGATACTGCTGCTGCCCGAACACAATCCCGTGCTCATGGCCAAGCAGGCGGCGACGCTGGATCTGATGAGCGGTGGCAGGCTCACCCTCGGCGTCGGCATCGGCTGGTCCAGGGAAGAATTCGCTGCACTCGGCATTCCGTTCGAGCGCCGCGGCGAGCGCGCAGCCGAATACGTCGCGGCGATGCGCACCCTGTGGAACGACGACGTCGCGACGTTCGACGGCGAGTTCGTCCACTTCGATTCCGTCCGGGTCAACCCGAAACCCGTCCGCGATCGCCGGATCCCGGTCGTGCTCGGCGGCAACAGCGACGCCGCGCTCCGCCGAATCGTGGCATGGGGCGACGGCTGGTACGGATTCAACCTGGACGGCGTCGACGCCGTCGCAGAACGGATCCGGACACTGCAGGCATTCTGCCGGGACAGCGGGCGAAATCCGGCCGAGTTGCACCTGGCCGTCGCCCTGCGCGACGGGGACCCGTCCCACGTCGATGCCCTGGCCGGCGTGGGCGTCGACGAACTCGTCCTCGTCGAATCACCACCCGAGGATCCGGGTGACGCCGCCGAGTGGGTGGCCGGTCTCGCGCACCGCTGGATGCCGGCCGTCGGCTGACCGTTCGAATGCCGTATTGACAGCCTTGGCCTGCGTTTTCCTGGTGAGCCTGCGCCGCGGAGTATCGAGTTGTCCACAACCCGTACGTCATCCACAGCCCAAAGTGTCGGCCCAGTTCGCGGAGTTCTTCCGTAATCCGGGTCGGCCACGGTGGTGAGAGAGGCGCGGTTCGCATCGGTGGGCCGCCGCGGGACGGGGTGGAGGCTGCTGTGGCGCACAATCTCGCGCTGGGTGCACATGGAGAGGATCTGGCCGCCCGGTACCTCACCGAGGCGGGCATGGAGATCGTCGACCGCAACTGGCGATCCCGGTACGGCGAGGTCGATCTCATTGCGGCCGAGGGGGACTGGCTCGTCTTCGTCGAGGTGAAGACACGGCGCGGCCTGGGATACGGCACTCCCGCCGAGGCGGTGACGTTCTCCAAACAGCGACGCATCCGCCTGCTGGCGGTGGAATGGCTGCGGGAATCGAACCGGCACTGGTCGCGGGTGCGGTTCGACGTCGTCGCCATCATGATCGGGCACGGTCCGCAACCCCGGATCGAGCACGTCCGGGACGCGTTCTGATGGCGTTGGGGCGCGCGCATTCGGTGGCGGTGACCGGGGTCGACGGTCAGCTGGTCGAGATCGAGGCCGACATCGGCCGTGGGCTTCCCGCAGTGCATCTGGTCGGGCTGCCCGACACCGCGCTGTCGGAGGCGCGCGACCGGATCAGGGCCGCGGTCGCGAATTCGGGTGAGGAGTGGCCGGATTCGAAGGTGATCCTCGCGTTGTCGCCGGCGACGCTGCCGAAGGTCGGGTCGGTCTACGATCTCGCGCTGGTCGCTGCGGTGCTCGATGCGGCCAAACAGGTGAAGCGGCAGCGACTGCGCGAGACCGTTCTGCTCGGCGAACTCGCGCTGGACGGGCGGCTCCGGTCGGTGCGCGGGATCCTTCCCGCGGTGCTGGCGGCGAAGAATGCGGGATGGGCAACGGTGGTGGTCCCGGTGCAGTCGTTGCCCGAGGCGGGTCTGGTCGGAGGTGTCGAGGTGCTCGGCGCGCACGATCTGAGGGCGGCGATCGCGTGGCTGCGGGAGGAGCGTGAGCTCGAGTACCCCGAGCCGGCACAGTGGGTTGCGCAGCCGGTGCGAGCCGATCTGAGCGAGGTGGTGGGGCAGACGGAGGCGCGCTGGGCCATCGAGGTGGCGGCGGCGGGAGCGCACCACCTCATGCTCACCGGACCACCCGGCGTGGGGAAGACGATGCTGGCGCAACGTCTTCCGGGAGTTCTGCCGCCACTCACCGAGACCGAATCGCTCGAGGTGACGGCAATCCACTCCGTGGCGGGGCTCCTGCCGCCCGAGCGCCCCCTCATCGATGTGCCGCCGTTCATCGCACCCCACCACACCGCGTCGGTGAGTGCGCTCGTCGGCGGCGGCAGCGGTGTCGCGAAACCCGGTGCGGTCAGTCGCGCCCACCGCGGGGTGCTGTTCCTCGACGAGTGCGCCGAGATCGGAACCAAGGTGCTCGAGGCGCTGCGGACGCCACTCGAGGACGGGGAGGTGCGGATCGCGCGACGGGACGGGGTTGCCCGATACCCGGCGCGGTTCCAGCTGATCCTCGCGGCCAATCCGTGCCCGTGCGCGCCCCCGCGGGAGGCGGACTGCGTGTGCGCACCGACCGCCCGGCGACGCTACCTCGGGAAGTTGTCGGGACCACTGATGGACCGCGTGGACCTGCGGGTGCGGATGCAGGCCGTCGCGACAGGGGCGTTCATCGACGACGTCGGCGAGAGCACGGAGGACGTCCGGCAGCGGGTGGCCGAGGCGCGCGCCGCCGCAGGCGAGCGGTGGAGCGACTACGGGTGGCGCACCAACGCGGAGGTGCCGGGCCCGGCCCTGCGGCAGAAGTTCCGGTTGGCGCGCCCGGCGCTGGCGCCGGTGGAGCGAGCACTGCGCAAGGGGCTGATCACGGCCCGAGGGGCCGATCGTGCGTTACGGGTGGCATGGACGGTGAGCGATCTGGCCGGGCTCGCGATGCCGGGCCCCGAGCAGGTGGTCACCGCACTGGGATTTCGTGATCGGAGCTTTCAATGACGGTGGAAAGTCGAAGTGAAACAGGCGATCCGGGTGGATTCCCTGATCCCCGCCGGTTGGCGTGGGCGTATCTGTCGAAGGTGGTGCAGGGGCCGTGCCCGGCGCTGTCCCTTCTCGTGGAGGAGGTGGGGCCGGAGGAGGCCGCGCGGGCGGTACGGGAGCGGGACTTGTCGGACGTGCTGGGGGAGCGCACGGTGGCCCGTGCCCATGTGGACACGGCCGCGGACGATCTGGAGCTGGTGGCAGGGATGGGTGGCCGGCTCGTGACGCCGGACGACGACGAGTGGCCGCAGTGGCGGCTTCTCGGTTTCGGGAATTTGTCGCGGTCGCGGGACGAGGGTCCGCCGCTGGCGTTGTGGGTGCTCGGTTCGCGCCCGGTGGCCGAACTCACCGATCGGGCGATCGCGATCGTGGGGACACGGGCGGCGAGTGGGTACGGCGAGCACGTGACGGCGGAGATAGCGGGTGATCTCGCCGTCGACGGGTGGACGATCGTGTCGGGTGCGGCGTTCGGAGTCGACGGCGCCGCGCATCGTGCGGCGCTGGGTGTCGGGGGTCTGACCGTGGCGGTGCTGGCGTGTGGTGTGGATCGTGCGTACCCGGCGGGGCATGCGCGGATGTTGCGGCAGATCGCGCAGAACGGTGCGGTGATCAGTGAGTACGCGCCCGGCACGACTCCCGCGAAACATCGCTTCCTGGCGCGGAATCGGTTGGTGGCGAGCCTGTCCGACGGGGTGGTCGTGGTGGAGGCGGGCTGGCGCAGCGGCGCCCGGAACACGGTGAGCTGGGCTCGCAAGCTGGGGCGCCCGGTGATGGCGGTGCCGGGTCCGGTGACGTCGGCGTCGTCGACCGGGTGCAATCGCATGATTCGGGAGGGTGAGGCGCGGTTGGTCGCGAACGCCGGCGACGTGGTGGAGGAGGCCGGACCGATCGGACTGCGGGAAGGTCCCGAGGTGGTCCGCGATCTCGACGCGCTGTCGGGCGACGCCCTGCTGGTGTACGAGGCGCTGCCCGCCGCCGGACCGCGCGGAGTCCGGGAACTGTCCGAACTGTCCGGGGTCGCGGTGGAGCAGGTCCGTGCCGTGCTCCCGCTGCTGGAGATGGAGGGCTTCGTCGGCTCCGACGACACGGGGTGGTCCCGGCAGCGGTGAGGCGGGGCGGGTCCGGTGCGTTTCGGTTCGGCCTGCGCACACGGCGAGTCGAACCGGCCGATCGGCGACGACGTGGAGTAGAAA
Organism: Rhodococcus sp. NPDC057529; assembly: GCF_042802055.1. NCBI lineage: Bacteria > Bacillati > Actinomycetota > Actinomycetes > Mycobacteriales > Nocardiaceae > Rhodococcus > Rhodococcus sp. NPDC057529. The sequence goes on from NZ_JBHVEY010000009.1 coordinate 147,542, forward strand.
CGTCTCAGGAACGCGCCTCACACACCGCATGCGATACCCACGGGTGGATCAGCGTCACGTAAGGAGTGAGATATGGGGTCAGCCGAGGACTTGTGGCGGAACTTCGTCGCGCAGGTGTTGAGCCTGTTGATCGCTTCCGGCTCGTAACGACGCCGGCCGCGGCCGGCGGTCTCTCCTGTACCGTAGTTAGGTAACACTAACCAACTTGAGTTCATTGGAGAGATGCCTGTGGCAAAGCCGACTGCAACACTGACCGTGCTCCGCACCGAATGGCTGACGCCGCACATGGTGCGGGTAGTCCTCGGCGACCCGGGATTCGACAGCTTCGTTCCCAACGCCTTCACCGACGCGTACGCGAAACTCGAATTCGGAAGCCCCGAAGCGCCGGTGCTGCGCACCTACACGATCCGGTCGGTGGACCCGGCGGCGCGTGAGATCGCCATCGACTTCGTGGTCCACGGCGACGCCGGGGTCGCGGGACCGTGGGCCGCGTCCGCGAGGGCCGGTGACGTCCTGACACTGCGCGGCCCCGGAGGGGCGTTCGCACCGGATCCGGCGGCCGACTGGTACCTGTTCGCCGGCGACGAGACCGCCATCCCCGCCATTTCGGCGTCCGTCGAGAAACTCGACGCGTCGGCGGTGGGACGGGTGATCATCGAGGTCGCAGGCCCGGACGACGAGATCGCCTTCGACGCACCCACGGGTGTCGACGTCACATGGATCCACCGCGGGGACACGGCCGACCGGATCGGGGAAGCGGCGTCGGGAGACAACGCCCCGCTCGTCGCTGCGGTCCGCGACACCGCATGGCTGCCCGGAGACGCGCAGGTGTTCATCCACGGTGAGGCGCAGGCCGTGATGCACAACCTCCGCTCCTACGTGCGCAACGAGCGGGGCGTCCCCGCGCGTTCCGCGTCGATCTCCGGATACTGGCGCCGCGGCCGCACCGAGGAAGGCTTCCGGGTGTGGAAGTCCGAGCTCGCCGCGAGCGAGGGTGCCTCCCGCTGACACGCTGACCCGATGCGGCGGACGCGCTACGAGCTGTGCGTCCGCCGCGTCAGCACCAGCAGCGACAACATGGCCACCGCGCCCGCCGACGGGATCGCGACGGCCATCGGGACGGCGGTGTCGGGTCCGGCGATGCCGACGAGCGGCGAGACCACCGCGGCGAGCCCGAACTGGCCGGCCCCGAGGAGTGCGGACCCGGTGCCGGAGGCTTTCGTCACCTCGCCCTGAGCCAGCGCCGTCGCGTTGCCCATCACGAAACCGATGCTCGACACGGAGACGAACAGTGGGAGCAGGATCGCCCACCAGGGCGGCGAATCGATCGCTGTCGCGGCGACCAGCAGCACGACACCCGCCGCCAGGAGCAGCGTGACCCCGAAACCGAGCAGCTGCCGGGCATGGAACGTGCCCACGAGCCGCGTGTTCACGATCGCGGCGCTCACCATTCCCGCTGCGTTCACCGCGAACACCATCGAGAACTGCCCCGGGCTGAGGCCGAGGACGTTCTGCACGACGAACGGGGACGCGGAGATGTACGAGAAGAGAGCGACGAACCCGAACATGAACGTGAACGCGTAACCCAGGTACACGCGGTTGCCGACGACGTAGTGCAGGTTCCGGACGAGGGCCGTGAGCCCGCCGCCGTGCCGGTGCTGCTCGGGAAGCGTCTCCGGGACGAGAATCAGCACGCCCGCGAACATTGCCACCCCGGCGGCGGTGAGGACCCAGAAGATCCCTCGCCAGCCGACCGGCCCGAGCAGGGCCCCGCCCAGCAGCGGCGCGACCACCGGTGCGACTCCGCCGATGATCATCATGATGCTGAAGAGGCGGGCGGCGCTGTCTCCTCGGGCCCGGTCGGCGATGCAGGCCCGTGCGAGCACGATCGCCGCGCCGCCGCTCAGTCCCTGGAACAATCTTGCGGCGATGAGGGTTTCGACGGTCGGGGCGAGTGCGCAGGCCATCGCGGCGAGCGTCGTCACGACGGTGGCGCCGATCAGCAGGCGCCGCCGTCCGAGACCGTCCGACAGCGGTCCGACCACGAGCTGGCCGATCCCGAGCCCGGCCATGAACGTGGTCAAAGTCAGCTGCACGCTCGGCGCCGACGTGTTCAGGCTCTCCGTCATCAGCGGGAGGCCGGGGAGATACATGTCGGTGGCCAGGGGGGCGATCGCGGACAGTAACGCCAGAACACACAACATCGGGATGGGGATCGTTCGCTGCACAAAGGAACTCTAGCGGCGCGGCTGCTTGATTTATGTCCCGCCCGAGTCGACTGTTGCCTCTATGAGCAGCGACCTTCCGGCCCCGTTGGAGCTGGTACTCGACGAGTACACACGGCATCTCGGGCTCGAGCGCGGCCGATCGCCGCACACCGTGAAGGCGTACGTCGCGGACGCGAAGTCGCTGCTGCAACACTGGTTGTCGGCGTCACCGGACGCGCACCTCGGGGAGCTCGACATCCAGGTGCTGCGGTCGTGGCTGGCAGGCCAGTCCGCGGCCGGCGTCGCCCGGACGACACTCGCCAGGCGGACGTCGTCGGTGCGCAACTTCACAGCCTGGCTGCTGCGAACCCGGCGAATCGCCACAGACCCCGGCGCCCGGCTGGGTGCCGCGAAGGCTCACCGGGCGCTGCCCCCGGTGCTGCGGCAGTCGCAGGCGGCCGACGTGATGGACGCCGCCGAATCGGGCGCGCAGCAGAACGATCCGATCGCACTTCGCGACCGCCTCATCGTGGAACTGCTGTACGCGACCGGAATACGGGTGGGGGAGCTGTGCGGCCTCGACCTCGGATCGGTGGACCGCGAACGACAGCTCCTGCGCGTGATCGGCAAGGGAGACAAGGAGCGCTCGGTGCCGTACGGGAAACCGGCCGCCGCCGCCATCGACCTCTGGTTGCACGTCGGCAGACCCGCGGTCGCGACGGACGGTTCCGGGCAGGCGCTTCTCCTCGGCAAGCGGGGAAAGCGACTGGATCAGCGGCAGGCGCGCAGCGTCGTGCACGACGTGCTGTCCGCGGTCCCCGGCGCGCCGAACCTGAGCCCGCACGGCCTTCGCCACACGGCGGCCACGCACCTGCTCGAAGGCGGCGCCGACCTGCGCGTGGTGCAGGAACTGCTCGGGCACGCCAGCCTCGCGACCACCCAGCTCTACACCCACGTGTCCGTGGCGCGGCTCCGCGCGGTGCACGATCAGGCCCACCCGCGGGCCTGACCCGGTTTGGTAGCGTCGCGCCACGAATCTGCCGTTGTTGCTGCACTGTCCCGGGGGAAATAGTGGATCGCGAAGACTTGACTCGACCGCAGCCGTCCTGGCTGGACGACGGTGGCGGCGCCTCGGTGGGTCAACCCGCGGCCGATCCGTGGGGCCCGCCGTCCTTCGACGGTCCCGCCCCGGACCCGGGCCGGCATCAGGTGACCAGTCAGGATCTGGTGGCCGACGCGCTCCTCGCGCGGGCACGCAAGACTCCCACCCGCGGGTGGAGGCGCGGCCTGCACCGGCTCACCGGGGGATCGGTGAATCCGGGGGAGTCGGCGGGCGAGACGCGCGAGGCGGCGCTGCTCGACCGCATCCGGCAGCCGATCCAGGGGGACTATCGAATCGCATTCCTGTCGTTGAAAGGCGGCGTAGGCAAGACGACGACCACGATCGGGCTGGGATCGACGTTCGCGTCGCTGCGCGGCGACTGTGTGATCGCCGTCGACGCCAACCCCGACTTCGGGACACTCGCGCAACGCGTGCCGCTGCAGACGCATTCGACCGTCCGGGATCTGATCGCGGCGGAGCCGGACATCCGGCGCTACTCCGATGTGCGGGCGCACACGTCGCAGGCGCCGAGCCGCCTCGAGGTGCTCGCCAGCGAACAGGACCCGGCGATCTCCGAGGCCTTCAGCGAGGACGACTATCGGCGGGTCATCGGCATCCTGCAGGTGTACTACAACATCATCCTCACCGACTGCGGCACCGGCATCATGCACTCGGCGATGAACGGCGTGCTGCAACTCGCCAATGCGCTGGTGCTGGTGAGTTCGCCGGCCATCGACGGCGCGCGCAGTGCCGCCGCCACACTGGACTGGTTGCAGCATCACGGTTACGGGCACCTCGTCTCGCGGACGGTCGTGGTCATCAGCGCGGCGAGGCCCGGGTCGAGCACGATCGACATGACGGAACTGACCAATCACTTCCTGCTCCGCTGCAGGGCCGTGAAGGTGGTGCCGTTCGACGAACACCTCGCCGAGGGTTCGGTCGTGGATCTGGACCTGCTGCGTCCCGCGACGCGCAAGGCGTTCGTCGAACTCGCCGCGATGGTCGCGGACGACTTCCCCGAGTCGGCGGGCAGGCACGCCGTCGCCGAGTGGCGTTAGCCGCGACGATCTGTGCCGAGTGGCGCTAGCCGCGACGATGTGGGCCGAGTGGCGCTAGCCGCCGACGGGTTCGAGCCGTACGGGTGCCGCCCGGACGAGGCCGAGCGGGTCGAGGTAGTCGCGGTCGCGGCGCAGACCCCAGTGCAGGCAGGCGGCGACGGGGGCGATGCAGCCCGGGTGCCCGGGTTCGAGTGTGCCGAGGACGGTGCCGCGGCCGACGCGCAGCCCGGGCGTGACCCGGGCGGTCACCGGTTCGTACGTGGTGCGCAGACCTCCCGGGTGGTCGACGGAGACGACGGGTTTGCCCGCGACCGTGCCGGCGAACACCACCACGCCCGCGCCCGCGGACAGCACGGCCTCGTCGGGCACGCCTCCGAGATCCACGCCGCGATGGCCGGGAAGCCAGTCGTGCTCCGGGTTGTCGAACGCCCGCACCACCCGCGGCCGCGGGTGCAGAGGCCAGTCGAAGTCGCCGTCCGGCGCGGCTTCGGCGGGCGGGGCGAGGAGGACCGCGGCGGTGAGGAGGGTCGTGGCCGTGACCATCGCCGTCAGGACCCGCAGGATCGCCCCGAACTTCGTCATGGCTCGACGATCCCGCACGTCGGGGCAAATATCGGGCGGCGGGCGACAGTGTGGATGGATTTCGATTCGTCCACAGATTCCGCAGAACCCTTGCACGCGCGGCCGGGGTGTGGCAGGGGCGGTTAGGGCGTGGGGCGTGGAGGCCGTACACTGATCGAGCGGTCTGTGCTCGCACAGTCCGACTTCGCGCGTCCGCGCAGTGTAAGGATCGTCGGCTGGTCTCGCATTTCGGTGTGAGTCCGACGGTTCACGGGCGCCAGGGCGGAACGTCACCGACGTTCGGCATCAACCGGCAATGAAAGAGAGATACACAGCCATGGCTGTCGTAACAATGAAGCAGCTGCTGGACAGCGGCACGCACTTCGGTCACCAGACGCGTCGCTGGAACCCGAAGATGAAGCGGTTCATCTTCACCGACCGCAACGGCATCTACATCATCGACTTGCAGCAGACGCTGACGTACATCGACAAGGCGTACGAATTCGTCAAGGAGACCGTTGCCCACGGCGGCACCGTCCTCTTCGTCGGCACCAAGAAGCAGGCCCAGGAGTCCATCGCGGCCGAGGCCACTCGCGTCGGGATGCCCTACGTCAACCAGCGTTGGCTCGGTGGCATGCTCACCAACTTCACCACCGTCCACAAGCGTCTTCTCCGTCTCAAGGAGCTCGAGGCGATGGAGCAGACCGGTGGCTTCGAGGGTCGCACCAAGAAGGAAATCCTCATGCTCACGCGTGAGATGACCAAGCTGGACCGCACGCTCGGCGGTATCCGCGACATGGCCAAGGTTCCCTCCGCGGTGTGGGTCGTCGACACCAACAAGGAGCACCTGGCGGTCGCCGAGGCTCGCAAGCTGAACATCCCGGTCATCGCGATCCTGGACACCAACTGCGACCCCGACCTCGTCGACTACCCGATCCCGGGCAACGACGACGCCATCCGCAGCGCCGCCCTGCTCACCAAGGTCGTCGCTTCCGCGGTGGCCGAGGGCGTGCAGGCCCGTGCCGGACTGAGCTCCGACAAGGACGCGAAGCCCGAGGCCGGCGCCGGTGAACCCCTCGCCGAGTGGGAGCAGGAACTGCTCTCGCAGGCAGCGCCCGCAGCAGAGGCCGCTCCCGCAGCTGAGGCACAGGCGGCTCCGGCTGCCGAGGCCCCCGCAGCAGAGGCTCCCTCCACCGAGGCCTGATCCGATGCACACGGCCCTGACCAAGAGATCTTTGGTCAGGGCCGTTTCACGGTCTGCCCCGAGTACTACCCTGACTTACGTCCCAACAGACATATGAGGAGGCTCGCTCACCATGGCGAACTACACCGCCGCTGACGTCAAGCGGCTCCGCGAGCTCACCGGCTCCGGAATGATGGCCTGCAAGAACGCTCTCGCTGAGGCCGAGGGTGACTTCGACAAGGCTGTCGAGCAGCTGCGCATCAAGGGCGCCAAGGACGTGGGCAAGCGTGCCGAGCGCACCACGGCCGAGGGCCTGGTCGTTTCCAAGGACGGCGTCCTGCTCGAGCTCGACTGCGAGACGGACTTCGTCGCGAAGAACGAGGACTTCCTGGAGCTCGCCGAGTCGATCGTCACGGTCGCCGCCGCGGCGAAGCCGGCCGACGTCGACGCCCTCAAGGCGCTCGAGCTCGACGGCAAGACGGTCGACACCGTCATCCAGGAGCAGTCCGCGAAGATCGGTGAGAAGCTCGTCCTGAGCAAGATCGCCTCGTTCGACGGGCCGGTCGCGGTCTACCTGCACAAGCGCAGCGCCGACCTGCCGCCCGCCGTCGGCGTCCTCGTCGAGTACACCGGTGAGGGCGACGCCGCTGCGGAGGCCGCTCGCGGCGCCGCCATGCAGGTCGCGGCTCTCAAGGCCAAGTACGTCACGCGTGACGAGGTCCCCGAGGACATCGTCGCCAACGAGCGTCACATCGCCGAGGAGACCGCGCGCGCCGAGGGCAAGCCGGAGCAGGCTCTGCCGAAGATCATCGAAGGCCGCGTCAACGGCTACTTCAAGGACGTCGTGCTGACCGAGCAGTCCTCGGTCCAGGACTCCAAGAAGTCCGTCAAGGCGATCCTCGACGAGGCAGGCGTCACCATCAAGCGCTTCGTTCGCTTCGAGGTCGGTGCTTCGTAGCCGCTCGTGTGAGTCGTATGGCCCCGTCGGACGAGTGCGCTCGCCCGGCGGGGCCTACGTATACCGCCACCGTCCTGATGAGGCAGGATGAGGATGGCCGTCTGAATGGGCCGGGTAGCCGCGTGGGTGCGCTCGGCCGCTGTCGAAATCGACGAGTGCTGTGGAACTGAGGAGAGCAATGTCCGAACCAGCCAACGAACGTACGGGATTCCATCGAGTCCTTCTCAAACTCGGCGGAGAAATGTTCGGTGGTGGCAAGGTCGGTCTCGACCCCGACGTGGTGACCAAGGTCGCCGAGCAGATCGCCGAGGTCGTGCGATCCGGGGTGCAGGTGGCGGTGGTCATCGGCGGCGGCAACTTCTTCCGTGGCGCGGAACTGCAGCAGCGAGGTCTGGACCGCGCGCGTTCCGACTACATGGGCATGCTCGGCACCGTCATGAATTGCCTTGCTCTGCAGGACTTCCTGGAGAAGGAGGGCATCGACAGCCGGGTGCAGACGGCGATCACCATGGGCCAGGTGGCGGAACCGTACATTCCGCTGCGCGCCCAGCGTCACCTCGAGAAGGGGCGCGTCGTGATCTTCGGCGCCGGCATGGGCATGCCGTACTTCTCGACCGACACGACCGCGGCGCAGCGGGCCCTCGAGATCGGCGCCGAGGTGGTGCTGATGGCCAAGGCCGTCGACGGCGTGTTCACCGCGGACCCGAATCTCGACCCGAACGCCACGATGTACACGCAGATCACGCACCGTGAGGTCATCGAGCAGGAGCTGAAGGTGGCCGACGCGACGGCCTTCAGCCTGTGTATGGACAACCAGATGCCGATCATGGTGTTCAATCTGCTGACCGAGGGGAATATCGCTCGGGCGGTGTCCGGTGAGAAGATCGGAACGCTCGTCAAGTCATGACGCGCGTGCCACGCTCGACACAGGGTTTTCTCGAAACAGAGGCAGTGACGAATCGATGCAGAACGACATGGAGGAACAGCCGTGATTGATGAAGCTCTCTTCGAAGCCGAGGAGAAGATGGAGAAGGCTGTCACGGTGGCCAAGGACGATCTCGGATCGATCCGCACGGGCCGTGCGAATCCTGGCATGTTCAACCGCATCGGCATCGACTACTACGGCGCGTTCACGCCGATCACGCAGCTCGCCAGCATCAATGTGCCGGAGGCGCGACTCGTCGTCGTCAAGCCGTACGAGGCCTCGCAACTGAACGCCATCGAGACGGCGATCCGGAACTCCGATCTGGGCGTGAACCCGTCGAACGACGGAAACCTGATCCGCATCTCCGTTCCCCAGCTCACCGAGGAACGTCGCCGCGAACTGGTCAAGCAGGCCAAGTCCAAGGGCGAGGACGCGAAGGTGTCCGTGCGGAACGTGCGCCGCAAGGCGATGGACGAGCTGTCCCGGATCCAGAAGGACGGCGAGGCCGGCGAGGACGAGGTGGGGCGGGCCGAGAAGGAACTCGACAAGACGACCGCCCGGTACGTCGCGCAGGTCGACGAACTGGTGAAGCACAAGGAAGCCGAGTTACTGGAAGTTTAGTCACGAGACGAGGAGTGGATCGGGGACAGTGACCGTGCCAGCAGAACACGGAACCCCAGGGGGACCCATCTCCGAGGGCGATTCCTCGGAGCCGGTCTCCGAGGGGAAGCCCGCGCCGGAACCGGCCGCGGCCGCGAAGTCCAAGGCCGGGCGCAACCTCCCCGCGGCGATCGGCGTCGGCGTCGGGCTCGGCGTCGCGCTCATCCTGATCCTCGTCTACGTGCCCCTCGTGTGGATCGGGGTGGTCGCGGTCGCGATGGCCGTGGCCACGTGGGAGGTCACGAAGCGGCTCCGCGAGGCAGGCATCAGCGCCCCCCGGATCCCGCTGATCGCCGGGGGTCAGGCGATCCTGTGGCTCGGGTGGCCGTTCGGCCCGGTCGGTGTGCTCAGCGCCTTCGCGGGCACGGTGCTGGTGTGCATGGTCTGGCGCCTGTTCGACCACGGGTTGAAGGCGACACCGCAGAACTTCCTCCGGGACACGGCGATCACCGTGTTCGTGGCCTCCTGGATTCCGTTGCTGGCGTCGTTCGCGGTGCTGATGGTGCTGCAGGACGACGGCGCCGGGCGGGTGCTGTGCCTGATGATCGGCGTGGTCTGCTCCGATGTCGGCGGTTATGCGGCGGGCGTGCTGTTCGGCAAGCATCCGATGGTGCCGGCGATCAGTCCCAAGAAGTCGTGGGAGGGATTCTTCGGCTCGCTGCTGTTCTGCGTGATCGGAAGCCTGCTGACGGTCACGCTGATCCTCGACGAGAACTCGATGATCGGTGTGCTCCTCGGCGTCGTCCTGGTGGTGACCGCCACGCTCGGCGATCTCATCGAATCCCAGGTCAAGCGCGAGCTGCGCATCAAGGACATGGGCACTCTGCTCCCCGGGCACGGCGGGATCATGGACCGTCTCGATTCCCTGCTGCCGTCGGCGTTCGTGACGTGGCTGGTGCTCACGGTCCTCGTGTGACCGCGCTGCCGTGACCATCCCCAGCCCGAACATCTGGCACTGGCCCGAGTGGTACGAGGTGGAGAATCGTGCCCAGGACGTGGACGGGGCGATCTTCCGGCACCTGCGCGGTGCCGTCGGCTGGACGGGCGGCGTCGTCGCCGACGTGGGCTGCGGCTCCGGTTTCCATCTGCCGGTCTTCGCGGAGTCCGCGGCGTCGGTGTTCGGCATCGAACCGCATCCGCCGCTTCGGGAACGGGCCCGCGCCCGGGTGGGGCACCTGCCGAACGTCCGGGTGCTCGACGGTTCCGCGGAGGGCATACCCCTCGGCGATGCGTCCGTCGATGTCGTGCACGCGCGGACCGCGTATTTCTTCGGACCGGGTTGCGGCCGCGGAATCCGCGAGGCGATGCGGGTATTGCGCCCGGGCGGCGCGCTGGTGGTGGTCGATCTCGACGCGACGGCCCATCCGTACGGCGAGTGGATGCGCGCCGACCTGCCGCAGTACCACCCGGCGACCGTGGAGTCGTTCTTCACGGCCCAGGGGTTCGATCTGGTGCGCGTGGAGACCCGATGGCGCTTCCCGAACCGGGAAGCGCTGCGCGCCGTTCTCGGCATCGAGTTCACGAAGAAGACGGCGTCGACGGCGTTCGCGCAGACACCCGGCGTGACTCTCGACGTGCGCTACCGCGTGCACGTCCGCCGAAAGCCCGCCGGGCTGGAGTTGCTCTGACCGGTGTCGTTACCGCGGTGCGATGTGGAAGAGCTTCGCGAGCGCGTTGATCTTCTTGGCCTTCGCCAGCTTGGGGAGGTCGCTGCCGTCCCGCACCCCGGATCCGTCCTCGCCGAGGTCGGCGATCACGTCGCGCGCCCATTCGGCCTCGGCCGGCGACGGGCTCAGCGCGTCGTTGACCGGCGCCGTCTGCGCGATGGTCATGCACAGCTTCCCGGTCATGCCCATCGACAGGGTGAGTGCCGACGCGCGGACCAGCGCGTCGATGTCGGTGCCGAGGGTGGGGCCGTCGATCGGCGGTGCGATCCGGGCGGCCCGGCTGGCGACCGTCAGCCGGGATCGGGGGTAGGCCATCGCCAGCGGTGAGTCGTCCATGCCGGTGTCGCGACGGAAGTCGCCGCTGCCGAACGCCAGGCGGAACGTGGCCTCCGTCCGGGCGATCTCGGGTGCCGCCTCGAGCCCCATCGCGGATTCGACCAGGGCGAGCACCTTCGTGCCCTCGGGGAGCCGCTCGGCTGTCGCGTCGACCTGCATACCGCTCTCGGTCTTGGCGAGCATGACGCCCTCGAGTCCGGGCACCCCGTTCAGCGCTGCCAGGTCGTCCGCCCAGTAGGGGGTGGTGGCGTCGTTGATCCGCACCCACGCGCGGCGGGTCTCGCCGAGCCAGGCGACCACGTCGGCCCGGGCCCGCGGTTTGCGGTCGGGAGTGACGGCGTCCTCGAGGTCGAGGATCACCGCGTCCGCGGCGCTGGTGTGCGCCGCCTCGAATCCTTCGGGTGTGCCGGCGGGAACCAGCAGCCAGGATCGTGCTTGTTCAGCCGCGATGCGCGGTGCCACAGTCGTCTCCATGTCGGCCTTCACAGTCGTGCCGTTCCGGTGATATCCACGACAGTAATTCTGCTCGCAGGGCGGGGCGCAATCCACTTGCGTAACTATTGTTCAGTTAGAAATTACTGTTCAGGCGCCGCTGCCGGTTCGCCGCCCGCCGGATCTGGATGATGCGGACACCGCCCGCAAGGGCCATGATCACCGCGCCCGCGATCGCCGCGAACAGCAGGGTGACGCCCAGCGGGAGCGTGAATTCCCAGGCGAACAGTTCGAGGGTCACACTGTCGAGGTTCTGCAGGATGAACACGAGAAGCAGTACCAGAACGATGATTCCGATCACCAGGCCGGTCCAGGTGGCCCCCACCCGGGTGTGCTTGATGCCCTTGCGGCGGGCGACGTCGGGATGCTCGGTGCCCGCCGGTGGCGTGTCGGGGTGTGCCGGGTCCGGTGGCGCCGGTCCGGTGCCGGGACCACGACCGGCCGGGACGTCCGGTGGGAAGTTCGAGGGGTCGTCCGGTGTTGTCGACATGAGTTGATCTTCACCCACCTGGGCGGGTTCCGCATGCGCATCGGGCGGCGAAACAACGTCGATCAGGCATCCGCACGACAACGACCCCCGAATCAATGGGACAATGGAGAAACTATGGCTGTCTCGCTTCCCCTCGTTTTCACCGCGCCCCGGCGTGGGATGCCCCCCAAGCATCTCGCGGACCTCGACTCCACCGAGCGGCGGGAGGCCGTCAAGGAGCTGGGTCTGCCCGGGTTCCGCGCCGACCAGCTGGCCCGGCAGTACTACGCGCGGCTCGAGGCGGATCCGGAGAAGATGACCGACCTTCCCGCCGCTGTGCGCGAGCAGGTGGGCGCGGCGCTGTTCCCGACGCTGCTCACCGCCGTCAAGCACCTGGCCTGCGACGGCGGCGACACCCGCAAGACGCTCTGGAAGGCGAACGACGGGACGCTGCTCGAAAGCGTCCTCATGCGCTACCCCGACCGCGCGACGCTGTGCATCTCCAGTCAGGCCGGGTGCGGGATGGCGTGCCCGTTCTGCGCGACGGGGCAGGGCGGGCTGCAACGCAACCTGTCGACCGCCGAGATCGTCGACCAGGTGCGTGCCGCGGCCGCCGCCCTGCGCGACGGTGACGTCCACGGCGGTCCGGGCCGGCTGTCGAATGTCGTGTTCATGGGCATGGGGGAGCCGCTCGCCAACTACAAGCGCGTGGTCGCGGCCGTCCGCCGCATCACCTCGCCCGCCCCCGACGGCCTCGGGTTGTCGCAACGCTCGGTGACGGTGTCGACCGTGGGATTGGCGCCCGCCATCCGCAAGCTCGCGGACGAGGATCTCAGCGTGACGCTTGCCGTGTCGCTGCACACCCCGGACGACGAACTGCGCGACACCCTGGTCCCCGTGAACAACCGCTGGTCGGTGGCGGAGGTCCTGGACGCCGCCCGCTACTACGCGGACAAGTCCGGCCGCCGGGTCTCCATCGAGTACGCGCTGATTCGGGACGTGAACGATCAGCCGTGGCGCGCCGACATGCTGGGCAAGAAACTGCGCAAGGCGCTCGGTCCGCTGGTGCACGTGAATCTGATCCCGCTGAACCCCACCCCGGGCAGTGAGTGGGACGCGAGCCCGAAGCCGGTGGAGAAGGAATTCGTCCGGCGCGTGCTGGCGCAGGGTGTGTCCTGCACGGTGCGGGACACCCGCGGCCAGGAGATCGCCGCCGCCTGCGGCCAGCTCGCCGCCGAGAACTGAGTATTTCGTCACGCGGGCCGATACGACGAAACCCCTCGTTCCCGAGTGATCGGGGCGAGGGGTTTCGTTCGTGGTCCGGTGCTACCGGGGCTTGCGCCGCAGGACGATGTCGCGGACGAGGATGAGGACCATGATGGCCGCGCACGCGATCAGCCACAGGTCCTCGACCAGGCCGGTGTGGTTGCCGATGATCATGAGCAGCAGGAACACGGCGAAGAACCATCCGAAGAACCGGAACGTCTTCGGCGCCTCACCGCTCCAGCCCCATGCCGCCGACGGGACCTCCGCGGTGTCGATGTGTGCGGCCACGATGGGGTCGCTGGACGAGGGCTCCAACTGGGTACCGGCCACGATCGATCCTCCTGCAGATTCGGTTGCGCTACTCGACATATCGTGACATACGACTGTCCGTCGTATGTAGTGGGGCCATCCGTGGCGGGTGGTCCGCATTTCATCAGGAACAATGGGTGGGTGGATGAAAACAGGCCCACTCGCGTCCTGCTGCTCGGCAGCACAGGTTCGATCGGCACCCAGGCGTTGGAGGTGGTGGCCGCCAACCCGGACAAGTTCACGGTGGTGGGGCTCGCGGCCGGCGGCGGAAACGTCGACCTGCTGGCCCGGCAGATTCGCGAGACGGGTGTGTCGTCCGTCGCCGTCGCGGATCCGAGCGCGGCCGCAGCGCTGGATCTGCCCGGGGTGCTGAGCGGATCCGGCGCCGTCACCGAACTCGTGCGCACCACGGAAGCGGACGTCGTGCTCAACGCACTGGTCGGTTCGCTGGGTCTGGAGCCGACGCTGGCCGCGCTCGAGTCCGGGTCGCGGCTCGCCCTGGCCAACAAGGAGTCGCTCGTCGCAGGCGGGCCCCTCGTGACGGCGGCCGCGGCGCCGGGACAGATCGTGCCGGTCGACTCCGAGCACTCGGCGCTGGCGCAGTGCCTGCGCGGGGGCAGCGCCGGCGAGGTGGACCGCCTGGTCCTCACCGCCTCGGGTGGGCCGTTCCGCGGCTGGACGGCCGATCGACTGGAATCGGTGACACCCGAGCAGGCCGGCGCCCACCCCACGTGGTCGATGGGGCCGATGAACACGCTGAACTCGGCGACTCTCGTCAACAAGGGGCTCGAACTGATCGAGACGCACCTGCTGTTCGGCGTCGACTACGACCGTATCGACGTCACTGTGCACCCGCAGTCCATCGTGCACTCGATGGTCACGTTCACCGACGGCTCGACGCTCGCGCAGGCCAGCCCACCGGACATGAAGCTCCCGATCGCGCTGGCCCTCGGCTGGCCGCACCGGGTCGCGGGCGCCGCCGCGGCCTGTGACTTCAGCACCGCGTCCACCTGGGATTTCGAGCCACTCGACTCGCAGGTGTTCCCCGCGGTCGACCTCGCGCGCGAGGCGGGCAAGGGTGGGGGATGCCTCACCGCCGTCTACAACGCTGCGAACGAGGTCGCCGCTCAGGCATTCTTGGACGGGATCATCCGGTTCCCGCGCATCGTCCGCACCGTCGCGTCCGTGCTGTCCGAGGCGGACGAGTGGTCGGCGCCACCGGCTACCGTGGAAGACGTACTGGCCGCCGACGGCTGGGCACGTGACCGAGCACGTCAGCTCGTGAAGCAGGAAGGCTAGAACTGCATGGTGTTCGCAGTGGGCGTTGTTCTCTTCGCCCTCGGGATCGCGTTGTCGATCGCACTTCACGAAGCGGGGCACATGTGGGTGGCGCAGGCCACCGGCATGAAGGTCCGCCGGTACTTCATCGGTTTCGGACCCAAGATCTTCTCCTTCCGCCGCGGTGAGACCGAGTACGGCCTCAAGGCGCTCCCGCTCGGCGGGTTCTGCGACATCGCCGGAATGACGGCGCTGGACGAACTCGAACCGGACGAAGAAGACCGGGCCATGTACAAGAAGCCCACCTGGAAGCGCCTCGCGGTGATGTCCGGCGGCATCGGCATGAACTTCGTCCTCGGGCTCGTGCTGGTGTACGTCCTCGCCGTCGGCTGGGGGCTGCCCGATCTGAACCGGTCCACCGACGCGGTCGTCGGGTCGGTCGGGTGCGCGGCGCCGACCCAGGGGCCCGGCCCCGACTTCGCCCTGTCCGAGTGCACCGGCCCGGGCCCCGCCGAGCAGGCGGGCATCAGGACCGGCGACGTCATCACCGCGGTCGACGGCAAGGACACGCCCACGTTCGCCGACGTGGCCGCCGCGACCCGTTCGCTGTCCGGTCCGGTCGACTTCACGGTCGAGCGGGACGGCGAGGAACAGACGATCGTCGTCCCGGTCCAGCAGGTGCAGCGCTGGGTCCAGGAGAAGGGCGAGACCGAACCGCACGAGGCGACGGTCGGTGCGATCGGCATCGGCGCGACCCCGAGCGTCGTCGAGCACTCGGCCCTCTCCGCGGTTCCCGCGTCGTTCGAGTTCACCGGCGACATGTTCGTGATGACCGCCGAGCGGCTGGTGCAGATGCCGAGCAAGGCCGTCGACCTGTGGCACGCGGTGACCGGCGGCGAACGGGACCCGGAGACCCCGATCTCGGTGTACGGCGCGAGCGTCATCGGCGGTCAGATCGCCGAACAGGGAATCTGGGAAGCGTTCGTGCTGCTCTTGGCGAGCCTGAACTTCTTCCTCGGAATGTTCAACCTGCTGCCGTTGCTGCCGCTCGACGGCGGGCACATGGCGGTCACCGTCTACGAACGGGTCCGGGACTGGTTCCGCAGCAGGCGCGGACTTCCCGGCGGCGGACCCGTCGACTACATGAAGCTCCTGCCCGTCACCTATGTGGTGATCGTCATAGGCGGCGCATACATGCTCCTCACACTGACCGCGGACATCGTCAACCCGATCAAGCTCTTCCAGTGAACGCTAAACTCGGACTTGAAGCTACGAAAGAAGGCACCCACGTGACCAGCCCTGTCGGATTGGGTATGCCCGAAGGCCCGGCCGCCGTTCTCGCACCTCGCCGCAAGACTCGCCAGCTCCAGGTCGGATCTGTCGGTGTCGGCAGCGACTTCCCGGTTTCCGTGCAGTCGATGTGCACCACCAAGACCCACGACGTCAACGCCACGCTGCAGCAGATCGCCGAACTCACGGCATCCGGTTGCGACATCGTGCGCGTCGCCTGCCCGCGGCAGGAGGACGCCGACGCGCTCGCGACCATCGCGAAGAAGAGCCAGATCCCGGTCATCGCCGACATCCATTTCCAGCCGCGGTACATCTTCGCCGCGATCGAGGCCGGCTGCGCGGCCGTCCGCGTGAACCCCGGCAACATCAAGGAGTTCGACGGACGCGTCAAGGAGGTCGCGAAGGCGGCAGGAGACGCCGGCATCCCGATCCGCATCGGCGTCAACGCCGGATCCCTCGACCCGCGGCTGATGCAGAAGTACGGCAAGGCCACTCCGGAGGCGCTCGTCGAGTCCGCGCTGTGGGAGGCGGGACTGTTCGAGGAACACGGGTTCGGCGACATCAAGATCTCGGTGAAGCACAACGACCCGGTGATCATGGTCGAGGCCTACCGGCAGCTGGCGGCGCAGTGCGACTACCCGCTGCACCTGGGTGTGACCGAGGCCGGTCCCGCGTTCCAGGGCACGATCAAGTCGGCGGTGGCGTTCGGCGCACTGCTGGCCGACGGCATCGGCGACACCATCCGGGTGTCGCTGTCCGCCCCGCCCGCCGAGGAGATCAAGGTCGGCACGCAGATCCTGCAGTCGCTGAACCTGCGGCCCCGGAAGCTCGAGATCGTGTCCTGCCCGTCGTGCGGGCGCGCCCAGGTCGACGTGTACACGTTGGCAGACGAGGTGACCGCCGGACTCGAGGGCATGGAGATCCCGCTGCGCGTGGCCGTCATGGGGTGCGTCGTCAACGGTCCGGGTGAGGCCCGCGAGGCCGATCTGGGTGTCGCATCCGGCAACGGCAAGGGCCAGATCTTCGTCAAGGGCAAGGTCATCAAGACGGTGCCGGAAGCGCAGATCGTCGAAACGTTGATCGAGGAAGCGATGCGGATCGCCGAGGAGATGGAGGGCGATGCGACGTCCGGATCTCCCGTGGTGACGGTCAGCTGACACGGCGCCCGCAGCGGCCGACGAAACGTCTCCCGTTTCCGGCGAGTTCGTGGCAATCTGGTGGGCAGGTCCACTAGCTGACAAGGTTGGGTAGATGCTCAAGCTCCTCGGTGCCAAACAGTTGAGCAGTCGGGACGCAGCACACGTGCTCCGCGTTCTCGACGCCGATCCTGTCGCCGCCTGCATGGTTGCCGCTCGCGTCGAAGAGGGCGGTATCGATCCCCGGATGATCCACGGGGAGTTGTGGAGTCGGGGCGGGCCGCTCGAATCGTTGTGCTTCTCGGGCGCGAATTTCGTGCCGCTGCGGGGCAGCATCGACGACATGCGGGCGTTCGCCGACCGCGCCTGTCGCACGCCGCGCATGTGCTCGTCGCTGGTCGGGCGGGCCGAGTTGACGTTGCCGCTGTGGGAGATGCTCGAGCTGGATTGGGGGCCTGCCCGCGAGGTCCGGCCCGACCAGCCGCTGCTGGCGTTGGCGAGTACCCCGCAGTGCCGACCGGATCCGTTGGTCCGGCAGGTGCGGATGCACGAACTCGAGCAGTACCTGCCTGCCGCCGTCGCGATGTTCATCGAGGAGGTCGGCATCGATCCCCGGGCCAACGACGGCGGTCGAGGGTACCGGCGCCGCGTCGCCAATCTCATCGCCGCCGGCCGGGCGTGGGCGCGATTCGAGGACGATCAGGTGGTGTTCAAGGCCGAGGTCGGTTCGGTGTCCGCGCGGGTCGGGCAGATCCAGGGCGTCTGGGTGCACCCGATGTACCGCGGACACGGGTTCGGTGCGGCGGGCACCGCGACGGTCGCGGAGGCCGTCATCGCGGAGGGCCGCATCGCCAGTCTCTACGTCAACAGCTTCAACACGGTCGCCCGCAGCGCGTACGCACGCATCGGCTTCCGGCAGGTCGCGACGTTCGCCACAATTCTGCTGGACTGACGCGCTGGCCCGCCTACCGTGTCGGCGGTGCCCGCCGACATAGCATGGGCGGCGATGAAACTGCGGCCACACCCTCGCTCCCGCGTCGTCCAGTCGATCGCCCTGTGCGGCGCCGCTGTGCTGACGGCGGGTCTCGCCGCGTGCACGCCGAGACCGGACGGTCCGGAACCGGCGGCGCAGGCGTTTCTCACGGCGTTCGCCGAGCAGGATTCGGAGCAGGCCGCCGACCTGTCGGACCGCCCGGACGTCGCGCGCCAGGCCCTCGAGTCCGCGTGGACGTCGCTGCAGGCCGAGTCGCTCGACGCCCGGACGACGGACGTCGACGTCAGCGGTGACACCGCCACCGTCGGGTACACGTACGAATGGCATCTGCCGAAGAACCGGGTCTGGACGTATTCGGGCGAACTGCAGATGGGGCGGCGCGGCGGCGACTGGGCGGTGCGGTGGAGTTCTACCAACGTTCATCCCCGTCTGGGCGACCGTCAGACGATGTCGCTGCGGTCCACCGCCGCGCCCCGGGCGCGGGTCAACGAGCATTCCGGTTCGGACGTCCTCGTCCCCGGTGTGGTGTACCGCGTGAAATTCGATGCGGCGCAGTCGGGCAACGTGATCGGCAGCGCACAGTCCCTCGCGTCGGCGCTCGTCGCGTTCGACACCACGCTCACCGCGCAGTCGATCGCCGAATCTGCGACGGCGGTCAAGGGCGACTACCTCGTCACCCGGTTGCGGTCGGACGACTACGAACAGGTCGCCGGTGTGCTCGGTGCCATTCCCGGCGTGAGCGTGTCCGACGAGGCGGACCTCGTGGCGACCGACCGGAATTTCGCACCGGATCTGGTCGGTCAGGTGAAGAAGACCGTGATCGACGAAGTCGACGGCAAGGCCGGCTGGAGCGTGGTCACGGTCAACCAGAACGGTGTCGACACGGACGTGCTCACCGAGACGGCCCCGCAGACCTCCCCGTCGTTCTCGATCAGCCTGGACCGTCCCATCCAGATCGCCGCGCAGAACGCCGTCAATGCCCGCACCGACCAGACCATGATGGTCGTCATCCAGCCGTCGACCGGCGACGTGCTGGCCGTCGCGCAGAACAAGGCGGCAGACAAGGACGGACCGGTTGCGCTCACCGGCCTGTATCCGCCCGGTTCGACGTTCAAGATCATCACCGCAGGCGCCGCGATCTCCTCGGGCATCGCGACCCCCGACACGATGGTGCCGTGTCCCGGGCGCATCGAGATCGGGGAGCGCAGCGTCCCGAACTACAACGAATTCGCGCTCGGCACCGTGCCCATGGCGACGGCGTTCGCCCGCTCCTGCAACACCTCGTTCGCGAAACTCGCCAGCGAGATGCGCCCCGACGCACTGACGGTCGCGGCATCGCAGTACGGAATCGGACCCGACTACGACGTCGTCGGGCTGCCCACCGACTCGGGTTCGGTGCCGCCCGCCGACGACCTGGTGCAGCGGACCGAGGACGGGTTCGGGCAGGGCAAGGTGGTGGTCAGTCCGTTCGGGATGGCGTTGGCCGCGGCGACCATCGCACACGGTACGACACCCGTGCCGCGGTTGATCGTGGGACGGGAAACCACGATCGAGGGGGAGCACCCGCCGATCAGCCCGGAGATGGTCGACGGGCTGCGCGGCATGATGCGCCTCGTGGTGACGAGCGGCACCGCCGAGCGGATCGAAGATCAGGGTGAGGTGTACGGCAAGACCGGTGAGGCCGAGGTCGAGGGCGGCTCGCACGCCTGGTTCGTCGGATACCGCGGCGACCTGGCGTTCGCGACACTGGTGGTACGCGGCGGCAGTTCCGACAACGCCGTCGCCGTCACCCGCGACATGTTCGCCGCCCTGCCCGAGGGGTACTGACCCGGCCACTGTCCACCGATCGGGGGACAGCGGAATTCATCCTGTTCCGGGGCTGATCGGTGGACAGACTCCACCGTCGGCGCCGTCCATAGTTGGTTGCAGACGGAAGAACCCGCCCAGCCGGGATCGAAAAGCCAACGTGGACAGGAAGTCGGACCATGACCATCAGTGCAGAAGTGAATTGCGTGGAGACAGCGAACCGCACCCGGCGGGTGCTGTTCGTCGGGCGCCCGGGCGCCGGCACCGAGCTGACGCGGTGGGTTGCCTTGCGGCAGTGGGCTTCCGACCGCGGAATCGAATCGATCACCGAATGCGAGGGTGATGTCGTCTGCGCGATCGCGACCGAGGACGTTCTGGACGGACTCTGTTCGCCATCCGATGCGATGGCGATGCAGCTGGCGCGGGCTCGAGGGGTGCCCTGCGTCGGCGTTCGCGACGCACACGTGCTCGAGGACGCGATCTGACATGTCCTTCGAGATCATCGAGCGCGGCGAAACCCTGGTGGCCGGCCTGCCCGTGCGCAGCCCCCAGCGGGCACTGGGAAAACTGAGCGACCCTCGTCTCGACCGCGCCTGGACGAGGGTGCTCCACCACGACGTCGGGGGCCCGCTCGCGTCCACGTACATCGACTTCGCGCCCGACGTCGAGTCGTATTACACCCAGATCGTCGGGTACGAGTGCGCGACGGTGGACGACGCCACGCGCGGCCACGTCATCTCGCGGATCCCGCCCGGCACGTACGCGAAGTTCTCCTCGCGGGGAATGTTCCCCGACGTGATGCTGCGACTGTGGGCGCAGGTCAGCGAGGCGGAGGCGCGCGGCGACATCGAGCGGACGTACACCGGCGACCTCGAGGCGTATCCGCACGCGTACGCCGTCGACCTGTACATCCCGATTCATGTGGACGAGTCCGCCGGACCGTCGAAGGCGCCAGGTGAGAAGCGATGATCGAGATCGTCAAGAGGCAGGCCGAATCGTTTGTGGGCCTGACCATCCCCGAAGGAAAACCCGGGCGTCCCGGGCCGGGTCGGGAACTCGTCGACTTCACGGTGGAGCGGATCAGGGATCGGGGGATCTCCGAGATCTTCGTCGTCTACGTGGCATCCCCGCCGCCCCGCACGTTCACGGTCGTCGTCGGATACCCGTGCGATTCGACCGACAAGATGGAGCCCGGCGACGTCCTGGTCGGTGTGCGGTCCGGGTATTTCGCCCGATTCCGGTGCGAGGACGAATCGGAACCGGACGCGCTGGCCGAGACGTGGAGCGTCGCCGACTACGCGTCGGCGCGCGGCCGGATCGAACGCGCGTTCACCGAGGATCTGGAGGTGCATCATCCCGACGGGTCGGTCGAACTGTTCCTCTCGCTCCATTGAGCGAGAGGACGGGCGGGTCACTCGTGCTCGGCGAGTTTCTCGGGGTCGATCTCCGGTCCGCCCTTCCCGAGCCGCTTGTTCACGATGACGGTCCCGGCCCACAGCACGACACCGATTCCGAGGAGGATGCCCGCGATCTGATACTGCACGGCGGGGCGGTCGGCGAAGGGGGTGACGAGGAAGCCGCACGTGAGGGCGCCGACGATCGGCAGGATGGTCGGTACCCGGAAGTGCTTGTGCTCCACCGGTTGCTTGCGCAGGACGAGCACGGTGATGTTGACGATGGTGAACACGCCCAGCAGCAGCAGCGCCGTCGTGCCGCCCAGTTCGGGAACCTCACCGACGAACGTGATGAGGCCGAACGCGAGGAGCGTCGTGAAGACGATCGCCACGTACGGGGTGCGCCTGGTGGAGTGCACGCGGCCGAGCGGGGGCGGCAGGACGCCCTCCCGGCTCATGCCGTACAGCAGCCGACTCGCCATCAGCATGTTGATCAGCGCCGTGTTGGCGACGGCGAACATGGTGATGAACGCGAAGATCCCGATCGGGAATCCGGGCGCCCCGGCCTGAACGACCTTCAGCAGCGGAGTGTCGCCCTCGCCGAGTTCGCTCACCGGCACCAGCGCGATCGCGGTGATCGACACGAACACGTAGATGCAGCCGGTGATGATGAGACCGGTCAGCAGGACCTTCGGGAAGATGCGGCTCGGTTCCTTGCATTCCTCGGCCATGTTGACCGAGTCCTCGAACCCGACCATCGCGAAGAACGCGAGGGCGGTTCCCGCGACGACCGCGCCGAGCGCGGATCGGTCGCCGGTGTCGAACGTGGTGACCCGCGAGAAGTCGCCGTCACCGACGCCGAGGGCCCACAGCCCGATCATGATGATGATCAGAAGACCGGACAGTTCGACGCAGGTGAGCACGACGTTGGTCTTGACGCTCTCGCTGACCCCGCGGAAGTTGACGAGACCCACCAGCGTCATGAACCCGAGACCGAGCAGGGTGATGCCGATGCCGGTGGAGAAGTCGAGGTGGAACGCCTCGACGAAATTGGCCGCGAACGCCCGCGACGCCGTCGACGCGGACGTGATTCCCGAGCACATCACGGCGAACGCCACCATGTACGTGAGGAAGTGCACCCCGAACGCCTTGTGCGTGTACAGCGCGGCGCCCGCGGCCTTCGGGTACTTCGTGACCAACTCCAGGTAACTGAACGCGGTGATGATCGCGACGACGAACGCCACCAGGAACGGCAGCCACACCGCGCCCCCGACCTGATTGGCCACCTTGCCCGTGAGCGCGTAGATGCCGGTGCCGAGGATGTCGCCGACGATGAACAACAGGAGTAACCCCGGGCCCATGACCCGTTTGAGGCTCGGTTGTTCGGGAGAGTTCGAACCCGGTGTGTTCGAACTCGTGGCGTCCGTTGTCGATCCCATGACCCACCGCCTTTCGCTACAGCCTGCGTCCCTCGTTCGAGGAGACCGTGTTCGCTAGGGGAGCAGCCCGAGCCTGCGTGCGGTGACCACCGCCTCGTGCCGCGACCGTGCGTCGAGCTTGCTCATGGCGCTGCGCAGATAACTCTTCACCGTCTCGGGCCCGACCGAGAGTCGCTGTGCGGCTTCACTGTTGGTGCACCCCAGGGCGACGTGGGACAGGACGTCGATCTCACGCGGGGTGAGGCGGACGCCGGGGTCCTCGTCGGCGCCGCTCGTGTCGGGCCGCAGCATCCCCGCCAGCCTCTGCGACAGCCCGCGGAGCCGGGCCTGCAGCGAGGTGTCGGTGACGGTCTGCGCGACACTCCGCAGTTCCGCGTGGATGTCCCGGAGTTCCTCGGTGGTGGCGCCGCCTGCGCCGTTCCCCTCGAGCGTCTTCATCATCTCGAGGCGGCGATCGACCTCGTCCCGGATGGCGATCTCGGTACCGAGGCGCCGCGACGCCGCGACGACGATGTCCGCGGTGCGGTCGCCGATGGGCGCGCAATCGCGGATGGCGGCGTACAGCACCGCGCGCGAACTGCCGTGCACCATGACGGGCACTGCCAGGATGGACCGGAGCCCCTCACTGAGGACGGGACGGTCGTAGTGATGCGTGATGGTCGAGGCTCTGCCGTAGTCGTTGACCGACGCGGGTGTGCGCTGGGCGACCACGCGACCGCCCAGGCCGGACCGCGCCGGGATGGCGAGCCCCTTGAGGTTGTTGGTGCGGGTGCCGACGAACTCGCTGAGATGGAGGGTGTCGTCCTGGACCTCGCCGGCGAACAGGACCGGCGCAACGCCGTGAGCTGCGATTGCGCGCAGCTCACCACGTAGTGCGTCCCCGTCCCGAGGGCGCAGCAGCGACGGTGCACGAGCAACCAAGTCGTCACCCCTTTCCGGGGGTAGTCACAGCGGTCTGTGAGCTAGATCATAACCGTAGTGGGTTCGGGCGACGGCCCGACCTCTTTACCTGGCCATGAGAACACGAGGAGTACCGCATGACCACCGATCCCGCCGCACGCGTGCGTGAACTGCTGGACCAGTACGACACGCCGACGGCGTCCGCCGCGGAACTGCTGTGTGATCGACACCCCGCCGACGACGTGGCGTTCACCGTCGTCGAAGCCGACCTGTCGTCGACGGACCTCACCTACGGCTACCTGCGCGAGCAGTCGTCACGCTTCGCCGCTGCATTGGCGGACCTCGGGGTGGAGCCGGGTGACCACGTCGCGACGCTGATGGGCAAGTCGGCGGAACTGGTGGTCGCGCTGCTCGGGATCTGGCGCCGGGGCGCCGTCCACGTCCCCCTGTTCACCGCGTTCGCGCCGCCGGCGATCGCGTTCCGGCTCGGTGCCAGCAAAGCGAAGGTCGTCGTCTCCGACGCCGGTCAGGTCGAGAAGCTGGCTCCCGGGGAAGACATTCCCGCGGATGCGCCGTGGCAGGTCGTCGTCGTGGGCAGCGGCGCCGGCGCTCTCGATTTCGCGACGCTCGTGGAGTCGCACGACGCCGCGGACGCGAAGGGCGCGGCGGTGACGGTCGGGGGTGCGGGACCCCTCGTCCAGTTGTTCACCAGTGGCACGACCGGAACCCCGAAGGGTGTTCCGGTGCCCTTGCGCGCACTCGCGTCGTTCCACGCCTACCAGGAGTTCGGCCTCGACGTCCGCAAGGACGACGTGTTCTGGAACGCCGCCGACCCCGGCTGGGCGTACGGCCTGTACTACGCGCTGCTCGGCCCGCTCGCCGCGGGCACGCGCAGCATCCTGCTGCACGCCGGGTTCTCCGCGCCCCTCACCTGGCAGGTCATGGAGCGGTTCGGTGTCACCAACTTCGCCGCCGCGCCCACCGTCTACCGCAGCCTGCGCGCCGACCCCACGCCGATCCCCGAGACGGTGAAACTGCGGCGCGCGTCGTCGGCGGGTGAACCCCTCACCCCCGACGTGATCTCGTGGGCCGAGGCCAACCTGAACGTGTTCGTCCGCGACCATTACGGCCAGACCGAACACGGCATGTTCATCGCCAACGCCTGGGCCGAGGGACTCCGGGACGAGGTGCGCGAAGGCTCCATGGGCAAACCCTTGCCGGGGTGGGCGTGTGCCGTCCTCGAGGACGATTCCGACGCCGTCGCCCCGCCGCGCACCCCGGGGCGGGTCGCCATCGACACCCTGGGCAGCCCGCTGATGTGGTTCACCGGCTACGTCGACGCGCCCGAGAAGACCGCGCAGCGGTTCACCGCCGACGGTCGCTGGTACCTCACCGGAGACGCCGGCCAGACGGACGAGGACGGCTTCTACTTCTTCTCCGCCCGCGACGACGACGTGATCATCATGGCCGGCTACCGGATCGGCCCGTTCGACGTCGAGAGCGTGCTCGTCATGCACGACCACGTCGTCGAGGCGGCGGTCGTCGGGATGCCCGACGAACTGCGCGGTGAAGTGCTCGAGGCGTTCGTCGTCCTGCGCGACGGTGTCGACGGGACCGGCGAACTCGAGGCCGAACTGCAGACGCTGGTGAAGAAGAAGTTCGCCGCACACGCCTACCCGCGCACGGTGCACTTCGTCCCGAGCCTGCCGAAGACCCCCAGCGGCAAGGTGCAGCGGTACCTGCTCCGCCAGAAGTAGAAGGCGGCTCCGCCGCCCGTGCGCGGTTGAGGAGTGTCAGGACTCGTTAACCACGCACGGGTGCGTCAGCGCCTGCGGAGGCGGCCGACGACCAGCAGGGCGAGGAGGGTGACCGCCAGCAGCAGGGTGGTGTCGGCCGCGGCGAGGAACACCCGGCCGCGGTCGGTGAGACCGAAGATGCTCACCGGCAACGTCTTCCAGGTCGCCGGGTACACCATCACGGTGGCGCCCAGTTCGCCCATCGACAGCGCGATCGACAGGCCGGCCGCGGCACCGAGGGCCGGGAGAAGCAGCGGCAGGGTGATCCGCAGCAGGACGCGGGCGGGGCCGGCGCCGAGGGATTCGGCGGCCTGCCGGTACGCGGGATCGAGCCGGTCCAGTGCCGCCGAGACGGCGCTGAACGTGAACGCCAGCACGAGGATGGTGTGCGCCAGGATCACGATCCACTTGGTACCGCCGAGCAGCAGCGGCCGCGAGTTGAACGCGATCAGCAGTCCGAGACCGATCGCGACGGACGGGATCGCGATCGGCAGGTGGAAGACGGCGTCGGTGACGCGGCGCAACCACGCCGGCGCCTCCCGCGCCGCCAGTGCCGCCCACGTCCCGACCGCGAGTGCCAGAGCACCCGCGATGAACGCCGTCTGCAGGCTGACGGTGAGGCTGGCGAGATTCTCGTCGGTCAGTGCCGCTGCGAAGTTCCGGCCGCCGAGGTCCGAAGGCAGTGGGCCCGTCCAGGATCCGGCGAGGCCGGCGGCGACCACGGTGGCGATCGGCGCCGCGAAGACGACGGTCACCACGAGGCCGAACAGGCTCAGGGCCAGCGCCCTAGATCTTGTCGTCCACAGCAGCACGGCTGCCTCCCGTCAGTGTCGCGAACAGAATTCGGTACGTGCAGTACAGGGCCAGCGACAACGCCACCTGGACCGTGGCGATCACGGCCGCGCCCGGCAGGTCGAACGTGACGATGCCGCGCGTGTAGATCAGGACGGGCAGCGTCACCACGTCCTTGGCGCCGGTGAACAGGACGATGCCGAACTCGTTGAGGGAGAGCAGCAACACCAGCGAGCCACCGGCCAGCAGCGCGGGCCAGGACTCCGGCATCACAACGGTCCGCAGCACCCGCAACGGCGACGCCCCGAGACTGGCGGCGACGTCGAGTTGTTCGCGGGGGATCTGGGTGAACGCGGCGAGCAGAGGGCGGACGACGAACGGGGTGAAGAACGTGATCTCGGCGGCGATCACCCCGAGTGGGGTGCCGACGAAGTTCAGCGGCCCGTCGGCGTGGCCGGAGATCCGCGTGATCAGTGCGTTGACCGCCCCCGCGGTGCCGTAGAGGAACGTGAACGCCAGGGTGATCAGGAACGACGGCAGCGACAGCACCGCGTCGATCAGCCGTCCCACGACGGTCGATCCGGTGAACGGGACGAACGCCAGCACCAGCGCGAGGAATGTGCCGAGGACCAGGCAGCCGAGCGTCGAGAGTGCGGCGATCTGTACCGTCCGCCACAGCGCCGTCCGGAACAGTTCGGAGCGGAGAACACCGGACCAGGTGTCCAGACCGGAACCGGTGCCGGAGTCGAGGGATTCGGTGAGAACCCGCGCCGTCGGGTAGACGGCGAATCCGAGGACGAGCAGCAGGGGCGGGAGCGTCCAGGCGATGGCGCGCCACCGGACCGGTTCCGGTCGTCGCGGGGCTGTCGCGGCGGGAGGTCGTGCGAGTGTCGCGGTCATGCCGCCGGCACCAGGACGCTGCCGTCCGAGGGGAATTGGACGCCGACGACGGCGCCCGGTGCACGCTGGTCGTGACCGGCGACGTCCGCGTCCACCTGCACTCCGTCGAATTCGTCGATTGCGAGGGTGATCCGCGTGGTCGTCCCGCGCCACACCGTCGAGACGATCCGCGCCGCGAACGATCCCTTCGCGCCGGGCGCGGTCAGCGTCACCGCGTGCGGGCGGACGCACAGGAACGCGGGCAGGTCCGACTCCCAGGCGACGTGTCCGATGTCGGGTTGCGGGGCTGTCGCGGTGACGGGGACGCCGCCGATGGACACGAGCGCCGACGTTCCGATCACCCGGGTGACGGTGCACGGCAACAGGTTGGCGCCGCCGAGGAATTCGGCGGTGAAACTGCTGGGCGGCCGCTTCCACAGGTTCTCGGCGGTGTCGACGTCCGCGAGCCGGGAGTTGCGCATGACCGCGATCCGGTCGGCCAGCGCCAGC
The DNA here is from genome assembly GCF_042802055.1 of Rhodococcus sp. NPDC057529. NCBI lineage: Bacteria > Bacillati > Actinomycetota > Actinomycetes > Mycobacteriales > Nocardiaceae > Rhodococcus > Rhodococcus sp. NPDC057529. The sequence continues at coordinate 174,949 of NZ_JBHVEY010000009.1, forward strand.
GCCTCGCCCTGGTCGTGGGTGACGTAGAGCATCGCCGTGTCGGGCAGGGCGGCGCGCAACCGGGTGAGTTCACCGAGCATGCTCTCGCGCAACTGCGCGTCGAGGGCGGCGAGTGGTTCGTCGAGCAACAGGACCGCGGGCCGGATCGCCAGAGCCCGGGCGATCGCGATCCGTTGCTGCTGTCCGCCGGACAGTTCGCGGGGCAGGCGCTTGCCGTAGGCGGCCATGCCGACCATCTCGAGGGCCTCGGTCACCCGCGCGCCGATCTCCGCGCGCGGTACCCGCCGGGCGCGGAGCCCGAACGCGACGTTGTCGGAAACCCGCATGTGCGGGAACAGCGCGTAGGACTGCACGACGACGCCGATTCCTCGCTTCGCGGGCGGAAGGCCGGTGACGTCGCGTGATCCGAGCCGCACCGAACCCGAAGTGGGACGGACGAATCCGGCGAGGGCTTTCAGTGCCGTCGACTTTCCGGAACCGCTCGGCCCGAGGAGGGCGACGGTCTCGCCGCGGGCGACGCGGAGGGTGAAGTCGACGAGGGCGTGGGTGACGCCCCTGCCGCGTCCGTAGGTGACGGTGACCCGGTCGAACGTGATGGCGGGCGCCGAGTAGTCGGTGACGCCGCGGACCGTGGGGGTGTGCGACGGGTGTGTCCGCCCGAGTGGAATTCCCGACACGATCAGCTCCCGGTGGCCTTCTGGTACGCGGCGACGTCCGAATCGAGTTCGATGAGAACGTCGTTCCAGTTCGGCGACCACACCTGGACACCCTGCAGGGCGCGCGCGGGGGCGCTGTCACTCGTGGCGGCGCGGACGTCCTCGCGGACCGACACGCCGCGCGCTTCGTCGGCGACCGTCTTCTGGGACTCCTCGGACAGCAGGAACTCCATCAACTGCCTGCCCTGTTCGCTGCGCGGCGCACCCTTCGCCAGGCCCATCACGTACGGCAGGGCGACGGTGGTGCGGGTGCCGTCGGCGCCGGCGGGGAAGAAGAGGTCGAACGTCGAGCCGTCGTCGGCGATGGAGGTGAGGTTCATCTGGACGTCGCCGTTGGCCACGAGCAGTTCGCCGTTGCTGACCTTCGGCTGCAGCTTGCCCGTCGAGGACGACGGTCCCACGTTGTTGGCCTGGAGCCTCGCGAGGTAGTCGAGTGCGCCGTCCTTGCCCATCAGGTGCTGCAGGAGCAGCAGCACCGCGGTGCCGTCGCCGGCCTGGCCGGGGGTGGAGTACTGGATCTTGCCCTCGAGCCGGTCGGACAGCAGGTCGTCCCAGGTGCGGGGGGCGGGCGACGCCGCAGGGTTGGCGATGAAGGACAGGTAGTTCCCGACGACGGGAACATGGCGGCCCGCGGGGTCCTTTTCGGCAGCGGCAACGGCGGAGGTGTCGACGCCGCTGGGGACGAGCAGTCCCTGGGCGTCGGCCTTCTGGATGAACGGTGGCAGCGTGACGACGACGTCGGCCTGCGGGTTGGACTGTTCCTTCTCGAGGCGGGAGACGACTTCGCCGGATCCGGCTTCCACGAGGTTCACCGCGATGCCGGTTCGGTCGGTGAAGGCGTCGAATCGGGACTGGTACCACCCGGAGAGTCCGTCGGCGCTGTAGACGGTGACGGTGTCGGTGCCCGAGCTTGCGGCGGTACCGGTTCCGCCGCAAGCGGTTCCGAGGGTGAGTACGGTCGCGGCCAGCGCGGCGGCGGCGATCCGTGGGCGAAGACGCATGACGTGTTCCTAACGATGAGGGGGTCGGTGCCGAGGAGCCTGCCTTTTGGTCTAGACCATTGGGCCACCGTCGGGGGAACGGCAGGTGAACAATTGGTATAGACCATTTTTCGGGTACGCTCGGCCGCATGAACGACGACGGCGACGCGTCCGGAGAGCCCGCGCTGATCGGCACCGTCACGCGATGACCCGGGCGCCGAACGTCCCCAAGTACTACCGCGTCCGCACCGAACTCGAGACGATCCTCGCCGAACTCGAGGTGGGAGACGCGGTCCCCGCGGAGCGGGAACTGGCCCTGCGGTGCGCGGTGTCCCGCGAGACGGTACGACAGGCCATCCACGAACTGCTGGTCGAAGGACGCGTCGAGCGTCGAGGCCGCGGCACCGTCGTCGCCAGCCCCAAGCTCGTGCAGCCGCTGTCGCTGCGGTCCTATACCGAGGGCGCGGTCAGCCAGGGGCGGGTGCCCGGGCGTGAACTGGTCACGTTCGAGGAACTCGGCGCCGACGCCGACCTCGCCGAGGCGCTCGGTCTCACGATCGGCGCACCGGTGATCCACCTCGAACGGGTCCTGCTCGCCGATGACGAGAAGATCGGGCTCGAGAGCACCCACCTGCCCGCAGGCCGCTTCGGGGAGTTGGCGCGCGACTTCGACCCGGGCACCTCGCTGTACGCGGCGATTCGCGAGACGGGAGTGGTGTTCGCGTCCGCCACCGAGCGGATCGAGACCGTGCTGGCCTCGCCGCGGGAGGCCGCGCTACTCGACTCGACCACCGCCATGCCGATGCTGCTGCTCCACCGGCTCTCGCTCGACACCGGGGGATCTCCGATCGAACGGGTGCGCTCCCTCTACCGCGGCGACCGGATCGCATTCCTCACGACGCTGCGGGACTGAGAGCCCGCGCGGCGGGTCCCGGGGTGCCCCGGCCAGGTGCGGGTCTAACCTGGTAGCCATGTCTGTCCGCACAGCACTGAGCCCCGGAACCGTGTCTCCCGTCCTCGCCGTACCGGCGGGGATCGAGCGGCCCGAGTACGCGTGGAAGCCCACGGCCAAGGAAGGCAACGAGCCGTGGGTCCAGACCCCGGAGACGATCGAGGCCATGCGGGTGGCGAGCAGGATCGCCGCGCAGGCCCTGCAGGAGGCCGGTAAGGCGGTGGCGCCGGGCGTCACCACCGACGAACTCGACCGCATCGCGCACGAGTACATGATCGATCACGGCGCCTATCCCTCGACGCTCGGCTACAAGGGATTCCCCAAGTCGTGCTGCACGTCGCTGAACGAGGTGATCTGCCACGGCATCCCCGACTCGACGGTGATCCAGGACGGCGACATCGTCAACATCGACGTCACCGCCTACATCGGCGGCGTGCACGGAGACACCAACGCCACGTTCCTCGCCGGCGACGTCGCCGAGGAGAACCGGTTGCTGGTGGAACGGACCCACGAGGCGACGATGCGCGCCATCAAGGCCGTCAAACCGGGCCGGGCGCTCAACGTCGTCGGCCGCGTCATCGAGTCGTACGCGCACCGCTTCGGATACGGCGTGGTCCGCGACTTCACCGGACACGGCATCGGCACCACGTTCCACAACGGCCTCGTCATCCTCCACTACGACGAGCCCTCCGTGGACACGGTCATCGAACCCGGCATGGTGTTCACGATCGAACCGATGATCAACCTCGGTGACATCGGCTGGGACATGTGGGACGACGACTGGACCGTGGTCACCAAGGATCGCAAGTGGACCGCCCAGTTCGAGCACACCATCGTGGTCACCGAGACCGGCACCGAGATCCTGACCCTGCCTTGAGCGAGAGCCGGTGGAGGGGCGCCCTGCTCGTCGCCGGCACCACGTCCGACGCGGGCAAGAGTGTGCTCGTGGCCGGACTGTGCCGCATGCTGGCGCGGCGGGGTGTCCGGGTGGCGCCGTTCAAGGCGCAGAACATGTCGAACAACTCCGTCGTCACGCTGGACGGCGGCGAGATCGGCCGGGCGCAGGCCCTGCAGGCCGCGGCCTGCGGGCTCGAGCCGAGCGTCCGCTTCAATCCGGTGCTGCTGAAACCGGGCAGCGACCGCACGTCGCAACTGGTGGTGCGGGGGCGCGCGGTCACGTCCGTCGGGGCCCGCGACTACATCGAGCACCGGCAGCACCTGCGGGCGGTCGTGGCCGAGGAACTGGAATCGCTGCGCGCCGACTACGACGTCGTGCTGTGTGAGGGAGCGGGGTCTCCCGCCGAGATCAACCTGCGGGCCACGGACCTCGCGAACATGGGACTCGCCCGCGCGGCGGACCTGCCGGTGCTCGTCGTCGGCGACATCGACCGTGGCGGGGTGCTGGCTCACCTGTTCGGCACGGTGGCGGTCCTCGCACCGGAGGACCAGGCGTTGATCGCGGGTTTCGTGATCAACAAGTTCCGCGGCGACGTGTCGTTGCTGGCGCCGGGTGTGGAGCAATTGACGGCGATGACGGGTCGCCCGACGCTCGGGGTGATTCCCTTCGCCGAGGACCTGTGGCTCGATGCGGAGGATTCGCTGGGTGTGGTGGGGGACGCCCCGGTCGGGCGTCCGGCGCCGCCGGTCGGCGACGACTGGCTGCGGGTGGCCGCGATCCGCCTGCCCCGCATCTCCAATTCGACGGACGTCGAGGCGCTCGCGTGCGAACCGGGGGTGTCGGTGCGCTGGGTCACCGATCCGTCGCGGCTCGAGGACGCCGACCTGATCGTGCTGCCCGGCAGCAAGTCGACCGTGTCGGATCTGGAGTGGTTGCGCCGCACCGGCATCGCGGACGCGATCGCCGTGCATGCGAAACGCGGCGGCCCCGTTCTCGGGGTGTGCGGTGGCTACCAGATGCTCGGGTCCGTCATCGTCGACGACGTCGAATCCGGCCGCGGCGCGGTGCCCGGACTGGGCCTGCTCGACCTCGAGGTGGAGTTCGCCCCGGACAAGGTGCTCGCGCAGGTCCGCGGCAATTCCCAGGGGTTTTGGTTTTTGGGGTACGAGTTCCACAAGGGTCGGGTGCACAAAAAAGGTGATCTGCTGCTGCCCCACACGAGCACCGCCGCCGCGGAGGGCAGTATCCGCGGCGCCGTCTACGGCACGCACTGGCACGGTCTGCTCGAGACCGACCGGTTCCGCCGGCTTCTGCTGGACGACGTGGCCGAGCACGCGGGGAGAACCGGTTTCGTCACCGCACCCGACACGGATGTCGCCGCGATCCGGACCGCTCAACTCGATCTGCTCGCGGACCTGGTGGAGCAGAATCTCGATCTCCACGCCCTCGAGGCGCTGGTCGCCGCGGGCGCGCCGGCCGGGTTGCCTGCCATCGCGTCGACCGTGGTGTGCTAGGCCGTCGCCGAGATACGGCCCGCCTCGTCGGTCGATCGGTTCACGACTCACGTAACGAACCTCGAACTAGGGGCGGTCCGAGCGCAAGAGGTCCCCGATCGCGTAGTTTTTAGCCCATGGAACTGACGCACGTGGCGGTGGGAAATGGAAATTGCACGGTCCGGATCGACGGACCGGAGAGCAAACACACCGTTCTGCTGCTACCGGGGGCCGGCGACGGGCCGGATGTCTACGACGGCGTCTGCGAGCGCCTGCACAATTCCGACCTGCGCACGATCGTGCCCGAGGACATCACCGGTCTCGACGAGGCGGCAGTCATGGGCCTGCTCGACGAGCTGAAGGTCGGATGGGTCAACCTCGTCGGCAGCCGGGAAGGGGCCGAACTGGCCTGGTCGCTGGCGGCGCGCCAGTTCGGGCGCTTCGCGAGCCTCGTCGTCGCCGACCGGGGGCATCCGGCGGCGCCCGACGCCGCGGGTGCGGTGCGCGGATCCGACTGTCCGGCGGTCGAACTCCCCACGACCGTGATGGTCGCGGACCCCGAACGGCGCGCCGAGGCGGACGCCAGCGGACGCTTCGTCTACTCCGACTTCCGCGTCGTCCAACTCGACGGCGTCAGCAACGTCCCCGCGGCCGCGGCCGCGGAGCTGGCCACCGAGATCGTGCTCCGCACCAGCCCCTGGTAGACGTGCGGCCCCACGCCGGGCACGACCGGGCTCAGCGTGGGGCGTACATGATGACGGCCATGCCCAGCAGGCAGATGAGGGCGCCCGAGACGTCCCAGCGGTCCGGGCGGAAACCGTCGGCCACCATGCCCCAGATCAGCGAGCCCGCGACGAACACCCCGCCGTAGGCGGCGAGGATGCGGCCGAAGTTGGCGTCCGGCTGCATCGTCGCGACGAACCCGTACGCCCCCAGCGCCGCGACACCGGCGCCGATCCAGATCCAGCCCCGGTGTTCGCGGACGCCCTGCCACACCAGCCACGCGCCGCCGATCTCGAACAGCGCCGCGACGGCGAACAGCGCGACGGATTTGGCGACCGTCACTCGAACGGCACGTCGAGGCCGAGGAGAGCGTTCTCGACCACCTCGGGCATCGCCGGGTGGATCCAGTACTGTCCCCGCGCCATCTGCTGCGCCGTCAACCCGAAGCTCATCGCCTGGATCAGCGGTTGGATCACGGTCGGCGCCTGGGCGCCGATCACGTGTGCCCCCAGCAGGCGCCCGGTGCCCCGTTCCGCGACGACCTTGCAGAGACCCTCGTCGTCCTCCATCGCCCACCCGTACGCGACGTCGCCGTACGCCTGCACCTTCACCGTGACGTCCCAGCCGGCCTCCCGGGCCTCGGCCTCGGTCAGCCCGACGTGCGCGATCTGCGGGTCGGTGAACACGGCGGCGGGAACGAACCGGTGGTCCGAGGCGCGCAGCCCCGACGTGTCCTTCCACGCGTCCTGCAGCAGATTGTGCTGAACGACCCGGGCCTCGTGGTTGGCGACGTGCTTGAGCTGGTACGGCGAGGAGACGTCGCCGAGCGCGAAAACACCTTCGGCACTGGTCCGTTGGAATTCGTCGACCACGACGCGTCCCTCGTCGTCGAGATCGATGCCGCCGGCGGCGGCCCCGACGGCGTCGCCGTTCGACTGCCGCCCGGTCGCCACCAGGAGAACGTCGCCCGAGACGACGGTACCGTCCGCGAGTTCGACGGCGACGCCGTCACCGTCCCGGCGCACGGCCGTCACGGCGTGCCCGCGGTGCACGTCCCATTTCTGCTCGGCGAGATCCGTGAACCGGCGGGAGACGTCCTCGTCGAGGTGGCGCAGCAGGCGTGAGCTGCGCGCGATCAGCGACACCCGGGTGCCCAGCGCGGAGAACACGTGCGCGAACTCGGCGGCGATGAATCCCGCGCCGATGATCACCATCCGTTCGGGCAGTTCCGGTAGCCGCATGATGTCGTTGTTCGTGTAGTACGGCACACCCGATTCGCGGACGACGTCGGGAATGATCGGCCGTGATCCCGCGGCGACGACCACCTGATCGGCCGTGATCACCTCCCCGGTCCCGGTGTCGAGGGTCCGCGGACCCACGAACGTCGCATGCCCGCGGAACAGCGTCGTGTTCGGGCTGTCCTCGGCGCGATAGCGCTCGCCGCCGGCCGAGATCGGGTCGATGCGGCCGAAGACCCGTTTGACGATGTCGGGCCAGCGCACACCCTCGAGTTGGGCGTCGACGCCGTACTTCGCGGAACCGGTGACCGTGCGGGCCACCTCCGCGGCGTAGACGAACATCTTCGTCGGGATGCAGCCCACGTTCAGGCACGTCCCGCCGTACGTGCCCTCCTCCAGGATCGCGATCTTCCTGTCCGCGAACCGTTCGTCGGGCAGCGAGTTGCCGGACCCGGAACCGATGATCGCCAGATCGAAATGTGTCACCGGTTCGCCTCCGCCGCGTTGTGGCCGTGCAGCCACTCGAGCCACAGGTCCACCTCGGCGAACGCCTCGGCGCGGGGCTGATCGGCGGACAGGAACACGTCGTGCCGGGCGCCCGCGATCGGCACGATCGTGGTGCGGTCGCCGAGGCACCCCGCCCAGCGCGCGATCTGCCGGACGTCGAGCACGGCGTCGGCGGTGTCGACCCGGGGGTCGTACCGCGGCGCGAAGTACGAGGCCTTGGAACGCAGGATCAGGGCGGGAACCCCGATGTCGAGTCCCCGGTGCAACTGCGCGTGCCCGCGGCGCACCGCGCGCAGCCACCCGAACGTGACGGGGAAACCGCTCAGCGGCTTCCAGTCGAGGTTGTAGTTCCAGATGCCGTTGCCCTCCACGTGCAGGCTCACGCCGTACGTGTCGAGCCCGGTCTTCGGGATGATCGACTTGCGCTTGACCCGCCCGACCGCGTCGACGGCCACCGTCCCGACGTTCCGCAGGTACGACGGACCCTGCAGATCGAACCACGGGCTGTTGAGGATGACCCCGCTGATGCCGAGGGCCGCGGTGCCGCCCGCCGTGCGCTGCCGGCGGTGCAGCCACAGCGGCAGCACCAGGCCGCCCGTCGAATGCGCGACCAGCAGGACCTCTCCGTCGCCGGTCTGTTCCCGGACCTGGCGCAACGCCTCGTCCAGTTCGGTGTCGTACAGGCTCAGATCGGAGACGAAGTGCGGCGTCTGCCCCGGTTCGAGCGAGCGCCCGCACTTGCGCAGATCGAGGGCGAAGAACGCGTAACCCTGTGCGGCGAAGTGCTCGGCCAGGTGCTTCTGGAAGAAGTAGTCGGTGAATCCGTGGACGTAGAGCACGGCGCGGCCGGTCTTCTTCGTCTCCTGCGGGGGCTGGTAGCGGATCAGCGTCGCCTTCACCTCGCCCTCGCCGTCGGGGTCGGTGCCGAGAGGGATGGTCAGCTGTTGATAACCGTCGCCGAGAACGTCGGGAGCCCAAGTAGTCACAGATCACAATCTAATGTGCGTTCCGGGGGTGCGGGGAGGCGCACAATTGGGGCAGGTGATTTTCGCTCATACGCGCGGGTAACCTATCCGGCGAACACGGCAGGCGTATGCGCGTACGGCTATGGACAAGGAAGTCGATACTCCAGTGTCAGATCAGAATGCGGTAGAGACGAAAACGGATGTAGTGCTGGTTGGCGCGGGCATCATGAGCGCGACGCTGGGAGTGATCCTGCGTCAGGTGCAGCCCGATTGGTCGATCACCGCATTCGAGCGGCTCGACGCAGTAGCCGCCGAGAGCAGTGACCCGTGGAACAACGCGGGCACCGGCCACTCCGCACTGTGTGAGCTCAATTACACCCCGCAGAACGCCGACGGCACCGTGGACATCACGAAGGCCGTCAACGTGAACGAGCAGTTCCAGGTGTCGCGGCAGTTCTGGGCGCACGGCGTCGAGAGCGGTGTGCTGACGCAGCCCAAGGAGTTCATCAACCCCATCCCGCACGTGAGCTTCGTGCACGGCGAGGCCAACGCGAAGTACCTGCGGGCCCGCTACGACGCCCTCGCCGGCCACCCCCTGTTCGCGGGCATGGAGTACGTCGACGCCCCCGACGAGTTCACCCGGCGGCTGCCGTTGATGGCGAAGGGCCGCGACTTCAGCGATCCGATCGCCCTCAACTGGACCCAGGACGGCACCGACGTCGACTTCGGCGCCCTCACGAAGCAGCTCCTCGGCTACGTCGGCGCGTCCGGCGGCGTCGTCCACTTCGGGCACGAGGTCACCGACCTCACCAAGCAGTCCGACGGCAGCTGGGTGGTGAAGGTCACCAACCGCCGCAACGGTGCCAAGAAGGTCGTGCGCGCCAAGTTCGTGTTCGTCGGCGCCGGCGGCGGTGCGCTGCACCTGCTGCAGAAGTCCGGCATCGAGGAGGCCAAGGGCTTCGGTGGGTTCCCCGTCAGCGGCGCGTTCCTGCGCTGCACCAACCCGGAGCTCATCGACCAGCACCGGGCGAAGGTCTACGGCAAGGCGGCCGTCGGCGCGCCCCCCATGTCGGTTCCGCACCTCGACACCCGCGTGATCGGCAGCAAGCCCGGACTGCTGTTCGGACCGTACGCCGGCTGGTCGCCCAAGTTCCTCAAGCAGGGCCGGGTCACCGACCTGCCCAGCTCGGTCAAGCCGAACAACCTGCTGTCGATGCTCGGGGTCGGCGTCAGCGAACTCGGTCTCGTCAAGTATCTGATCAGTGAACTCGCGATGTCCGAGGCCGGTCGCATCGACACCCTGCGGGAGTTCGTCCCGAAGGCGCTCGGCAAGGACTGGGAGCTGATCACCGCGGGCCAGCGCGTCCAGGTCATCCGCCGGGCCAAGGGCAAGGGCGGCGTCCTCGAATTCGGCACCGCCGTCGTCAACGCCGGCGACGGCAGCATCGCAGGCCTGCTCGGCGCGTCGCCGGGCGCGTCCACCGCGGTGCCCGCCATGCTCGACGTGCTGCAGCGCTGCTTCCCGACGCAGTACGAGTCGTGGAGGCCGAAGCTCCAGGAAATGGTGCCCTCGCTCGGAGTCAAGCTCTCCGACGACACCGGCCTGTTCTCGCAGGTGTGGGACTGGACGTCGAAGGTGCTCCAGCTCGACACCAGCAAGGTGGAGGACGCGTCGGTCGCGGTCTGACCGACCGCTCGGCCCGGGTCCACGGACGCGCGCACTCCCGGGTGCTGTGCGATAGTTGCCTGTCATGACGGCAACCGCAGCACTCAAGCGTTCGTGGGCACTCGATCTCGACAACAAGACGCTCTACGAGTTGCTCAGGCTCCGCGTAGAGGTCTTCGTCGTCGAGCAGGCGTGCCCGTACCCGGAACTCGACGGCCGGGACCTGCTGGCCGAGACGCGTCACTTCTGGCTGGAGCAGGACGGTCAGGTGGTCTGCACGCTCCGCCTCCTCGAGGAGCACGCCGACGGCACCAAGTCGTTCCGCATCGGCAGGCTGTGCACGGCGCGGCCTGCGCGCGGTCAGGGGCACACCACGCGTCTGCTGCGCGCCGCGCTCGCCGAGGTCGGGGACGCGCCGTGCCGGATCAACGCGCAGACGTACCTGGTGGACATGTACGCCAAGCACGGTTTCCGGCCGGACGGCGAAGAGTTCGTCGAGGACGGCATTCCGCACGTCCCCATGCGTCGCGGCGGCGGTGCCGGCGGTGCCGCCCATGATGCCGGCGGTGGTGCTGCGTACGACGCGGCGGAGGCGGCCCCGTCGAGCGCTGGGAAGTGAGCGCCGACTAGGGTCGTCAGGTGAATGTCCGCGGGGAAGTCCTGTTCGAATCAGGCGCGGTCCCGCCACTGTGACGGATCTCTGACCGGCTGCCACCACCCTGGTTGCCGATCCGGTCTCCCAGCCAGATTGCCGCGGCGTTCGTACCGGCCAAAGCTCTCGGCGAGGAAACCGGGACGTGAAGGGATGCAGCGTGCGTGCGGATCGTGAAGTGGACCAGGTTCGACCCGACTTTTCGTGGGGTTTTCCGTTCAGTGCGGTGGTCGGCCAGGACCGGTTGCGGCTGGCCCTCGTCCTCTGCGCGGTCCATCCCGGTATCGGCGGAGTGCTCGTCCGCGGCGAGAAGGGGACGGCCAAGTCGACGGTTGTTCGCGCTCTGACCGCCCTGCTCCCGGCGGTGCAGGACGAGAACGGCACCCGCCCGGCGAGGCTGATCGAATTGCCGGTCGGGGCCACGGAAGACCGCGTCGTCGGTTCCCTCGATCTCGAGAAGGTGCTGCGCGACGGTGAGCGCGCGTTTCAACCGGGACTGTTGTCGGCTGCCCATCAGGGTGTGCTCTACGTCGACGAGGTCAATCTCCTGCACGACCACCTGGTGGATGTGCTTCTCGACGCCGCGGCGATGGGCCGCGTCCACGTCGAACGGGACGGCATCTCGCATTCGCACGCCGCCCGGTTCGTCATGGTCGGCACGATGAATCCGGAGGAGGGCGAACTCCGGCCGCAGCTCCTCGACCGGTTCGGGCTGGCCGTCGACGTCGCCGCGTCGCGGGAGGTGGACGTGCGGATGGAGGTGGTCCGGCGTCGGCTGGACTTCGAACGCGATCCCGCACAGTTCGTCGAGCGCTACGCCGAGCAGGACGCCGCCCTCGCCGCCGCCATCCTCGAGGCCCGCGACCGGCTCGACTCCGTCGTGCTCGACGACGTCGAGTTACGCCGAATCGCTTCTCTCTGTGCGTCGTTCGACGTGGACGGCATGCGCGCCGATCTCGTTCTCGCCCGCACCGCGACCGCGCACGCCGCGTGGCGGGGCGCCGGCGCCGTCGAGGCGGAGGACGTGCGGGTGGCCGCCGAACTGACTCTGCCGCACCGTCGCCGCCGGGATCCGTTCGACGAACCCGGTCTCGACGAACAGCAACTCGACGACGCGCTCCGGCAGGCCGACGAGGACGCGCGGTCCGGTGCCGGGGAACCGCCGGAGCCCGAACCCGGATCCCCGCCCGGCGCACCGCCCGCGGCGGACGGCACGGACACCGACCCGGAAGGACCCGACGATCCCGACGGGCCCGGAGGCGGCGCACCGGCACCCCCGGAACGCCCGGCAGGGCCGACCGCCCCCCAGTTCACCACCAAGCTTCTCGAGGTACCCGGAGTCGGCGAGGGCGCGCCGGGCCGGCGCTCGCGTTCCCGCTCGTCGCGCGGTCGCGCGGTGCGCTCCACCACCGAGTCGGGGCACGGACTCCACCTGGTGGGCACGCTCTTCGCCGCCGCCGGGCAGCAGGTGGCGCGCGGCCGGACCGCCGGGCGGATGATCCTCGATTCCGCGGATCTGCGCGGAGCGATCCGCGAGGGGCGCGAGGGCAACCTCGTGGTGTTCGTCGTGGACGCATCCGGGTCGATGGCGGCCCGCGACCGGCTGTCGGCCGTGACCGGCGCGGTCGTCTCACTGCTCCGCGACGCCTATCAGCGCCGCGACAAGGTGGCGGTGATCACGGTCCGGGGACGGGCCGCGGAACTCGTCCTGCCGCCCACCTCGTCGGTCGACATCGCCGTCCGCCGCCTGCAGGGAATGAAGACGGGTGGCAAATCCCCACTGGCAGAAGGCTTTCTGCGCGCACGCGAGGTCGTGCTGCGGGAGCGGCTCCGCGACCCGCAGCGCCGCGCGCTCGTCGTCGCGCTGACCGACGGACGCGCGACCGGCGGCAAGGATGCACTGCACCGGGCGAAGGTGGCGGCCGGGCTGCTCGCCGACAGCGCGGTCGCGTCGGTGGTCGTCGACTGCGAGAGCGGGATGGTCCGGCTCGGGCTGGCCGCGGAACTGTCCCGCCGGTTGCGGGGTGGTTACGTCCGCCTCGGCGAATTGTCCGCGCAGCAGGTCGCGGGCGTCGTCCGCGCCGCGGCCTGACCCGGACGCGGAATTCGGTAGGGAGAGAGAAGACACATGCCCAAGGGTGTTCCCGAGAACGTTCCGAACGACGGCCTCACCACGCGTCAACGGCGCAACGCTCCCGTGCTCGCGGTCCACACCGGACCGGGCAAGGGGAAGTCGACGGCCGCGTTCGGCATGGCACTACGTGCCTGGAATCAGGGATTCGACGTCGGAGTGTTCCAGTTCGTCAAGAGCGCCAAGTGGAAGGTGGGGGAGGAAGCAGCGTTCCGCGCCCTCGGCCAACTGCACGACGACACCGGTGTCGGCGGGGCGGTGCAATGGCACAAGATGGGCGAGGGCTGGTCCTGGACGCGGAAGCACGGCACCGAGGAAGACCACGCCGCCGCGGCCGCCGAGGGGTGGACCGAGATCGCGCGCCGACTGGGTGCCGAGGAACATCGCTTCTACGTGCTCGACGAATTCACGTATCCCCTGAAGTGGGGGTGGGTCGACGTCGGCGAGGTGGTCGAGGTCCTGCGGAACCGGCCGGGCAACCAGCACGTGGTGATCACGGGCCGCGACGCCCCGCAGGCGCTGATCGACGCGGCGGACCTGGTGACGGAGATGACCAAGATCAAGCATCCGATGGACGCCGGCCGAAAGGGCCAGCGAGGCATCGAGTGGTGACCGCCCTCCCCTCGGTGCCCGCGGTGGTCATCGCCGCACCCGCGTCGGGCAGCGGAAAGACCACCGTCGCAACCGGTCTGGTCGGGGCCCTGCGCGAGTCCGGCTGCGCGGTGGCCCCGTTCAAGGTCGGCCCCGACTACATCGACCCCGGGTACCACGGGCTCGCGGCAGGACGCCCGGGACGCAACCTCGACCCGGTGATGGTCGGCGCGGAGAGGATCGCGCCGCTGTACCGGCACGGGAGTTCGGGGTGCGACGTCGCGGTCGTCGAGGGCGTCATGGGGCTGTTCGACGGCAAGATCGACGCCGCGTCCCACGAGCCGTCGGCCGAGGGGTCGACGGCCCAGGTGGCCGCGCTGCTCGGTGCCCCCGTGGTGCTGGTGGTGGACGCGCGCGGCCACAGTCAGAGTCTGGCCGCGGTCCTGCACGGCTTCTCCACGTACGACTCCGGGGTCCGCATCGGCGGGGTGATCCTCAACAGGGTGGGCAGCCCGCGCCACGAACAGGTGCTGCGGCAGGCGTGCGAGCGCGTCGGGCTTCCCGTGCTCGGCGCCGTGCCGCGGATGACCGAACTGGAGGTCCCCTCGCGTCACCTCGGGCTGATCCCGGCCGCCGAACACGGCGCCGACGCCGTGAACGCCGTGGCCGCGATGACCCGCCTCGCCGCCCGCCACCTCGACCTCACCGCCATCCGCGCACTCGCGTCCTCGGCGGTCGGCGGCCCGGTGTGGGATCCCGCCGCGGAGGTCGGACCGATTCCGCCCGGCCCGCGTCCCACGGTGGCGATCGCCGGCGGCCGGGCGTTCACGTTCGGGTACGCCGAGCACCGCGAACTCCTGGACGCGGCCGGTGCGGACGTGACCTGTTTCGACCCCCTGCACGACCCGTTGCCGCCCGGCGCGAGCGGCGTGGTGCTGCCCGGTGGTTTCCCCGAGGAGCACGCCGTCGAGCTCGCCGGGAACACGGCGCTCCTGGCGCAGATCCGCGCACTCGCCACCGCGGGGGCACCGATCCACGCCGAATGCGCCGGTCTGCTCTACCTCGCGCGCAGCCTGGACGGTCATCACATGGCCTCCGTGGTCGGGGTCGACGCCTCGTTCGGGTCTCGCCTGACACTGGGGTACCGCGAGGCGGTGGCGGTGACGGACTCCACCCTGTTCGCGGCGGGTGAGCGGGTGGTCGGCCACGAGTTCCATCGCACGTCCCTCGCCGCGGCGGGCGCGGACGGCTTCGCACCCGCGTGGGGGTGGCGCCCCTGGGACGGTGACCCTGCGCGGGAAGGTTTCGTGCGCGGCGGTGTGCACGCCTCGTACCTGCACACCCACCCTGCGGGTCACCCGGCGGCGATCGCCCGTTTCGTGGCCGCGGCCCGCACCTTCGCCGCGCATGGCTGACGTCTGCGTCGGCGTCGGGTTCCGCGCGGCGGCGGACGGCGCCGACATCGTCGCCGCCGTCCTGCACGTGCTGGCCGCCGCGAACCACGTGTCGGACGGGGCTCTGGACTGCCTGTGCACCCTCGACCGCAAGGCTGCGGAACCGGCCCTGCTGGACGCCGCGTCGGAGTTGGGCGTCCCCGTCCGCGGATTCGCCGCGGCCGACCTGGCCGCCGTCGAGGTCGCCAACCCGTCGGACCGGGTGCAGTCGGCGACGGGATCGCCGAGCGTCGCGGAAGCGGCGGCCGTGCTCGGCGCGGGCGGCGGGCCGCTGATGGTGACCAAGTGGTCCGCGAATGGCGTCGTCGTCGCGGCAGCCCGTAAAGTTTCGTAGGTTCGAGACGAGCCGTGCAGGATTTTCAGGAGAAACGGGGAGAGCGCGTGACTGCTGCCACCGGAGACGAGACCAACTACCTGGTCGGACTCAATTTGGCCGATCGTCGTGTGGTCGTGGTCGGTGGCGGAACAGTCGCACAGCGCAGGCTCGGGCTCCTGATCGCATCGGGTGCACGGGTCCACCTGATCAGCCGCGCGGTCACGCCGGCCGTCGAGGGAATGGCCACTGCGGGACAGATCACAGTGGAACTTCGCGAGTACCGGGACGGCGACCTCGCCGACGCCTGGTACGCCATCGCGTGCACGGACGAGCCGGACACCAACGCGGCGATCGTCGCCGAGGCCGAACGGAACCGTGTCTTCTGCGTCCGCGCCGACAACGCCCGCTACGGCACCGCCGTCACCCCGGCCAGCGCGAGCTACGACGGAATGAGCATCGGCGTGCTGGCGGGCGGCGACCACCGCCGGTCCGCGGCCGTGCGCACGGCCCTCGTCGAGGGCCTGCAATCCGGTGCGGTCGCCGATACCGCCGAGTCGCCTGCGGCCGGCGTCGCACTGGTCGGCGGAGGTCCCGGCGACCCCGACCTCATCACCGTGCGCGGCCGTCGACTGCTCGCCCGCGCCGACGTGGTGGTCGCCGATCGCCTCGCCCCGCCGGAACTGCTCGCCGAACTGGGCTCGGACGTCGAGGTCATCGACGCCGCGAAGATTCCGTACGGCCGCGCGATGGCGCAGGAGGCGATCAACGCCGCCCTCATCGACGGCGCGAAGGCCGGCAAGTTCGTGGTGCGGCTCAAGGGCGGCGACCCGTACGTGTTCGGGCGCGGCTACGAGGAACTGGAGGCGTGCGCCGCGGCAGGTGTGCCCGTCACGGTCGTCCCCGGCATCACCAGCGCCATCTCGGTGCCGTCGGCCGCCGGCATCCCGGTCACCCACCGGGGCGTCACCCACGAGTTCGTCGTCGTCAGCGGTCACGTCGCCCCCGACCACCCGGATTCCCTCGTCGACTGGTCGGCGCTGGCCCGGTTGAAGGGCACGATCGTGTTGCTGATGGCCGTCGAACGCATCGAGGCGTTCGCGACCGTCCTGATGGACGGCGGGCGTCCCGTGGACACCCCGGTCACGGTGATCCAGGAGGGCACGCTGCGGACGCAGCGCACCGTGCGGGCCGATCTCCAGACCGTCGCCGCGCGGGTCAAGGAAGAGCAGATCCGTCCCCCCGCCATCGTGGTCATCGGGCCCGTGGCCGGGTTTTCTGTGGACGCTGGGTAACGTGAACCCCCGTGTCTGAATCCCGAGTACCCGAAGGCGCGCCGGCGTCGAACCAGTCTGCGGCGAGAACCACGGTGAATCCGCCCGCCGCCACCCGCGTGATGGGGCTGGCGATCGTCGTGCTGAGCGGGCTGCAGATGATGGTGGTCCTCGACGGCACCGTCGCGAACCTGGCCCTCGCGCCGCTGCAGGCCGACCTGGGTCTGAGCGACAGCGGACGCAACTGGGTGCTTACGTCGTACGCGCTCGCATTCGGTGGCCTCATGCTGCTGGGCGGACGGCTCGGTGACGCGTTCGGCCGGAAGAAGATGTTCGTCGGCGGTGTCGCCCTGTTCACGATCGCCTCGCTGCTGTGCGGTCTCGCGGTGGGCGAGTTCATGCTGATCGCGGCCCGGTTCCTGCAGGGCGTCGGCGCCGCGGTGGCCTCGCCGACGGCGCTGGCCCTGGTCGCGACCACATTCGCGGCCGGACCCGCACGCAACCAGGCCATCGCGATCTTCGCGGCCATGACGGGCATCGGGTCCATCGCAGGCCTGATCATCGGCGGCGCCCTCACCGAGGTGTCGTGGCGCCTGATCTTCCTCATCAACGTGCCCATCGGGGTCGTCATCGTCGGGTGCGCGTTCGTGGCGTTGAAGGAGACCGCGGGCGAACGCCTGGCCCTCGACGTTCCCGGCGCGGTCCTCGCGACGGTCGCGGCGACTGGTGTGGTGTTCGCGCTCACCGAGGGCCCGGAACTCGGCTGGGGGAGTCCGTACGTAATCGGCGCGCTCATCGCCGGGCTGCTGCTGTTCGGCGCGTTCCTGTACGTCGAACGGACCGCCGACAACCCGCTGCTGCCGTTCTCGCTGTTCCACGACAAGAACCGGGTGGCGACGCTCGTCGCGATCTTCTTCGCCGGTGCCGTCATGTTCACGGTCGCCGCGTTCGTCGCGTTGTTCGTCCAGGACATCCTCGGCTACAGCCCCCTCGAGGCGGGCCTCGCGTTCATCCCGTTCGCGTTCGGCCTCGGGAGCGCGGCCGCGGTGGCGTCCAAGCTCGCCGTGCGGATCCAGCCGCGGTGGCTGGTGGTCGCCGGCGCCACGATCATGGTGGTCGGGCTGCTCTACGGGTCGACCCTCGACAGTTCCGCCACCTATCTGGCCAACCTGTTCGTACCGGTCGTCGGCATCGGGTTCGGCGTCGGACTCGCCGTGGTCCCGCTCCCGCTGTGCGCCATCGCCGGGGTGTCGGAAACCGAGATCGGGCCGCTCGCCGCCATCGCGCAGGTGGCGCAGACCCTCGGCGGCCCCCTCGCCCTCGCCGTCATCGGGGCGATGGCCACGTCGCGCACCCTGTCGCTCGGCGGCATCTCCGGCAAGGTCGCGGACATGAATCCGGCGCAACTCGAGGCACTCGGCAACGGGTACACCTTCGCCCTCGTCGGCAGCGCCGGCTGCGCCCTCATCGCCGGATTCGCCGCGCTGTTCATCCGCTTCACCCCGCAACAGGTCGCGCAGGCGCAGGCCGCCGAGAAGGCCGCGCAGCAGGCGTGAGCGTTTCGGCCCGGTGACCGGAGACCGTCGCTAGCATCCGGTCATGGACTACAAAATCGAGCTGATCATTCTGCCGGTGTCCGACGTGGACCGGGCCAAGGCGTTCTACGCCGACCAGGTCGGCTTCGTCGTCGACCACGATCACCGCGTGGACGAGAATGTGCGGTTCGTCCAGCTCACCCCGCCCGGATCGGCCTGCTCGATCGCCGTCGGCGAGGGCCTGGTCGACACCCCGCCCGGCTCGGTGCACGGGTTGCAGATCGTCATCGACGACGCCGATGCCGCCCACGCGGAACTGTCCTCCCGCGGTGTGCCCGTCAGCGAGGTGCAGGATCTGGCATGGGGGCGTTTCGTGTACTTCGCCGATCCCGACGGCAACCAGTGGGCGCTGCAGCAGCTTCCGCAACGCGGCTGACCGGCACGGCGGGTCGCAGAAATCGGCCCGCCCGCGCAGGCCGGGCGGAGCATGATGGTCCTGTGCTCACACCCACCCGCACGTCCGGCATGGGGGCAGTCGCAGCAGGCCTGCTGCTGGCTGCCTGGGTGGCCGGGGTTCCGGCCACCGCTGGCGGGAGTCGCAGGACCCCCAGCACGACTACGCCGTCCTCCGGGTGGCGCCGAGTGGAACCACCGTGCCCGCCCCCGTCGAAGCGGTGGTCGGTGGCGGCTTCGAACTGGCGCCCGCCCCGGCAGCCGAGACCACCGTGGCGGTCACCGGCTACCCGGCGCTGGGTGACAGTCCGGTGTCGTGCACGGCCGCGACCACGTCGACGGACAGCTATCCGACGGTGGTCTGCGACGGTCTCAGCGACGGAACGAGTGGTGGCCCGTGGGTGGCGGGTCCGCGGGTCGTCGCCCTCGTCGGGGGCCTCGACCACGGCGGGTGCACCGACTCGGTGTCCTACTCACCTGCCTTCGGCGCCGCCACCTTCAACCTTCTGCAGCGCGCGGAGAGCCGCGGCGCCGGGGACTCGACACCGTTCGCGCTGCCCGGCATCTGCACCCGATCCTGACGCGGATCAGCGGGGTGCCGGCCGGTACCGGCGCACGGGCCTGCCCGCACCCCCGTACTCCAGCCGGACCTCCAGCAGCCCCTCGGACAGGTAGTGCTCGAGGTAGCGGCGCACACTGACCCGGGAGAGTCCGGCGAGTTCGGCGCATTCGGTCGACGACAGTTCGCCCTTCGACCGCAGGATGTCGAGCACGAGGCGGCCGGTTTCGGCGCTGAGCCCCTTCGGGAGCCGGCTCGGTTCCGGATTCTTGCCCTTGCCCCCGAACAGGGAGTCGATCAGGGATTGGTCTGCGCCGGACTGTGATTCGAGGGCGCGGGCGCGGCGCCGGAAGTTCTCGAGCTTCTCCTGCAGCTGCGTGTAGTCGAACGGCTTGACCAGATAGTCGGAGGCGCCGCCGTGCAGGGCGCGGCTGACGGTGTCGATCTCCCGGGCGGCGGTGATCATGATGACGCCCACGGCGTTGCCCTCGGCGCGCAGTCGCTGCAGGACGTCGAGGCCGGACATGTCCGGCAGGTACACGTCCAGGAGCACGAGGTCGGGGTTGCCGGTGCGCACCGATTCGAGGGCCTCCGCGGCGGTCCGCGCCACCCCGACGGTGGTGAACCCCGGTGTCTTGTCGACGAATCGGCGGTGGATCTCCGCGACCATGAAGTCGTCGTCGACGACCAGGACCTCATACATCGCCACGCCGTCCCGTCATGATCGGAGAGTCTAGCTACGCGGCACGTGGACGGTGAACAAGGCACCACCGGTGCCGGGTGCGTCCGAGACGGCCGCGGTCCCGCCGTGCTGGGAGCTGACGAGACGGACCAGGGCGAGCCCGATTCCGCGGCCACCGGGCGTGCCGGGCTTCGAGGTGACCCCGCGGGAGAAGATCTCCTCCCGCATCGTCTCGGGAACTCCGGGACCGGAATCGGCGACCTCGATGAGAATGCCGTCGTCGTCGGTGATCCGGATCGAGATCCGTGCGTCCCGGCCGCCCTCGGACACGTCGACGGCGTTGTCGATGAGGTTGCCGAGCACGGTGATCACGTCGGTGGCGAGTTCGGGGCCGAGGGCGTGCAGGTGTGAGTCCGGTTCCAGCGTCAGCGACACCCCGGTCTCGGCGGCGAGCGACGTCTTCGCGATCAGCAGCGCGGCCACGGCAGGATCCGAGATACGTTGCGTGACAGCGTCACTGATCTCCGCCCGGCGGCGGGTGAGGGTGCCGACGAACTCGGTGACCGCGTCGTAGTCGCCGAGCTGCGTCAGCCCCGAGATCGTGTGCAGCTGGTTGGCGAACTCGTGCGTCTGCGCCCGCAGGGTGTCGGTGACACTCTTGTGCGAAGACAGCTGGCTCTGCATCGACGCCAGTTCGGTGCTGTCGCGCATCGTGGTGACGGTGCCGATCTTGTGGCCCTGGCTGGTGGCGGCGCGACGGCTCAGCGCGAGCATTCGCGACGACGTCGACAGCACCACGTCGCGGCCGTCCTCCCCGGTGAGGAGGTACTGCCGGACGGCGGGGTCGAGCGTGACGTCGTCGACGTGCCTGCCGACGGAGTCGCCGGTGAGGTCGAGCAGTTCCTGGGCGCTGTCGTTGAGCACGGTGATCACGCCGTCGGGGTTCACCGCGACCACCCCCTCGCGGATGCTGTGCAGCAGGGCCTCGCGATGGTCGGCAAGGCTTGCGATCTCGGCGATTTCGAGTCCGCGGGTGTGGGTCTTGATCCGGCGGGACAGCAGCCACGAGCCGAGAAGCCCCAGACCGGCACCGATCCCGAGGTACAGGAGCAGGCGCGCCCCCGCGCTGCTGAGCAGGTCCCAGATGGACGGGTAGTCGTCGCTGACGGAGACGACCGCGAGGACGTCCCCGGTGGCGGACAGGATCGGGACGTGCCCGACGATGGCGCGGCGCCCGTCGACGTCCACGTCGCCCGACCAGGCGCGTCCGGTCATCACGTCGCTGGCCCCGAGTTCCGCGGGAACCCCGAGCCGGGTCGGATCCGACGACACGGAGACCGCCCCGTTCGGTGCGACGATCTCCGCGAGCGTGGCGCCGGACAGGTTGACGGCGCGATCGACCTCCGGTGCCAGCACCCGCTCGACCGAGCGGTCCGACAGCTGGTCGCGCACCACCGGCGTCGACGCCACGTTCTCGGCCACCGCGATCATGCGCTGTCCCTGGAGGTCGCGGAACTCCACGGTCGACTGGTGGACCGACACCGCGGCCACCGCGAGCAGCACGACGGCGACGACGACGAGCTGGAGAAGCAGGACCTGGCCCGCGAGGCTACGAACGCGGGGATGAAGTGGTGACCACAATGAACTTAAGTTCCGTTTCGTTCGCATAGGTGACGTGCATCACGCCCGAGGTTCAGTATTGCGGAAGATCACATTCATGGCGAAATGGGGAACGATGTCGAGAACAGGTAGCGGGAGCAGGGTACGCGCGCTGCTCCTGCTCGCGCTCGTGGGCCTCCTCGTGGCCGGCTGCGGGGTCACCCGCGGCGAGGACGAGGGCCTGCACAGGGTGCGGATGATGGTTCCGAACAGTCCGGGCGGCGGCTACGACCTCACGGCGCGGACCGCGGTGAAGATCATGGAAGACGAGGACATCACCGGCCGCGTCGAGGTCTTCAACGTGATCGGCGCAGGTGGAACGGTGGCGATGGCCCGGCTGATGAACGAGGCCGGCAACGACGACCTCATGATGATGATGGGCCTCGGCGTCGTCGGCGCCGGCTACACCAACGGATCCACCGCACGGGTCTCCGATGCCACCGCGCTGGCCAAGGTGGTCGAGGAGCAGGAGGGCATTCTCGTGCCCGCGGATTCGCCGTTTCAGAACATCGACGATTTCGTGGCCGCGTGGCGCGCCGACCCGGCGTCGATCACCATCGGCGGCGGATCCTCGCCCGGCGGCCCCGACCACCTGTTCCCGATGGAGACGGCACGCGCGGTGGGCGTGGACCCCAACGCGGTGAACTACGTGTCCTACGACGGCGGCGGCGACCTGCTGACGGCCCTGCTCGGCAAGAAGATCACCGCGGGCACGTCGGGGCTCGGCGAGTACGTCGACCAGATCGAGGCCGGCCAGGTGCGGGTCCTCGCGGTGTCGGGAAACGAGCGGGTCGACGGTGTCGACGCGCCGACGCTCACCGAAGCCGGAGTGGATCTGACCTTCACCAACTGGCGGGGCGTCCTGGCGCCTCCCGGGCTGTCCGAGGGTGCCAAGGCCGACATGGTCGAGGCGCTTCAGAAGTTGCACGACACACCGGAATGGAAGGAGGCCCTGGTGAAGAACGGTTGGAGTGACGCCTTCATGATTGGACCGGAGTTCGAGCAGTTCCTCCGGGACCAGGACGAGCGGGTCTCGTCCACGCTGGCCGAATTGGGGCTGACATGACCGCGCCCGCAGATCCCGCGGCCGTCTCCGCGGACACGACGCCGAAGCCGAAGCGGAGGGACTACGCGCAGTTCGTCGTGTGCGCGGTGATGGCCGTGATCGGGGTGTTCCTCGTCGTCGACGCGCTGTCGCTCAGCGAGGGCTTCGCGAAGGTGGACCCGGTGGGCCCGCGACTGTTCCCGCTCGTCATCGGCGGGGGACTGCTGGTGCTGTCCGTGGTGTTCGCCGTCGCGATCCTGCGCGGCTCCACCGGGGACGCCGACAGCGGCGAGGACGTCGACCCGAATTCTCCGGGCGACTGGAAGACGGTCGGTCTGCTCGTCGGATTGTTCGTGCTGACCATCGCGCTCGTCGACTTCCTGGGATGGGCGATCATCGGCACCGTCCTGTTCGCCGGGGCCGCAACCATTCTGGGCAGCAGGCACTGGGTGCGCAACATCGCGATCGGGGCCGTGCTCGGATTCGGAAGCTTCTACGCGTTCTACGTCGGGCTCGGAATACCGCTGCCCGCAGGCATTCTGGACGGAATTCTCTGACATGGACAATCTGAACTGGCTGCTGCAGGGGTTCGAGCAGGCGGCCACCCCCATGAACCTGCTCTACGCCTGCATCGGCGTCCTGCTCGGCACGGCCGTCGGTGTGCTCCCGGGCATCGGACCGGCCATGACCGTCGCCCTGCTGCTGCCCGTCACCTACAACGTCAGCCCGAGCGCCGCGTTCATCATGTTCGCCGGCATCTACTACGGCGGAATGTACGGCGGGTCGACGACGTCGATCCTGCTGAACACGCCGGGTGAGTCGTCCTCGGTGATCACCGCGATCGAAGGCAACAAGATGGCGAGAGCGGGCAGGGCCGCGCAGGCCCTGGCGACCGCCGCGATCGGTTCCTTCGTCGCCGGGTCCATCGGCACGATGCTCCTGGTGCTCTTCGCGCCTGCCGTCTCGAGTTTCGCGGTCACCCTCGGTGCGCCGTCGTACCTCGCGATCATGCTGCTCGCCCTCGTCGCCGTCACGGCGGTCCTCGGAACTTCCAAACTCCGTGGGTGCATCTCCCTGCTACTCGGCCTCGCGATCGGGCTGGTCGGCATCGACTTCCTCACCGGCCAGCCGCGTGCCACGTTCGGCATCCCGCAGCTGTCGGACGGGATCGACATCGTCGTCGTCGCGGTCGCCGTGTTCGCGCTGGGGGAGGCACTCTGGGTCGCCGCGCACCTCCGCCGCACACCCGCCGAGGTCATCCCCGTCGGCAGGCCCTGGATGGGCAAGAGCGACTGGAAGCGTTCCTGGAAGCCGTGGCTGCGGGGCACCGCGTACGGGTTCCCGTTCGGTGCGCTGCCCGCGGGCGGCGCGGAACTCCCCACGTTCCTCTCCTACATCACCGAGAAGAAGCTGTCGAAGCACAAGGACGAATTCGGCAAGGGCGCCATCGAAGGTGTCGCAGGCCCGGAGGCCGCCAACAACGCGTCGGCGGCGGGCACGCTCGTGCCGATGCTGTCGCTGGGTCTGCCGACCAACGCCACGGCCGCGGTCATGCTGACGGCCTTCGTGTCGTACGGCATCCAGCCCGGACCGACCCTGTTCGAGAAGGAACCGCTGCTGATCTGGACGCTGATCGCCAGCCTGTTCATCGGTAACTTCCTGCTGCTGGTGCTCAACCTTCCGCTCGCGCCGCTGTGGGCGAAGCTGCTTCGCACCCCGCGCCCCTACCTGTACGCGGGCATTTTGTTCTTCGCCGCCCTGGGCGCGTTCGCCGTCAACCTGCAATGGCTCGACCTGGCGCTGCTGCTGACGTTCGGGTTGCTGGGTCTGATGATGCGAAGGTTCGGGTTGCCGGTGCTGCCGTTGATCATCGGCGTCATCCTCGGGCCGCGCATCGAACGGCAACTGCGGCAGAGCCTGCAACTCGGCGGCGGCGACTGGGGCAGCCTGTTCACCGAGCCCGTCGCGATCATCGTCTACATCGTGATCGCCGTGCTCCTCATCGCACCGCTCGTCGCCAAGGTCGTCCGCGCGCACTACCCCGTCGCGGCACCCGATTTCCCCGACGGACCGGCCGGCGGCGACGCCACCGACACCAGAGAGAAGGCACACGCATGATCGTCGTCGGATACACCCCCGACCAGTTCGGAGGGGCGGCCCTCGAACACGGCGTCGCCGAGGCGCAGCTGCGCGGAACGTCGCTGCTCGTGATCAACTCGTCGAAGGGCGACTCCCTCGCCGATCAGTCGTTCGCCGACAACGCGCACCTGCAGGAACTCGAAGGCAAACTGGCGGCGAGCGGGATCGACCACGAGGTCCGGCAGATCGTCGGGGACGACACCGTCGACGTGATCCTCGAGGCGATGACGGCGCCGAACGCGGAACTGCTCGTGATCGGCATCCGCGACCGCACCCCCGTCGGGAAGCTGCTGATGGGAAGCACCGCCCAGCGGCTGCTGCTGTCCTGCCGCAAACCGGTCCTCGCCGTCAAGCCCGACGAGCGCTGACGCACCCGTGAGTACTTCTTAACCGCCCGCGGTTGAGAAGTACTCACGGGTGGCGGTCAGTCGGTGAGGATGATCAGCTCGCGGTCCGACGCCACCTCGACGCGCAGTCCGGCCTTCGCCGCCACCCGCGCCACCCCGCGAACGTCCTGGGGTTCGGCGCGGGACACGGTGAGCGCCCGGGCCAGCAGACCCTTGTGGTGTTTGTTGAAATGGCTGACGACGCTGCGGGTGCCGTCCGGCTTCTCGGTGAGGACGGTGGCGATCACCGCCTCGGGGATCGGTCCGAGCTGCTGGTACGTCCCCGACCGCAGGTCGACGACGAGACCGTCCGCCTCGGCGGTGATCGCCCGGGACAGTTCCGGCTTCCACAACGCCCGGAGGGTGCTCAGCCCGGGAAGCTTCGACCCGCCCGACAGCCGGTAGGCGGGGATCAGGTCGCCGGCGCGCACCGCACCGAACAGTGCGGACCCCATCGCGAGCCGGGACAGCGCCTTGGATTTCTGCGCCCTGGTGAACGACTTCGCGTCGAGCGCGTCGAACAGCACACCCGTGTAGCGCTCGAGTGCGGGCCGGGTGGGGGAGACCCACAATTTGGCGTTGCGCTCGATCTCGTCGGCCTGCGTGGGGCCCAGGCCGAGCGCGAGCTGCGACGCCTCCCCGTCCGCGGCCAGTGTGACCAGCGACTGGACCAGCATTTCACGGGTTTCGGTGAGCTGCGGCATGGACAGCTCGGCCAGGTCGAGGGGCGCGTCGGCGCCGCCGTCGGACTTGGTTTCGGAGGGAGGAAGTAGCACCAGCACGCACGAAACCCTACCGACGCGCCCGGCCTCGTCCCAGCCGACTATTCTGGTATCCCGTGATTACCCGCCTGTCCCACCTGTTCCTCCGCACGCTGCGCGACGACCCCGCCGACGCCGAGGTCCCCAGCCACAAGCTGCTGGTCCGCGCCGGTTACGTGCGTCGAATCGCGCCCGGCGTCTACTCGTGGCTGCCGCTGGGTCTGCGCGTGCTGCGCGAGGTCGAGCGGGTGGTGCGGGAAGAGATGAACGGCATCGGTGCGCAGGAGATCTCCCTGCCCGCACTCCTCCCGCGGGAACCGTACGAGGCGTCCAACCGCTGGACCGAGTACGGCGACGGACTGTTCCGCCTGAAGGACCGCAAGGGCGGCGACTACCTGCTCGGGCCCACCCACGAGGAACTGTTCGCGCTCACCGTCAAGGGCGAATACAACTCGTACAAGGATTTCCCGGTCACCCTGTACCAGGTGCAGACCAAGTACCGCGACGAGGAGCGTCCGCGGGCCGGCATCCTCCGCGGCCGCGAGTTCGTCATGAAGGATTCGTACTCCTTCGACCTCACCGACGACGGCCTCACCGAGTCGTACCAGGCGCACCGCGACGCCTACGAGCGGATCTTCGCCCGGCTCGGCGTCAAGTACGTGATCGTGTCGGCGACGTCCGGTGCGATGGGCGGCAGCGCGTCGGAGGAGTTCCTCGCGGAGAGCGAGATCGGTGAGGACACGTACGTCCGCTGCCTCGAGTCCGGCTACGCCGCCAACGTGGAGGCTGTGAAGACGCTCGCTCCCGAGCCCATTCCGTTCGACGGACTGCCCGCCGCGAAGGTGTACGACACGCCGGACACCCCGACGATCGCGACGCTCGTCGCGTGGGCCAACGACGCCGACCTGGGCCGGACCGTCACCGCCGCGGACACGCTGAAGAACCTCCTCGTCAAGGTCCGGCAGCCCGGCGGGAAGTGGGAACTGCTCGCCATCGGTGTCCCCGGCGACCGCGAGGTCGACGACAAGCGTCTCGGCGCCTCGCTCGAGCCCGCCGAGTTCGAACTGCTCACCGAAGCGGACTTCGAGGCCAACCCGTTCCTGGTCAAGGGGTACGTCGGACCGAAGGCGCTGCAGGCCAACGGCGTCCGGTACCTCGTCGATCCGCGCATCGTCGACGGCACCAGCTGGATCACCGGAGCCGACGAGAAGGGCAAGCACGTGGTCGGGCTCGTCGCGGGCCGCGACTTCGTCCCGGACGGCACCATCGAGGCCGCCGAGGTCCGCGGCGGCGACCCGTCACCCGACGGCGCCGGTGAACTCGTCGCGGCGCGGGGCATCGAGATCGGTCACGTCTTCCAGCTGGGTCGCAAGTACACCGACGTGTTCTCCGTGGACGTGCTCGGCGAGAACGGCAAGCCCGTCCGGCCCACGATGGGGTCCTACGGCGTCGGCGTCTCCCGTCTCGTCGCGGTGATCGCGGAACAGCACCACGACGAGAAGGGCCTGCGCTGGCCGGCCGAGGTGTCGCCCGCCGACGTGCACGTGGTGATCGCCAACAAGGACGACACCGCCCGGGAAGGCGCCGAGGGGCTCGCCGCCGACCTCGACAAGGCCGGTCTCGAGGTCATCCTCGACGACCGCAAGGCGTCGCCGGGCGTGAAGTTCAAGGACTCCGAACTGCTCGGTGTCCCGCTGGTCGTGGTCGTCGGCCGCGGCTGGGGCGAGGGCAAGGTGGAGGTGCGGGACCGCTTCACCGGCGAGAGCCGCGAGGTGGCCGCGGAGTCCGCGCTGAGCGAGATCGTCAAGACCGTCAGGGGCTGATCAAACCGCCCCACGCCTTTCGCCCGGACTGTTAGCTTGGCCTGACACGTCCGGACGAAAGGCCTGCTGTGACGAACTCCCTGCTGTTCGATCCGAACTCCTACGATCCCGAGCATTTCGATCCGGAGACGCGCAGACTGCTGCGGGCGCTGATCGAGTGGTTCGAGTCGCGGGGTAAGAAACGGCTCATCGAGGACGATCTCGAGGCGGTCTGGCCCGAGGACTTCCTGGAGTTCGTGAAACGGGAGAAGCTGTTCGCCACGTTCCTCACGCCTGCCGAGTCGGCGGGCGGCGATCCGGGCAAACGCTGGGATGCCGCACGCAACGCCGCGCTCAGTGAGATCTTCGGGTTCTACGGGCTGGCGTACTGGTACGCGTGGCAGGTGACGGTTCTGGGTCTCGGCCCCATCTGGATGAGCGGGAACCGGGCTGCGAAGGATCGCGCCGCGAGGCTCCTCGACGACGGTGGGGTGCTGGCGTTCGGTCTGTCGGAGCGCGAGCACGGTGCGGACGTCTACTCGACGGACATGCTGCTGACCCCTGCCGAGGGTGACCCGGATCTCGCGTTCACCGCGAGCGGCGACAAGTACTACATCGGCAACGGCAACGTCGCGGGCATGGTGTCGGTGTTCGGCAGGCGCACCGATGTCGAGGGCAGCGACGGCTACGTCTTCTTCGTCGCGGACAGCCGCCACCCGGCGTACCACCTGCAGGGCAACGTGGTGCACGGCCAGATGTACGTCAGCACGTTCCGGCTCGAGGACTACCCGGTCCGGGAAGAGGACATCCTGCACACCGGGGTCGCCGCGTTCGAGGCCGCGCTGAACACGGTCAACGTCGGCAAGTTCAACCTGTGCACGGGTTCTATCGGTATCTCCGAGCATGCGTTCTACGAGTCGATCACCCACGCGCGCAACAGGATTCTGTACGGAAACCCCGTCACCGATTTCCCGCATGTGCGCGGAAACTTCGTCGACGCCTACAGCAGGCTGGTCGCGATGAAGCTGTTCAGCGCCCGCTCCGTCGACTACTTCCGCAGCGCCGGTCTCGACGACCGCCGGTACCTGCTGTTCAACCCGATGACGAAGGCGAAGGTCACCTCCGAGGGGGAGAAGGTGATCGCGCTCCTGCACGACGTGATCGCGGCGAAGGGCTACGAGAAGAACACCTACTTCCGGGAGGCCGCCCAGCTGATCGGCACCCTGCCGAAGCTCGAGGGCACCGTGCACGTCAACGTCGGCCTCATCCTGAAGTTCATGCCGAACTACCTGCTCAACCCGGCGGAGTACCCGGAGGTCGGCACCCGGCTCGACGCCGCCGACGACGCCTTCTTCTGGGCGCAGGGACCGACCCGTGGTGCGGGCAAGATCCGGTTCCACGACTGGACGACGGTGTACGAGGCGCATTCGGACGTCCCGAACGTGGCCCGGTTCCACGAGCAGGCGACGGCGTTGCGGGAACTGCTCACCACCGCCCCGCCCGACGCCGACCAGCAGAAGGACCTCGACTTCCTGCTCGACCTCGGGCACCTGTTCTCGCTCGTGGTGTACGGGCACCTGATTCTCGAGCAGGCCGGCATCGCCGGCATCGACCGCGACCTGATCGACCAGATCTTCGACTTCCAGATTCGCGACTTCTCTCGTTATGCCGTTGCGCTGCACGGTAAATCGTCCGCCACGGAGGCTCAGCAGCAGTGGGCGCTCGGCGCGATCCGCCGGCCCGTCGTGGACGCGGAACGATTCTCGCGGGTGTGGGCGCAGGT
This sequence comes from Rhodococcus sp. NPDC057529, assembly GCF_042802055.1. Classification (NCBI taxonomy): domain Bacteria; kingdom Bacillati; phylum Actinomycetota; class Actinomycetes; order Mycobacteriales; family Nocardiaceae; genus Rhodococcus; species Rhodococcus sp. NPDC057529. The sequence goes on from NZ_JBHVEY010000009.1 coordinate 204,306, forward strand.
GGAAGGGTACGACGGGGCGTACGAAATGCGCCCGTAGTCCCGGCTCCACGGGGTGGGGCGGCGTCATCCCTCGGGGTGCCGCTTGCGCCCCCTGGGGTATCTGTCCGGGTGGGCGCTCTCAGCGCATTCTTATGTGGCAAGCAAAACCCCACCCCCACAGAAAGATCCACACATGGCACACACCTTCAAGCGCACCCTCTCCGCTCTCGCGATCGCGGGCTTCGCCCTCACGGCCGGAGCGGGAATCGCCTCCGCCGATCCGGGTGGCAACGGCGGCACGGCACCGGGCGGCACCTCGCAGGGTGGCAACGGCGGCACGTCTCAGGGCGGTGCCGGCGGCAACGGCGGCAACGGCTCCGGTGGAAACGTCGTGCTGGGCGGTCCGGTGATCGGCAGCCCGGGCACCACGACCGGTCCCCAGAACGCCGGCAACGGTGGCAACGGAGGAAACGGCGGGAACGCCGGGGATGCCAATGGAGGCAATGCCGGGGATGCGAACGGCGGCTCCGCGAACGGAGGCGCGGGTGCCGGTGACACGACCACCACGGACAACACCCAGAACTGCGGGTTCGTCTTCTGCTTCTGACCGAGTCGTGATCGCTCGATCTCACTGAACGCCGAGGGGTCGACACCGTCAGGTGCCGGCCCCTCGGCGCCATGCCCGTACCGCCCACCCCGCCCCCTGTCACGCACTTCGAAAGGTTCTTCCCATGTCGACGTCCTTCGGCTTCTCCACTGTCCTCACACGCACGGGTGCCACCGTCGCGGCCGCGTTCTTCGTCCTCGCGGCGGGCTCAGGCATCGCGTCGGCGGCGCCGGACGCCCCGTCCGACGATCCCTCCGTGAGCACCCTTGCTCCCGGACCGAACGCACAGGGCGGCAACGTCGACATCGGCGGCCCGCACGTCGGGCCGATCGCCGTCGACGGAATCAAGGCCGGGCCCGGTGGAACGAGCGTCGGCGGCCACGACTTCGGCGGCCAGGGCGGTCCGGGCCTTCCCTGGGGGTGACGGGTTCCCCACCCCGGGGTGCCTGGTGGTGCCCGTCCGGACACCGCATCCTGAAACGGCAGCAGAGAACACCCTCCAGTCGCGGGCGACCCGGACCGGTTGCTTCGTCGCGGCGGGGACCCCGGAATCGGAACTCACGAGGGGACGAATCCGGGGTCCTTCCGCGCCGGCACTGCATGCGGATGCCTCCTCGCCGAGGGGGATGACCGGCATGCCCGTGTCCACCCACCCCAGGGGTGGAATGCGCGACACCTCCGGGTGCGGTGGCCACCACTGGGGGTCCTGGTTGGTGCAGACGGTGCGCGGCAGAGTAGGGGACAAGCAAGGACGTAACGCTTCACCAGCCGCGAGCGAAGAAACCGAGGAGGCCATCATGACGAACACCCCGGTTGCACATGAGCACGAAGGTCGTCGCCTCACGGTCAGGACCGACGACGGGGTCCCGCTCGCGGTTCGCGAGTTCGGTTCGCCCGACGCGGCCACCACGGTGGTGTTCGTCCACGGTCACTGCCTGCGCACCGAATCCTGGTGGGCGCTGCGCGAACAGCTGGTCCGCTTCTGGCGCAACGATGTTCGCATGGTCTTCTACGATCACCGGGGGCACGGTGAGTCGGGGGAGGCGCCGGCCGCCACCTACACGATCGATCAGCTCGGCCGCGACCTCGGTTCCGTGCTCGACGCCGTCGCACCGCACGGCCCGGTCGTCCTCGTCGGGCACTCGATGGGCGGGATGACCGCGCTGTCCTACACCCGGCAGAACCCGCACACCATCGGTTCGCGGATCGTGGGCATGGCCCTGATCTCCACCGCGGCGTGCGATCTCGCCGAGGCCGGCCTCGGCCGGCACCTGCGCAGCCCCGCGGTGTCGCTGTTCCGCACCGCGGTGCGTCGCGCGCCGCGGGTCGTGCACGGATCGAAGCGGGTAGGCCGCACCGTCTGCACGGCGATCGCTCGCGCGGCAGGCGCCCGCAACCGGGTCGTCGACCCCCGCCTGGCCGCACTGGTCGCGGCGATGGCCAACACCACGTCTGTCGTCACCATGTCGAGCTTCCTGGAATCCCTGCTCGGGTTCGACGAGCGGCACTCCCTCGCCGCGCTCGCGCACATCCCGTCGCTGATCCTGTGCGGCTCGGTGGACATGCTCACCCCGCTCCAGCATTCGGTCGCGATGGCCTCGAAGCTCCCCGCTTCGGAACTCGTGAGCGTCGACGGGGCGGGTCACTCGGTGATCCTCGAGCGTGCGGCCGACGTCGCGCTCGCCATCATCGGACTCGTCGAGCGGATCGCCCACGGTGAGACGGCCGCGCACGACCGCGAGCTGATGGCCGCGTGCTGATCAGAGATCGCGCTCGTTGATGATGCCGCTGCGCATGGCCCGCTCGGCCAGGCTGACCCGCTTCTGATTCTGCGGAAGATCGCCGACGCCGAATTTCGCGAACAATGCGCGCAGATGCGTCTTGATCGCGTCGACGCTGAGGAACAACTCCTGCGCGATCTGCTGGTTCGACGCGGGATTCGCGAACGCGGCGCCGTGCTTGTACGGCCGGCACAGCGCCGTGAGGACCGCTCGCTGGGTGTCGGTCAGGGACCGGACGTCGGGCATGTCGGTCCCCATCCGGGTGGCCTCGTCGAGGGCGCCGCCGAATTCGAGGTACCGGATCTTGGTTCCGCCGATGCGGATGCTGTCGCCCTGCCGGAGCCGGCGCCGGCCGGCGAGCCGCTCGCCGTTGACGAACGTGCCGTTACGCGAGAGTCCGTCGTCGAGGATGGTCCAGTGCGAGCCGACGCATTCGAGCACGGCGTGGAGGCGCGAGACCTCGTCGTCCTCCGTGAGGAGTAGATCGGAGCCGGGCGACCGTCCGATCGTGACGCGCGCGGAAGTGGGGGAGAGGTCCACGGTGTGGTGGTGACCCTCCCTGTCGGAATAGCTCAGTCGAGACTCAACGGCTCGGTCCACGGCTACACCCCTTCCGCACGCTTCCATCGTGCCCCGCCGTGTGTCCGATGAGCAAGATCAAGAGCGGAAATCGCCGATCACGGATCAGTTCTCGGAGCTCGCGGCGTCCAGGGTGTTCCCGAACGCGCACACGGCGAGTTCCTCGAGCGCCGGATCCTGCCCGGCATGTTCGGGCACCTGCATGGCGAGCAGGGTGTTGAGCAGCATTCCGTTGGCGATGAAGGTGCGGGCCCGTTCGGGGCTGCAGCCGGTGCGCGTACGGATCTGTGTGTAGAGCCGGGACATCCAGTCGCGCGCCAGTGCGCCGATCTCCGGGTTCGCGCCGGACGTGAAGCCGTGCATCATCACCAGCAGGAGGTCGCGGTCCTCGAGCAGTTCGGTGTACGCGACGCCCATCGGGAGCCACGATTCGTCGTTCTCGGGGTCGGCGGCGACACCGTCGAACCAGGGCTCGAAGGTCTCGAGGATCCGGGACATCGCGCGGTCGAAGACGTCGGCGAACAGCCGCGATTTCGAACCGAACATGCGGACCACGTACGGCTGCGACACCCCCGCCTCGCGTGCGACGGCGTCGGTGCTGGTGCCGTGATAGCCGTCCCTGGCGAACGCGCGGGAGGCGGCCGCCAGTACGAGTTCACGCCGTTCCGTCGCGCTCATGCGGGTCTGTTTCACGGGCGAGGCCATGTTGACATGTTATCAGTTGATTACTAGTCTCCGAAATAAGTAATCATCTGATGCTTACAACTTCTGCTTCCTCAACCCCGACTCGGATGTGAGGTCCCGTCATGACGACACTCTCCGAACGCCTCGACCACGAGTCGGCGGCGCCGCCCCCGGGGCATCGCCGCGGCCGGACGGTGCCGGTGTGGCTGGCGATCACCGCCGCCTCGATCCCGATGTTCATGGCCACGCTCGACAACCTCGTGATGACCAGCGCCCTGCCGGTGATCCAACGCGACCTGAGTGCGTCGGTGGGGCAGCTGCAGTGGTTCATGAACGCCTACACGCTGGCCTTCGCGACCTTGATGCTGACGCTGTCGGCGCTCGGCGACCGGCTCGGGCGCCGGCGTGTATTCCTCTGGGGCATAGTGCTCTTCGCGCTGGCGTCGATCGCCTCGGCGCTGTCGACCACCTCCGAGATGCTGATCGCGGCGCGGGCCGTCCAGGGCGTCGGCGCGGCCGCGATCATGCCGCTCTCGCTCACCCTGTTCGCCGGGGCCGTGCCGCTCGCGGCGCGGGCCCTCGCCATCGGGATCTGGGGCGGCGTCTCGGGGCTCGGAATCGCTCTCGGCCCGGTGATCGGCGGCGCCGTCGTCGACGGGGTGTCGTGGCAGGCCGTGTTCTGGATCAACGTTCCCGTCGCCGCGGTCGCGATCCCGTTGGCGCTCTACGCGCTCGGCGAGTCGAAGGGGAAGCGGCAACCGCTGGATCCGCTCGGCGTCGTATTGGCCGGGGCCGCGGTGTTCCTCGGAGTCTGGGGCATCGTGCACGGCAACGACGACGGCTGGACCAGTGCCACGGTTCTCGGTGCCCTCGTCGCAGCGGGGGTGCTACTCGCGGCGTTCGTGGTGCGCGAGTTGCGCACACCGTTTCCCGTGATGCCGCTGCGGTTGTTCCGGTCCCGTCAGTTCTTCTTGGCCAACGTGATCGGGCTGACGTTCACGCTGGGAATGATGGGTGCCGTCTTCCTCCTGTCGCAGTACCTCCAGATCGTCATGGGATATTCCCCGTTCGAGGCCGGCCTGAGAACGCTGCCGTGGACGGCGGCACCGATGGTGGTGGCGCCGATCGCGGGGTTGCTCGCGCCTCGGCTGGGCGTCCGGACCCTCCTCGTCACCGGACTGGTGCTGCAGGGACTGTCACTGCTCTGGATGGCGTCGCTCATCGTCCCCGGCGCCACCTACGGCAGCATGGTTCCGGCGTTCGTGATGGCCGGTGCGGGAATGGGTCTGACGTTCGCCCCCAACGCGACGGCCGTCCTCGCCGACATGCCCGAGGCCGACCACGGCACGGCCAGTTCGACCAACGCGACGCTCCGGGAGATCGGAGTCGCGCTGGGGATCGCGCTGCTGACCGCGGTGTTCCTCGGTGCGGGCGGCAGCCTCACGCCGACCGGGTACATCGACGCCCTCGCGCCGGCTCTGTACGTGGGAGCCGGATCCGTGGCGGTCGCGGTCGCCGCCGCCGCCCTGATGCCGGGACGGTCGAAGGCGGTCCTGGCGTCGACCTGAGCGGGCAGGACCGGTCGTCGTCAGTCCTGCCAGCCCGGCCGGACCAGGCCCCACTCGTACGCCAGGACCACCAGTTGTGTGCGGTCCCGGGCGCCGAGTTTCAGCAGGATCCGGCTGACGTGCGTGCGGGCGGTGGCCGGGCTCAGGAACAGCCGCGAGCCGATCTCGGCGTTGGTGAGACCCTCGGCGATCAGGATCATCACCTCGCGTTCACGATCGGTGAGGCCGTCGAGGCGGCTGGAGTGGGGTGGCTGTTTGGCATGGGTCGCGAACTCCGCGACCAGTTTCCGCGTCACGGACGGCGACAGCAGCGCATCCCCGTCGGCCACCACACGGACCGCCCGCACCAGTTCGGCGGGTTCGGTGTGCTTGACCAGGAAACCCGTCGCCCCCGCGCGCATGGCCTCGAAGACGTACTCGTCGAGTTCGAACGTGGTGAGCACCACCACCCGCACACCGGACAGCGCGGGATCGGCGGCGATCCGCCGGGTCGCTTCCAGTCCGTCGAGCACCGGCATCCGGATGTCCATGAGGACGACGTCGGGAACCAGAGTCCGGGTCAGGCTCACCGCCTGCTCACCGTTCTCGGCCTGACCGGCCACGGTGATGTCCGGCTGGGCGTCGAGCAGGGCGGCGAAACCCGCCCGCACGAGGGCCTGGTCGTCGGCGACGAGGACGCGAATCGTCATGCCCGGCCCGCCGTGTCGTGGGCGAGGGGGAGTGTCGCCTGCACCCGGAAGCCGCCACCAGGTCCGCTCCCGGCGGTCAGCTCACCGCCGAGGGCGCGGGCGCGTTCCCGCATGCCGGGGATGCCGTTTCCGCCGCCACCGGACGGCGCGCCGTCCGGGCCCCGGCCGTCGTCGTCGATCCGGACGCGGACGGATTCGGGCGAGTACGTCACCGTGACGTCGGCGGACGAGCCGCCGGAGTGGCGGGCCACGTTGGTCAGCGACTCCTGCACGATGCGCGCCGCAGCGACGTCGACCACGGCAGGCAACGGCCGCGGCGTGCCCTCGACGACCGTGGTGACCGCGAGACCCGCGGCACGGGCACGCTCGACCACGCCGTCCAGGTCCACGATCCCGGCGGTCGGCGCGGTGGGCGGGCCGTCGCCGCCGCGCAGTGACGTCAGCAGTGTGTGGACGTCGCCGATCGCGTCGCGGCTCGCGATCTTGATCGCGGCCAGCGCCTCCTGTGACTGTTCGGGTCTGCTGTCCCACAGCTCGAGTGCGACCGAGGCCTGCACGTTGATGAGCGAAAGGCTGTGTGCCAGAACATCGTGCAGCTCGCGGGCGATCGCGAGCCGCTCCTCGCTGGCCCGCCGGCGCTGCTCGTCCAGGGTGCTGCGGTGCGCCGCCTCGGCGCGTTGCCTGCGGGCGTCGAGCGTCCCGCGTCGCTGACGGATGATCTCGGCGGCGGCGAGGAGCACCAGCAGCCAGGCCGCGATGCCGGTGAGAGCGAGGAGCGACGGAGTCTCGGCGGCCGAGACGGCGGGCACGGCGAAGACGATCAGCACGTAACCGACCGCGAGGGCCGGATACGTGTGCCAGCGCGACCCGGCCGTCGCCGCGCCGAGAAACGCGACCACGAGCGACAGGAACACCGGGCCGTACCCGTAACTCCTTCCGACGTACAGGACCGTGACGGCGAGAACGACGAGCAGGACCGTGACCGGCGACCGTCGCCGGAAGAGCAGCGCGAGCGGACCGCACACCAGCAACACGAAGCCCGCCGCGTCCAGCGGCGTCGCCCACGACTGGTTGTGGTTGGCGCCGACACTGCCGACGACCTGCACGATTGCGACGCCCAGGACGATCAGGACGTCCCGCGGGGTGATCGACGTGTCCCTCCGGTCGGTGTGCACCACCCGAACGTAGACCCGATCCGTCGACGCTGTCATCGTCCGCGGCACGTACGCGAGAAGACGCGCGCAGGCGGATGTGCGCGCCGTCCGCGGGGCCGAGGCTGGAACCATGACTTCCGACATCGTGGTCACCGACAGGTTGACCAAACGCTACGGCGAACACACGGCGGTCGCTGCCGTCAGCCTGACCGTGCGGGCGGGCGAGGTGTACGGGTTCCTCGGACCGAACGGCGCAGGCAAGACCACCACACTGCGCATGCTCACGGGCCTCGTCCGGCCGACCTCCGGGACCGCGACCCTCTTCGGGCGCGCACCCGGTGACGGCGGGGTGGCGGCGCGCACCGGTGTGCTGATCGAAGGCCCCGGATTCTTCCCCTACCTGTCCGGGCGCGACAACCTGCGGGTACTGAGCAGATACCGCCGGCTGCCGGACGACGCGGTGGAATCCGCGCTGCACCGGGTGGGTCTGCGCGATCGCGGGCACGACCGGTTCCGCACCTACTCGCTCGGGATGAAGCAGCGCCTCGGTGTCGCGGCCGCACTCCTCGGCGACCCCGACCTGCTGATCCTCGACGAACCCACCAACGGTCTCGACCCGGCGGGGATGGCCGAGATGCGGGAACTGATAGTCGAACTCGCCGATTCCGGGCATTCCGTGATGCTGTCCAGCCACATGCTCAGCGAGGTGCAGGAGATCTGCGATCGCGTCGGCGTGATCTCACGCGGGGAGCTGGTCGCGCAGTCCACCGTCGCCGAACTGCGCGGCGGCACCAGCCTGCTGGTGCGCGCCGATCCGCGGGAACGGGCCGCGGCGGTCCTCGCGGAACTGCTGGGGCGCGACGTCGTCGACACGGTGGGTGACGCGCTCGCCGTCGCCGTGTCGCCGGAACTGGCCCCGAAGGTGGCCCGTGTTCTCGTCGACGCGGGAATCGACCTGCACGAGTTGTCGCGGCGGGAGCGGTCGCTCGAGGACGTCTTCTTCGCGATGACGTCCGACAGCAGTCACGGCGACCGCACGGCGAGCAACGAACCGAGGAGAATGTCATGAATGCAGTGATCGCCAGTACGCGAGCCGAGCTTCTCCGACTGCGGAAGTGGCCGTCGATGTGGGTGCTGCTCGCCGCGTGGATCGTGCTGAACCTGGTCTTCGTCTATCTGTTCAACTACATCACCTATGCGACCGGCGGCACCACCGACATGGCGTCGTCGGCGCCCCCGGACGTGCTGCTCGCGCAGATGCTGCCCTCGGCGGTGCCCCAGGTGTTCACCCAGGGCATGGCCATGTTCGGGGGTGCGCTGATGCTCATCCTCGGCGCGCTCACCATCGGCAGCGGCTACGGGTGGGGGACATGGAAGACCGTGTTCACCCAGGGCCCTTCGCGATCGGCCGCACTCGCCGGAACACTCCTCGCGCTGCTGACCGTGGTGATCGGACTCGTCCTCACCGTGGCGGCCGTCGACGTCGGGGTGGCCACCGTCGTCGCCACGGTCGAATCGGAGCCGGCGAATCTGCCTGCCGCCTCGGCGATGCTGAAGGCCCTCGCCTCCGGGATGCTCATCCTCGCCATGTGGACCGCGGCGGGTGTCCTCGTCGGCGCCCTCGCGCGGGGGCCCGCGTTGTCCGTCGGTCTCGGCCTCGTGTGGGTGCTGGTGGTCGAGAACCTGCTCCGCGGAGTCGCTGCCGTCCTCGACCCCGTGTCGGTGGTGACGGACTTCCTCCCCGGCACCGCCGCGGGCTCGCTGGCCGGCTCGCCGCGCGACTTCGGCGGCGACACCACCCCGGGAGTCCTGAACATCCTCGACGGCGGCACGTCGGTGCTCGTCCTGGCCGGCTACGTCGCCGCGTTCGCGGCAGGCACGATCTGGCTCGTCCGCTGTCGCGACGTGACCTGACGGCCACGGCTCAGAACAGGGGACCGCCGCCGAACGGTCCCCGGTGCGACGGCGGGGTGCGGCCCTGCGTGTCGGTGATGCCGTACTCGACGGCCAGCTCCGCCGTCACGAACGTGTGGCCGCTGCGGTCGGGCAGGGTGGGGTCCGCGGTGAGGGCGCTGATCACCTCGCCGACGAACTCGGGAGACTCGGCGTCCGCCACGGGAAAGCCGGCGATGGTCTCCATCCCGCTGGCGACGATCATCTCCGTGCGCACGATGCCCGGCCACAGCGAGACCGCGCGGACGTCGTGCGGAGCCAGCTCCGCCGCCATGTCGCTGGCCATCTTGTCCAACCCGGCCTTGGACATGCCGTAGAGCACCGAGTGCAGATGTCCCCGGGTCCCGAACGACGAGATGTTCGCGATCAACCCGGACCGCCGGGGCACCATCAACCGGGCTGCCTCCACCGACGCGACGTAATGGGCGCGCAGTCCGACGCCGATCAGCGAGTCCCAGTCGCCGAGGGGCCGTTCCCAGAACGGTGTGCTGAACCCGCCGAATCCCGCGGGGGCGGCCCACACGTTGTTGACCAGCAGGTCGAGTCGGCCTGACTGCTCGTCCGAGATCCGGGCGAACAGGGCGTGCACCTCCTCGTCGACGCGGTGATCGCACGCCACCGCGATGCCGCTGCCCCCGGCGTCGCTGACCGCTCGCGCGGACGCCGACAACGGGCTGTCCGCGGTGACCGGGCCGCGTCCGGTGACGTAGACGGTCCACCCGGCGGCTCCCAGCGCGGTCGCGACGCCCTTGCCGACGCCGCGGCTTCCCCCGGTGACCAGAGCTACCCGCGCGGTCACCGGACGACCACCGTGTCCTCGGTGAGCGGCCGGGTGATCGACCATCGAGTGGTGAAGTGGCATCGCGACATTCGCCATTCACCGTCCTCGAAGCGGTAGGCGTCGTCGTACTCGCCGGCGGACACGGTCTCCGTCCGCTTCAGCAGATCGACCTGGCGGAACTGCAGCGTCCACGTACCGGTCGCCTCGGTGTCGCTGTGCAGCACGATGTCCGGATGGAAGCCGTGGTGCATGTCCAGGATCACGTGCTCGCCGTCCACCTCGTGGAGCGCGATGCTGCGGAAGACGTCCGTGAGCCGGTCGGCGTCGTCGAACCGGCCGAGGGGGCCGAAGTCGACGGACGCCCCGGACGCGACGAAGCAGGCACGGAACGCGTCCGGATCCTTGCCGTCGCACGCTCGCCAGTAGCGGTACTTGAGGGCCTTGATCGCGGTCACCCGCTCCAGGTCCGCCACACGCTGCTCCACCGAGCGTTCGTCCACGCCGCCGTCCTCCCGTTGCCGTTCAGTGTGTCGGAAGAGACGCTAAGCCGGGAGCGCGCCGGGTGGGGGCACGATCCCGGTGGGCGGGAACCTGCGTGTCAGGGTTGGCCGGGAAACGGGTCGACCACCGGATCGGTTCCGAGGGCCACGCGCCAGGTGGCCTCCCGGACGGCGGCGTCGGTCAGCGCGGTCACGCCGAGCGTGCGGGTGTCCGCCGTCTCGCCGTGCTCGACGACCGCCCGCCACGCGACCGCGGTGTCCGCCTCGACCTGGGCCGCGAGCTGCGCGGCGGTGATGGGGTCGGCGACCGGGAACGGCAACGTGTAGCCCGCTTCGGCGGCCGGGGCCGTCAGACCCGCCGCGGTCAGCGTGTCCAGGAGTTCGTCCCGGCGGGCCCGGTGGGCCGCGGCGGCGGTGGCCACCTGCTCCGCCCGCGTGGGATTCGAGAAGGCGGCGACCACCCCGTAGGCGAACACCGCGGAATGCTCGGCGGCCAGCGCGTCGCCGAGGCTCGTGCTCTCGGCTTCGGTGGGTGTCGTCACGGCAGCACCACCGCCAGGTACGTTCCGCACGCGGCGCTGATCGACGCGCACAGTCCGGCGCGGTACGCGGTCAGCGCGCGGGCCGAGTCGGCCGCACTGCGCTGGGACTCGGCCAGGTCGGCCCGCAACTGCTCGAGACCGGGCGGAGGCGCGGGTGCAGTCGGTGTCGCCGACGGGGGAGCGGACGTGGTCGGCGCGGTGCCGTCCGGGTACGTTCCTGCGGCCCTGGCAATTTCGGCGTCCAGCGCGTCGGCGTGCGCGGTGCGCTGGGCGCGGACCAGTTCGAGTGCCGCGCCGCGGTCGGGGAGCAGCGCGATGGTCGCCGCCGCGCCCGCGGCGTCGCGACGTGCCAGACGCGACTGCGCGACCAGTGAATCGACCTCGGTGTCGGCGTCCTCGCCGTCGGCGCACCCCGCCAGCAGGGGGACGCTCGCGATGCCGAACGCGGAGGCGGCTGCGAACCGGAGAGCGGTGCGCCGGGACACGGCCGGACCGGATGTCGGGGGCCGGGAGACGGTGGGCATGAGCACCGGTCCATGGTGCCAGGTCGGGCCGCGATCCCGGGAATCGAGCACCGGGGCTGGTCACGGGCGCCTCGAATCGGCGTTACTCTTAGATGCTCGAACCCGTCCCGGCGGGTTCGAGGTGCTGCCCTGTGCGGCACGGTGACCTGCAGACCACGACACACGACGAGCGACAACTGAAACGAGGAGCTTCCCCGATGCCGGTTCCATCCAAGGAGAGGGTGACGGAGCTCATCTCCGATCTGGTGCAACGCCAGGGCTACGACTTGGAGGACGTTGCGGTCACCCTCGCGGGCAGACACAGCGCGGTCCGGATCATGGTGGACAGCGACGCCGGGCTCGAACTCGACGCGGTCGCGAACCTGAGCCACGAGATCTCCGAAGTCTTCGATGCGGTGTCCGATTTCGGGGAGTCCCCGTACACGCTCGAGGTCACGTCTCCCGGCATCGACCGGCCACTCACGCACGAGCGCCACTGGCGGCGGGCCCGCGGCCGCAAGGCCCGTATCGACCTTGCGCACGAGACCGTCGTCGGCCGGATCGGAACCCTCGACGGCGACTCGGTCGCGGTGGTGATCGGCTCGCGCACCGGTCCGGACGTTCGGCGCATCGCGCTCCCGGAGATTCAAAAAGCTGTTGTGCAGGTGGAATTCTCGAAACCCGACCCGAGGGAGCTGGAACTCGCGGGCGGAATACCCGAGGGCCGCGTGGCACCCGCGGACGCAGACGCGTCGGAAGATGAAGAAGTAGTAGAGGGGTTGGACAAGTGAATATCGACATTGCGGCGCTGCGCGCCATCGAAGCCGACAAGGGCATCTCGATCGAGACCGTCATCTCGACGATCCAGACGGCGCTGCTCACCGCCTACCGGCACACCGAGGGGCATCAGCAGCACGCCCGGATCGACGTCGACACCAAGAGCGGCATCGTGCGGGTGATGGCGCACGACGTCGACTCCGACGGCAACATGGTCGGCGAGGAATGGGACGACACCCCGGAAGGGTTCGGCCGGATCGCGGCGACCACCGCGCGCCAGGTCATCCTCCAGCGGCTGCGCGACGCCGAGCACGAGCGGAGCTTCGGCGAGTACTCCACCCACGAGGGTGAGATCGTCGGCGGCGTGATCCAGCGCGACACCCGGGCGAACTCGCGCGGCATGGTCGTGGTGCGGATCGGGAGCGAGGCCAGCGGCGCCGAGGGCCTGATCCCGCCCGCCGAGCAGGTGCCCGGCGAGAACTACGAGCACGGCGAGCGGCTCAAGTGCTACGTCGTCGGTGTCGCCCGCGGGCAGCGGGGGCCGCAGATCACGTTGTCGCGCACCCACCCGAATCTCGTGCGTAAACTGTTCGCGCTCGAGGTTCCGGAAATCGCGGACGGCTCGGTCGAGATCATCGCCGTGGCCCGCGAGGCAGGCCACCGGTCGAAGATCGCCGTCCAGTCGCGGGTGCAGGGGCTGAACGCGAAGGGTGCGTGCATCGGTCCGATGGGTCAGCGGGTGCGCAATGTGATGAGTGAACTCGCCGGCGAGAAGATCGACATCATCGACTTCGACGACGACCCGGCCCGGTTCGTCGGCAACGCACTGTCGCCGTCGAAAGTGGTCTCCGTCACTGTCGTGGATCCGGAGGCCCGCGCCGCGCGTGTCGTCGTCCCCGACTTCCAGCTGTCCCTCGCGATCGGCAAGGAAGGGCAAAATGCCCGTCTTGCTGCGCGCTTGACCGGGTGGCGAATCGACATCCGCAGCGACGCCGCACCCGCTCCCGAGTCGGCAGGCGGACCCGCCGCGACCAGTCGTTGAGCCGGGAATGCGGAGATCGGGGCAAGTCGGCGGTAGAGTGGTCAATGGTTCAGCATGAGCATCCCGATTCTGCGCGCGTTCCTACCGGTTCTCCGGTCCGAACATGCATAGGATGTAGGGAGCGCGCGCTGGCTGTCGATCTGCTCAGGGTTGTGGTTGGTGAGAGCGGGCCGCAAGGTCATGTTCTCGCCCCGGACCCGAGGCGCAGGCTTCCCGGTCGAGGTGCGTGGCTGCACCCCGTCGAGGTTTGCCTGAGTCTCGCGGAACGACGCCGAGCATTCGGCAGAGCGCTGCGAGTGTCCGGAAGTGTCGACACGTCAGAAGTCGACCACTGGGTACGCGCAGGGCACCCACCCAGAGCAGTACCTCTCGAACAGAACAGGCACAAGCACTCATGAGCACACCGTGAAGCACCAGCGATGATCGTCCATCGGAGATAACCCGAGGTCGTGCGGGCCCCTCTCAGGGGAGCCTCCTGCTCGACCTCATCAGTGAGGAGAGCAGTGGCAGGCAAGGCCCGCGTGCACGAGTTGGCTAAAGAACTCGGTGTCACAAGTAAAGAACTACTCGCAACGCTCAAGGAGCAGGGCGAGTTCGTGAAGTCGGCGTCCTCCACGGTGGAGGCGCCCGTAGCCCGGCGTCTGCGGGAATCCTTCCCGTCGGCGAAGTCGGCCGATTCCGCAGCCCGTCCGGCTGCCAAGCCCGGCGCGCCCGCGCCGAGTGCCCCCGCGACCTCGGCCAAGCCGGGCGGACCCCGCCCCGGCCCCAAGCCGGCAGCCCCGGCTCCGGCCGCACCCGCTGCAGCAGCCCCCGCGGCCACACCCCAGGCCCCGGCTCCGGCCGCACCCGCAGCGAGCGCAGCCACCCCGGCCGCACCGGCGAGCAACGCTCCCAAGCCCGGTCGCCCCACCCCGGCTGCCCCGGCTCCGGCAGCGCCGGCCGCCCCTGCGGCGGCCAGCACACCCGCGGCTCCGTCCACGGGCGCCAAGCCCGGCGGACCGCGTCCCGGCCCGAAGCCTCCGCGCGTCGGTAACAACCCGTACTCCTCGGCTCCCGCGGAGCGTCCGGCACCCCGGCCCGCTCCCGGCGCGCCGCGCCCGGGTGCACCCCGTCCGGCTCCCGGTCAGGGCGGTCCTCGTCCGGCACCGGGTCAGGGCGGTCCTCGTCCGGCTCCCGGTCAGGGCGGTCCTCGTCCGGCTCCCGGTCAGGGCGGTCCCCGTCCGGCACCGGGGCAGGGTGGACCCCGTCCCAGCCCCGGCTCGATGCCTCCTCGCCCGAACCCGGGCGCGATGCCCGCTCGTTCGGCACGTCCCGCTCCCGGCGGTCGTCCCGGCCGTCCCGGCGGAGCCCCCGGCGGTCGTCCCGGTGGCGGCGGCGGTGGATACCGCGGCGGCGGAGCACCCGGTGCCGGCGCAGGCGCGCCCGGTGGCGGAGCACCCGCAGGTGGTTTCCGCGGTCGTCCCGGTGGCGGCGGACGCCCCGGTCAGCGCGGTGCGGCAGCAGGTGCCTTCGGTCGTCCCGGTGGCGCCCCGCGTCGTGGTCGCAAGTCGAAGCGTCAGAAGCGCCAGGAATACGATTCCATGCAGGCGCCCGCCGTCGGCGGCGTGCGGTTGCCCCGTGGCAACGGCGAGACCATTCGCCTCGCCCGCGGTGCCTCCCTGTCGGACTTCGCGGAGAAGATCGACGCGAACCCCGCAGCGTTGGTGCAGGCACTGTTCAACCTCGGCGAGATGGTGACGGCGACCCAGTCGGTCAACGACGAGACGCTGGAACTGCTCGGCGGCGAGATGAACTACGTCGTCCAGGTCGTCAGCCCGGAGGACGAGGACCGCGAGCTGCTCGACAGCTTCGACCTCACCTACGGCGAGGACGAAGGCGGCGAAGAGGACCTCGAGTCCCGGCCGCCGGTGGTCACCGTCATGGGCCACGTCGACCACGGTAAGACCCGACTGCTCGACACGATCCGCAAGGCCAACGTCCGTGAGGGCGAGGCCGGTGGCATCACGCAGCACATCGGTGCCTACCAGGTGCTGACCGAGCTCGACGGCAACGAGCGTCTCGTGACGTTCATCGACACCCCCGGTCACGAGGCCTTCACGGCCATGCGTGCCCGTGGTGCCAAGGCCACCGACCTCGCGATCCTGGTCGTCGCCGCCGACGACGGCGTCATGCCGCAGACGGTGGAAGCGATCAACCACGCCCAGGCGGCCGACGTGCCGATCGTGGTCGCGGTGAACAAGATCGACAAGGAAGGCGCGAACCCGGACAAGATCCGGCAGCAGCTCACCGAGTACGGACTGGTCACCGAGGAATACGGCGGAGACACCATGTTCGTCGACATCTCGGCGAAGCAGGGCACCAACATCGACGCGCTGCTCGAAGCAGTGCTGTTGACGGCGGACGCCGCCCTCGACCTGCGGGCCAACCCGGACATGGACGCTCAGGGTGTCGCCATCGAGGCGCACCTCGACCGTGGACGCGGCCCCGTCGCGACCGTGCTCATCCAGCGCGGAACGCTGCGGGTCGGCGACTCGATCGTGGCCGGCGACGCATACGGACGTGTGCGCCGCATGGTCGACGAGCACGGCGACGACGTGCTCGAGGCCCTGCCCTCACGTCCCGTCCAGGTGGTCGGTTTCACGTCTGTCCCCGGTGCAGGCGACAACCTGCTCGTGGTCGACGAGGACCGCATCGCTCGTCAGATCGCCGACCGGCGCAATGCGCGGAAGCGCAACGCCCTGGCCGCGAAGAGCCGCAAGCGCATCAGCCTCGAGGACCTGGATTCGGCACTCAAGGAGACGTCGCAGCTCAACCTCATCCTCAAGGGCGACAACTCGGGAACCGTGGAGGCCTTGGAAGAGGCCCTGCACGGCATCGAGATCGACGACGAGGTGCAGTTGCGGGTCATCGACCGCGGTGTCGGTGGCGTCACCGAGACCAACGTCAACCTGGCCGCTGCGTCGAACGCGATCATCATCGGGTTCAACGTCCGCGCCGAGGGCAAGGCGACCGAGTTGGCGAACCGCGAGGGCGTCGACATCCGGTACTACTCGGTGATCTACCAGGCCATCGACGAGGTCGAGAAGGCTCTCAAGGGCATGCTCAAGCCGATCTACGAAGAGGTCGAACTGGGCAAGGCAGAGATCCGCGCGATGTTCCGTTCGTCCAAGGTCGGCAACATCGCCGGTTGCCTCGTCACCTCGGGTACCATCCGTCGCAATGCGAAGGCCCGGCTGCTGCGTGACAACACGGTTGTCGCCGAGACCGTCACCATCTCCTCGCTGAAGCGGGAGAAGGAAGACGCCGTCGAGGTACGCGAGGGTTACGAGTGCGGTTTGACGCTCACCTACTCCGACATCAAGGTCGGTGACGTCATCGAGGCCTACGAGCTTCGGGAAAAGCCGCGCGACTAGTCGCCATCCGTTTGGGGTGACGCAGCAGCGTCATCCGGCGTGCGCTTCCTCGGCCGACTCGATCGGCCGGGGGAGCGCACGTCTCCCCGAAGGAGGAAAGTTTGTACGTCGGTGCGCTCGAGCTCGACATCTTGCTCGGTGACGTGCGATCTCTCAAAGAGAAGCGTGCAATGGTCAAACCGGTTCTGGCGGAGCTGCGACGCTACGGCGTCTCGGCGGCGGAGACCGGGGAACAGGATCGGTACCGCCGGTCGATGCTCGGCGTCACGATGGCGAGTTCGGCGGTCGATCACGTACACGAGGTGCTCGACACGTGCGAACGGCACGTCGCCGGGATGCCGGAACTGCAACTCCTTGCGGTCCGGCGAAGGATTTTCGGCCCCGAGGACTGATTCGGGGCGCCCTGCCCGCCCGCCGCGTCCGCGGCCCGGCGTGCAGAATGAACTACAGCTACACGCAACTTCACAACTTATCGAGCGGCCAGGGAGAGGAGTCTGATTGTCATGGTGGATCCCGCCCGGGCACGCAAACTCGCCAAGCGCATCGGCACAATCGTCGCGACGGCGATCGATCACGAGATCAAGGACCCTCGCCTGGCGTTCGTCACGATCACCGACACCAAGGTGACGGCCGACCTTCACGACGCCACCGTCTACTACACCGTGATGGGCGCCGACCTGGAATCCGAACCGGATCTCGTGTCCGCGGCTGCGGGACTGGAGAAGGCGAAGGGCGTTCTGCGTTCGAAGGTGGGTGCAGGCACCGGAGTCCGGTTCACGCCGACGCTGACGTTCGTCGCGGACACGGTTCCCGACACGGCGCGGCACATGGAGGAACTCCTCGCCCGCGCTCGCGCCGCCGACGACGAGGTCGCGCGAGTCGCGGCCGGTGCGTCCCCCGCGGGTGACCCCGACCCGTACAAGGAACCCCGAGTCGAGGACGCGGACGACGCCGAAGTCGACGAGCCGTCCCGGTCCCGCCAGGCGGACTGACACGAACCGACATGACCCACACTCAGGAGACGTCCCTGTCTGATCTCGATCGTCACGAGGTGTTTCTGCCGCAGGCGGTCGCCGTTCTCGAGAACGCGACGTCGGTGACGATTCTGTGTCACGTCCAACCCGATGCCGACACGATCGGCAGTGGACTCGCCCTGGCATTGGTGCTCGAGCGCAAGGGGATTCCGGTGCAGGTGGCGTTCGGCGCGCCCGACGAACTGCCGGAGTCGATGCGCGAACTGCCGGGCACGCACCTGCTGGTGCCCGCGGACCAGGTGCGCCGCAACGTCGATCTGCTCGTGACCGTGGACTGCGGCAGCGCCGGACGTCTCGGGAAGCTCGCCGACCGGCTCGCGCACGCGGGGGAGACCCTCGTCATCGATCACCACCGGTCCAACACCCGGTTCGGTCGCATGAACCTGATCGACGAGTCGGCGGAGTCGACGACCGCTGTCGTGGCGCAGATGTTCGACGTGTGGGGTGTGGACATCGACACCGACCTCGCGCACTGCCTGTACGCGGGTCTCGTGACCGACACCGGTTCGTTCCGCTGGGTGCAGCCGGGCACGCACACTCTCGCGGAGCGGCTCCTCGCCACCGGGATCGACGGTGCCCGCATCGCCCGCCGTCTGCTCGACACCCATCCGTTCGGGTGGCTGCCGATGCTGTCCTCGGTGCTCGGATCGGCGACGCTCCTCCCCGAGGCGGCCGGTGGGCGCGGACTCGTCTACGCCGTCATCCGGCAGGCCTACGTCGGGGATCTGCGCTCGGAGGAGATCGAGAGCGTCATCGACATCGTCCGGACGACGTCCGAGGCCGAGGTCGCGGCCGTCCTCAAGGAGGCGGCCGACGGCACGTATTCGGTGTCGCTGCGGTCGAAGTCCGACGTGGACGTCTCGATCGTCGCCGGGTACCTCGGCGGCGGCGGTCACCGGTTCGCTGCCGGCTACACGGCCGTGAACTCTGCGGACGAGATCGTGACCGCGCTCGTCGAATCGCTCGGCTGAGGTCCGAAATCGTTGGCTGAGGTGTCGGAAGTCACGGGCGACGCGACCGCCCGGACGGTGTTCGGGCTGGCGTTGCCGGCGCTCGGTGTGCTCGCGGCCGAACCGATCTATCTGCTCTTCGACATCGCTGTCGTCGGCCGGCTGGGTGCGCTGGCGCTCGCGGGCCTTGCCGTCGGCGGCCTCATTCTCGCCCAGGTCAGCACCCAGCTGACGTTCCTGTCCTACGGCACGACGGCGCGCGCGTCCCGCATGCACGGCGCCGGGGACGAGCGCGGCGCGGTCCGGGAAGGAGTGCAGGCCACATGGCTGGCACTGGGCATCGGCGCGCTGGTGATCGCGCTGGTCCACCTGTTCGGAGGCCCGGTCACGTCGGCGATCGCGGGCGGCTCCGACATCGCGGCGGCCGCCGGAAGCTGGTTGCGGATCGCGGTGTTCGGCGCCCCGCTGATCCTCGTCGCGATGGCGGGCAACGGGTGGATGCGTGGTGTGCAGAACACGGTGCGGCCCCTGCGATTCGTGATCGCCGGTCTCGTCGTGTCGGCCGTGACCTGCCCGGTGCTGGTGCACGGATTGTGGGGCGCGCCGCGGCTGGAACTCGAGGGTTCGGCGGTCGCGAACGTGATCGGGCAGGCCGTGTCCGCGAGCCTGTTCGTCGGGGCGCTGGTGGTCGAGCGGGTGCCGTTGCGACCGCGGTGGCACGTCATGCGCGCCCAGATGGTTCTCGGCCGGGACCTGATCCTGCGGAGCCTGGCGTTCCAGGCGTGCTTCCTGTCCGCCGCCGCCGTCGCGTCCCGGTTCGGCGCCGCAGCGGTCGCAGCCCACCAGGTGGTGCTGCAGCTGTGGAACCTCGTGGCCCTCACCCTCGACTCCCTGGCAATCGCCGCACAGGCACTCGTCGGTGCCGCGCTGGGCGCCGGGCACGCCCACGGTGCCACGCGACTGTCGTGGCGCATCACCCGATGGTCCACGATCTTCGCGACCGGACTCGCCCTGATCTTCGCCCTCGGTCACGGCGTGATCCCCGCACTGTTCACCTCCGACCGGGCCGTACTCGACGAGATGGCGGTGGCCTGGTGGTTCTTCGTAGCGATCATGCCGGTGGCCGGCGTCGTGTTCGCGCTCGACGGCGTGCTGCTCGGGGCCGGGGACGTCGCCTTCCTCCGGAACGCCACGCTGTCCTGCGCGCTGGCCGGGTTCCTGCCGCTGATCTGGCTGTCGATGCTGAACGACTGGGGCCTGGCGGGAATCTGGACGGGGCTCACGGTGTTCTTGATACTTCGGATGCTTGCGGTCGTGTGGCGGGTCGGATCGGGCCGCTGGGCAGTGGTGGGGGCCGACCTGCAGGCACGGCACGGATCGGACAGCGATCCGGCGGCGGAGCACGATCGGAAAGGTGGTTGACGTGGCACCCAAACTGATGGCGGTGAGCGACACCCATGTGGGGCACCGGGGAAACCGCCCGATCACCGAGGACATCTACCCGGACTCGCCCGAGGACTGGCTGATCGTCGCCGGGGACGTCTCCGAGAAGACGGACGACATCCGGTGGGCGCTGAAACTTCTGCGCAGTCGTTTCGCGCAGGTCATCTGGGTTCCCGGCAACCACGAACTGTGGACGACGGCGAAGGACCCGGTGCAGATCCACGGCGCCGCCCGCTACGACTACCTCGTCACCATGTGCCGCGAGATCGGGGTCATCACCCCCGAGGACCCGTTCCCGGTGTGGGAGGCGGAGGACGGCCCGGTCACGCTGGTCCCGATGTTCCTGCTGTACGACTACACGTTCCTGCCCGACGGCGCCACCACCAAGGAGGAAGGCCTCGCGATCGCGCGGGAGAAGAACGTGGTGGCCACGGACGAGTTCCTGCTGTCGAGCGAACCGTACGGAACCCGGGACGCCTGGTGCCGCAACCGTGTCGAGACGACGAAGGCCCGGCTGGACGCCCTCCCCGCCGGCACCCGCACTGTCCTGATCAACCACTTCCCGTTGGTGCGTCAGCCCACGCAGGTGCTGTGGTACCCGGAGTTCTCGCTGTGGTGCGGCACCGAACTGACCGCGGACTGGCACACCCGGTACAACGCCGTCTGCGCCGTGTACGGGCATCTGCACATTCCGCGCACCACCTACTACGACGGGGTGCGGTTCGAGGAGGTGTCGCTGGGCTACCCGCGGGAGTGGCAGCGGCGGGGACTCCCGGACAATTTGCTGCGGCAGATCCTCCCGGTGCCGGAGTATCCGCCGGGCACGCTGAACAAGTGGGGCGGCCACTTCAAGGTCACTCCCGAACAGGAAGCCGAAGTGGAGAAGATGCGGGCGAGGGGGGCCCTGTGATCGAGAGAATTCTGCCGGCCGGGGTGGTGTCCTCGGAACTGTTCGAGGACCCGGCGGGGCTGCGTCCGCACCCGCAGGAGGAGGCGCTGATCGGGCGGGCGGTGGAGAAGCGGCGACGCGAATTCACCACCGCGCGGCACTGCGCCCGCCTGGCGATGACGAAGCTGGGTGTGGACCAGGCCCCTGTTCTGCGGGGCGACAAGGGTTCCCCGGTGTGGCCGCGCGGCGTGGTCGGGAGCCTCACCCACTGCGACGGGTACCGAGGCGCGGCGCTCGGCTACGCGATGCAGGTGCGGTCCGTCGGCATCGACGCCGAACCGCACGACGCGCTGCCCGACGGGGTGCTGGACGCGGTGAGCCTGCCCGCCGAGCGCGACTGGCTGTCGGGTGCGGCGGACTCCGGGCAGTGGCGCTCGGCCACCGGCGGTCCGGTGCACCGGGACAGGCTGCTGTTCTGCGCCAAGGAAGCCACGTACAAGGCGTGGTTCCCGCTCACCGGCCGGTGGCTCGGGTTCGAGGACGCGCACATCACGTTCGAGGCGTCCGGCGACGGCACCGGCACGTTCCATTCGGATCTCCTCATCTCCGGGGAGACCGTCGACGGACCACCGCTGGCGTCGTTCGACGGCCGGTGGATGGTGTCCGACGGCCTCATCATCACCGCCATTGCGGTGCACTGATTTCGGTGCCGTGACGGCGGCTGGCAGAATCGGGCCTCGTGTCTGCACGTGAAAAGCCTTCTTCCGGTCTCGTCGGCGCCGGACTGCTCATCGTCGACAAGGACGCGGGCGTCACCAGCCACGATGTGGTGGCCCGGTGCCGCAAGCTGCTCGGCACCCGGAAGGTCGGCCACGCGGGCACTCTGGACCCGATGGCCACCGGGGTGCTGGTGCTCGGTGTGGAGCGGGCGACGAAGCTGCTGGGGCTTCTCGCGCTGACCACCAAGGCGTACACGGCCACGATCCGGTTGGGGCAGGCCACCACCACCGACGACGCCGAGGGGGACGTCGTCGCCTCGGCCGATGCGTCCGGGGTGAGGCACGAGGAGATCGCCGCACAGGTGCGCACCCTCACCGGGGACATCCAGCAGATCCCGTCGAGCGTCAGTGCCATCAAGGTGGACGGCCGGCGGGCGCACGCGCTGATCCGCGCCGGTGAGGAGTTCGAACTCGCGCCCCGGTCGGTCACGGTGTCCCGGTTCGAGGTGACCGCGAGGCGCACCGAGGGCACGTTCGTCGACCTCGACGTCGAGGTGGAATGTTCGTCCGGAACCTATGTGCGGGCGCTCGCACGTGATCTGGGGATCGCGTTGATCGGTGTCGGCGGGCACCTCACGTCGCTGCGCCGGACCCGAGTGGGACCGTTCACCCTCGAACACGCGCGCACGCTGGAACAGCTGGCCGAGGAGCCGGGCGTCAGCCTCGACATCGACGCCGCCGCGCAGACCGCGTTCCCGCACCGGCAGATCGACGCCGACGAGGCCGAGGCGATCAGTCAGGGCCGCTGGCTGGAGCCGATCGGCATCAAGGGCGTCTACGCCGCCATCGATCCGAGCGGGCACACCATCGCGCTGCTCCAGGAGCGGGGAAAGCGGGCGAGTTCGGTGATGGTGGTCCGTCCCGCGACCCTGAGGTAGCGGCTCACACCAGCCAGATGGCCTGGGCCGCGGGGTTTCCGAGCTCGACGGTGTCATCCTGGGCGCCGATCCGCACCGACACGGTGCCGGCGTAGTCGCGTCGCTCCAGCACCGTCACCGTCACGTCCAGTGCCACACCCACCGAATCGAAGTACCGCAGCATGGCCGGGTCGGAGTCGGAGATGCGGGCGATGCGGCCACTCTCGCCGTTGACGAAGTCGCTGAGCTGACGTGCCGGGGGAGTGGGCACCGACCCGTCGACCGCGGGAATCGGATCACCGTGCGGATCGCGTTCGGGATGGCCGAGCTTGGCGTCCATCCGGGAGATCATCAGATCCGAGACGGCGTGCTCGAGCACCTCCGCCTCGTCGTGCACCTCGTCCCAGCCGTAGCCGAGTTCGTGCACCAGGTACGTCTCGATGAGGCGGTGCCTGCGGACCATTCCGACGGCCGCGACGCGCCCCGCCTCGGTCAGGGCGATCGACCCGTAGCGGGCGTGATCGACGAGGCCCTGATCGGACAGTTTCCGGATGGCCTCCGACACGGTCGACGCGGACACCCCGATCTTCTCGGAGAGCAGTTTCGTGGAGACCCGCTCCTGCGACCACTCCTGAACGGTCCAGATGACCTTCAGGTAGTCCTGCGCCACTGCCGAGAGCGCCCCGGTCTCGGAGGTCGAGTCCTCGGTCACGCTCTGGTCATTCTTGTTCACGGCCACGCCAACGAGCTTAGGCAAGTCTTACCGGCGAGACACATCGACACACCTGATCGATCCCCGGGGGACGTCACCGGCGACGGCGAACCGCGAGGTCGTGACGTTTCCCCGCCACGCCGGACCGCCGGACGACCGGTCCGAAGATGAACATCGGCGCGCGGCACCGTAGGCTGCCACTCGTGCTGAGATGGCGTGGTCTCGACGAGGTTCCTGCCGATTGGGGTCGTTGTGTTCTTACGATCGGCGTATTCGATGGCGTGCACCGAGGTCACGCCCAATTGATCAGTCGAGCGGTGGCGGCTGCCCGCACGCGTGGAATACCCAGCGTGCTCATGACTTTCGATCCCCATCCGATGGAAGTGGTTCGACCGGGCAGTCATCCCGCCCAGCTCACGACGCTCGCCCGCCGGGCGGAGCTCGCGGAGGAGCTGGGCATCGACGTGTTCTGCGTCATGCCGTTCACCGCCGAATTCATGAAGCTGACGCCGGAGCGGTACGCCCACGAGATTCTCGTGGAGCGCCTGCACGTGGCCGACGTCGTCGTCGGTGAGAATTTCACGTTCGGCAAGAAGGCCGCGGGCAACGTCGACCTGCTGCGGCAGATCGGCGACCGGTTCGGGTTCGCGGTCGACGGTGTGACATTGCTCGCGGAGCACGCAGTCACGTTCTCGTCCACCTACATCCGCTCCTGCGTGGACGCCGGTGACATGGCCGCCGCGACGGAGGCGCTCGGCCGCCCGCACCGTGTCGAGGGCGTCGTCGTCCACGGCGACGGTCGCGGACGCCAGCTCGGCTACCCGACCGCGAACGTCGCGCCGCCGATGTACGCCGCGATTCCCGCGGACGGCGTGTACGCCGCCTGGTTCACCGTGCTCGGGCACGGAGTCGACCTGGGCACCGTCACGTCCGGCGAGCGGTACATGGCTGCCGTGTCGGTGGGCACCAACCCGACGTTCTCCGGGCGGACGCGCACCGTGGAGGCCTTCGTCCTCGATCGGGAAGCCGACCTGTACGGCCAGCACGTGGCCGTCGACCTCGTCGAGCGTCTCCGTGGGATGGAGAAGTTCGATTCCGTGGACGACCTGATCGTCGCGATGGGCAAGGACGCCGAGCGTGCGCGCGCGATCCTCGCGGCCTCGGAGGACGTGCGGTAAAGCACGTGCATTTCAGCTGGTAAAGTTGACCGCTGGCGTGCGCTGCGGTTCGCGGCGGCCGCGCCGAGTTTCGATCCTTGCACGCGAACGTCATCACCAGGAGTGAACCAGTGGCATTGACCACCGAAGAGAAGAAGCAGGTCCTGAGCGAGTACGGCCTGCACGAGACCGACACCGGTTCGCCGGAGGCGCAGGTGGCCATGCTCACCAAGCGCATCGTCGATCTCACCGAACACCTCAAGATGCACAAGCACGACCACCACTCCCGCCGCGGCCTCCTGCTGCTGGTCGGACGCCGTCGTCGTCTGCTCAAGTACGTCCAGAAGGTCGACATCGAGCGTTACCGCTCGCTGATCGAGCGTCTCGGCCTGCGTCGCTGAGTTTCGCAACATCGCGATCATTTCGATCGCAAATCACTCCGGTAGCCGGCGGGGCCTTGCTTAGACTGGGCCTCGCTGGCTATCGGTGTTAGCTGCCGAGGGCAGCACTACCGTATGCACCCGAGAATGTGGTGTCGGTCTTCGGTAGTGGTCTTCCGGACACGGTCCGGCGGACTTCGATCGACGGCCGCCTCCGCACAGTGACATCCCGAGAACTCGAGAGGGGGATGTCCCTCAGGTGCGCAGTTCTCGCCAGGAGGGTGAGAACGCCCCCGCGGGTACGGCGAAGACGAGAGGGAAGTGAAAAGAAGAGATGACAGAGAATTCCGCAGTAGAGGTCGATGAGGGCGTGTTCGAATCCACCGCCGTGATCGACAACGGGTCCTTCGGAACCCGCACCATTCGTTTCGAGACCGGTCGCCTCGCGCAGCAGGCCGCCGGCGCCGTCGTCGCCTACCTGGACGACGAGACGATGCTGCTGTCCGCGACGAGCGCCAGCAAGCACCCCAAGGAGCACTTCGACTTCTTCCCCCTGACGGTGGACGTCGAGGAGCGCATGTACGCCGCGGGCCGCATCCCCGGCTCGTTCTTCCGTCGTGAGGGCCGCCCCTCCACGGACGCGATCCTGACCTGCCGCCTGATCGACCGGCCGCTGCGTCCGTCGTTCGTCGACGGCCTGCGCAACGAGATCCAGGTCGTGGTCACGGTGATGAGCCTGAACCCGCAGGACCTGTACGACGTGGTCGCGATCAACGCCGCGTCGGCCTCCACCCAGATCGCCGGACTGCCGTTCTCCGGCCCCGTCGGTGGCGTGCGTGTCGCACTCATCACGTCGGACGAGAACAAGGCCGGCCAGTGGGTCGCATTCCCCACCGTCGAGCAGCTCGAGAACGCCGTCTTCGACATGGTCGTCGCCGGCCGCATCGTCTCCGGCAGCGGTGACGACGCCGACGTCGCGATCATGATGGTCGAGGCCGAGGCCACCGACAACGTGATCTCCCTGATCGACGGTGGCGCACAGGCTCCCACCGAGACGATCGTGGCCGAGGGCCTCGAAGCCGCCAAGCCGTTCATCGCTCGCCTGTGCACCGCACAGCAGCAGCTCGCGGTCAAGGCGGCCAAGCCCACCGGTGACTTCCCCGTCTTCCCGGCGTACCAGGACGACGTGTTCGCCGCCGTCGAGGCCGCCGCAGCGGAGAAGCTCAGCGCGGCGCTGACCATCGCCGGCAAGCAGGAGCGCGACGACAAGACCGACGAGGTCAAGGTCGAGGTCCTCGAGCAGGTCGCCCCGAACTTCGAGGGACGCGAGAAGGAACTCGGCGCGGCATTCCGCTCGCTGACGAAGAAGCTGGTCCGTCAGCGCATCCTGCGCGATCAGTTCCGCATCGACGGCCGCGGCATCACGGACATCCGTTCGCTGTCGGCCGAGGTCGCCATCGTTCCGCGTGCCCACGGCTCCGCTCTGTTCGAGCGCGGCGAGACCCAGATCCTGGGTGTCACCACCCTCGACATGGTGAAGATGGCGCAGCAGGTCGATTCGCTCGGACCCGAGACGACCAAGCGGTACATGCACCACTACAACTTCCCGCCGTACTCCACCGGTGAGACGGGACGCGTCGGTTCGCCGAAGCGCCGCGAGATCGGTCACGGCGCGCTGGCGGAGCGGGCTCTCATGCCCGTGCTGCCCAGCGTCGAGGAATTCCCGTACGCCATCCGTCAGGTGTCGGAGGCCCTCAGCTCCAACGGCTCCACCTCGATGGGCTCCGTGTGTGCGTCGACGCTCGCACTGCTCAACGCCGGTGTGCCGTTGAAGGCTCCGGTCGCCGGTATCGCCATGGGCCTCGTCTCCGACCAGGTCGACGGTGAGACCCGTTACGTCGCACTCACCGACATCCTCGGTGCCGAGGACGCGTTCGGCGACATGGACTTCAAGGTCGCGGGCACGAAGGACTTCGTCACGGCTCTGCAGCTCGACACGAAGCTCGACGGCATCCCGTCGAAGGTCCTCGCCGGCGCGCTGTCGCAGGCAAAGGACGCGCGGGCCACGATCCTCGAGGTCATGGCCGAGGCCATCGACACCCCGGACGAGATGAGCCCGTTCGCCCCGCGCGTCACGGCCATCAAGGTCCCCGTCGACAAGATCGGTGAGGTCATCGGCCCCAAGGGCAAGATGATCAACTCCATCACCGAGCAGACCGGCGCCAACATCTCCATCGAAGATGACGGCACCGTGTTCGTCGGTGCGACGGACGGCCCGTCCGCGCAGGCCGCGATCGACATGATCAACGCCATCGCCAACCCGCAGCTGCCGAAGGTCGGCGAGCGCTTCCTGGGTACGGTCGTCAAGACCACCGCCTTCGGTGCGTTCGTGTCGCTCCTCCCCGGCCGCGACGGGCTGGTGCACATCTCGAAGCTGGGCAGCGGCAAGCGCATCGCCAAGGTCGAGGACGTCGTGAGCGTCGGCTCGAAGTTGCGTGTCGAGATCGCCGACATCGACAACCGCGGCAAGATCTCGCTGATCCCCGTCGAGGAAGACGGCGCTGCGGCTCCGGCCGAGCAGAGCGAAGAGGCGGCTGCCGAGAAGTAGTCTTCTCCCGGTCACCACGCCGGCGGCCCCGCACGAATCTGTGCGGGGCCGTCGGCGTTCTCGTGTCGTGCCGGTCGGCGGTGTCAGGATGCGGCGGTGAACCGTCCGACATACCGCCGCTGCCACGGCGTCTCGACGGCGTGCCGGTGATAGTGCTGTCGCACGTACGCGACGGCGTCCCGCGCAGGCACCCCGTCGAGCACGGCGATGCAGGCGAGGGCGGTGCCCGTCCGGCCGCGGCCGCCTCCGCACGCCACCTCCACCCGCTCGGATGCGGCACGGCGCCACACCTCGCCCAGCGCATCCAGGGTGTCGCGGCGGTCCCGGGGCAGTGCGAAATCCGGCCACCGGACCCACCGTGAGTCCCACTGCACCGGCGGCGGCGTGCGCCCCAGCAGGTACACGGCGAAATCGGGCAGGGGGCCGTCGGGGAGCGGTCGTCGCAGCCCCCGGCCGCGGACGAGACGCCCGGACGGCAGGCGGAGGATTCCGGGAGCGTCGGCATCCCAGGTGTCGATCATGGTCGTCACCCTATGCGGGAGTTACACCGTGGCTCTACTGCGGCGGGACGGGGCCGATATAGCGCAGTGGGGCATGTGCGTTCAGCAGCCAGGCTCCGCCTTTCGCGGTCTGCCCGATGGGGTAGGTGCGCGTTCCGTCAGCGCGGGTGCATGCGGCCAGCCCGGTGAGGACTTCACCGTGGGTGCACCACAACGTGCCGTCGAGGTCGATGGTGTCCAGCGCGGCGCACAGTTCGTCGGGAGCCGCGTCCGGGGCGAGCAGCGGATGCTCGTGGATGGGCAGGCGGTAGCCGGCGGCCAAGGGGGCGAGAGTGTCGAGGCACCGGGTGGTCGGGCTGCAGTACAGGACTCGTAACTCGACTCCGGTCAGCGTGGCGACGAGGCCGGCGGCCTGGTCCCGTCCGAGAGCGCTGAGGGGCCGGTCGGCGTCGGGCCCGCTCCAGTCTTGCTTTCCTATCGCATGGGCGTGCCGGAGCAGGACGAACATCCCGGGCCTCCCTCGACGAGAGCGTGCGTGTGCGGGTCAGCATAGGCGCCGGGGCACCGAAGTGTGACGCTCTTGGCGTGCTCTCAGTATCCGATGGCTTCACGGACGAGAACGACGGTCCCGCGGCCCGGGACCAGTTCGCGTCCGTTGATCAGGATCTTCGAGATTGTGCTGCGGACTCCGTAAACATGTTGGGCGCGCGCGTCTTCCCTGGGATAGGAATAGGTTTCGATGCGACGCAGAGCGGTCGCCAGGTCGGGCACCACCTTCTGGGCTCCGACCACCCACACCGCCAGGTCGGCACCGGATGCGTAAGGGGCGAGTTGGCTGCCGCTCGCGGACGCGGTGACGAGCCTTCCGTCCTCGGTGACCGCGTGCACGCTCCCGATCACGACGTCGGGTGCCGAGCGGGTGACGCGTACGTCGTCGTGGCGTGCGCTCATGTCCCAGTCGGATTGCTCGGCGCGCAGGCTGCGAAATCTTCCGGACGAGTTGATGGTGTCGTCGAGGCCGGAGTGTCTGAGTGTCTCGCTGGTCGTGGTGAAGATGGTCTTGTCGGTCGGGAGCAGGTCGGTCACGAGGGTGTGCGCGGCGTCGATGGTGTCGGCGATGTGCGCGGTGAATCCGTTGCGCCGCAGACTTTCCGCTGCCCTCTCCACTCGGTCGGGGTCTGCGGGCACCGCGAACGATTCGTCCACAGCGAGTTCGACAATGGGATTTTCGGTCATGTTGCGAATCCTCTCGATATCGGCTTGCGGCTGCGAGCACCCCGCACCCTTCTGCGGCCGGCACAGTGGTCACAATTCTCCCGCGCTCGATCGCGCAGCCGTCGCCGAACAGCCGATGTGATCGGCAGCGCCGCGTCATCAGCCGGCGGCTCGTCCGTTCGGCGTCGGAATGCGCGATGATGAGATCGATCGCGGCACCGATCCAGGATGAGCACGCGGGAGCAGGAGTGACCGGTGAAAGCAGTCGTGTATACCGAGTTCGGACCGCCGGAGGTTCTCGGTGTCCGTGAAGTTGCGCGACCGACACCGAAGCCGGACGAGGTTGTGGTGCGCGTGCACGCGACGACGGTGACGCGGGCCGAGACCCTCATGCGCAGGGGGTCGCCCCGTTGGGGACGTGTCGTCCTCGGTGTCACTCGGCCGCGGAAGAATCGGCGGATTCTCGGGCTCGAATTCTCCGGGGAGATCGAAGCGACGGGCGCGGATGTACGCCGGTTCGCCACCGGCGACCAGGTTTTCGGATTCGCCGGATTTCACCTGGGTGCGTGTGCCGAATACGTCTGCTTGCCCGAGTCCGCGTCGCTCGAGCGGAAGCCCGCCGGCATCGGCTTCGCGGAGGCGGCCGCCGCGGTCGACGGCCCCTCGACGGCGCTCTACTTCCTTCGCGACAAGGCACACGTCCGTAGCGGCCGGCACGTTGTGGTCATCGGCGCCTCCGGGAGCATCGGAACCGCCGCTGTGCAACTGGCCAAACACCTCGGTGCCGAGGTGACCGCCGTGTGCGGCTCCCGTAACGCCGATCTGGTCACGGACCTGGGCGCCGATCACGTCGTCGACTACCGCACGGAAGACTTCACCGTCCGTCACGAGACGTACGACGTCATCTTCGACACCGTCACCGCGACCTCGTTCGCGCGATGCCGACGGGCGCTCACCCCGCGCGGCTGTTACCTCCCCACGACCGGCCTGATCAACTGGCCGCTCGGTGCGTGGACTGCGCTGCGCGGCGGACGAACCGTGCGGCCGGGGATGTCGGTCGAGAAGAAGAAGGCCCTCGCCTACGTGAAGGAACTGATCGAATCCGAGCGGTTCCGCGTCGTCGTCGACCGCAATTTCCCGATGGATCGGATCGTCGATGCACATCGGTACGTCGAACTGGGCCACAAGGTCGGCAACGTGACCGTCACCGTCAGCGGTTGACCGATCACGCCGATCCGATTGCGATCGGCGCGCACATCGCGGCGCGCGCTCCCCACAAATCTTCGACCGCCGGTCGGAGTTCGCCGCCCGGCCACCTCTCACCGGCGGCGATCACCGACACCACCGATGCCGGCGTTGACCGTGGAGGTGTTCGCGATTCACGTCGACTCCCTCGGGTTCGGTTGCTCGTCGTGACGGTTCTCCGTCGAAGTGAGCGCGACGAGGGCGGTGAGCACCGTGGTGACCGCGGTTCGCGGGACGCCGGGCAGCAGCGCGGCGCCGATGTCTCGGGTCGCCCGGGGATCGTCGAGGCGAATCTGCGCGCAGCCGGGTGGGGGAGTGTCGGCGGCGGGCATGATGCCGACGCCCAAGCCGGAGGCCACCAGGCCGGACACGGTCCGCAGGTCCTCGCCTTCGAACGCGATCGTGGGGAGGGCGCCGGCCCGTGCGAACAGGTCGTCGACGGACCCGCGGAGGCCGTAGCCCGGCTTGAGCGTGATGATCGGCTCGGATGCGAGGTCACGGATCGTCGTCGATGTCGCCCCGGCCCGCGGGTGCTCGGCGGGCACCAGGACGACGAGTGGCTGTTCGAACAGCGGCGTGACCGTCAGTCCGTCCGGCGGAGGGTCGAGACGAGAGACGAGGGCGATATCGGCCTCCCCGTCGACGAGGGTGTTCAGGCACGTGCGCCGCGCACCCTGGCTGAGGACGAAACGGATCGCCGGATCCTCTGCGCGGACGATCCGAATCAACTCGGGCACGAGGAGCTCGCCGAGCGACGTCTGAAAGGCGATGCGAACGGTTGCCCGCGTCCTGCGATCCTGGGTCCGGACGGCGTCGAGGCCGTCCACCACGGCCTCGAGTGCGCGTTGCGCGTACGGCACCAGTGTCCGGCCTGCATCCGTCAACCGGACGCCCCGCCCGTCCGGCTCCAGGAGTGGTGTGCCGAGTTGCTTCTCCATCCGGCGGACAATCCGGCTGACCGTGGGCTGGGGCATTCCGAGCATCGCGGCGGCAACGGTCACGTGTTCGACCTCGCCGAGGGCGACGAGAACGGGAAGGTGCGGCAGCAGCGCCTTGACCGTCTCGCTATTCATGACCCAACTGTATGAGTTCTTCGTTCAACTTGCATTGGATTCATCGGTCGTGCCGCTTTACCGTCGACTGCATGTCCGCCACGCAATTCACCGAGAAGGACACCCACGAGGCGGTCGCCTCGCGAGACGTACCGCAGGAGCCGAGTCGGGACCGGCGACTCTCGGCGGCCCTGTGGTGTGCGGGCCTGGCAACCTTCGCGTTGATGTATGCGCCGCAAGGGCTCCTCACGCAGATCGGGCAGGACGCGTCCGTCAGTGCCGCACAGGCTTCGCTCCTGGTCTCGGCGGCCACCCTCGGGCTGGCGCTGTCGGTGCTGCCGTGGGCCCGGTTCTCGGATCGAGTCGGACGCCCTACCGCGATGCGGTATGCGGCGGCAACTGCCGGGCTTCTCGCCGTGGCCGTCCCCTGGCTTCCCACGTTCGAGGCCCTGGTGGCGGGACGTTTCGTGCAGGGCGTCGCACTCGGTGGGCTGCCCGCGCTGGCGATGACGCTGCTCCACGAGGTCGCCGCCCCGGCGCGGACCGCGGTGCTGGCCGGTTCCTACGTCGCTGCAACATCTCTGGGTGGGCTGGGTGGCCGGCTTCTGGTCGTCCCGGTGGCCGATCACCTCGGGTGGCGTCCGGCGCTGGCGATTCTCGGTGTGGTCCTGGCGATTCTGATGGCGGTCCTGATGGTGTTGTTACCCGCCGGGCAGGGGCGGCGCTCCTCCGTCCGGTCCGGTGGCGGTCTCGCCGTTCATCTGCGGGATGTCCGGCTGCTGGCACTGTTCGGCATCGGTGCGCTGCTCGTCGGCGGCATGGTGGCGGTGTTCAACTATCTGCCCTTCCGGCTCGAGGCCGCCCCCTACCAGCTCGCGCCGACGGTGGTGTCGCTGATCTTCCTCGCGTACCTGGCGGGCACGGTGGGCTCCCGCGCCGCAGGCCGGCTGGTGGGCCGCTTCGGCCACCGAATCGTGCTCGTGCTGGCCTGCACGTCCATGGCGGGTGGGACGGTGCTGAGCCTCGACGGGTCGCTGATCCTGATCCTGCTCGGCCTGGCCGCCGTGACCGCCGGACTGTTCGTCGGCCACGCCGTCGCATCCGGCATGGTCGGCGCCCACGCGATTACGGGTCGCGCACAGGCGACGGCGCTGTACAACGTCTCCTACTACGCCGGATCCAGCCTCTTCGGCTGGGTCGGAGGTATCGCCTGGGCGAGCGGACACTGGGCCGGAGTGGCCGCGCTCGTCCTGGTCCTGACGACCCTGGCCCTCGTCCTCGCGCTTCTCCCGAAGACGAATCCGCCGCGCTGACTCTCTCACGTACGCCCGGGGCCACCGTCCGAGGGCAGACCTGTTGTAATGGGGACGAGAGACAAGGGGGAGGGCGCATGATGACTGACGTATTCCTACTCGGTGCCGTGCTGTCCGGCGGCATCGGTGTCCTGGGATTGGCCGTCGCACTGTTCGGGGGAGCGGAACCGAACCCGCTGTGTGCGTGCGCCTTCGACGGGCGAACCGACATCTGTGACGACCGCCGGTCCTGACCGGACACGTGAACATCGGGTGGCCAACCGATGTCGAGTACGTCGATCGAGAGGTGGACAGCGCGTCTGTTCGCGATCTGTGCGACCGCACCGATGATTTTCCGCGGATCCGGGAGTCCTACCCGGCAGACGATGTGGCCGAGTGAAGGAGAGAGCCGTGGACGATGTCTGGTCGATGGTGCATGCGGAGCGTGCCGCGCTGATCGACGACCTCGTCGATCTCGACTCCGAGCGGTGGAACGAGCCGTCGCTCTGCGGGGAGTGGACCGTCCACGACGTGGTCGCTCACCTGGTCGACACGGCCCGGACCACCCGCCTCGGTTTCGTGGTCGGCCTCGCCCGGGCGCGGTTCGACTTCGACCGCCTGAACGCTCGCGGCGTGGAACGCGAACGCGGCGCCTCGCCGCAGGAGACGCTGGAGCGGCTTCGCCGGGTGGCGTTGCGCACGTCGACACCCCCCGCTCCCCTCGACAGCAGGCTCGTCGAGGAGGTCGTCCACGGTGAGGACATCCGTCGACCGCTCGGCCTCACCCGCTCCTACCCGGCGGAGGCCGTCGTCAGATCGCTCCGCCTGCAGACGCGCACGCCGGCGTCGTTCGGCGGCGCCAAGGAACTCGTTGCCCGTGTGCGGCTGACGGCCGTGGACGCCGACATCTCGATCGGCGACGGTCCGGACGTGCGCGGCACCGCCCTGTCCCTTCTTCTGGCCGTCTCCGGCCGGAGGGTGGCGCTGGACGACCTCGACGGACCGGGAGTCGGCACGCTGGCGGTGGCGCTCTGAGATCGTCCCGTTCGGGTTCGGTGGCCACGGCCCTGGTGCGTCGTCATTCGAAGCTCACCTCGGTTCCCCTCAGCGTCGGCGCGCCGACGAGTGTCGTCCAACTCGGCACGTCTTCCGGTGCCATGCCCCCGGCCTCGCCGTAGACGACGTCCAGGGTGTCCCGTTCCATCGTCGAACCCGCGTAGCTCGCGGGCGTGACCCGAGCTCCGTACCCCGGGACCTGTTCGGGGACACCGGCAGGCGCCGGAAAGTATTCGATGGCCGACGGTCCGGGGTTCCGCGTGGGAACCTGGTAGGCCCCGTCGTTGAACGATCCGCCCGGGTACTGCGGGAAGTTCCCGCCCGGTGCGGCGACGTCGTCGTAGCAAGCCGGCCCGCGGTTGTCGAGCAGGCGCGGCTCGTCCTGGTTGGGCACGTAGCGGCCCTTCGGGTTGACGAACTGCACGGTGCCCCGCCCGCCGGGATATGGATCGTCCAACGCGAGCAACTCGAGGGCGATCGGCGCCGCCCGCACGAACGCCGCCAACATGCACCCGAAGCTCGGCGAGTAGCGGCCGAGGAGCTGCAGAGCCTCACGCGAATCGGCGGCAATCGTCACGATGCTCCGGGCATTCGCCTGCAGAAGGTCCGCGGTGGACGCACTCGTCCCGGTGACCGTCGCGAGCAGTGTGGAAATCTGACCCTGCTTCTCCACCACGGTGTTTCCGGTGGTCCGCAGGTTGTCGAGGGCGTTGACCAGGTCGGGCGCCGCCTCGGAGTACGTCTGCGAGAAGTCGGCCAGACCGCGCAGATCCTCCTGGATGGCGGGAAGTTCGGTGTTCAGTCCGCCGAAGATCTCCTCCAGCCGGTCGAGGGTGGGGCCGAGTTCGGCGCCGCGGCCGCTCAGACCCTGGGACAGCGCGCCCAGTGTGTTCGCCAGGTCCTGCGGCGGGATCGCCTGCAGGAGCGGCAGCAGGCCGTCCAGAACCTCGCCGACCTCGACGGCGTTGCCGCTCTTGTCCTGGCGCAGCGTGTCACCGGCCTGGATCGGCGGAGCCGTGTCACCCTCCGGAACGATCAGCGACACATAGCGTTCACCGAACAGCGTCTTGGGCAGCAGCCGCGCGGTCGCGTTGGACGGGATCAGCGGTGCCTTGTCCGGCTGGATCGCGAGAGCGAGCGTGACCTCGCCCTCCTGGGACGACGCCGACCGCACCTCGCCGACGATGAGACCCCGCACCTTCACGTCCGCGTCCGGTGCCAGTGAGTTTCCGGCGCTGTCGGTGACGAGGTCGATCTCGACGACCTCGGTGAACGTCTTGTCGAACAGTGCGAACGAGATTGCCAGGAACAGTGCGAGGACGACGAAGAATACCAACCCCAGTACCCGTCGGCCCACGACGGATGCCGTGTCGCTCATTCGACCACCTTCACGATCGCCGTCGGTGGTGGTCGCCGCGACCGCGTCGGCGTGCGCCAACCTCCGGGTCCATCGTGCCCCGCACGGGGCGGGTGCGGTGCCGCATCGGCTCGAGCGCCGACAAATTCGCAGTCAACCTCGGCCTCGGCGGTGCCCTCCCACCGTTTTGCCGCCCGTGCGCTGGTATCGGAGCGATACCCTTGAGCGGGGAGATTCGGCGGAAGGACACAATGTGGGGCACCAACGACCCGTCGCCGCACCGGGCGTAGCCGCCGTGTGATCGGCCGGGGCTGCACTCCGAGTTACCGATGTACGAGCCGACCGACCTGGTCGAATCAGCAGAACGGACCCGCACAGCGCTCGCCACGGTCGTGGCACGCTTTTCGGACGCGTGGGGGTCCGGGTCCCCGCCTGACCTGTCGGTCTTCCTTCCCCGCGAACCGGCAGAACGACGGTCGACACTGATCGAACTGATCAAGATCGACCTCGAGTACCGCTGGCTTCGCTACGACTTCCCCAAACGACTGACCGAGTACCGAGCGGAATTCGCGGAGCTGCAGGACGGACCGCTTCCCGCAGAACTGGTCTACGAGGAATTTCACGCTCGGCGCCGCGGTACACCCGACGCCGATGCGGCCACCATGGCGGCCGAGGCTGCCACCATGGCGGGCGGCCGGCGACCCGAAGAGTTCACGGACGACTACTGCAGCACGATGATCGCTCGACCGCGGGCACAAGTTGTTCTCGGCAACATCGACGTCGGCGACCGTGTCGACGACTTCGACCTGCTGATGAGGATCGGGTCCGGCGCCTTCGCCCAGGTGTATCTCGCGCGGCAACAATCGATGCAACGACTCGTCGCGGTCAAGATTTCCCACAACCACGGCATCGAGCCGCAGACCCTCGCCCAGCTGGATCACGACTACATCGTGCGCATCTACGACCAGCGACTGATCGCCGACGGCGAGTTGAAGTTGCTGTACATGCAGTATCTACCTGGGGGAACGCTGCTCGACGTGGTGCATCTACTGCGCTCGACGCCGACGGAACACCGGAGCGGGCAACTGCTGCTCGATGCCGTCGACGGGGTCCTCGCCGCCAAGGGCGAGGTGCGGCCCACCGAATCCGCTGTTCGAACACGGATCGCCTCCTTGACGTGGCCGGAGACCGTCGCCTGGCTGGGCCGCCGGCTCGCCGACGCGCTTCGGCACGCCTCCGAGCGCGGGGTGCTGCATCGAGACATCAAACCGGCGAACGTACTGCTGAGCGCCGAGGGGATCCCGAAGCTGGCCGACTTCAACGTCAGCTCCAGCCAGCGCATCAAGGGCACCAGCCCGCTGGCGTATTTCGGTGGCTCACTGGCCTATATGTCGCCCGAACAGCTCGAAGCCTGCCACCCGGGCTCACCGACCACCGCCGCCGACCTCGACACCCGGAGCGACGTCTACGCGCTCGCGGTCATGCTGTGGGAGTTGCTCACCGGACGTCGACCGTTCGCGGACGAAACGACGGCCGGTGAGTCGGAGACGTCGCTGGCCCGCATGCTCGCATTGCGCCGCAGGCCCGTGGCCGCGCAGTTCCTGTCGGAGCTTCCGCCGGACTGCCCCATGGCCCTGCGCCGGGTACTCCTGAAATGCTTGTCGCCCGATCGCGAAGACCGCTACCCGAGTGGCTCGGAATTGGCCCAGCAGTTCGACTTGTGCCTCGAGAAGAGGTCCCGGGACCTGGTCTATCCGCCCCCGGACTGTTGGCGGGCACGACTGTCGCGATCACCCACCCCCATCCTGTGGTCGTCGTCGCTCGTCGGCATCGGACTGGCGACGATCTACCTGGCCGTGCACATGCAGGAACTTCTCAACGAGCGACTGTCCGACGCCACGTACTCGAAGCTCTACACGAGCACCGTCGTCTTCAACCTCATCGCCTGGCCGCTGGCCGTCCTCATCTACGCCTACATGTCCCGCGATCTGCTCGCGGTTCCCCGCGGCCTGCGTAAGGGCAGACGCTACGACGAGGCCGACCTGGCACGGGTGCGGTCGCGAACCCTGTTCTGGGGCGATCTGTGTGCGCTCAACACTTTCGTATTCGCGGTCTGCGCATCCGTGGCGGGGGTGATGTTTCTTCGCTGGTTCACCGAGCTGTCGTCGCGGCTGATGGTCCATGCGGCGACGACAGTCCTGGTGGCAGGCACCATCTCCGTTGCGTACACGTTCTTCCTGTCGACGTTCTACGTCGTCCGCTGCGTCTATCCCATCTATCTGCGACACGGCCGCACGACAGCGCACGACGCCGACGTTCTCGGCGGGCTGCGCCGAAGAACGACGGTGTATCTGGCGGTGACGGCGTCGGTGCCGCTCGTCGGTGTACTGGCCGGATTCAGCACCCTCGAACCCGAGGAACTACCACTGGTGCGCGATTCGGTCCTGGGGTTGTGCGCGGCGTCGGGGCTCGCGTTCGTCGCCGTGTACTGGCTGTACAGGAAACTGGACGCCGACGTCCGTGCACTGGAGCGGGTGGTCTGACTCAACCGAGAATTCCGATGCGGGCCACGGACGACGGGTGCGATCAGGTCCGCATGCGCGCAGACTGGAACCAGGAGGTCATCATGCGATTGTTACGGGGCATGCTCGATGTGGTGCTGGGAATCCTCACGGCCGTACTCGGCACGGTGCTGGGGATCGTCGCGGCCGTGGTGTGGCTCGTCGGCGGGATCCTGTGCGTGACGATCCTCCTGATTCCCCTGGGCCTGCCCGTCATGAAGCTCGCCCGGCGACTGTTCACCCTCGCCGGCAAGCTGATGCATCTTCCCTGACGGTGTTTCGCCTGCCTGGGTGGGATGGCGGTCGCCGCTGCGCAGGGTGAAGAAGATGAACGGGGCCTCCCGGCTGAGCTGCTCGAAGAGTTCCGGGGAGCGATCGCGCACGGCGGCACCCGGGCGCGGCTCCGAGACACGTTCGACGGTGAACCCCGCCGCGGTGAACGCGTCGAACATGGCGTGCAACGGTCGGTGCCAGAATCTCATGGGGAAGGTCTCACCGGACTTCACCCATTCCTCGGTGAACTCGAACGTTCCGAGGTAGTCGTCCTGGCCGGACGGTCTGAAGTCCACGAACGGGTGATGCGTCGAGATCACGACGCACCCGCCCGGCGCGAGTACCCGTCGAAACTCGGACAACGGTCCCGACCAATCGTGGAGGTAGTGCATCACCAGCGACGCCACGACGACGTCGAACGTCGACGACGGGATGGGCAACTGCTGCTCGAGATCTGCCTGGATCAACGGGACGTCGGGTCCCAGGCGGTTTCGGGCGATCGCGAGCAGGTTCGTGCTGACATCGACGCCGGTGACCGTGGCGCCCGCGGCGACGAGCGCCTGCGACAGCACACCGCTGCCGCAGCCCGCATCCAGCACCCTCCGCCCGGCGACGTCGCCGACCAGCGCCAACGTCGCAGGTCGCTCGTACAACGTGTTGTACACGTTGTCCTCGATGTCGGCGTCGTACGCCGACGCGTACCTGTCGTAGTCGTTGAATGTCGCCACGATCCGATCATGGCGCATCGGACTGGCCGCCGGGTCCCGGCGTGGTCCTGCCGCTGCACGGCGGGGTGTCGAAACTCGGGTGTCGATGGTTCAGCTGACTCGGATGAGTTTCTTGTTCACGAATTCGTCGATCCCGTATTTGCCGAGTTCGCGACCGAAACCGGAGCGTTTGACGCCGCCGAACGGCAGCTCGACTCCTTCGGCGCCAACGGCATTGACGAACACCATGCCCGCGTCCAGCGAGTCGGCTACGCGGTCGGCCTGATCGGGATCGGTGGTGAAGACGTAGGAACCGAGACCGAACGGTGTGTCGTTGGCCAGTTCGACGGCCTCGGCCTCGGAGCCTGCCTTGTAGACGGTCGCCACCGGCCCGAACAGTTCCTCCCGGTACGTGCGCGAATCCGGTGACACATTCGTCAGCACAGCGGGTGGGAAGAAGGCTCCCTGCCGTTCACCCTCGGACGCAATGGTGGCTCCCTCGGCGATCGCCTGCTGCACCTGCTCGGACAGCCGGTCGGCGGCGGCGACCGACGACAGCGGCGCGAGTCCGTCTGCAGAGGCGAGCACCTCCGCGGTGAATTTTCCGACGAAATCGTCGTACAGGTCCTCGGCGATGATGAATCGCTTCGCTGCGTTGCAGGCCTGCCCGGTGTTCTCGAAACGACCTTCCACTGCCGCCTTGACGGTGGCGTCGAGGTCGTCGGAACTGAGCACGATGAACGGATCGGAGCCGCCCAGTTCCAGCACCACCTTCTTGAGGTTGCGTCCGGCGATCTCGGCGACCGCCGCACCCGCACGCTCGGACCCGGTCAGCGACACACCCTGGACCCGCGGGTCGGCGATCGCGTCGGCGATCTGCTCGTTGGTGGCGTAGACGTTGACGTAGGCACCCTCCGGATATCCGGCGTCGCTGAAGATCTGGTGCAGCGCCGCCGCCGACTCGGGGCACTGCGGTGCATGTTTGAGCACGATCGTGTTGCCCAGCGCCAGATTCGGACCCGCGAACCGGGCCACCTGGTAGTAGGGGTAGTTCCACGGCATGATGCCGATCAGCACACCGATCGAGCGTCGCCGGATCAGCGCGCTGCCGGTGCCTTCGACCAGGTCGATGGGCTCGTCGGCGAGGAACTTCTCGGCGTTGTCGGCGTAGTACCGGTAGATCGCGGCGCTGAAGTCCACTTCCCCCAGCGACTGATCGAGTGGCTTGCCCATCTCCCGCTGGATGATCGTGGCCAGCTCGTCGCGGCGTTCGGTGTGCAACTCGGCCACTCTCGTGAGCAGCGCAGCGCGCTCGGGAATCGTCGACCGCCGCGACCACTCACGGTGCGCCTTCTCCGCCGCGGACAACGCCGCCTGTACCTCCTCGTCGGTGGCGGTCGGGTATTCGCGCACCGTCTGCCCGGTGGCCGGATCCACTACTGCGTACAAGCTCATGTCGCGTCTCCTCGGAAGGGTCGGATACCCCAGTATCGCGCGCGACGACGTGCTGCGGTGGGTAGTCACGGCACCACTCCAGAACGCCTCGAAGCCCCGATCGTGTCGACCCCACGCACACCGAGGGGCCGATCGCCATCGAGGACGCGTCCCACTTCCTGTCGACGATCGAACGGAAGAAGGATTCGGCGCCGTGGCGCACGCATCGGTTCGCCAGGTGCCGGGATCCAGGGTATGACTGTGCGGCAGCGTCGCGAGCTTCCAGTCAGCGAATAACCGGTTCGGTCAACGCTGTCGGCGATTGATGGCGCATAGACTGGGGCAATGATACTCTCGTCAGCGCCTGTCGCCCCGTTCGGACGCGTACTGACCGCGATGGCTACGGCGTTCACGGTGGAGGGCGACATCGATGAGGAGGCGACTGCTCGGATCGCCCTGCACCTGGTGGACCACGGACACGACGGACTCGTCGTCTCCGGCACAACCGGTGAGGCGGCCACGACTACCACCGCCGAGGACGGTCGGATACTGCGCGCGGTCAAGGACGCGGTAGGCGACCGCGCCCAGATCATTGCCGGAGTGGGCACGAACGACACCCGCCACACGCTGGAATTGGCGCGCCAGGCCGTCGCGCAGGGTGCCGACGGGCTGCTGCTGGTAACGCCGTACTACAACAAACCGAGTCAAGGCGGGATACTGCACCACTTTCGCTGCGTAGCGGATGCCGTCGATGCCCCTGTCATGCTCTACGACATTCCCGGCCGGGCCGGCACCAAGCTGGCACCCTCGACATTCGAGGCGATGGCGGACTGGCCGTCCGTGGTCGCGGTGAAAGATGCAGCCGGAGACCCCACCCAAGCGATCATGCTGCGCGAATTGGGGTACGCGGTCTACTCGGGAGACGACAGCCTCACCTTGGGTTTCCTCGCATACGGGGCATGCGGGGTCGTCTCTGTTCTCGGTCACGTGGCGGGCGACGAGATCCGTGCCATGATCGAGGCCTTCTTCTCCGGGGACGTCGAAACCGCGCGGAAGATCAATGCCCGCCTGCAGCCGGCTCTGCGTGCGGTCATGGGTGTCCCCAATTACGGTGCGACGACGGTCAAAGGGGCGCTGCAGTTGCTCGCTGTCCTGCAGAACAGAACCGTGAGGTCCCCGCTCCTTGCTCTCGACGACGACGAGTACGAAGCGCTCCGGACGGGGTTGTCGGCTTCCCAGTTGCTGCGCTGACCGGGCCGAAGGTGCACTCGGATCTGTCGACGGGACCTTACCGCCCGAATGGCGTGATCGATGTAGTCGGCCGCGAACAGCGGTGGCGTACGTGGAGTCACAGGCCGACGACGTGTTCGAGAGTGTCGAGTTCGGTGTCGAGGTGGTCGAGCATGTGGTGCAGGTTCGGGATGGTGCGCCTGCAGCCGGTCAACCCGAACACGAGTTGGTCGTCGCTGCTGGTGCAGGTGATGTTCAGGGCTTGTCCGGTGACCGGGATCGACAGGGGGTAGAGGGAGTCGAGGCGGGCGCCGTTCCAGTACAGCGGGGTGTCGGGTCCGGCGACGTTGGAGATCACCAGGTTGAACGGCGGCCGCTGCGGTCCTCGCCGGCCGAGGAGCATTTCGATACCGAGGGGGGTGGCGCCGACGGCGCTCATCGCCAGCACTTGGGCGGGACTCATCGCGCGGAGGGCGTCCTTGCCTTCGCGCATACAGGTGCGCACGGTGTCGAGGCGGTGGGCCGGGTCGGGCAGGTGGGTGGCGAGGTTGCACATCAGGACTCCGATCCGGTTCCCGCTCGAGAAGTCCGCATCGGTGCCGGAGGTGTTGGGGCGCAGGGACACCGGGACCATCGCGATCAGCGGATCGGCCGGCAGCGCACCGAGGTCGTGCAGGTAGCCGCGCAGTGCTCCTGCGGACATCGCCAGGATGATGTCGTTGACGGTGGCGTCGGCGTGTTTGGCGAGCAGCCGAATCCGTTCGAGCGGCCAGGTGCGGGCGGCGAAGTGGCGGGCACCCCCGATCGCGACGTTGAACATCGTGTGCGGTGCCTGCATGGACAGCGGGCCGCCCTTGGCTCGGAGGGCGCGTTCGATGGTGCCGGCCAGAGCCGGTGCCAGGCCGGCCACCTCGCTCGACGCGTCGCGAACGCCGCGCAGGACCTGACCGGGTAGGTTACGCCGGTTGGGCGGCATCGTCGCATGTTCCGGCAGCGCACTGTCAGTCGCCGGCACGGGTGCGGCGGGTTGCCAGGGGGCGGGCATGCCGGTGCGGGTGGGGTCCTCACTCATGCTGCGGCGCAACAGATTCATCGCCGATGCGCCGTCGGCGAGGGCGTGGTGGATCTTGGTGTACACCGCGTAGCGGTCGTCGGCGAGGCCTTCGATCAAATGCATCTCCCACAGCGGTCGGCTGCGATCGAGTGCGGTGCCGTGCAGTCGTGCCACCAGTGTCATCAGTTCGGGCATGCCGCCCGGTTGGGGGAGGGCGTTGCGGTGCACGTGATAGTCGACGTCGACGTCGGTCGCGGTGTCCCAACCCCACTGTCCCAGGGTGGTCACCGATCGACGGGCCTGCTTGCGGAAGAGCGGTGCCACCTCGTCGGAGGTGACAGCGGTCTCGAACATGTCCCCCATGCCGGCCGCGGACGATCCCTCGGGTGGGGTGAACACTGCCAGGCCGCCCACATGCATCGGATGTTTTCGCGACTCGCCGAGGAGGAACAGCGAATCGGTCGGCGACATCGGCAGCAGCATGCGAGGCATCCCTTCCGGCCCCGCCCGCACGCCCGCACTGCCACTGCGGGATTCTCGGGGCCCTCGTACAGCTCTAGGTAATCGAGTCGTAAGATAACGGTCAGGTGTGGTTCATATCACAATCCGGTGTCCTTTATTCAGTTGTACAGGACGCGTAGACAACCGCGCGAGGCCGAAAGTCCCGGATAGGACAAGTCGGGCACGCCGGCGGGGTCGGCCCGGGTGTGGTGGCGGCGAGGCGATGCCGTCACTGACCGGCGTCCCTCGAATTCGTCCGGCCGACTTCAGTCCTGCGGCCGGCGGGCGGGCGTGTTGCGGGCATCGTCGGTCGCGGTGCGGCGCCGGTCGATCGCGGAGGAGAACTCCGATCCGGGGGTTCGCGGGTCGAGGACGGCCGCGATGCCGAGGGCGTCGGCGATGGCGAGGGAGGCGCCCTGGCCTGCCGCTGGTGACATGCCGTGGGCGGCGTCGCCGATGATCACGGCCCGTCGATCACCCCACGAGGAGTGGTCGGGTACGCGTTCGGCATTGCAGGCGAAGATCGTCGGGGTCGGCTCGAGATGGCGGCGGACGTCCGGGGCCGGGGTCGGGAAGGCTGCCGTCAGCTCGCGTGC
The DNA here is from genome assembly GCF_042802055.1 of Rhodococcus sp. NPDC057529. Lineage (NCBI taxonomy): Bacteria > Bacillati > Actinomycetota > Actinomycetes > Mycobacteriales > Nocardiaceae > Rhodococcus > Rhodococcus sp. NPDC057529. The sequence continues at coordinate 247,740 of NZ_JBHVEY010000009.1, forward strand.
CCAGTCCTGCGACGAGTGCAGGCCGACACCGGCCGGCGGGAGCTCCGGGCGGGTCAGCCGCGCGAACCAGAAGATCCCCGTGTCGCCGCCGTCGAGGATGCCGAAGGTGTGTTCTGCGTGGCGGAAGAACGACAGCACCCCGGGTTCGGGGTGTGCGTGGCCGGGGATGCGTGCGTGGTGGCCGTACAACACCACCTGGTCGTCGTAGACGGGTCGGGTGGGGCCGGCGATGATCTCTCCGCGCACGATCGAGGATATTCCGTCGCACCCGACGAGCACGTCCGAGGTGACGATCCGGCCGTCGGCCAGGTGCAGTCGCGCATCGTCGGGGGAGGTGTCCACCGCGGTGGCTGTCGCGCCGTGGATGATGGTGGCGCCGAGTTCCCGGCACCGCCGGCGCAGTGCGCCGATGAGATCGCGACGCCAGAAATGGTGGTGGCCGATCCCGTCGACAGGTGTCAGGGGTGCGCGTCGACTCCGGCCGTCGGTCGTCATCGAGATCGTGTGGACCGGGACCCCCGTGGCGCGGAGTGTGACGCCGACGCCGAGGGCGTCGAGGTCCGCGAGTGCCTGACCGGACACTGTGAGGTACGCGCCGTCCTCGCCCGCGGGTTCGGGTTCGCGCCGCTCGTACACGGTCACCCGGTGCCCGTGGCCGACGGCGGCGATCGCGAGTGTCAGCCCGCAGATGCCGGCTCCGACGATGGTGATCTCGGGCATGGACCCTCCGTTTCTCGAATGCGGACGCGGTCGCCGGCACTACGCCTGGTCGCGGTTCTCCGACCGGCCACAGTGTGCCTGGAAGGGGTGCTCCTCGACTGCGTCCGGGCGCGGACGGTTGCGTCGCCGAAATCGCTTGAACAGGGTTGTATTGAAAACTTGTGCGTTCTAAGCTGGGGTATGGCGACGGTCGAGCACGACTCGGCGGTGCCGGGCGGATCCGGGAGCCGCCGGTACCGATCTCCGCTGCGCCGCATGCAGGCGGCGCAGACGCGGGCGGTCGTACTCGAGACCGCCACCCGGTTGTTCGCCGAGCGCGGCTGGGTCGGCACCGGAGTGCGGGATGTCGCGCGGACCGCGGAGGTCTCCGTCGAAACCGTCTACGCGACATTCGGATCCAAGGCCGACCTGCTGAAGTCGGCACTGGAGGTTGCCATCGTCGGAGACGACGCGCAGGTGCCGTTGGCCGACCGGCCCGTCTACACCGCGATCCGAACGGGGCGCACGCCCAGTGACCGCATCGAGTCGGGTGCGCGCATGATCGCCACGATCAACGAGCGCATCTACCGCCTCGCCGTGGCCATCCGCCAGGGTGCGACGGCGGATGCCACGCTCGCAGCGGTGGCCGCCGACCTGGAGGGGCAGCGCAGGCGCTCGGTCGCCGACGTCGCAGACCTGATCATGGGCCGTCACGCCGATCCCGGTCAGGTCGACGAACTGTGGGTCCAGACCCACGACCAGGTCTACGCCCTGCTCGTGGACGAATGCGGGTGGAGCCGTGTCCGTTACGAGTCGTGGTTGATCGACCGCATCGAAGAAATCCTCGGCCGCCCGGTGTGATCCACCGGCGTTCTCGTCTGGAGTAGGTCATGACTACCGACACTCGGCCCTCCGCCGACACCCGCATCATGCGCGTCGTCCACAACGCGCTGCGCCGCGATATCGCGCGCGCCTCGGGCGTGCTGCGCACGGCACCTCCGCCCGCACAGACCCAGCGGGTCGCCCTCGCCGATCATCTCGTGTGGATGATGCATTTCCTGCACTTGCACCACAGCGGCGAGGACCGTGGGCTGTGGCCGCTGGTTCGCGAGTTGAACCCGGACGCCGGGCCGCTGCTCGACGCGATGGACGCCGACCACGCGCGAATCGGTCCCGAGATGGAGCGGGTCGCCGCTGCCGCAACCGAGTATCGTGTGAATTCTGTTGCTCGCGTGCAGCTTTCGAATTCTATCACTGCTCTCGAGCAGGTTCTGCTGCCGCATCTACGGCGTGAGGAGGACGAGATGATGCCGGTCGTCGCCCGAACTCTGACCCCTCGTCAGTGGGACGACGTGGAACAGCAGGTGTTCATCGACTCGAAGACCAAGCGGGAGCTGGGGATCGAAGCTCACTGGATTGTCGACGGTGTCGATCGGGACGACTACGACGTCACCGTTCGCAAGGTCGGTCCCGTCACCCGGTTCGTGCTGCTCCATACGTTCGCACGACCGTATCGGCGGGCCTGCGCCGCCCGGTGGGGCGCCGACCTCGACGTGAGACCGCGGCACCAGCGGCCCGCCCGCACCGAGGGCTCGGCGGAACTGTGGATCGACGTGCCGGCACGGCAACTGTACGACGCGGTTGCCGACGTCACCCGCATCGGCGAACGCAGCCCGGAGTGCCGCAGGTGCGTGTGGCTGCCGGGACGGTCGCCGGGGACCGTGGGCGCCCGATTCCGGGGGCACAACCGCGCACATCACATGCGATGGTCCCGGGTATGCGAGGTGACCACCGCCGATCCGGGCAGGAGATTCGCATTCCACACGGTCTCGGATCGGCGAAACCCGCTGTACCACGACTCGACCACGTGGTCGTACACGTTCAGGGCGGACGGCGACGGCACCCGGGTGACGCACTCGTACCGGATCGACGTAATGCCGTACCGCCCGCTGCTCTCGCTCTACTCGCACGTCCAGCCGCAGCACCGCGACATGCGGCCGCAGATGCGGCAGAACCTGGAGGCGCTGCGGCGGCAGGCGCACGCCGGCACGGCTACAGCGGCCCTGCCCCGAACGGTCCAGCGGGAGCGGAGGACGTGATTCGGACGAGGTGATTCAATGGTGGTCATCGATCCCCACGGCAAGGAGAGCGCATGCTGGTGGCATTCAGCGTCAGCCCGATGGGCGGGGACTCCGACAGTGTCGGTGCCGCGGTCGCCGCGGCCGTGCGTGTTGTCCGCGAATCCGGGCTGCCCAACGAGACCACGTCGATGTTCACCACCGTCGAGGGTGAGTGGGACGAGGTGATGGCCGTCGTGAAGCGCGCGACGGACGTTCTGCTGGAACAGTTTCCGCGGGTCAGTCTGGTGCTGAAGGCGGATATCCGGCCGGCGCGCAGCGGTCAGCTTCGGGCGAAGGTCGAGACCGTGGAGCGTTACCTGGCCGAGTGACCGTTCTCGCCGGAGTACTGGTGGGCGAGTTCCGTGCCGATCCGGGCGAGTTCGGCGCGGACCGCCCTGGGTTCGAGCACCCAGGCCGTCGAGCCCCAGCCGGCGAGGTTTCGGGCGATGTCCAACGGGGTCGGTGCGGCGAGACGGACGCGGGCGCGACCGTCGTCGCTCTCACCGTCGGCGTGGCAGTGCCGCCCAAAGTGGTCACGCAGTATCGGCACGAACCTGGCGTCGATGAGCACGGTCGCCCACGTCGTGGAACGCCGCTGCTCCACCTCGCCGACCACGTCGTCCCACGCCGCTGTGAGGGTGAAGTCGTCGGGGCGCTCGGCGGGTTGCTCCGTCGATACGGCGTCGACGATCCGGTCCACCCGGAACGTTCGCTGACCCCGTTCGGTGCCGGCGAGCAGATACCAGATGTCGTCCTTGTCGACGAGACCCCACGGGTCGACGAGTCGTTCGGACCGCTGCCGGGCGTTGTTCGTGTAGGTCAGGCGCACTTTCCGGCGCCGGACGACGGCGGCCTGCAGCAGGTCGACCATCTCGGGTCTGCGGCGGTCGCGCTCGCCCCACCGGGTGGGATCGATCAGGGTGGCAGTGGCGGCGGCCTCGGCGTCGGCCCGGAAGGTCTGTGGCAGCGCCCGCACGAGTTTGCGCAGCGCCGCCTTGGCCTCACCCGAGACGGCGGCGGCCGGGCCGACCAGCAGGAACAGCGCCTGCGCCTCGGTTGCGGACAGTCCGCTGAGGTCGGTGCGAGCGCCGCCGAGGAGCGACCATCCGCCGCCGCGGCCGGACTGCGGATACACGGGGATACCTGCGGCGGACAGCGCCTCGAGGTCGCGCCGCGCGGTGGCGACGGACACCTCGAGTTCGTCGGCCACTTCGGCGGCGGTCACCCGCCCCCGGGACTGCATCAGCAGGAGGGTGGCGACGAGTCGGTCAGCGCGCATGTCCACAGTGTCCCTCGGAAAGTGCTCAATTGGTGAGCACTTTGAGTCGGAGGATGGATCTTGTCACCGTCCGAGGAAGGGATCCACCGATGTTGCGAGGACTCACCACCGTCAGCTTCTATGCCGACGACCTGACGGCCGCCCAGGCCTGGTACACCGAACTGCTCGGAGTCGAGCCGTATTTCGTGCGCTCGGTGGCGGGGTCGCCCGCCTACGTCGAGTTCCGGATCGGCGACTACCAGCACGAACTCGGCATCATCGACAGCCGATTCGCCGGACCGGACCGGTCGCGCGACGCCGAGAACACGATGACCTACTGGCACGTCGACGATCTGAAGGCGGGTGTCGAGCGGCTGCTGTCCCTGGGCGCCACCCTGCACGGGAAGCCGGTCGAACACGGGCCCGGATTCGTCACCGCGTCCGTGGCCGATCCGTTCGGGAACATTCTCGGCGTCATGTTCAACCAGCACTACCTGGACATTCTCGCGTCGAAGGCAGGGATGTGACATGAACACCGTCGTCGCTCGCACGACCGCACAGTGGCGTGCATGGCTTTCGGAGAATTGCCGGTCCGAGAAGGAGGCCTGGTTGATCATCCAGCACAAGGGCAGCGGGACGCCGAGTGTCCGCTATCCCGAGGCGATCGAGCAGGCGCTGTGCTTCGGATGGATCGACGGCCTGCACCGCTCACATGACGCCGACAGCTCGCGACTGCGCTTCACACCCCGCACCGCGCGCAGTTCCTGGAGCCGGGCCAACCGGCAGCGCGCGGCGAGCATGATCGAGCAGGGACTGATGACCGAGGCGGATCACGCGGCCATCGAACTGGCCAAGTCCGCGGGGACCTGGGAGAACGCGACACAGGACGACAGCTCGGTGGTTCCCGGCGATCTGAGGGCAGCGTTCGCGCGAAACGAGGTTGCACACCCGAACTTCGAGAAGTTTCCGCCGTCTTCGACACGGTTGATCCTGGAGTCTTCCGCGCAATCCCGGTCCTTCAGGTCCGGGATAGCCGATCTGGATTTGTCGGACCCTGGGGCTAGTGTCTGGGTCATGGCGGGGAGGGTGATGAAGCGGGCGTTCAAGTTTCGTTTCTATCCGACTGCGGTGCAGGCGGAACAGCTCGCTCGAACGTTCGGGTGCACCCGGTATGTCTACAACCGGGCGTTGGCCGAGCGGACGCGGGCGTGGTCGCAGGAGCAGCGGCGGATCACGTACGCGGACACCTCGACGATGCTCACCGGATGGAAACGGGACCCCGAGACCGCGTGGTTGGCGGAGCCGTCGAAGGGGCCGTTGCAGGAATCGCTGCGGCAGTTGCAGGGCGCGTTCGAGAGGTTCTGGCGCAAGCAGTCCCGCTACCCGCAGTTCAAGAGTAAGGGCCGGTCGAAGGATTCGGCGACCTACTTCTCGAACTGCTTCACCTACCGGGGCGGGCAGCTCCGGTTGGCCAAGCAGTCCGAACCCCTGGATATTCGGTGGTCGAGGCCGTTACCGGAGGGGGCTGTGCCGTCGCAGGTGACGGTCTCGCGCAATGCTCGTGGTCAGTACCATATTTCGATCCTCGTCGAGGACACCATCAGCGAGCTCGAGCCGGTCGATCGGGTGGTCGGGCTCGACGCCGGGATCACGAGCCTGTACACGCTCTCGACGGGGGAGAAGATCGCCAACCCGCGCCACGAGCGCACGGACCGTGTGCGGTTGGCGAAGGCGCAGCGGACGCTGGCCAGGAAGGAGAAAGGGTCCCGTAACCGGGCCAAGGCCCGACTGAAGGTCGCGAAGATTCATGGCCGGATCGCCGATCGGCGCCGCGATTATCTGCACAAACTCTCTACTCGACTGGTGCGCGAAAACCAAGTGATCGCCATCGAGGATCTGAGTGTGCGGAACATGGTCAAGAATCGGTCGTTGTCTCGGGCGATCTCGGATGCGGGCTGGTCCGAGTTCCGGTCGATGCTCGAGTACAAGGCCGACTGGTACGGGCGGCGGGTGGTGGCGGTCGACCGGTTCTGTCCGTCGTCGAAGACCTGCTCGGTGTGCGGGGAGATCGCGTCGACGATGCCGCTGAATGTGCGGGAGTGGGCGTGCCGATGCGGCGCGGTCCATGATCGGGATGTGAATGCGGCGAGGAACATTTTGGCCGTCGGACTGACGGTGGCAGCCTGCGGAGACGGTGTGAGACCACCCCGCACCTAAAGTGTGGGGAGGCGACTGTCTGTGAAACAGGAACCTCGGGGCGCGAGTCCCGAGGGGAATCTCGGTCGTTCACGGCCGAGAGGAAGTCAAAGCGTCAGCCAAGAAGCCGGACACGAGGAAGCGGCGGATCGAACGGACGGTCACGCTGGCTGCGATGAATCTGCGGGCCAACCATCCGGGTGTCCGGATCGGGGACGGTGTGCAGTAGCAGATCATTCCGGCGACCGGAGAGGGGAGAATCGAATGGACTGGCCGCACGAACTCGCCGATCAGCTCAGCTGGCACTGGGACCATCAATTGCGCCCACGGCTGGCGGGGCTGACCGATGAGGAGTACTTCTGGGAGCCTGCGCCGGACTGCTGGAGTGTGCGACCGAGAGGCCGCTCGCAGGCTCCCGTTCAGGCCGGCAGCGGCGAGTTCACCATCGACTTCGCCTTTCCCGCGCCGGACCCGCCGCCGATCACGACCATCGCCTGGCGGCTCGGGCACATCATCGTCGGTGTCTTGGGCATGCGGATCGGCAGTCACTTCGGCGGCCCGCCCATGGACTACGAGACGTTCGACTACGCCGGCACCGCTGCGCGGGCGCTCACCCAACTCGACGAGCAGTACGACGCCTGGTGTGACGGCGTGCGGGGTCTCGGAACCAGCGGCCTCGCCGAGCCGTGCGGGCCCAGCGAGGGACCGTTCGCGGACTACCCGATGGCGGCGCTGGTGTTGCACATCAATCGCGAGGTCATCCACCACGGTGCCGAAGTGGCGCTGCTGCGCGACCTGTACCTGCGACGGCAGGCCTAGCGTGCGCCCGCGACCCGGGCGAGCCGGCGGACGAGGATCCGCACGACCGGGCCGTAGGTGACGCCGAGCACCGCATCGAGCGGCCCGGGCGCGGACATCGTCATCGTGATCCGCGAACCGTGGCCGCGGGGCTCGACGAGGTGATCGAGCGTCATCGGCCCCACCTGCCAGGTCCAGGAGCGGCCGGGTGTCGTGGCCGAGATGGATACGGGAACGGGCACGATCCAGAGCAATCGGGCCGCGCCGCACCTGCCGGACTCGATCTCGGGGGAACCGAGACCCCACGCGCCGCGCACGTGCGGCGCCCACTCGGGCCAGCGCGCCGGCTGAGCGACGAGCGCCCACACGGCGTCCACCGAGGCGTCGGAATCAGCTGAGAAGGAATGCGGCACGGGGTAGGAGTACCCGTTTTCGGCCCCGGCCGACGGGGAGGGGGGTGGACGTGAACAACGGGTGAACTGGGCCGTGTCGAGTTGCGTGTAACTCGCGGTACTGGCCACGCTTGTAGGGAACGGTGAGGGAGGGAGCCGATCATGCTCGTTCGTCTACCCGGGGTGTATCGCCCCCAGCGCGACACATGGCTGCTCGCCGAGGTGCTGGCCACCCGAGAACTCGGCCCGGGCACCCGCGTGCTCGATCTCTGCTGCGGCACAGGCGTGTTGAGTGTCGAGGCGTGTGCGGCGGGGGCCGGCTGGGTGACCGCGGTCGACGTATCCCGCCGCGCCGCGATCAGTACGTGGCTCAACGCCACATTGAACCGCCGGACGATCCGTGTGGTGCGGGGCGATCTGGTGGACGCGGTCCGGACTCTTCGCTTCGACGTGGTGGTGGCCAACCCGCCGTACGCGCCGGCGACCGACGACGCCAGGCCGGGCCGGGTTCTCGCGCGGGCCTGGGACGGGGGCGTCGACGGGCGCGCCGTGCTCGACCGGATCTGCAGCGAAACCCCGGACCTCCTCGCTCCCGGCGGCACGCTGCTCCTCGTCCAGTCGACGCTCAACGGAGTCGACAAGACGCGGGCCATGCTCGAGGAACGGGGACTGCGGGTGGACGTGGTGGCGGCGGAGGACGTGCCGTTCGGTCCCGCGCTCACGTCCCGCACGAGGATGCTGGAGGCACGGGAGATGATCCGGCCGGGCCAGCGCACCGAGCGCATCGCGGTGCTGGCGGCGACCGACCTGCGGTCCGGCGACACGCGGCACTGACCCGGCGAGCGCATCGACCCGATTCCGGTGTTTGTCCGATTCGCCACGATCGCGCGGCAACTGCGGTTCCATGGACGGGTGCGTTCAGGACTTCGCAAGGTATCGAAGTCGGCGCGGACCCCGAATCCGGCGTCGGCCCACTCGACCTGAAGGAGAGCAGACGTGGTCATCCCGCACACCGGTGGTCCCGCGGAGGAAGCCCTGCTCAGGGGAGGGCGCTTCTTCACCCCGGGTGTGTTCTCGGACGACCTGCGCACCGTGACCCGGGAAGGCGGGCGGCAGGGCGATGTCTTCTACCGGGACCGCTGGAGCCACGACAAGGTGGTGCGGTCCACCCACGGCGTGAACTGCACCGGATCGTGTTCGTGGAAGATCTACGTCAAGGACGGGATCATCACGTGGGAGACCCAGGAAACCGATTACCCGTCGGTGGGTCCGGACCGCCCGGAGTACGAACCCCGCGGCTGCCCCCGCGGAGCGGCGTTCTCCTGGTACACCTACTCGCCGACACGCGTGCGGTATCCCTACGCGCGCGGGGTTCTCGTCGAAATGTACCGGGAGGCGCGTGAGCGTCTCGGTGATCCGGTGGACGCGTGGGCCGACATCCAGGCCGACCCCGCACGTCGCCGCAAGTATCAGCAGGCCAGGGGCAAGGGCGGGCTCGTGCGGGTCACCTGGGCCGAGGCCACCGAGATGATCGCCGCGGCGCACGTGCACACCATCAAGGAATACGGTCCCGACCGCGTCGCCGGGTTCTCACCGATCCCCGCGATGTCGATGGTGTCGTTCGCCGCGGGATCGCGGTTCGTCGAACTTCTCGGTGGCGTCATGACCTCGTTCTACGATTGGTACGCCGACCTGCCGGTTGCCTCGCCGCAGGTGTTCGGCGACCAGACCGACGTTCCCGAGTCCGGCGACTGGTGGGACGCGGCGTATCTGATGATGTGGGGTTCCAACGTTCCGGTCACCCGGACGCCGGACGCCCATTGGATGGCCGAGGTGCGGTACCGCGGAACGAAAGTCGTGTCGGTCAGCCCCGATTACGCCGACAACACGAAATTCGCCGACGAGTGGATGCCGTGCGCGGCGGGCACGGACGGCGCGATGGCGATGGCGATGGGACACGTGATCCTGTCGGAGTTCTTCGTGACGCGGCGGGAGCCGTTCTTCGTCGGCTACGTGCGGCAGTTCACGGATCTGCCGTTCCTGATCGCACTGGAGGAACGCGACGGCCGCCTCGTTCCGGGAAAGACCGTGACGGCCGCGGATCTCGGGGACACGAGCGAGAACGCCGCGTTCAAACCCGTCCTGGTGGACGGCGCGACCGGCGACGTCGTGGTGCCGCACGGTTCCCTCGGATTCCGTTACGGCGACGAGGGCGTGGGGAAATGGAACCTGGACCTCGGTGACGTCGTTCCCGCGCTGACGGTCGCCGGGCCCGACGGGGACGGCGAGACCGCCGCGGTGCACCTGCCGCGGTTCGACACCCCGGACGGCCACGGCGAGACGCTGGTGCGCGGTGTGCCGGTCCGCCGGGTCGGCGACCTGCGGGTGTGCACCGTCTTCGATGTCCTGCTCGCCCAGTACGGCGTTGTGCGGCCCGGGCTTCCCGGTGACTGGCCCGGCGGCTTCGACGACGCGGGGACCCCGTACACCCCGGCGTGGCAGGAGCCGATCACCGGGGTCGCGGCGGCGCAGGTGATCCGGATCGCCCGCGAGTTCGCGACCAACGCCGTCGACTCGGGCGGGCGTTCGATGATCATCATGGGCGCCGGGATCTGCCAGTGGTTCCACGGCGACGCGACGTATCGGGCGGTGCTGAGCCTGCTGTTGCTCACCGGGTCGATGGGCCGCAACGGCGGCGGGTGGGCCCACTACGTCGGGCAGGAGAAGTGCCGACCCGTCACGGGATGGGCGACGGTTGCGATGGGCACGGACTGGAGTCGTCCGCCGCGCCAGATGGCGGGCACGTCGTATTGGTACGTCCACACCGACCAGTGGCGGTACGACGGGTACCGCGCCGACGCCCTCGCGAGCCCCACCGGCCGGGGAAACTTCCGGGGCAGGCACACGATGGACGTGATGACGTCGGCCGTCTCGATGGGGTGGACGCCGTTCTATCCGCAGTTCGACCGCTCCAGCCTCGACCTGGCGGACGAGGCCGAGGCCGAGGGGCGTGACGTGGTGGAGTACGTGACCAGCGGATTGGCCTCGGGGGAGCTGAAATTCGCGCTCACCGACCCGGACGATCCGCGGAACTGGCCGCGGGTGCTGAGTGTGTGGCGCGCGAACCTGCTCGGTTCGTCGAGCAAGGGAAACGAGTACTTTCTCCGTCATCTCCTCGGCACGTCGTCGAATCTGCAGGCGGAACCCACGCCCGAGGACCTCCGTCCGAACGAGGTGACGTGGCGCGACGACATCCCGGAGGGCAAACTCGACCTGCTGATGTCCATCGACTTCCGGATGACGTCCACCACGTTGCTGTCGGACGTCGTCCTTCCCGCCGCGACCTGGTACGAGAAGTCCGACCTGTCGAGCACCGACATGCACCCGTACCTGCACGCCTTCTCGCCGGCGATCGACCCGCCGTGGGAAACCCGTTCCGATTTCGACGCTTTCGGTGCGGTGGCGCAGGCGTTCAGCGTGCTGGCGCGACGGCATCTCGGTGTGCGCCGCGACGTCGTGATGGGCACGTTGCAGCACGACACCCCGGGAGCGATGGCGTACCGGGGCGGCACCGAACAGGATTGGCGGGCGCGCGGTGAGACGCCGGTCCCGGGCAGGACGATGGGGCCGCTGGTGGTGGTCGAACGGGACTATCCCGCCGTCGCCGAGAAGTGGGCGGCGCTGGGCCCACTCGTCGAGTCGGCGGGGCTCACCACCAAAGGCGTCACCACGCATCCGGACCGAGAGGTACGCGAACTCGCCGCCGAGCACGGTGTTCTCGACTCCGGTGTCGCCGCGGGTCGTCCGGCGCTCGACACCGCCGAGAAGATGGCCGAAACCATCCTGGTGCTGTCGGGGACGTCGAACGGCAGACTCGCCGTCCAGGGATTCCGCGAACTGGAGAAGCGGACGGGCAGGCCGCTCGCGCACCTCGCCGAGGGAAGCGAGGAGCGCCGGATCACGTTCGCCGACACCCAGGCCCGGCCTGTTCCGGTGATCACCAGCCCCGAATGGTCGGGCAGCGAGACCGGCGGTCGCCGGTACGCACCGTTCACGGTGAACATCGAGGAGTTGAAGCCCTTCCACACGCTGACCGGGCGCATGCACTTCTTCCTCGACCACGACTGGATCGAGGAACTGGGGGAGCAGTTGCCCATCTACCGCCCGCCGCTCGACATGGCCCGGTTGTTCGGGGAACCCGCCGTGGGCGATCGGCAGGGCGGGATCGGGCTGAGCGTGCGCTATCTGACCCCGCACTCGAAGTGGTCGATCCACTCCGAGTACCAGGACAACCTGTTCATGCTGTCGCTGTCGCGGGGTGGGCCCACCATGTGGATGAGCCCGAACGACGCCACGCAGATCGAGGTGCGGGACAACGACTGGGTGGAGGCGGTCAACCGCAACGGGGTGGTGGTGTGCCGGGCGATCGTCTCGCACCGGATGCCGGACGGCGTCGTCTACGTCTACCACGCGCAGGAACGCACCATCGACGTGCCACTCACCGAAACGACAGGACAGCGTGGGGGCATCCACAATTCGCTGACCCGGCTGCTGATCAAGCCGTCCCACCTGGCCGGCGGCTACGCGCAGACGTCGTTCGCGTTCAACTATCTGGGGCCGACCGGGAACCAGCGCGACGAGGTGACGGTGGTGCGCCGTCGCTCGCAGGAGGTGACGTACTGATGCGTGTCATGGCTCAGCTCGCGATGGTGATGAATCTCGACAAGTGCATCGGCTGCCACACCTGTTCGGTGACGTGCAAGCAGGCGTGGACCAATCGCTCGGGCACCGAATACGTGTGGTTCAACAACGTGGAAACCCGGCCCGGCCAGGGCTATCCGCGCACCTACGAGGACCAGGAGAAGTGGCGCGGCGGGTGGGTGCGGGACGGCAAGGGGCGGCTACGCCTGCGGGACGGCGGCCGGTGGAAGAAGCTCTCGCGGATCTTCTCGAACCCGAAGATGCCGTCCATCGACGACTACTACGAACCCTGGACGTACGACTACGAGAACCTCACCCGGGCCCCGCTCGGCGAGCACATACCCGTCGCGGCGCCGCGCAGCCTGATCAGCGGCAGGCCGATGAAGGTGGAGTGGTCGGCGAACTGGGACGACGATCTCGCGGGTTCGCCCGAGATCCTTCCGGACGATCCGGTGCTGAAGAAGGTGAGCGACACCGTCAAGCTCGAACTCGAAGAGACGTTCATGTTCTACCTGCCGCGCATCTGCGAGCACTGCCTCAACCCGTCCTGCGTCGCCTCCTGCCCGTCGGGGGCGATGTACAAGCGGTCCGAGGACGGCATCGTGCTCGTCGACCAGGACAAGTGCCGCGGCTGGCGGATGTGCGTGTCCGGATGCCCGTACAAGAAGGTGTATTTCAACCACAAGACCGGCAAGGCCGAGAAGTGCACGTTCTGCTATCCGCGCGTCGAGGTGGGACTGCCGACCGTGTGCGCGGAGACGTGCGTCGGCCGGCTGCGCTACATCGGCCTGCTCTTCTACGACGTCGACAAGGTCCTGGCCGCGGCCTCGGTGGAGAACGACACGGACCTGTACGAGGCGCAACTCGACCTCCTGCTGGACCCCCGCGACCCCGCAGTAGTGGAGGGCGCCCGCGCGGAGGGAATCTCGGACGAATGGATCGAGGCGGCCCAGAATTCGCCCGTCCACGCCCTGATCACGGACTGCCGGGTCGCGCTTCCGCTGCATCCGGAATTCCGGACGATGCCGATGGTCTGGTACGTGCCGCCGCTGTCGCCCGTCGTCGACGCCGTCAGCCGCGACGGTCACGACGGCGAGGACGTCGGCAACCTGTTCGGTGCGCTCGACTCGTTGCGGATCCCGGTCGAATACCTGGCGGGACTGTTCACCGCGGGCGACACCGAGGTGGTGGACGGCGTCCTGCGCCGCCTCGCTGCGATGCGGTCGTACATGCGCGACATCAACCTCGGCCGAGAGCCGCAGCCCCACATCCCGGCCGCGGTCGGGATGACGGAGGAACAGATCTACCAGATGTACCGGTTGCTGGCGCTCGCGAAATACGAAGAGCGGTACGTGATCCCCACCGCCTACGCCGCCGACGGACACCGCCTCGAGGAGACGGCGACGCAATGCGCTCTCGACTTCGAGGGCGGCCCCGGCATGCACGGGTCCGGTCCCTTCGGTGAAGCCAGCGGCGGCCCGGTCCCCGTGGCGGTCGAGACATTCCACGCGCTGCGCGAGCGGCAGACCACCGGCGAGATGTCCGCCAACGCGAGCCACCCGTCCCGCGTGAACCTGCTGAACTGGGACGGCAAAGGCGCCCCGGCCGGCATGTTCCCGGAACGGAGCGAGCAGTCGTGACCGGACTGTTCCGCCGTCGGCGCGCGGCCACCCGCGATCGCCTGGTGTGGCACGCGGCGGCACTGCTGCTCGCGTATCCGGACGACGGCCGCGACGAGCGTCTCCACGTCGTCGCCGACATCCTCGGGCACCTGCCGCCCGATTCGAGGCGGCTGCTCGCGGAGGCGCATCGCTTCCTGTGCGAGACGGACCCGTACGTGGCGGCAGCGCAGTACGTCGAGACGTTCGATCTCCGCCGCCGCACGACGCTGTATCTGACGTACTGGACCGCGGGCGACACCCGCAACCGCGGCCGCGAGATCCTGGCCTTCGCCGACACGTACCGCCGCGCCGGGGTCGAACCGCCGAAGGACGAGTCGGCCGATCACCTGACGGTGGTGCTCGAGTTCGCCGCGCTCGTCGACGCCGCCGCGGGTGCGGGACTCCTGTCGGCGCACCGGGTTCCGCTCGACATGCTGCACGCGGCGCTCGGCGAGACGGGCTCGCCGTACGCCGGCGTCGTCGCGGCGGTGTGCGGCACACTGCCGCCCGCCTCCGACCGGGACGTGGTGCGGGCGCGGCAACTCGCCGCGGCCGGGCCGCCCGCCGAGGCCGTCGGGCTCGAGCCCTTCACCCTGACCGTTCCACCGCGCCGCGAAGGAGCGACCTGACATGTTTGCCGGTGAACTGTTCTGGGACATCGTGCCGTACGTGACGCTGGCGATCTTCGTGGTGGGCACGTGGTGGCGGTACCGCTACGACAAGTTCGGCTGGACCACCCGCTCCTCGCAGCTCTACGAGAGCCGGTTGCTGCGGATCGGCAGCCCGCTGTTCCACTTCGGCATCCTCGTCGTGATCGGCGGCCACGTCATCGGCCTGGTCGTCCCGCAGTCGTGGACCGACGCGATGGGGATGAGCGAGCACGCCTATCACGTCCAGGCCCTCGTGCTCGGCACGATCGCGGGGGTGGCGACCCTGGCCGGTGCGCTCGTTCTGGTGTACCGGCGGCGCACCCGCGGTCCGGTGTTCACGGCGACCACCTGGAACGACAAGCTGATGTACGCGGTGCTGCTCGCCGCGATCGTCGCCGGGCTGGCGACCACCCTGCTCGGATCCGGCGTCGTCGGCGAGGAGAGCAACTACCGCGACACGGTATCGCCGTGGTTCCGGTCGATCTGGATCCTGCAGCCCCGCGGCGATCTGATGGCGCAGGCGTCACTCGCCTTCCACGTCCACGTCGCGATCGCGCTGGTGTTGTTCGCCCTCTGGCCGTTCACCCGGCTCGTGCACGCCTTCAGTGCTCCGGTGGCCTATCTGTTCCGTCCCTATATCGTCTACCGCAGCCGCGACGTCGCCCGAAACGGCGAGCTCATCGGCTCGCAACCACATCGTCGAGGCTGGTGAACCGTGGTCGGGGGCCGCGTGTAAAGTTTGCCGTTCGACGACGCCCAGCTTTCGAGGACCGCTGAACCACTACATGGCCAAGATCGATCGCAGCCGCACTGCCGCACTCACCCAAGCGCCGACCCTGCACGAGCCGGATGCCGGCGTCCGGCGCACCGTGCTCCCCGGCGGGCTCCGGGTGGTCACTGAATACGTTCCCGGTGTCCGATCGGCGTCCGTGGGCGTCTGGGTGGGTGTCGGATCACGTGACGAGCAACCCACCGTCGCCGGGGCCGCACACTTCCTCGAGCACCTGCTGTTCAAGGCCACGCCGTCGCGCAGCGCTCTCGACATCGCGCAGGTGATGGACGGCGTCGGCGGCGAGCTCAACGCCTTCACCTCGAAGGAGCACACCTGCTTCTACGCGCACGTGCTCGACGACGACCTGCCGCTCGCCATCGACCTCGTCAGTGACGTCGTCCTGCGCGGCCGCTGCCGGACCTCCGACGTCGACGTCGAACGCCAGGTGGTCCTCGAAGAGATCTCGATGCGCGACGACGACCCGGAGGACCTCCTCGGCGACGCGTTCCTGACCGCCCTGTACGGCGACCATCCCGTCGGCAGGCCGGTGATCGGCAGTGTCGAATCCATCGAATCGATGACTCGCACCCAACTCCACTCGTTCCACGTGCGGCGCTACACTCCGCCGCGCATGGTGGTCGCCGTCGCCGGCAACGTGGAGCACGAACACACGGTCGAGCTGGTGCGGCGCGCGTTCGCCGGGCACCTCGACTCGGCGTCCGAACCGGCTCCCCGACGCGCAGGCACCCTGCGCCTGCGCACGGAGCCGGCACTCAGTCTGACCAACCGGGACAGCGAACAGGTCCACCTCTCGCTCGGCGTGCGCGCGTTCGGGCGGCACGAGGCCCACCGCTGGGCGCTGTCGGTCCTCAACGCCGCCGTCGGCGGCGGGCTCAGCTCCCGGCTCTTCCAGGAAGTGCGGGAAATCCGCGGCCTGGCCTATTCCGTGTACTCGGGCATCGACACGTTCTCCGACACGGGCGCGTTCTCGATCTACGCCGGGTGCCAGCCCGAGAACCTCGGCGATGTCACCACGGTGATCCGCGAGGTGCTGTCGAACGTGGCCGCCGAGGGCATCACCGACGCCGAGTGCGCCCGCGCCAAGGGTTCGCTGCGGGGCGGACTGGTTCTGGGACTGGAGGATTCGGGTTCCCGGATGCACCGCATCGGTCGCAGTGAGCTCAACTACGGCAATCACCGCAGCATCACCGAAACCCTGAGCAAGATCGACGCGGTCACCACCGACGAGGTCCGCGACGTCGCGAGGGTCCTGCTGCAGCGCCCGTTCGCCGCCGCCGTCGTCGGACCGTATCGTCGCAAGCGCGACCTGCCGGCCTCGGTGCGCGGCATCGTCCGGTAACGAGGATTCGCCGAACACCGACAGGAGCAGCCCGACATGAAGATCCGTGGAGCGGTACTCGAGGAGATCGGGAGAACGCGCCCGTTCGCCGAGTCGGCGCCGATCTCGATCTCCGAACTCGACCTCGACGAGCCCGGTGCGGGCGAGATCCTGGTCCGGATCGAGGCGGCGGGTCTGTGCCACTCCGATCTGTCCGTCGTCGACGGCAACCGCGTGCGCCCGGTCCCGATGCTGCTCGGGCACGAGGCGGCGGGACGGATCATGCAACTCGGCGCCGGCGTCGACGACGTCACGGTCGGGCAGCGCGTGGTCATGACGTTCCTTCCACGCTGCGGAGAGTGTGACGGCTGCGCCACCGACGGTCGCATGCCGTGCGTGCCGGGCACCAGCGCCAACAACGACGGCACCCTACTCGACGGGGGAGCGCGACTGCACCGCGGCGGCGCCACCGTGCACCACCACCTCGGGGTGTCCGGATTCGCGACGCACGCGGTCGTCAACCGGCGCTCGGTCGTTCCCGTCGGCGACGACGTCCCCGCCGACGTGGCGGCCGTGCTCGGATGCGCCGTCCTCACCGGCGGCGGCGCCGTCCTCAACGCGGGCGACCCGCAACCCGGCCAGGCCGTGATGGTCGTCGGACTCGGCGGCGTGGGAATGGCCGCGATCCTGACGGCCGTGTCCCGAGGCGCCGGCGAGGTCATCGGCGTCGACGCCGTGCCCGCGAAATTGCAGACCGCCCGCGAACTCGGAGCGACCGCGGTCTACACCCCGGCGGAACTCGAGGAAGCCGGGGTCCGGGCGCCCATCGTCATCGAGGCCGCCGGGAACGCCCGCGCGTTCGAATCGGCTGTTCGCGCAACCTCTCCCGGGGGCACGACGATCACCGTCGGACTGCCGAGCCCGGACGCGCAGTCGTCGATCTCCCCGCTCACCCTGGTGGCGGAGGCCCGCACGATCATCGGCAGCTACCTCGGCTCGGCGGTACCGTCCCGGGACATCCCGATCTACGAGGACCTCTGGCGCTCCGGGAAGCTTCCCGTGGAGAAGCTCATCTCCTCCCGCATCACGCTCGACGACATCAACCGCGGCATGGACGAACTCGCCGACGGCAACGCGATCCGGCAGATCATCGTGTTCGACTGATTCGCGCGGATTCCGTCAGTCGGAGTCGCTCGGGCGCCCCGTGACGTCTTCGACGGACAGTGCCGACAACGCGATCAGGCCGGCCAGAAAACTGATCAGACCACGGTCCTGCAGGTCGTCGAGCACACCGATGATCCGGGTCTTGTCGGCGCCGATCGTCTCCGCGAGCGCAGGCTGAGTGCGCAGCGGGTGCTCGTCGAGTGCCAGCAGCACGACGTAGCCCCACATGGTCAGCCCGTGTCCGGCGAGCACGGGGAGTTCTGCCGCCACCAGTGAGCGGTTCAGGTTCGAAGGCCCAGGTACCGACGACGGATGTGGACAAGGTCCGGCGCTGGGATGCCCGCGCCGTGGAGGCGAGTGTGGAGATCGTGACGAGCGGCGACCTGCCGCGCGCGACACCGTGCGCGCAGTGGCACGCCGAATACGAGAGCGGCCGCGCGCGAGGACGAGACGCAGGTCTCTCACCCCGCCCCTGCACAGCGGTCGGCACCCGGCGATTGCGTAGGCTTTCGGGCGAATCGTTGTGACTGGACGGAGCGTGGAGAAGTGAGCGCAGCAGCACCCATCAGGGTCGGGGTTCTCGGGGCCAAGGGCAAGGTCGGACGGGCGATCTGCGAGGCGGTGGAGCAGGCACCGGACCTCGAACTCGTCGCAGAGGTCGATCACGGCGACCGGCTCGAGTCCTTCGCCGAGGCCGGCACGCAGGTCGTCGTCGACTTCACCCACCCCGACGTGGTGATGGACAACCTGAAGTTCCTCGTCTCCAACGGCATTCATGCCGTCGTGGGCACCACCGGGTTCGACGACACGAGGCTCGACACCGTGCGGTCGTGGCTGACCGAGCGCCCCGACGTCGGGGTCCTGATCGCCCCCAACTTCGCGATCGGCGCCGTCCTCTCCATGCGCTTCGCCGAAGCGGCAGCACGATTCTTCGATTCCGTCGAGGTCATCGAGTTGCACCACCCCAACAAGGCGGATGCGCCGTCCGGCACCGCCTACCGGACCGCCGCCCTCATCTCGGAGGCACGCCGCAAGGCCGGCGTGGGACCGAGCCCCGACGCGACGACCACCGAACTGGACGGTGCGCGCGGCGCCGACGTGGACGGCGTGCGGGTCCATTCCGTACGGCTCGCAGGTCTGGTCGCCCATCAGGAGATCATCCTCGGCACGCAGGGCGAGACGCTGACCATCCGCCACGACTCGATCGACCGCAACTCCTTCGCCCCCGGCGTCCTGCTCGGTGTGCGGGAAATCGGCTCCCGCCCCGGTCTCACCGTCGGTATCGACCCCCTTCTCGACCTGTGAAGGACGGCTCGACCAAGACCGTCGTCACGATCGGACTGCTGGTCGCGGCCCTGGCGTTCTACTTCGTCCTGCTCGGGCAGCGCGGCATCGAGCTGATCCAGGACGGCGGGGCAGCGGCGATCGGCCTGGGTATCGGCGTCCTGATCCTGCCGTTCCTCGGTGCCTGGATCGTCTACGCCACGCTCCGCGCCGGATTCCAGCATCAGCATCTGTCCCGCCGCATCGCCGACGAGCGACTCGAACTGGACGTCACCGATCTCCCGAAGCGTCCCTCGGGTCGCATCGACCGGGACGCGGCCGACGCACTGTTCCAGCAGGTCAAGTCCGAATGGGAAGCAGACCCGGACAACTGGCGGAACTCGTACCGGCTCGCGCGCGCCTACGACTACGCCGGCGACCGCGGCCGGGCACGGGAAACGATGAAACGAGCCGTGGAACTCGAACGCGTCGAACGGGAAGCCGGGTCCGGCCGGTAGGGCACGGAACCGGTCGTACGCTGACGACTGTGAAGTCGCTACTCGTCGTCCACCACACGCCGTCGCCGGTGACCCGTGAGTGCCTCGAAGCCGTGCTGAAAGGCGCCCGGGACCCCGACATCGAGGGTGTCGAGGTGAAGTCGATCCCCGCACTCGGCGCGACCGTCCCCGACGTCCTCGAGGCCGACGGGTTCCTGTTCGGGACCTCCGCCAACTTCGGCTACATGTCGGGTGCACTGAAGCACTTCTTCGACACCGTCTACTACCCGTGCCTCGACGCGGTCGCCGGGCGCCCCTACGGACTCTGGGTGCACGGCAACAACGACACCGCCGGGGCCGTGACGTCGGTGCAGAAGATCGTGACCGGGCTGGCGCTGACCCAGGTCGCCGAGACACTGGAACTGACCGGATCTCTCGACGCGGGCGCGCGGGAGCGGTTGTACGAACTCGGCGCGACGGTGGCGGTCACGCTGGCCGACGACGCCTGACCACGTCGCCGTCGACTGTGTCGGTGGCCGATGGCAAGCTGCGGGCATGCGTGAGATGACCGCCGCCGCGGCCCGGAGAACGGCGCTCTGGGCGCAGGGGTTCGCCGACCGGAAGCCGGCCGGAACACCGACGCGCAGGCACGTCCGCTCGATTCTCGACCGCGTGCGGCTGTTCCAGATCGACTCCGTGTCGGTGGCCGTGCGGGCCCACTACGTCCCACTGTTCAGCCGTCTCGGGGTGTACGACCGCGGGCTCGTCGACTCGGCGGCCTGGTCGCACTCCGCCCGCGCACCCCGCATGCTGGCGGAGTACTGGGCGCACGAGGCGGCGTTCATCCCGGTCGAGGACTGGCCGCTGCTGCGCTGGCGGATGCACCGGTATCGGCACGGACGCTGGTCCGGCGAATCCCGCGTACTCGACCGCAATCCCACGCTCGCCGCCGACGTGCTCGACGTGATCGGCGCCGTCGGTGCGTGCAGCGCGGGCGACGTGGAGAAACATCTCGAGGTCGACCGGCCCGACCGCAAAGGTCCGTGGTGGGATCGCAGCGACACCAAAGTGGTGTGCGAGCAGTTGTTCGCGTCCGGCGCGCTGGCCGTCGACAAGCGGGTCGCCTTCACCCGTCACTACGACCTCACGGAACGGGTGCTGCCGGAAGCGGTTCTCGCCGAGAATGTTTCGGAGGACGACGCCGTCCGTGGCCTGGTGCAGCGATCCGCGCGGGCCCTCGGTGTCGCCACCGAACCCGATCTGCGCGACTATTACCGGCTGTCGCCGGCGCAGAGTGCCGCGGCCGTCGAGGACCTCGTCGAGGACGGTGTGCTCGAACGGGTCGGCGTCCGGGGCTGGGAGGCACCGGCATTCGTCCACCGCGACGTCCGGGTTCCCCGGAAGGTGGAGGGGGCGGCGCTGCTGTGCCCGTTCGATCCGCTGGTCTTCTGCCGGCCCCGCACCGAGCGGATATTCGACTTCCGGTACCGCCTCGAGATCTACACCCCCGCGCACAAACGTGTCCACGGGTACTACGTCTTCCCGTTCCTGCTGAACGGGGAACTGGTCGCGAGAGTCGATCTCAAGGCCGACCGCGGGTCGGGGACGCTCGAAGTGCGATCCGCGTTCGTCGAACCCGACCGGAGTCCGGGGCACGTGGTGGAGGCGCTGATCCCGGAACTGCGAAGAATGGCAACGTGGTTGGGCCTGGACGACATCCGGGTGGACGATCGCGGCAACCTCGGTGCGCTCCTCGCGGCCGAGGCGTCGCGGCCGCGAGGAGCGTGAGAAACGTCGGGCTGCCGACTGCCTACAGGCTCTCGACGAACTTCGTCAGACCCTTGCTCGCGGTCTCGAGTGCCGTCTTCTGCGCCTTCTTCACGAGGAACCCCGGCAGCGGAATCTTCGGGTCGACCGTCAATTCGAACGTCACCTTGGTGCCGGCGCCGGACTCGGTGAGGACGTACGACCCGTCCTGAGCGTTCTGCTGCCCGCTCTCGACGAGGTGCCACGACACCGTGTTGTCGCCCTCGAACGTGTAGTCGACGACCTGCTCGTCGCTGATCCCGAGGATGGAGACGCTCATCCGGACTCGGTGGGGGCGTCCGTCGTCGTGTGTGCTCTCGATGGTGACCGACTTGTGGGCCGAGGACCACTCGGGCAGGCGATCCACCGCGGCGATCGCGGCCATCACCGTGGCCGGATCGGCCTTGATCTCGAATTCCTTGACGCCGGAAACGGCCATGTTCTTCGCTCCTTCGAGCCCGTGGCGACTCTCACCGTGTGGCTGATGCGACGTAATTACATCACCGCCGCCGACGGGCGCGTGGAGTGAGTGCACCGGCGCTCAGAAATCGCCTCTCCCGTTCCGGCGCATCTGGTCCTTGAGCGCGCCCTGGACGGCTTGCGACACCCAGGAATTGAGCGACATCCCGTTCTGGGAGGCGGCCTCCTCGGCCTTCGACTTGATCTGATCCATCAGCCGGAGGGTGACGCGGCTGATGTCACCTGTGACGTCATCGAAGGCGGCGCCGAGGTCCTCGACGGTGGCGGTGCGTTCCCCGTCCGGCCCCGGCTGAGTGGGAGTGCGGTGCACGTCGACCGCCACCTCGCTGCCGTCCAGACGCACACCGACGGTGCGATTGCCGAGCTCGGAAGACACCTCTCCGGCAAAGTTGGTGAGCGCCGAGAGGAGGAGCAGGCGCGCGGCGGGTTCGACGGCGGCGGCGAGCGCAGCAGCGGTCGCCCGAGTCTGCTCGTCGCCGAGTGCGGCTGCTGCGTTCAGGTCGTCTCGCAGCCGGGAGACGTAGATTCCGAGGTTCATGACGCCAGCATGGCGTCATCGATGACGTCAGTCAAGCAGTCGTGACCTCAGCTGGGTGATGTCACCCTCGGGCAGTGCCGGGCCGACGCTGCGACTAGGGTCGATGCATTCAGGAGGGACTCCCCACCAGGGAGTTCGGTAGGAGGATCAGCGCAGTGCCGCAGACCGTGCCGCTCAGGGTGCAACTCGTCGCGAAGACGGAGTTCTTTCCACCGGCGGACATCCCGTGGGAGACCGACGCCGACGGCGGCGAAGCGCTGGCGGAATTCGCGGGCCGGGCGTGCTACCAGAGCTGGTCCAAACCCAACCCCCGCACCGCGACCAACGCCGGATACCTGCGCCACCTCCTCGAGGTCGGGCACGAGTCGGTTCTCGAACACGGCACCGTCAGCTTCTACATCACCGGCATCTCCCGGTCCTGCACCCACGAGCTGATCCGGCACCGCCACTTCTCCTACTCGCAGCTGTCGCAGCGCTTCGTGCGGGAGAACGACGGGAACGTCGTCGTCCCGCCCGCGATCGCCGGCGACCCCGAACTCGAGGAGCTGTTCGCGAAGGCCACCGACGCCAGCCGGACGGCGTACGGCGAACTCCTCGAGGCCCTCGAAGCGAAACTGGCCGACACCGCCAACGTGCCGCTGCGCAACAAGCAGGCGAGGCAGGCCGCGAGGGCCGTCCTCCCCAATGCGACGGAGACCCGCGTGGTGGTCACCGGCAACTACCGCGCCTGGCGGCACTTCGTGTCGATGCGTGCCACCGAGCACGCCGATGTGGAGATTCGCCGTGTCGCGGTCGAGTGCCTGAGGCAGCTGCAAGCGGCAGCACCGAATGTCTTCGGCGACTTCGAGGTACTGGACTGGGGCGACGGCACGGAGGTGGCGAGGAGCACGTTTTCCGCCGACGCGTGACGGGTGTGCAAAAGTACCTGGGTCACCGGGTAGCCTTCTGACCATGACCTACGGTGATTCCGCTTCTCCAGTCGAGCGTCCGTTCGGCACCGTGTCCACAGCGATGGTGACGCCGTTCACCTCGGACGGAAAGCTGGACGTCGACGCCGGTGTCCGCCTCGCGGCGTACCTCGTCGACAACGGGTGCGACTCCCTCGTGCTCGCCGGCACGACCGGTGAGTCGCCGACGACCACCGAAAACGAGAAGCTCGAGCTGCTCCGGGCGGTCATCGACGCGGTGGGCAACCGCGCGAAGATCATCGCCGGCGCGGGCAGCAACGACACCGCGCACAGCGTCGAACTCGCCCGTGACGCCGCCCGCGCCGGCGCGCAGGGCCTCCTCGTCGTCACCCCCTACTACTCGCGTCCGCCGCAGGCCGGACTGTTCGCGCACTTCACCGCCGTCGCCAACGCCACCGACCTTCCGGTCATGCTCTACGACATTCCACCCCGCTCCGTGGTCCCCATCGAGACGGAGACCATCCGGCGCCTCGCCGAGCACCCGCGCATCGTCGCGGTCAAGGACGCCAAGGGCGACCTCAACGCGGGCGCCGAGCTGATCGGCACCACCGACCTCCAGTTCTATTCGGGTGACGATCCGCTCAACCTGCCGTGGCTGTCGGTGGGCGCGACGGGATTCGTCAGCGTCATCGGGCACCTCGTGCCCGGCCGGTTGCGTGAACTGCACACCGCCTTCGCGGCGGGGGACATCGCCCGCGCCCGCGCCATCAACCTCAGTCTCATCCCGGTCATCCGTTCGGTGGCGCGTCTCGGCGGCGTGAGCGCGTCGAAGGCGGGTCTGCGCCTGATCGGCCTCGACGTCGGTGAACCTCGGTTGCCACAGGTGGCGCCCACTCACGATCAGATCGATCTCCTGGCCGCCGATCTGCACGCCGCGGGGGTGCTCGCGTGACCCGACCGCCTCGTCGTCGCAGCGCCAGCCGCCAGGCAGGTCCCCCTTCCCCCACGGCGAGCGAGCCGACGACGCCGGCCCCCGCCGCCGAGCCGGCGAAGTCGGCGCCCGTCGTTGCCGACGAGCCGAGTGCGCCGAAGTCGGAGCCGGCCAAGTCCGCGCCCGTGAAGACCGCGTCGACGAAGGGGGGCGCCGCCAACAAGTCGTCGTCTCGCTCCGGACGGCGCGGCGGCAGCAAGCGTCAGGACTCGCGGCCGGCGGCGGTCGATCCGACGGCGCGGCTCGGAGCACCGCCGAAGGCACCGTTCAAGGGGCTGCGGGTGGTCGCTCTCGGCGGCATCGGCGAGATCGGTCGCAACATGACCGTCTTCGAACATCAGGGCAAGCTGCTCATCGTCGACTGCGGTGTGCTGTTCCCGGAAGACCAGCAGCCGGGTGTCGACCTGATCCTCCCGGACTTCCGGCACATCGAGGACCGGATGGGCGACGTCGAGGCCGTCGTCCTCACGCACGGCCACGAGGACCACATCGGCGCCATCCCGTTCCTGCTGCGCCTGCGCCCGGATCTGCCGGTCGTGGGTTCGCGGTTCACGCTGGCGCTCGTCGCGGCCAAGTGCCGTGAACACCGCCAGCGCCCCAACCTCGTCGAGGTCGTCGAGGGGCAGCGCACCGATCACGGCCCGTTCGAGTGCGAGTACTTCGCCGTCAACCACTCGATCCCCGACGCCATCGCCGTCGCGATCCGGACCGACGCCGGAGTCGTGCTGCACACCGGCGACATCAAGCTCGACCAGCTGCCGCTCGACGGCAGACTCACCGACCTCGCCGGCTTCTCCCGCCTGGGCGACGAGGGTGTCGACCTGTTCCTCGTCGACTCCACCAACGCCGAGGTGCCGGGATTCGTCACCCCCGAACGCGAGATCGGGGGAGTGCTCGACAACGTCATCGGCAAGGCCCGGCAGCGTGTGATCGTGGCGTCCTTCGCCAGTCACGTGCACCGCATCCAGCAGGTCGTCGACGTCGCGCACCGGTACAACCGGCGGGTCGCGTTCGTGGGCCGGTCGATGGTCCGCAACATGCAGATCGCGCAGGATCTCGGCTACCTGAACGTGCCGGACGGTCTGGTCGTCGACATCGACACCGCCGCCAACCTGCCCGACGATCGACTCGTCCTCATCTCCACCGGCTCGCAGGGCGAACCGCTGTCGGCGTTGTCGCGGATGGCCCGCGGCGAGCACCGGCAGATCAACATCCGGGCCAACGACCTCGTCGTGCTGGCCTCGTCGCTGATCCCCGGCAACGAGAACTCCGTGTTCGCCGTCGTCAACGGCCTCGCCAAGCGCGGCGCCACCGTCGTCACCCAGCAGAGCGCGAAGGTACACGTCTCCGGTCACGCCTCGGCCGGCGAGCTCCTGTACCTCTACAACGCGGTCCGGCCCACCAACGCCATGCCGGTGCACGGCGAATGGCGCCACCTGCGCGCCAACGCCGCACTCGCGAAGGCCACCGGGGTGCCGGAGGAGCGGATCGTGCTCGCCGAGGACGGTGTGGTGGTCGACATGGTCGACGGTCTCGCCGAGATCGTCGGACAGGTACCCGTCGGACACGTCTACGTCGACGGACTGTCCGTCGGCGACGTCGGCGACTCCACACTGTCGGACCGATTGGTCCTCGGTGAGGGCGGGTTCATCGCCATCAACGTCGTCATCGACGAGCACACGGGCCGCGCGGTCAGCACCCCCGAGGTGTCCGGCCGCGGATTTTCCGACGACCCGACGGCCCTCAAGGACGCGGCGCAATTGGTCGAGGCGGAGCTGCTGCGCCTGGCCACCGAAGGCATCAACGACGCTCACCGCATCGCCCAGGCGATCCGGCGTGTCGTCGGCCGATGGGTGGCCGACAAGTACCGTCGCCGGCCGATGATCGTTCCGACCGTCATCGCGGTGCCGTCGGCGGACGGCAAGTAGTTCTCCGGCAGGTAGATTCGGTCGGGTGACCTTCGCCCGAGATGAACGCCTCGCCCTCGTCGACTCGATGGCCGAATTCGGTCCCGACGCCCCGACCCTCTGCGGGACGTGGACCAACCGGGACCTGGCCGCCCACCTGATCGTGCGCGAACGACGCCTCGACGCTGCCCCCGGCATCGTCGTGGGCCTGCTCGCCGGGTACACCGAACGCGTCCAGAACGAGACGGCGACGCGTCCGTGGAGCCGACTGCTGGACGAGGTCCGGTCGGGTCCGCCGATGTGGTCGCCGATGTACTGGGTGGACGCGCAGGTGAACCTGGGGGAGATGTTCGTCCACCACGAGGACGTGCGCCGCGCCCACGACGGGTGGGAGCCGCGTGTGCTGCCCGCCGACCGTCAGGACGCGCTGTGGGGTCTGGCGCGCAAGGTCGGCAAGCTCGGCTACCGGCACGCCCCGGTGACGGTGGTACTCGAGCGGCCGTCCGGCGAGCAGGCCACCGTCCGCACGGCCGGAGCCGGCCGGGTGATTCTGCGGGGGGAACCGTCGGAACTCGCCCTGCACGCGTTCGGCCGGAATCAGGTGCGGATCGAGACCGAGGGTGAGGCCGCGGACATCGAGGCCGTGACCTCCCTCGACCGAGGGTTCTGAGGCCATTTCGACCCAGCCCGGCCGCTGTTACGGGTGTTGCGGATGGTCCGGAAGGTGCCGTAGCGACTAATCTGAGAGCCATGGCAGGTAAGGCGAGCGCCCGCGGTTCGAGCACGACGTCCACGGCGAGGACGGGCGTGCGAGGCGGCTCGGCCACGTCGTCCAAGCCGAAGTCCCGCACGACCCGGACGGTCAGTACTCCGCGTAAGTCCACGTCGCCGCGTGGCGGCGGCTCCCGCGGCGGCGCGCGGCGTCCCACGGCGAAGAAGGCGTCCACGTCCAGTCCCCTGAAGTCGGTGGGCCGGGGAATCGGCGCCGGCTGGTCGCTCGTGGCGAAGGGCGTCGGAGCCACCACCCGCACCGTCGGCAAGGCGGCCGAGATCGAGCAGGGCCACCGGCGCGACGGCATCGCCCTCGGGCTGATCGCGATCAGCGTCGTCGTCGCCGGCGGAATCTGGTTTTCCGCGGGTGGCCCGGTGGGCGAGTGGATCGAGACCGGAGTCCGCGCCGTGTTCGGCGGGGCGTCCGCCGTCTTGCCGCTGATCGGTGTCGCCGTCGCGGTGATCCTGATGCGCACCGAACCGAAACCCGAGATCCGGCCGAGGCTGGTCCTGGGGTCGCTACTGGTCGGCCTGCCCGCCCTGGGTCTGTGGCACATCGCGACGGGGTCGCCCACCGACGCCGACGGCAGGGCCCGCGGCGCCGGTTTCGTCGGGTACGCGGCGGGCGGTCCGCTGACCGACGGTCTCACCGTGTGGCTCGCCGCGCCGCTGCTGCTGATGGCGGCACTGTTCGGTGTCCTGCTCCTCACCGGCACCACGGTCCGCGAGGTGCCCGGCAAGCTGCAGTCGTACTTCGGAACATCCTTCGGCCGCGATCACTACGCCGACTACGACAGCGAGTACTACGAGGACGGCGACTACGACCCCACCCTGTTCGACGCCGACGGCTACCCGGTAGACGACTACAAGACCGGGGTCCGGGGTGCCCCCGCCGACAACTATCCCACCGACGAGTACGACGTCAGCGACACCGCGAAGACGGAGGTGCTCGGGCTGTGGGAGACCGAGCCCGCCACGGAACCCGTGCCCGCTCCGGCACCGGCCCCGAAACCGGCGCGCGCCAAGGCCAAGCCCGTCGTCGCCCCGAAGCCGGAACCCGAACCGGAACCGCTGCCCGACGTCGACAAGTTCGTCACCGACCGGGTGGTCGAGGGCGACTACACGCTGCCGCCGACGTCGCTGCTCATCGAGGGCGATCCGCCGAAGACGCGCAGTTCGGCCAACGACGCGATGATCGAGGCCATCACCGAGGTCCTCGAACAGTTCAAGATCGACGCCGCCGTCACCGGATTCACCCGCGGCCCGACCGTCACCCGCTACGAGGTGGAACTCGGCCCGGGTGTGAAGGTCGAGAAGATCACCGCGCTCGCCCGCAACATCGCGTACGCCGTCGCCACCGACAACGTGCGCCTGCTCGCGCCGATCCCGGGCAAGTCCGCGGTCGGTATCGAGGTCCCCAACTCCGACCGTGAGATGGTGCGCCTCGCCGACGTGCTCACCGCCCCGAGCACCCGCAAGGACCACCACCCGCTGGTGATCGGTCTCGGCAAGGACATCGAGGGCGACTTCGTCAGCGCCAACCTCGCGAAGATGCCGCATTTGCTGGTCGCCGGTTCCACCGGTTCCGGTAAGTCGAGTTTCGTGAACTCGATGCTGGTGTCGCTGCTGTCCCGCGCGACACCCGACGAGGTCCGGATGATCCTCATCGACCCCAAGATGGTGGAGTTGACGCCGTACGAGGGCATTCCGCACCTCATCACGCCCATCATCACCCAGCCGAAGAAGGCCGCGGCCGCGCTGGCCTGGCTGGTGGAGGAGATGGAGCAGCGCTACCAGGACATGCAGGCCAACCGGGTGCGCCACATCGACGACTTCAACTCCAAGGTGAAGTCCGGTGAGATCACGGCGCCGCTCGGCAGCGAACGGGTCTACCGGCCGTACCCGTACATCCTCGCCATCGTCGACGAACTCGCGGACCTCATGATGACCGCGCCCCGCGACGTCGAGGACGCGATCGTCCGCATCACCCAGAAGGCGCGCGCCGCCGGTATCCACCTGGTGCTGGCCACGCAGAGGCCCTCGGTGGACGTCGTGACGGGTCTGATCAAGACCAACGTGCCGTCCCGGCTGGCCTTCGCGACGTCGTCCCTGACCGACTCCCGGGTCATCCTGGACCAGCCCGGCGCCGAGAAGCTGATCGGTATGGGCGACGGGCTGTTCCTGCCGATGGGCGCGGGCAAGCCGACCCGCCTGCAGGGTGCGTTCATCACCGACGAAGAGATCTCCGCGGTCGTCGATTTCAGCAAGAACCAGGCGGAGCCGGAGTACACCGAGGGCGTCACCGCCGCGAAGGTCGGGGAGAAGAAGGACGTCGATCCCGACATCGGCGACGACATGGACGTGCTGTTGCAGGCGGTGGAACTCGTGGTCTCCAGCCAGTTCGGGTCCACGTCGATGCTGCAGCGGAAGCTGCGGGTCGGATTCGCGAAGGCGGGTCGCCTGATGGACCTGATGGAGACCAGGGGAGTGGTGGGCCCCAGCGAGGGTTCGAAGGCCCGCGAGGTCCTCATCAAGCCCGAGGAACTCGACGGCCTGCTGTGGTCGATCCGCGGCGGCGACCCGGACGAGGCCCCGCCCGACCAGGGGTGACACACGGTGCGCGTGTCCGAAATGTGCGGTTCGCGCGCACTGTGGTTGAATGGTCACCGAATTGGAGGGGAGTATCCCCACCTCTGTGACAGCATCGTCAACACGATCGGCACCATTGCCGATCCGGGGCTGTCAGTCGCTCGGACAGTGGTTCCGGTGCGGCGGGAGAGACCTCCGGTACCCGCTAGGTCTACCGGAGGTCTGTGTTCATGCATGTGTCACCGCTGGTCTGGGTCATCACCTGTGTGGTGATTCTCGGACTGTTCGTGTTCGACTTCTTCGCTCACGTGCGCACCCCGCACGCCCCCACGTTCCGTGAGTCGGCGTTCTGGTCGTCGGTCTACATCGGCGTCGCCATCCTCTTCGGCCTGATCGTGATGTGGCTGTGGGGAAGTCAGTACGGCGGCGAATATTTCGCTGGCTACGTCACCGAGAAGGCGTTGTCGGTCGACAACCTCTTCGTGTTCGTCATCATCATGGGCACGTTCGCGGTGCCACGGGAGTACCAGCAGAAGGTGCTGCTGATCGGCATCGTGATGGCGCTGGTGATGCGCGGAATCTTCATCGGCGTCGGCGCCGCGGCGATCAACGCCTACAGCTGGGTGTTCTATCTGTTCGGCGCGTTCCTCATCTACACCGCGTACACGCTGGTGCGTGATCACGGGCACGAGAAGGAAGTGGAGGAGGAACGCGACAGCAAGATCGTCGCCATCGCGAAGAAGATCCTCCCCACCACGGACACCTACGACGGCGACAAGCTCGTCACGCGGATCAACGGCAAACGCGTCGTGACGCCGCTTCTGCTCGCGCTGGTCGCGATCGGATTCACCGACGTGCTGTTCGCGCTCGATTCGATCCCCGCGATCTACGGGCTCACCCAGGAGCCGTACCTGGTGTTCACGGCCAACGCGTTCGCGCTGATGGGTCTGCGTCAGCTGTACTTCCTGATCGGCGGACTGCTGGATCGCCTGGTGTACCTGTCGTACGGCCTGTCGATCATCCTGGCGTTCATCGGCGTCAAGCTGGTTCTGCACGCACTGCACGAGAACACACTCGGGTTCGTCAACGGCGGGGAGCACGTGTCCGTACCGGAGGTGTCGACGGTGTTCTCGCTCACCGTCATCATCGGTGTGCTGGCAGTGACGACTGTCGCCAGCCTTCTCAAGACGCGGAACACGACGCCGGCGAAGTAGCTCCGCCGGGCGTCGTGCTCGAGGGGTCCGGTGCTCGGCGGTTCAGGAGCTGAATTCGCCGAGTACCGGGACCCATTCGACGATCCGGGTGGCCGTCACCAGGCCGTTGCGGGCGAACGGGTCGTGTGTGAAGAGCTGTTCCACGGTTGCCGCGTCGGCGGCGTCGACGAGGATGAACGCGCCGCTGCCGTCGGCGAACGGGCCGGACGACACGACGGTCTTCTGCTCGGCCAGCTCACCGAGCCACTCCCGGTGGGCGGGGCGATGCTCGTCGCGTCCGGCGACGGTATCGGCCGAATACGTGTATTCCACTACGAACAGGGACATGTTCTCGCTCTCTCGGGACGGGTTCATCGAACAACAATGGGATCAGGGCCCATCTGTCTCACGCACTGGGATTTCAGAGGGTGAGAAGCATTCGGGTGTTGCCGAGGGTGTTCGGCTTGACGTAGCTCAGGTCGAGGAACTCGGCGACACCGGTGTCGTACGAACGGCACATCTCCGCGTACACCTCGGCGGTCACGGGTGTGCCGTCGATCTCGACGAATCCGTGCTTGCCGAAGAAGTCGACCTCGAACGTGAGAACGAACAGGCGCTCGAGTTCGAGTTCCCGCGCGACCTCGATCAACTTGGCCACCACGTGATGGCCCGCACCCTGGCCCTTGGCCGACGGATCGACCGCGATCGTGCGCACCTCGCCCAGGTCCGCCCACAGCACGTGCATTGCGCCACAACCGATCACAGTGCCGCCGCGCTCGGCGACCCAGAACTCCTGAACGGATTCGTACAGGGTCACGAGATTCTTCTCGAGCAGGATCTTGCCGGAGTAGATGTCGATCAGACGCTTGATCTCGGGAACGTCGGAGGTTCGTGCTCGCCGCACGATCAGCTGATTGTCGGCGGTGTCCGGCGTCCGAGAAGTCATGTCGTGAACATTAGCCAACGGCCGTACCGATATTCTTAGGCACGTGCCGGTACGACCTACGAATCCCTCCCACTCCCCGCCGTGTCCCGGGGTGCAGTTCGACGCTGCGGTGCTCCGATGAGCGCGCAGCGCGAGGATTGGACGGCCGCCGACAACCCGGCGGCCCCGGATCCGGCGGTCGAGCCCGCGAGTGAGACGGCCGTACCACTGCTGAACATCGCGAACATCCTGACGATCCTCCGGATCCTGCTGGTCCCCGTCTTCCTGGTCGTGCTGTTCGTCGGCGACGGCCACTCGACGACGTGGCGCCTGATCGCCACCGGCGTGTTCGCGGTCGCCGCCATCACCGACCGGATCGACGGTCAACTCGCCCGCAAGTACGGCCTCGTCACCGACTTCGGCAAGCTCGCCGACCCCATCGCGGACAAGGCGCTGATCGGTGCCGCCCTCGTGGGTCTGTCGATTCTCGGCGACCTGCCCTGGTGGGTCACCGCGGTGATCGCGGTGCGGGAACTGGGCATCACCCTGCTCCGGTTCGCGGTCCTGCGGCACGCGGTCATTCCCGCAGGTCGGGGCGGCAAGCTCAAGACTCTCGTCCAGACGATCGCGATCGGGTTCTACCTGCTGCCGCTACCGGACGGATTCGACACCCTCGGATGGGTCCTGATGGGTGCCGCGGTGCTGTTGACGGTGGTGACCGGGCTGGACTACGTCGTGCAGGCGGCCCGCCTGCGCGCCGGCGTGCTCGAGGTCGAAGCGAACGCGAGCACCGGGGCGTGACCGACCCGTTGGTCGACGGCACGCGCGCATCCGACCTGGTCGCCGTGCTCACCGCCCGAGGAGAGACCGTCGCCACCGCGGAATCACTCACCGCGGGACTGCTCACCGCGACCATCGCCGGTGTGCCCGGCGCGAGCACCGTGCTGCGCGGGGGACTCGTCGTCTACGCCACCGACCTGAAGGCGACTCTCGCCGGTGCCGATCCGGTCCGGCTGGCGGAGGACGGACCGGTGGCGGCGTCCACGGCGCACGCGCTCGCCGACGGTGCCCGCGCCCGTTGCGGCGCCGACTGGGGCGTAGGACTGACCGGCGTCGCCGGCCCCGACACGCAGGACGGACATCCAGTGGGCACGGTGTTCCTGAGCATTTCCGGGGCGGCCGGTACGTCGGTCCTCGAACTCGGATTGACCGGCGACCGGTGGCAGATCCGTAAATCTGCGGTTTCCGCCGCCGTGTCGGGACTCCTCGATCGTGTGCAGGAAACATCCGCAGGCTAAGGTCGGGAACCAATCGGTCCTGTTCGCGCGTTGAGATAGGCGAGACAGGTGACGGATGAAGGAGGAGCGAGATGGCGCTGCTATTGCGTGAGGCAATCGGTGACAGTCTTCGGCGTACGCGCGTTTCGCAGAGCCGGACCCTGCGTGAGGTCTCCAACAGTGCTCGCGTGAGCCTCGGGTACTTGTCCGAGGTCGAACGAGGGCGCAAGGAAGCCTCGAGTGAGCTCCTGGCGGCGATCTGCGACGCGTTGGACGTCCCACTGTCCGACGTGCTCGTCGACGTCAGCGAATCGCTGTCCGACGGGTCTGCGGCCAAGCGCGCCGACACCGAGCGGCATGCGGTCGAATCCGCGCCCGCAGAAGCCGCCGCCGCGAGCGCACGACCGGGCTCGACGACCATCGCCCGCGACACCCGGGTGGTCATCCCTGCACCCGCGCAGGCGCTGGCTGCCGCATAGCAACACCCGTGCCGAACCGATAGATTTCAGTCAACCGCCGATCCGTCGGCGGGTGAGCCAGGTAGTCGGGGCGCAGCCCTTGTTCCGGTGCGTGACGGTCGCGTATCGGGTCGCGCATCGCGCGGCGCAACAGATGGAGGCAGGATCACACCCATGGCTAATCCTTTCGTCAAGGGATGGAAGTACCTGATGGCGCTCTTCAATTCCAAGATCGATGAGAAGGCTGACCCCAAGGTTCAGATTCAGCAGGCGATCGAGGATGCGCAGCGTCAGCACCAGGCACTGTCGCAGCAGGCCGCGTCTGTCATCGGCAACCAGCGCCAGCTCGAGATGAAGCTCAGCCGACAGCTCGACGAGGTGGAGAAGCTCAACGCCAACGCCCGTCAGGCCGTCAACCTGGCCGATCAGGCGCAGGCCGCCGGCGACACCGAGAAGGCCATCCAGTACACCAACGCCGCCGAGGCGTTCGCCGCGCAGCTCGTCACCGCCGAACAGGGCGTCGAGGACCTGAAGGCACTGCACGACCAGTCATTGCAGGCAGCTGCCCAGGCGAAGAAGGCCGTGGAGCAGAACGCGATGGCTCTGCAGGCCAAGGTCGCGGAACGCACGAAGCTGCTCAGTCAGCTGGAGCAGGCCAAGATGCAGGAACGGGTCAGCGAGTCGCTGCGCTCGATGGACAGCACCCTTTCGGCTCCCGGTAACACGCCCAGCCTCGATGCCGTGCGCGACAAGATCGAGCGGCGTTACGCCGATGCCCTCGGTTCTGCGGAGCTGGCGCAGAACTCGGTGTCGGGCCGCATGATGGAAGTGCAGCAGGCGAGCATTCAGATGGCCGGACACAGCCGCCTCGAACAGATCCGGGCCTCCATGAAGGGCGATGCACTGCCCTCCGGCGGTGCGGCCGGCGCACCGGCGACGCCCGCCGCCAACCCGAACCTCGACAAGCAGCCGCCGGCGGCAGGCCAGACCGGCACGGCGCAGTAACCGAATCGCCTGTGAGCATGAGTTCCACCCGTGGTGGCCGACCTGGACGTGGAGTCCGGTCGGCCACTGTCGTGTCCGGGCTCGCCGGGATCCAGGGTGCGCTGCGCGAGGCCGGTGAGTCCGTCGCGGACGCGGCGCAGCGGTGGCGCGACCCTCGTGAACGTCTCCTGCGGAAGAAGCGGCGGGCCCGCCGTCGCGCGAAGCGCTTCGGCTTCGTGTCCGGAACCTCGGCCACCGGCGCCGCCGGTCTCGCTCTGATGGCTGCTCCGGAGTGGACGATGCTGATGGCCGGTGGGGGCGCGGTCGTGTTCGCGGTTCCCGCGGCGCTGGCCGTAAGCCGGTACCGCAAGCTCGACGCCGTGACTTTGCCGCCGGGTCTGCCTGCCCGACGGGTGCTTCCGGCGCCGTCCTCGGCCGCCCGGGAGCCGTTGGAGCGACTCGTCCACAGCGAGCGAGCGCTGCACGGCATCCTCGGCGTGCTGTCCCGGTCCGCGACCATCAGCGCCGAGGACATCGAGGACACCCATACCACGGCCCGCTCCGCGGCAGCCGCGTTGCAGGCGGTGGCACTCGACATCACGTGCATGGAGGACGCCGCCCGGGGGAGTCGTGCCGCGGCAGCGCCGCTCCATCGGGCGATCGCCTCTGCCGCCGCGCAACTCGGCGACGGCGTCGAACAGTTCGAAGAACTGGTGGCCGCTGCCGCCGAGGTCGCCGTGCCCGGAACGGAGAGTGCCGTCGGCGAACTTGCCTACGAACGCGCGGAACTCGTGTCGGCGACCGAGAAACTCGCCGGCCTCGCGGCTGCCCTCGGCGAGATCGACGACATCGTTCGCCGCTACCGCTGACCTCGTCGATCGACGCAGCGCCCCAGGGGAGCTCGTGTGGGGGAGAACCCTGATCTTTCCCTGATCTTTACGTTGACCAGGTGATTTACCCGCGTCGGCATGCCAGGCTGGGGTGCGTACCCGATACATGGGGTCGACCGGACGTCGGGCGCAGAAAATCGATCGGGGAGACGTGAGTGGAGGAAGCCATGTTCTGGAAGATTGTTCTCGCTGTCGCGGCGATCTGGATCGCCCTCGCAGTGGTCGGTGCCCTCGTCAAGGGTCTGTTCTGGATTCTCGTCGTCAGCGCCGTCGTCTTCGGTGTGTACCTGTTGATCAAGGCGATGTCGGGATCCGACGAGAAATCGGACATCACGCGCAGCTGACGGGCATGCTCTACCCATGGAACCGGTACCGGAGGACTGGCATCGTGGGCTCGTCGTCGTCGCGCACCCCGACGACATCGAATACGGCGCAGCGGCGGCCGTGGCCCGCTGGACCGGGCAGGGCAAGGACATCCGCTACGTGCTCGCCACCAGCGGAGAGGCAGGGATCGCGGGCCTGAACCCGACGGAGTCGGGCCCGCTGAGGGAGGCGGAGGAGTGTCGCTCGGCGGCCGTGGTGGGGGTGACCGACGTCGAGTTCCTCGGTTATCCCGACGGCACTCTCGTCGAGAGTCTCGCGCTCCGGCGCGACCTCGCCACGGCGATCCGTCGTCATCGTCCGGATCTGGTGGTGACGGCGAACTTCGGGGACACCTGG
Source organism: Rhodococcus sp. NPDC057529 (assembly GCF_042802055.1). Classification (NCBI taxonomy): domain Bacteria; kingdom Bacillati; phylum Actinomycetota; class Actinomycetes; order Mycobacteriales; family Nocardiaceae; genus Rhodococcus; species Rhodococcus sp. NPDC057529. The sequence goes on from NZ_JBHVEY010000009.1 coordinate 283,687, forward strand.
GGGCCGGGCCGGCTGAACAGTGCGGACCACCGTGCTCTCGGGCGAGCCGTCCTCGACGCCACAGCGGACGCCGCCAACGAATGGATCTTTCCCGAACTGGGGGAGTCGGGGTTGCCGCCGTGGCGCGGAGTCCGGTGGGTGGCGGTGCACACGATGACCCCCACTCACGCCGTCGATGTCACCCACACGGTGGATCGGGCGGTACTCTCCCTTGCCGAGCACGTGCACTACCTGGAAGCGCTCAGCGACGTGCCGGTGGGGCAGCAGGCGCGGGCCCAGGTCGAGATGGTGACCGGGCCGCAACCGGGATTCGACGCCGAACGCGCGGTGGGGTTCGAGCTCTACCACTTCGGCTGAGTTCACGGAGCACTGACCAAGGCGACGACGCGCGGGCTGGTGAATGAGAGTCCGACCCGGACGGAACTGCAATATTTACCGAATTTACCGATGGTCGCGGGTTGTCGGTGCCCGACATCCACGCCAAGCCTGTCGCCCCGCCTTCCGGTCCTGCTCACGCCCTCGAATCTCCGACGGCGGGGAGTCCCCGCGGCATCCGGTACCGGCCGCACGGACGTGATTCGGGTGCCGGTGAGGTGCCGACGGGGGATTCATGCGTTACGGTGTTACATACAATGTCTATTCGTAATCCACCGTCGCGTGACGACACCTCAGCGAGCGTCGAAGACTCCATCCTTGACGCCGCACGCTCGTGCATCCTCGATTTCGGACTGCGCCGCACCACCCTGGCGGAGGTCGCGCGGAGGGCCGGCGTCAGCAGGCCGACCGTCTACCGGCGCTGGTCGGACACCAGGGCGGTGGTCGCCGATCTCATGACCCGCGAGATCGCTGCGGTGATGCCCGAATTCTCCACCGAGGAATCGGTTCACCGCCAACTGGTCGACGCCGTGGTTCGCGTGTCCACCGAGGTGCGTGACCATCCGCTGTTCGTGAAGATCCTGCGCTCGGATCAGGAACTGTTCACCACCTACATCCTCGAGCGGCTCGGTACCAGCCAGCGGGCGATCATCGACCAGGTCTCGGCCGCGGTGTCGGCGGGACAGGTCCAGGGCTCGATCCGCGCGGGAGACAGCCGTCAGATCGCCACCATGGTCCTGCTGATCGCCCAGTCCGCGGTCCAGTCGGCCGTGATGGTCGCCGAGGAACTTCCCGGCGACGCCCTGACCGAACAACTCCGGCACGCCGTCGGCGCCTATCTGGCACCCGACGCAGCCGACACCCACTCGACAGATCGAGGAGACCGGTGACCCACCCCAGCACGACGTCCGTGAGCCGCTCGTCGGCGCTCAACGCCGCGCGACGGACACGTGAGCTCGACCAGTTGGCGGACGGCGCACGCGTCGACCTCCTGGTGATCGGCGGCGGAGTGACCGGCGTCGGCGTCGCACTCGATGCGGCGTCACGCGGCCTCGACGTCGTACTCGTGGAGAAGCGGGACCTCGCGTTCGGAACCAGCCGGTGGAGTTCGAAACTCGCCCACGGCGGGCTGCGCTACCTGGCGTCGGGCAATGTCGGCATCGCCCGCGAGAGTGCGGTCGAACGCGGAATCCTCATGACTCGCACCGCGCCCCACCTCGTCCGGGCGCTGCCACAGCTCGTCCCCGTCCTCGATTCCACGACGCTGTTCGGAAAGTCCCTCGTCCGCACGGGATTCCTGGCCGGTGACCTGCTCCGTGCGAGCGCTCGCACACCGTCGGCGATCCTGCCGCGGTCGCGGACGGTCCGGGCGGACCGGGTGGTCGAACTGGCCCCCGCGGTGCGCCGGGACGGTCTTCGGGGCGGCCTGATGGCCTTCGACGGCCAGCTGGTCGACGACGCCAGGCTCGTGGTGTCCCTCGCCCGCACCGCTGCGCTCCACGGCGCGAAGGTGCTCACCCGTACGGGCGCCTACGACGTGACCGGGACGTCCGCGACCCTGCGCGACGAGCTGACCGGCTCGGAACTGTCGATCACGGCGCGCGCCGTCGTCAACGCGGCAGGCGTGTGGTCGGGTGAGATCGATCCGTCGATCACGCTGCGACCCAGTCGCGGCACACATCTGGTCCTGCCGGCGGAACGGCTCGGGAACCCGACCGCGGCGCTCACGGTTCCGATCCCCGGTGAGACCAACCGTTTCGTCTTCGCCCTGCCCGCACAGCTCGGTCGCGTGTACCTCGGCCTGACCGACGAGGCGGCGCCGGGACCCGTCCCCGACGTTCCGGAAGCGTCGGAGCAGGAGATCGACTTCCTGCTCGACACGGTCAACACCGCACTCGAGGTGCCCTTGCGGCGTTCGGACGTCCTCGGCGCGTTCGCCGGACTGCGACCGCTGCTCGACACCGGCGACGGATCGACCGCCGACCTCTCGCGCAACCATGCCGTCCTCCGTTCGGACACCGGTCTGGTCAGTGTGGTGGGCGGCAAGCTGACCACGTACCGGAAGATGGCGGAGGACGCCGTCGACGCCGCGGTGGCGGCGGCGGGACTGGACGCTCGCGCGTGCCGGACGCGTGCCCTCCCGCTCGTCGGCGCCGCGACTCCCGAAGCGCTGCGGCAGGTTTCGGCCCCGCCGACGCTGCTCGCCCGCTACGGAACGGAGGCGGCGCTGATCGCCGCGGCCGACCCCGGACTACTGGCCCCGATCGCCGAGGGCGTGGACGTGAGCCGCGCCGAGTTCGAGTTCGCGGTGACCCACGAGGGCGCACTCGACGTCGACGACCTCCTCGACCGTCGCACCCGGATCGGACTCGTCCCCGCCGACCGTGCGCGGTCCCTCGCCGCGGCCGAAGCCGTGTTCGAGAAACGGTGACGCCGACCGTGTGACACCCTGTGCTTCGTGCGAGTCGCCGTGGTCGCCGGGCCTGATCCCGGACATGCCTTTCCCGCCCTGGCGTTGTGCCTCGCTTTCATCGAGGCCGGGGACGAACCGGTCCTGTTCACCGGCACCCGGTGGGTCGAGCGCGCGCGGGCAGCGGGGGTGCCTGCCGAGTTGCTGAAAGGTCTTGCACCCCGCCCGACGGACGACGACCTCGACGCGGGCGCGCGCATCCACGCCCGCGCCGCGCACATCTCCACCGAGTTGCTTCCCGACCTGCGCGCGATGGGACCCGATCTCGTGGTCTCGGACGTCCTCACCGCAGGTGGCGGCATGGCGGCGGAGCGGCTGGGGATCCCGTGGGTCGAGTTGTCCCCGCACCCGCTGTACGCGGCGTCCCGGGGATTGCCGCCCATCGGAAGCGGGTTGGCTCCGGGTGTGGGAATCCGGGGCCGGGCCCGCGACACGCTCATGCGGGCGGCGACGGCACGGTCGATCCGGCAGGGCGGGCGGCAGCGTTCCGAGGCCCGGGTCGGCGTCGGGCTGCCGGCGAAGGATCCGGGACCGGTGCGCCGGCTGATCGCGACGCTCCCCGCGCTCGAGGTACCGAGACCGGACTGGCCCGCCGAGGCGCACGTGGTCGGGCCGCTGCTGTGGGAACCGACGAACGAGGTGCTCGTGCCGCCGGACGGCACCGATCCGCTGGTCATGGTGGCTCCGTCGACCGCGTTCACCGGTGCCGAGGGCATGCTCGAGACGACGCTCGCCGGGCTCGACGGGGCCGGCGTCCGCGTGATCGCGTCCATCCTGGACGGATCGCCGTCCGCGGTTCCGCCCTGGGTGCGAGCGGGTCTCGGCCGTCAGGACGCGATGCTTCGCGAGGCCTCCGCCGTCGTCTGCGGCGGGGGCCACGGGATGCTGGCGAAGGCCCTGCTCGCAGGTGTCCCGGCGGTGGTGGTCCCCGGCGGCGGCGATCAGTGGGAACTCGCGAATCGCGCCGCGCGGCAGGGGAGTGCCGTCGTGGTGCGTCCCCCGAGCGCCGCGGCGCTCCGTGCGGCGGTCGACCAGGTGCTCTCGAACGGCGCCCACGCGGAGGCCGCGCAGCGGGCCGCGCGGAGCATCGCGGACGTGGCGGATCCGGTGGAGGTGTGCCGCGACGCGCTGCGGTGAGAGTCCCGCCCGGGGTTGGGCTAGCGTGGACGCGTGCGACTGACAGAATTTCACGAACTCGTCCGCGAGGAGTTCGGGCAGATGCGCGGCGACGCACTACTCGTCGACCACGTGCTGCTCAGTCTCGGGGGCAAGACCGCCGCCGAGGCCATCGAGGACGGCCGGGAGCCCCGCGAGGTGTGGCGTGAACTCTGCGCCGAGTTCGACGTTCCACCGCAGCGCCGGTAGAGATCCGGCGTGTCGAACGGGCCGGTCGCACCAATCGAACACACGTTCCCCTATGCTGGAGATGTTCGGTGGTCACGGTTCTTGTCGGTACCTGGATCTAACCTGACCGCAGATCACTGATGAGACTCGAGAATGGGGACGACGATGGCACCACAGGCACACGATCGAGACAAGGCGCTCGACCTCGCGCTGGCGCAGATCGACAAGAACTTCGGCAAGGGCTCGGTGATGCGCCTGGGCGAAGGTGTCCGTCAGCCCATCGCCGTCATCCCGACCGGTTCCATCTCGCTGGACGTCGCCCTCGGCATCGGCGGGCTGCCCCGCGGCCGTGTCGTCGAGATCTACGGCCCGGAATCCTCGGGTAAGACCACCGTCGCTCTGCACGCGGTCGCCAACGCCCAGGCGGCCGGCGGCATCGCCGCGTTCATCGACGCCGAGCACGCACTCGACCCCGACTACGCCCAGAAGCTCGGTGTCGACACCGACGCACTGCTGGTGTCGCAGCCCGACACCGGTGAGCAGGCGCTCGAGATCGCAGACATGCTGATCCGCTCCGGCGCCCTCGACATCCTCGTCGTCGACTCCGTGGCCGCGCTCGTCCCGCGCGCCGAGATCGAGGGCGAGATGGGCGACAGCCACGTGGGTCTGCAGGCACGTCTGATGAGCCAGGCGCTCCGGAAGATGACCGGCGCGCTCAGCAACTCCGGCACCACCGCGATCTTCATCAACCAGCTGCGCGAGAAGATCGGCGTCATGTTCGGTTCCCCCGAGACCACCACCGGTGGTAAGGCGTTGAAGTTCTACTCGTCCGTTCGCCTCGACGTGCGGCGGATCGAGACCCTGAAGGACGGCACCGACGCGGTGGGTAACCGCACGCGCGTCAAGGTGGTCAAGAACAAGGTCGCGCCGCCGTTCAAGCAGGCTGAGTTCGACATTCTCTACGGCCAGGGAATCAGCAAGGAAGGCTCGCTGATCGACATGGGTGTCGAACACGGGTTCATCCGCAAGTCGGGTTCCTGGTACACCTACGAAGGCGACCAGCTGGGGCAGGGCAAGGAGAACGCCCGCAAGTTCCTGTTGGAGAACACCGACATCCGGGACGAGATCGAGAAGAAGATCAAGGAAAAGCTCGGAATCGGCGCCGACGTCACTGCTGCTGCTACGGACGACGCCGCGCCGGTCGAGTTCTAGGCGCCGCCGTGCGTCCCACTGGCGAAGGTGGAACGGAGACGCAGGCGAAGGATCTGTGCCTGCGTCTCCTGACGGACCGTGCCCGGAGTCGAGCGGAGTTGTCCGACCGTCTGGCGAAGAAGGGCTACTCGGCCGACATCGCCGAGCGTGTACTGGATCGGCTCACCGAGGTCGGGCTCGTCAACGACGCCGACTTCGCCCAGCAGTGGGTGCATTCGCGGCACACGTACTCCGGCAAGGGGAAGCGTGCGCTCGCAATGGAGCTGCGCCGCAAAGGCATCGGTCAGGAAGACGCCACCGAAGCCCTCGCGCAGATCGACAGCGAAGACGAACGAGCGCGAGCCACCGAACTGGTTGCGAAGAAGTTGCGCACCGTGGCGGCGGACGACCGTGACCGGGCAGTCCGCCGGCTGGTGTCCATGCTGGCGCGCCGTGGGTTCCCCCAGGGCATGGCGTTCGAGGTCGTCAAGGAGCAACTCGACCGTGCCGGCGCGGACACCGACGGCCTGTTCGACGAAACCTGACCACGATCACGACCGGACTACGGCACGACGAATGACACTGCGGTCGGACGGGAACCGAGTTCCCATCCGACCGCAGTTGCCGTCTCAGACGCGGTGTTGTTCGTCTCGGAAGCGATCCCGCGTCACAGCCGCTTGTCGGTGATGTCCATGCCCGGAACGGACACCGCGGGAAGCTCGGGAACGGCCCCCCGGGGCCCGCCGCCCTTCCGGGCGGCCCGCAGCCGCTTCTCCACCCTGGTCGCCACCACGGTGAGCGTGTAGTTGAGGACGATCATGATGATCGCCACCACGATCAGGGCAGGCAGGTAGTTGCCGTAGAACGCACCGAGTTGCTGACCCGACCGCACCACTTCGACGTAGCCGATGAGGTAACCGAGCGCGGAGTCCTTCAGGGCGACCACCATCTGCGAGATGATCGCGGGGAGCATCGCCGTGACGGCCTGCGGCAGCAAAATGGTGCGCATGACCTGGCTCTTGCGCATCCCCAGTGCCATGGCGGCCTCGCTCTGGCCCTTGGGAAGCGAGTTGATGCCTGCCCGGACGATTTCGGCGATCACCGAGCCGTTGTACAGCGTGAGGCCCACGATGACCGCGGCGAGCGCAAGGTATTTCGACTTGAACACCTCGTACTCGGCGAACAACTGGTACGAGAAGATCATCAGGATCAGCACCGGGATGGCGCGGAACAGTTCGACGATCCCGCCCGCGACCCATCGCACCGGGCGGTGGTCCGACAGGCGTCCGATGCCGAGGATCGCGCCGAGGATCAACGCGAACACGATCGACACGGCGGCCGCGACGAGGGTGCCGCGGATGCCGGGAATGAGATAGGTGGTCCACGAGGTCGATTCGGTGAACGGTTCCCATTTCGCCGCGGTCAGCTGGCCCTTGTCGTCGAGTGCGGCGTAGACGAAGTAGCCGATTACCAGCAGCGCGAGGGCGACGGCCACCGAGATCAGGCGGTAGATGTTCTTCGCCTTCGGTCCCGGCGCGTCGTAGAGGACGGTGGCGGAATTGCTCATCGTGCAACCTCGAATCGCTTGCTCAGGTATCCGAACAGGAGCCCCATCGGCAGGGTCAGGATCACGAATCCGAGCGCGAAGATGCCACCGACGACGAAGATGGCGGCCTCGTTCTCGATCATTTCCTTCATCAGGAGCGATGCCTCCGCCACGCCGATCACCGAGGCGATCGTCGTGTTCTTCGTCAGGGCGATCAGCACGCTGCCGAGGGGCGCGGTGACCGCGCGGAATGCCTGCGGCAGCACGATGAGCCGCAGATTCTGGGAGAACGTGAGACCGAGCGACCGGCCCGCCTCCGCCTGGCCGACGTGCACGGTGTTGATACCGGACCGCAGCGACTCGCAGACGAAGGCCGCGGTGTAGATGCTGAGGCCGAGCACGGCGAGCCGGAAGTTGTTCTCCTCGAAGAACGTCGGTGACTGCTCGGGGGCGAGCTTGACGCCCATCGTCTGGAAGAGCCCGAACGAGCAGAAGATGATGATGAGCGTCAGGGGAGTGTTCCGGAAGATCGTCACGTACGCCGCGCCGACGCCGCGCGCAACCGGGATCGGCGACACCCTCATGGCCGCGAGGATGGTGCCGAGTATCAGAGCACCGACAGCCGAGAACGCGGTCAGCTGCACCGTCGTCCAGAACGCGTCGATCAGCTGATCGCTGTATTTGCTCAGTAGGTCCACTTACCGTCTCCCCAGGTCACCGGTGGTTGGCGTCGAACCGGGTCGGACGACTCCACGAAAGGGGAGTCGTCCGACCCGGATGAGTGAGTTGCTCAGTACCGATCGACGGTCGGCGGCGCGGGGATCGGGTAGCCCGACGCGCCGACGGTCTCGTTGAACGCGCGCTCCCACGAACCGTCCGCGATCATCGCCTCGATGGCGTCGTTGATCTTGCCGCGAGTCTCGTCGTCACCCTTGGCCAGGCCGACGCCGTAGCGCTCCTGGGTGAACGGCTGGCCGACCACCTTCAGCTCGCCCGGGTACTGCGCCGCGTAGCCGGCGAGGATGATGTCGTCGGTGGTGACGGCGTCGACGGCACCGTTCCGCAGGGCCTCGACGCACGCGGAGTACGTGTCGAACTCCTGCAACTGCACGTCCTGCGCGTACGTGTCCTTGACCTTCTGCGCCGGGGTGGACCCGGTGACGGAGCACAGCTTCTTTCCGCCGTTGAGCGAATCGGGGCCGGTGATGTCGGTGTTGTCGGACTTCACCAGGAGCGACTGGCCGGCGATGAAGTACGGCCCGGCGAAGTCGACCTTCTCCTTGCGGGCGTCGGTGATCGAGTAGGTGGCGACGATGTAGTCGACCTCACCGTTCTGGATCAACGTCTCGCGCTGAGCCGACGGGGACTCCTTGAACTCGATGTTCTCGGGCGCGACACCCAGCTTGCCTGCGATGTACTCGGCCACCTCGACGTCGAAACCGCTGAAGGAACCATCGGGGTTGCGCAGTCCGAGGCCGGGCTGGTCGTACTTGATACCGACTGTGAGTTTGCCCTCCGACGCGCTCTGGGAGGCGCTCTTCTCTTCACCTCCGCCACAGGCCGATGCGACGACGGCGAGCGCCATGACGCCGATTCCCACACGAATCGAGCGGTTGATCCTCATCGAGTTCCTCCAATTGAAATGACGGGTGTTGCCTGTGGAGCACGGTCGACCGAGAGGGCACCGCAGCGGGTGCCCGCTCCGATCAGTGGCTGAGAATTTTGCCGAGAAAGTCCTTCGCGCGCTCGGATTTGGGCGCGGTGAAGAAGGTGGCGGGCTCGGAGTCCTCGACGATCTGGCCGTCGGCCATGAAGAGAACACGGTCGCCGGCCTTACGGGCGAAGCCCATCTCGTGGGTCACCACGAGCATGGTCATGCCTTCCTTGGCGAGTGAGGTCATGACGTCGAGGACTTCGTTGACCATTTCCGGGTCGAGCGCGGACGTCGGCTCGTCGAACAGCATGACTTTGGGGTTCATGGCGAGCGCGCGGGCGATCGCGACACGCTGCTGCTGACCGCCCGACAACTGCGCCGGGTACTTGTCCGCCTGGTTGGCGATGCCGACCCTTTCGAGGAGTTCGTAGGCCGTCTTCTTCGCGTCGGCGCTGCTCTTCTTCCGCACCTTCACCGGTGCGAGCATCACGTTCTCGAGGATCGTCTTGTGGGCGAACAGGTTGAACGACTGGAACACCATGCCCACGTCGGCGCGCAGCGCCGCCAGGGCCTTGCCCTCGGCGGGCAGCACCTTGCCGTCCACCGCGATCTCACCGGAGTCGATGGGTTCGAGGCGGTTGATGGTCCGGCACAGCGTCGACTTCCCGGATCCCGACGGTCCCAGGACGATCACGACCTGTCCCCGTGGAACCTCGAGGTCGATCTCCTGGAGGACGTGGAGGGCGCCGAAGTGTTTGTTCACCGATTTCATCGAGATCATGGACGGGGCCGCGCCCGTGGAGGGCGTCGGCGTCGCGTCGTCGGCTTGCGTCATAGTCGATGACCCTATGTGCTGGGAGCGGGAGCACCTGTCATTTGCTCCGAGAATCCTCGGGATGTCACGGAAACTTTACTGTCCGGCGTCGGTCGTGTGTCCTGTCGCACACCGGCCGCGACGAGGCGATTTGGCGCGGGCCGTACCCTGGCATACGTGGACACGATCGACCAGACCCCTCACCGCAGCTACGAGGTGCGCACGTACGGCTGCCAGATGAACGTGCACGACTCCGAGCGGTTGTCGGGGCTCCTCGAGGACGCCGGCTACACGAAGGCGGCCGCCGGGCAGTCGCCCGACCTCGTCGTCTTCAACACCTGCGCGGTGCGGGAGAACGCCGACAACAAGCTGTACGGCAACCTGAGCCATCTGGCGCCGGCGAAGGAACTGAATCCCGACATGCAGATCGCGGTCGGCGGGTGCCTGGCGCAGAAGGACCGCGACGTGGTCGTGAAGAAGGCGCCGTGGGTGGACGTGGTGTTCGGCACCCACAACATCGGTTCGCTCCCGGCGCTCCTGGACCGGGCACGCCACAATCATCGGGCCGAGGTCGAGATCCTCGATGCGCTCGAGGCGTTTCCGTCGACGCTGCCCGCCAAACGGGAGTCGGCGTACGCCGGCTGGGTGTCCATCTCGGTGGGATGTAACAACACGTGCACGTTCTGCATCGTGCCCGCGCTGCGCGGCAAGGAGGTCGACCGGCGTCCCGGCGACATCCTGGCCGAGGTGCAGGCACTGGTGAACGAGGGCGTCGTGGAGGTCACGCTGCTCGGGCAGAACGTCAACGCGTACGGCGTCTCCTTCGCCGACCCCGACCAGCCCCGCGACCGCGGCGCCTTCGCCGCGCTGCTGCGCGCCTGCGGCGAGATCGACGGGCTCGAGCGCGTCCGATTCACGTCGCCGCACCCGGCCGAGTTCACCGACGACGTCATCGAGGCGATGGCCGAGACCCCCAATGTGTGCCCCCAGCTGCACATGCCGCTGCAATCCGGTTCGGACCGGATCCTGAAGGCGATGCGCCGCTCCTACCGGAAGTCGCGGTTCCTGGGGATCATCGAGAAGGTCCGCACCGCGATGCCGCACGCGGCGATCACCACCGACATCATCGTGGGCTTCCCCGGTGAGACCGAGGAAGACTTCCAGGACACGCTCGACGTCGTCCGGCAGGCACGCTTCACGAGCGCGTTCACCTTCCAGTACTCCAAGCGGCCCGGCACCCCGGCGGCGGACATGGACGACCAGCTGCCCAAGGCCGTCGTGCAGGAACGGTACGAACGTCTCATCGCGTTGCAGGAACAGATCACACTCGAGGAGAACCAGAAGCTCGTCGGCGCCGAGGTGGAACTGCTCGTCGCTGCCGGGGAGGGCCGCAAGAACGCGGAGACCGCCCGGATGAGCGGGCGCGCCCGCGACGGCCGGCTCGTCCACTTCCGGCCGGAGGGGAACCTCGACGGACACGTCCGGCCCGGCGACGTCGTCACCATCGTGATCAGCGCCGCCGCCCCGCACCACCTCGTCGCGGACACCCCGGTCCTGACCCACCGCCGCACCCGCGCAGGCGACTCGTTCGAGAAGGGCGTCACCCCGAAGACCCCGCCGATCGGCGTGGGACTCGGACTGCCGCAGATCGGTGCGCCCGCACCACTACCCGCTCAGATGGGATGCAACGCATGACCCCGCAGTTCGACGACCAGCGCCACGAGGATCCGAGTGACGCGAACGAGCCGATCGAGAGCTACCTGAAGGATTTCGACGCCGCCGAGAAGAAGGTGGCCGGTGAGATCGACCCCGGGGCGCGTGCGCTCGTCGTCGCCGTCGCGGTGGTCGTGCTGCTCGGTTCGCTGACGTTGCCGCATTCCGGCATCGCCAACGGCTGGGAGGTGCTGGTGTACGGGGACGACGCCCGCGCGGAGACGATCGCGCTGCCGTCGCGGCTGTTCGTGTGGTTCGAGGTGGTGTTCGGGGTCGTCGTGTCGATGCTCGCGCTCGTCACCCGCCGCTGGGCGCTCGCGTGGGTGGCCCTCGCCGGAACCGCCGTGTCCATCGTGTTCGGCATGCTCGCCATCTGGTCGCGGCAGACACCGGCGCCCGGCGTCGAAGCGGCCGGACCGGGCATCGGGCTGGTCATCGGCTGGCTCACCGTCATCGTGCTGACGTTCCACTGGTTGAAGGTGGTCTGGAGCCGGACCGCGCTGCAGCTGGCCGCGGAAGAGGAACGCCGCGCCGCTGCCGCCGAAGCGGAGCGACGCGGCGACTGGAACGTCGGCTGATCGTGCCTACTGGCCGCTGACGGCACCCTCTGCCGCCTCGGCCCATTCGCGCCACTGCTTGGCCTGCGCGAGGGCGCTCTCGGCGTCCTTCGTCTTGCCCGCCGCGGTGGCCTTGGCGGCCTGCTCCTCGAACTGCGTGACCCGCTCACGGAACTGCGCGGCCCGGGCGAGCGCCTCCGGGTCGGTGCGGCGCCATTCCTCGTCGGCGGCGTCGCGGACGCGCTTCTCGATGGCCCGCAGCTTGCCCTCGAGGTCGTGCATCCGCTCGCGGGGCACCTTCCCGATGGCGTCCCACTTCTCCTGCAGGTCGCGCAGTGCGGCCCGCGCCGCGTCGATGTCCTTGGACGGATCGATGTGGCCGGCGTTCTTCAGCAACTCCTCCTTGGCGACCGCGTTCTCCTCGAATTCGGCGTCGCGTTCGGAGGATGCGGCGTTGCGGGCGGCGAAGAACACGTCCTGAGCGCCCTTGAACCGCTTCCACAGGTTGTCGTCGGCTTCCCGGGGTGCGCGTCCGGCGGCCTTCCATTCGGCGAGCAGATCGCGGAAGGCTCCGGCCGTGGGCCCCCAGTCGGTGGAGTCGGACAGTGCCTCCGCCCGCTGGACGAGTTCTTCCTTCTTGGTCTTCGCAGCGGCGCGCTCACGGTCGAGTTCGGCGAAATGCGCGCCGCGTCGCCGGTTGAACGCCTCCCGCGCCTTGGAATACCGCTTCCACAGGGCGTCGTCGACCTTCCGGTCGATCCCGCGGATCGTCTTCCACTCGTCCAGGATCTCGCGCAACCGGTCGCCGGCGGCCTTCCACTGCGTGGACTCGGCACCGATCTGTTCCGCCTCGGCGGCCAGTTCTTCCTTGCGTTCGGTGTGCGCCTGCCGCGACAGTTCCTTCTCGTGCTTGGCGTGGGCGGCCGCCTCGTCGGATCCGGCGATGATGACGTCGAGTCGCGCGGAGAGGGAGTCGATGTCGCCGATCACCGCGGCGGTCGGGAGGGAGTCGGCCAGCGCGACAGCGGCCGCCTTCGTCTTCTTCGCGTCGCCCGCACCGGAATTGAGCCGGGCCTCGAGGAGGGCCACTTCGGTGGCGAGATCGTCGAAGCGCCGACCGAAGTGCGCCAGGCCCTCCGCCGCGTCTCCGGCCTGCCACGACCCGATCTGCCGTTCGCCGTCCGCGGTCTTGACCCACGCGGTGCCGTCGTCGTCGACGCGGCCGAACTCGCTCGGATCACTGTGGGCCGGGGCGGCGACGGCGGGTGCGGAGAGGGCGTGCGTCGGTGTGGGGTGGGGCTTGGGTGCACCCGGTTTTGCGGCGGCACCCGGCTTCGGGACGCTGGGCTTCGGTGTGTCGTGCTGCTGAGCGGCAGGCTCCACGGCGGGCTTCGCGTCGCTGCTGTCGGTCATCGGTTCCTCATCTCTGCCGCGCGTCACGGCTGCCTGAACGCAATACTGGCTCCATACGACCCGGGACGGGTGCTGGCTCCATTCAACCCGGTACGGGCCCTGTGGACTATTGAATCAGGTCGGACGGTCCGTGTTGGTACCGATTGACGGCAGTGCCCGAATCGGATGTCGGGTCCGTGCCAGCGGTCGACTAGCGTGACTGTGTGTTCACCGCTGCCATCCTCGTGCCGTCCCCACCGTTGCTGGTACCCGAACTGACCGGGGCGGCCGCTGCGGAGACGGCGCCGCTGCGGGACGCGGTCCAGGCGGCGGCGAAGGCACTGTCCGCGATCGCCACCGAATGGGTGGCGGTCGGCGCGGCGCCCGCCGCGGCGGAGGTGCGAGCCGACGCGCAGGGCACCTACCGCGGCTACGGCGTCGACGTGCGGGTCACACTGCGGCCCGGTCCCGCCGGCGAGCCCGACCCGGACCTGCCGCTCGCGGTGCTGACGGCCGGGTGGATCCGGGGAACGTGCGCGCCGGACGCCGTCGTCGACGCGAGGGTCCTCGCCGCCGACCTCTCGCCGCAGCAGTGCGCCGCCTACGGCGCGGAACTGCGCGCGTACCTGGACCGGGACCCCGAGCCGCGCGGACTGGTGATCGTCGCGGACGGGGCGAACACACTCACCGCGAAGGCGCCGGGCGCGTTCGACCCCCGCGCGGAAGGCGTGCAGGCCCGCGTCGACGCGGCCCTCGACACCGGCGACCGGGAGGCGCTGCTCGCCCTCGACCCCGCCGAGTGCGCCGCCCTCGGCATCGGTGGGCGCGTCCCGTGGCAGGTCCTCGCCGGCGTGTTCGACGCTGCACCCGCCGCCTGCCGGACGCTGTACAGCGCGGCTCCCTACGGAGTGGGCTACCACGTGGGGGAGTGGCGTCCGTGACCTCACCCGTGCCGATCGCCGTCGTCGGACCGACCGCCACCGGAAAGTCGGATCTCGCGCTGGAGCTGGCCGAACGCCTCGGCGGCGAGATCGTCAACATCGACGCCATGCAGCTGTACCGGGGCATGGACATCGGCACCGCCAAACTCGCCCCGGCCGAACGCCGCGGAATTCCGCATCACCAACTCGACGTGCTCGACGTGACGCAGACGGCCACCGTCGCGAGTTATCAGCAGGCCGCGGTCCGCGACGTGGAGGCCATCGCCGCTCGCGGCGCCGTGCCGGTCATCGTCGGCGGATCGATGATGTACGTGCAGTCGCTGCTCGACGAGTGGAGATTTCCCGCCACCGATGCGTCGGTACGGGCGCGGTGGGAAGCCGTCCTCGCCGAGAAGGGCGTCGCGGCCGTCCACGCAGAGCTGAGCCGGGTGGATCCCGACGCCGCCGCGTCGATCCTCCCCACCGACGGCAGGCGCCTGGTCCGGGCCCTCGAGGTCGTCGAGATCACCGGCAGGCCGTTCGCGGCGTCCGCCCCGCGCATCGGCCAACCGCGCTGGGGCACACACATCGTCGGCGTCGACCGCGACACCGCCGCACTCGACGACCGGATCAGGCTCCGCACCCGGCTGATGTTCGAACAGGGACTCGTCGACGAGGTGCGCGGGCTGATCGACGTCGGACTGCGCGAGGGCGTCACCGCACCCCGGGCCATCGGGTACGCGCAGGTCCTCGCCTGGCTCGACGGCGAATACGACCTGGCCGAGGCCGAGGAACGCACGTTCATCGGCACCCGGCGCTACGTGCGCAGGCAACGGTCCTGGTTCCGCCGCGACCCCCGCATCCACTGGGTCGACGGAAACACCCCCGACCTCGCGGACGCCACGATCCGCACCCTCGACGAGACGCGAACACTGGGAGAACGATGAGCCGAACACCGTCCGCACGGCACCGTCCGGCCTCGTCCGTGCTGGTGACCACCCGCAACGCCCGCTTCCAGCAATGGCAGTCGTACCTCACCAACCGCGCCAAGCGGACGAAGGCGGGACGCTTCCTGATCCAGGGTGTGCGCCCCCTCAACCTCGCCCTGGAACACCACTGGCCCATCGAATCGCTGCTGCACCGCATCGACGGCCCACCGCTGTCCGACTGGGCGCGGGAACTGCTCGCGACCCGATCCGTCGAACAGATCGGTGTCAGCGCCGAACTGATGACCGAACTCGGCGAGAAGACCGACACCGCGCCGGAACTGATCGCGGTCGCGAAGACCCGCGCCCCGCGACTGAAGGACCTGCGGCTGCAGTCCGTCCCCCTGATCGTCGTGTTCGACCGGCCCACCTCACCCGGAAATCTGGGCACCCTCGTCCGCTCCGCCAACGCGTTCGGCGCCGACGCGGTCGTCGTGGTCGGCCACGGCGCCGACCCGTTCGACCCCCGCAGCGTCCGCGCCTCCACCGGATCGCTCTTCGCGATGCCGGTCGTCACCGTGTCGTCCGTCGACGAGATCCTCGCCTTCCGCGAAGCGAGGAGAGCGTCCGGAACCGAACTGCACATCGTCGGGACGGACGAGACCGGTTCCGTCACCATCGACGCCCACGACTTCGGCGGCGGCACCGTGCTCGTGATCGGCAACGAGACCCGCGGGATGAGCGCCGCGTGGCGCAGCGCGTGCGACACGGTCGTCAACATCCCGATCGGGGGCGCGGCCAGTTCCCTCGGCGCCCCCTCCGCCGGCGCCGTCGCCCTCTACGAAATCGCCCGGCAGCGCAGATGAACCGGACCCCCCTCGGCGGTTGGTTAGAGTGGTGCGCATGGATTTCAGCAAGGGACACGGCACCGAGAACGACTTCGTGGTCCTCCCGGATCCCGACGTCCGCATCGATCTGTCCGCCCCTCGGGTGTCGGCGCTGTGCGATCGCAGGCGCGGACTCGGCGCCGACGGAATCTTGCGCGTCGCCAAGGCCGGTGCGCTGGCCGCTGCCGGCGTGCTCGCCGAACTCCCGGACGGCACGTCCGAGGACGACTGGTTCATGGACTACCGCAACGCCGACGGGTCGATCGCGGAAATGTGCGGCAACGGTGTCCGCGTCTTCGCCCACTACCTCCGCTCGACCGGTCTCGAGACGCGCGACGAGTTCGTGGTCGGCAGCCGGGCCGGCGGCAAACCGGTGATCGTGCACTCGGCCGACGGCTCCGTCGGCGAGGTCACCGTCGACATGGGGGTGGTGCGGGACCTCGGAACCAGCGCCGCGACCATCGACGGCAAGGTGTTCAACGGCATCGGCATCGACGTCGGCAATCCGCACCTGGCGTGTGTCGACGCGCACCTCACGGCGGCGTCGCTGTCCGCCCTCGATCTGACCGCAGCACCCGGGTTCGACCCCGGGTTCTTCCCGCACGGCGTCAACGTGGAGATCCTCACCCGCATCGATTCCGGCGCCGTGGACATGCGGGTGCACGAGCGCGGGGTCGGCGAGACCCGGTCGTGCGGTACCGGCACGGTGGCCGCGGCCACCGCCGCACTGCGCTTCGACGGCGCAGAGTCCGGGGAGGTGAACGTCCGCATTCCCGGTGGTCAGGTCATGGTGGCGCTGTCCGGCGGACGGTCGACGTTGCGCGGACCGTCCGTCCTGGTGGCGTCCGGGAACCTCGACGACAACTGGTGGAACGGTCTCGCCTGATCGCCCTGCGCGAAATGCGCGTGCACGCCCTCGACATTCCGTGGGATCATGAGGGTGTATGACGAAAACACATCGCACAGAAGAATCGCCGATCTCCGACTCCACTGAGTTCGCCTACGACGACGGGCGCCCTTCGGTCGGCGAGATGCAACTCGAGGACCGCAGCGCGCTGCGCCGAGTTGCCGGGCTCTCCACCGAGCTCACCGACGTCACCGAGGTCGAATACCGGCAGCTGCGCCTCGAACGCGTGGTGCTCGTCGGTGTCTGGACCCAGGGAACCGCCGCGCAGGCCGAATCCAGCATGGCCGAGCTCGCCGCGCTGGCCGAGACCGCCGGATCGGAGGTCCTCGAGGGCCTCGTCCAGCGGCGGGACAAACCCGACGCGGCCACCTACATCGGGTCCGGCAAGGCCGAGGAGCTCCGCGAGGTCGTCCTCTCCACCGGCGCCGACACCGTCATCTGCGACGGTGAACTCACCCCGGCGCAGCTGACCGCGCTGGAGAAGGTCGTCAAGGTCAAGGTCATCGACCGGACCGCCCTCATCCTCGACATCTTCGCCCAGCACGCCACGTCCAGGGAGGGCAAGGCGCAGGTGGCGCTGGCCCAGATGGAATACATGCTGCCCCGACTGCGCGGCTGGGGTGAATCGATGTCCCGGCAGGCGGGTGGTCGCGCCGGCAGCAACGGCGGTGTGGGTCTGCGTGGTCCCGGTGAGACCAAGATCGAGACGGACCGCCGTCGTATCCGTGAGCGGATGGCGAAGCTGCGTCGCGAGATCAAGGGCATGAAGGCCGCCCGCGACACCAAACGCACCCGGCGTCTGCGCAGCGAGACCCCGTCCATCGCGATCGTCGGATACACGAACGCCGGCAAGTCGAGCCTGCTCAATGCGTTGACCGGATCCGGGGTGCTGGTGCAGAACGCGCTGTTCGCCACCCTCGATCCCACCACCCGGCGGGCGGCTCTGGACGACGGCCGCGAATACGTCCTCACCGACACCGTCGGCTTCGTGCGGCATCTGCCGACGCAGCTGATCGAGGCGTTCCGCTCGACGCTCGAGGAAGTGACGGACGCGGATCTGCTGCTGCACGTCGTCGACGGTTCCGATCCGCTGCCCACGGATCAGATCAAGGCCGTCCACGAGGTGATCACCGAGGTGATCCGGGAGAACGACGCCGCGGCACCGCCCGAGCTGATCGTGGTGAACAAGATCGACGCCGCCGACCCCGTCACGTTGACCCAGCTGCGTGGTCTGCTGCCCGGTGCGTCGTTCGTCTCCGCCCGGACCGGGGAGGGCATCGCCGAGTTGCGGGCACATCTGAGCGACGTCCTGGTCCGCCCGGAGATCGAGGTCAGTGTCCTCCTCCCGTACAACCGGGGAGATCTGATGGCCCGGATCCACTCGGACGGTCAGATCCTCGACTCCTCCCACGAGGAGGACGGCACGCGCGTCCACGCGCGGGTGCCCGAAGCGCTGGCGTCGGCACTGGTCGAGTACAGCGGCAGTGCCTGACCTCTCACGGTGGTCCGCCCGCGTGGCGGTCGCCGTGTTCGCCGCGTGCGCACCGCTCGCCGCGGCGGGAACCGGATTCGCCGAGCCGTTCTTCCGCGACCAGACCGCGGTCGACGCGTCGGAGTTCGGTCCGCTGTGCACTCCCGACGATTCCGCGGCCGGCACCCCGGACGAGGCCTCGCTCGCAGAGCTGTCGGGGCTCGTGTCGGCGGGCGGGCTGCTCTACGCGGTCGGCGACAGCGGGTCCGATCGCGCGGTCGCCGTGATGGACGGGAATTGCGCCGTGCAGCGCTGGCTGCCGCTGCCGGTCGACCCGTACGACGTGGAGGACATGGCGTCCGGCCCCGACGGCCGGCTGTGGCTGGCCGACATCGGCGACAACGGACGCAGGCGCGAGACGGTGGCGTTGATCGCGATGGACCGTGACACGGGCGCCGGAGAACTGCATCGGCTGACGTATCCGGACGGCCCCCACGACGCCGAGACGGTCCTCGTCCAACGCGACGGCACCCCGCTGATCGTCACGAAGGAAGTGTTCGGGGCGGGCAACGTGTACCGGCCCGTCGGGGGTGTCGCCGTCGGCGATCTCGCGAGCCCCGGCCCGACCCCGCTGGAGAAGGTCGGAACGCTGGACGTCTCCGCGACGAACGGCGTCGACGACGCGACCACCGGCAGCGGCACCACGGCCCCGGCCGTGCATTCGACGATGTTCACCGGCGGGGCCGTGTCCGCCGACGGGACGGTCGCCGCCGTGCGCAACTATTCCGACGTGTTCCTGTTCTCCGCTCCGGACGGCGACCTGGCCGCGGCGTTCGCGGCCGGACCCGCCGTGCGCGCTCACGTGCCGGAACAGCCGCAGGGGGAGTCGGTCGCGTTCGCCGACAACGGCGACCTTCTGATCGCCTCCGAGGCCCGGGAGGGGCCTGTCCCACCGATTCGGGTGCTGCCCGGGGCGGTGTCGAGGGTGCAGGAGCAGGCCCGTGCCCAGGCCGTCTCGGACGAGTCGTCGGCGCAGTCACCGGGAACGCAGTGGGGGATCGGCATCGCCGGCGGTGCGGTCGTGCTCGTCGTGGTCGCCGGCTACTTCGTCCGCCGTCGTGCCCGATAGGTCGGATTTGCGAGAAATGTTGCGAGCCTGATTCTTTCGGTGCGCGGCACGATGTGAATACTGGGCGTTGTGCAGGCCCACGAGTTGTTGTCGCGTATCGCCCACCTGTCGCTCGAGCACGGGCGCGCTCAGTGCGCGTCGACGGCGGCCGCGGTGGTGGGCGTCGTCGTGCTGCTGGCGGTGTCTCGTTCCCCGAGGCCCCCGATCGTGGGCGCCGCCGCGGTCGCGGTGCCCGTGACCGCCGTGATCGGAGGCTTCGTGTGGGCGGCGTACCGTCCGCTGCCCAACCAGATCCCCCTCACCGGGTATGCCTGGATCTGGCTCGCCGTCGGCATCCTGGTCCTCGCCGCGGCGCTCCTGCTCCGGAAGCCCGGAGTCCGGCGGTCCGGGGTGATCGCTGTGGCGGGTGCCGTGGTCGCGGCCGCGGCGGTGGGTCAGGTCAACGCGGAGGTCGGCGTCTTCCCGACCGTGGGTTCGCTGGTGGGGCGTCGCGCGCCGGCGGTCGTGGAGCCGGTGTCGTTCGGTGACGTCTCCGGGTTCGAGAATGCCGTGCAGTCGGGGACCCCGATGGACTCGGTGTGGCGACGCCCGGTGCGCACACCCGGCTCCGGCGTGGTGACCGAAGTGGAGATTCCGGGCACCGAGTCCGGATTCGGTGCCCGGCCGGCCGTGCTGTACCTGCCGCCGGCGTACCTGACGTCACCCCGGGCGGTGCTCCCCGTGCTGGTGATGATCGCGGGACAGCCGGGGCGGCCCCAGGACTGGTTCAGCAGTGGACGGCTGGGATCCACCGTGGACGCGTATGCCGCACGGCACGACGGACTCGCACCGGTCGTCGTGGTGGTCGACGCGCTGGGGGCACAGGACGCGAATCCGCTGTGCCTCGATTCGGCGCTCGGCAACGCAGCCACCTACGTGGCCCGCGACGTGCCCGCCTGGATCGAGACGTCCCTGCAGGTGTCGCACGATCCGGCGCAGTGGGCGATCGGTGGATTCTCCTACGGTGGCACCTGCTCGATCCAGCTGGCGGTGAACTATCCGGGGACCTTCCCGACGTTCCTCGATTTCCTCGGTCAAGACGAGCCGTCGCTCGGCGATCACGCGGGGACGGTGGCGGCGACGTTCGGCGGCGACGAGCGGGCGTTCGCGGCGGTCAATCCGGCGGACGTGCTGAAGACACGGCGGTTCCCGGAGTTGACCGGGGTGTTCGTGGCCGGGGCCGCGGACGACGAATACCGCCCGCAGCAGCAGCGGATGTTCGCTGCCGCGCGGGCGGCCGGTCTGAACGTGCGGTACTACGAACTTCCCGGTGGCCATGAGGGCGCCACCTGGAGTGCGGCACTCGAACGCGAGATGGACTGGACCGGCCGTCAGCTGGGGCTCACCAGCTGACGGGCCGGGTACCGGTCAGGCGTCGAGGTCGGCCGCCACGAGCTGCGCGACCTTCTCGACGGCGTCGGCGTCGTCGCTGGTGACCGTGACGTCGGTGCCCTTGGTGGCGCCGAGCGTCATGATGAGCAGTGCGGAACCGGCGTCCACGGGCTCACCGTCGGCCACGGCCAGCGTGACTGGCACACCGGCGGCTGCTACCGCTTCGGCGATGACGGCGGCGGGACGGGCGTGCAGGCCGATGGACGAACCGACGGCGACTGTGGTGCTGGGCATGGACTCTCTCCTCTGTCGGTGGGGGTGGTGCGGGTCGATCTGTTTCTCTTACGCTGCGACTGTCGCAACGTCGGGGTCGAGTTCGGCGTCGGACGCGCCGGGCTTGATGAATTCCTTCGCGCCGACGACGCACAGGGAGGCGACGACGACACCGGCGGCCAGCGACACCAGGAACCACAGCAGGTTGCCGATGGCGAAGAAGACGAAGATTCCGCCGTGCGGCGCGCTGAGGGTGACGTCGAACGCCATGATCAGGGCGCCGGTGACGGCGCCGCCGGCCATCATCGAAGGGATGACGCGCAGCGGGTCGGCGGCGGCGAACGGGATGGCGCCTTCCGAGATGAACGCCGAGCCGAGGAGCCAGGCCGCCTTGCCGTTCTCCCGTTCCGCCTCGCTGAACAGGCTGGGACGCAGGACGGTCGACGCGAGGGCCATCGCCAGCGGCGGGACCATACCCGCGGCCATCACGGCCGCCATGATCCGCAGCGAGGCGGGGTCGTTGACGTTGAGGCCTGCCACGGCGAACGCGTACGCGGCCTTGTTGACCGGGCCGCCGAGGTCGAAGCACATCATCAGTCCGAGAATGATGCCGAGGAAGATGACGGAGCTGCCGGACAGTCCGTTGAGCCAGTCCGTCAGGCCGTTCGTGATCGCGGCGAGGGGCCGGCCGAGGACCAGGAACATGAGTGCGCCGACGATCAGCGTCGCGAACAGCGGGATGATCACCACGGGCATCAGGCCGCGCAACCACTGGGGCACCGGGATCCGGCTGATCCACAGCGCGACCGCACCGGCGATCAGACCGCCGACGAGGCCTCCGATGAATCCGCCGCCGACGAAGACGGCCACCGCACCGGCGGTGAAGCCCGGTGCCAGACCGGGCCGGTCGGCGATCGCGAAGGCGATGTAACCGGCCAGTGCGGGGACGAGGAAGCTGAACGCCAGCGAACCCAGCTGGAACAGTACGGCGCCCAGGTACGTCGTCAGGCCGCCGTCGGGGAGTTGGCCGAGGGAGTTGTTGAGGACGATGTCCTCCGCGGGACCGGAGATCTCGTAGCCGCCGAGCAGGAATCCGAGGGCGATCAGCAGTCCACCCGCGGCGACGAACGGGATCATGTAGCTGACACCGGTGAGCAGCACCTGACGCAGGTGGGTGCCCCAGCCGACCGATCCGGCAGGCTCGTCCGCCGCGCTGCCCGCGCTCCCCGCGTCCACGGTCGCCGCGGACGGGTTCATCCCCGCGCGCAGTGCCTCGGTGATCATGGTGTCGGGCTCGTTGATCGCGCGCTTGACGCCCGACGCCACCACCGGCTTGCCCGCGAAACGCTCCTTGCCCTTCACGCCGACGTCGGTGGCGAAGATGACGGCGGATGCGCCGGCGATCACGCCGGCTGCCAGCGGTGTGCTGCCGCTCGACCCCTGCGTCTCCACGTGGACGACGACGCCTGCGCGTTCGCCGGCGGCGACGAGGGAGTCGGCGGCCATGTAGGTGTGGGCGATGCCCGTCGGGCAGGCCGTGACCGCGACGATGTGCTTCGGTCCCGCCTCGGGCTCCGGTTCCTTCTCCGGGGCGACCGGTTCGGGTGTCGTGGCCGGAGCCGGGGCAGCAGCCGGGGCCGCAGCGGCGGCGGGTGCTGCAGCGGCCGTCGCGGCAGCAGGTGCGGCTGCGGGCGCGGGTGCCAGGACGTCGTTGACCAGGGTGACGATTTCGGCGGGGGTCGTCGCATCACGCAGCGACCCGACGAAGGCCGGACGCACCAGCGCCCGGGCGAGCGAGGACAGCAGCTTCATGTGCTCCGCGCCCGCACCCTCGGGCGCGGCGATGAGGAACACCAGATCGGCGGGTCCGTCGGGGGCGCCGAAGTCGACCTTCGGGGCGAGCCGGGCGAATCCGAGGGACGCCGCGACGACAGCCTCCGAGCGGCAGTGCGGGATCGCGATCCCGCCGGGAAGTCCTGTCGCCGATTGCGATTCGCGCGCGAGCGCGGCGTCGCGGAGCGAGTCCGCCTCGGTGGCGCGACCGGCGTCCGCCAGACGCTGGGAGAGCGCGGAGATCACGTCCTCCTTGGAGACTCCGAGGTCGGTGTCCAGGGAGATCAGATCTTCGCTGATGATCTGCGGCCCCGAATCGCGGTCGGGTGTCGAGTGAGACATGGTGTTTCCTTCTGGTTCAGGCCGGATCGGGGGCGGGGGAGCTGAGGGCGGTGACGGTGACGGCGTCGAGGTCGACGTGTTCGGGGGTCGGCAGGGTGGTGCCCGGGAGGGCGGCCGCCGCGCTGCCGTAGGCGACGGCGGATCGGAGGCAGTCCGCAGGCGATGCGCCGGACAGGTGCGCTGCCAGGTAGCCCGCCAGTGAGGAGTCGCCGGCGCCGACGGTGCTGCGGGCGACGATCGGCGGTGGCGTCGCCCACCAGGCGCCGGCCTCGGTCACGAGCACGGCGCCCGCGGCGCCGAGCGTGGCGAGGACGGCTTCGACCCCACGGTCCACGAGTTGCCTGCCCGCGTGGGCGGTGGCCGTCGGGTCTCCCCGCAGCGCGGACTCCTCGAGCAGGTGCCCGTCGGCGCCGGTGAGTTGCGCGAGTTCCTCGCTGTTCGGCTTCACGAGGTCGGGGCAGGCTGCCGGGAACCGGTCCGCGAGTGCCAGCAGCGGGGCGTCCGACGTGTCGACGGCCACCCGGCACGATGCCGAGCGCAGCGCCTCGACGAGCGTGGCGTACCAGTCGGCCGGGATGCCCGGCGGAAGGGAGCCGGACAGCACCACCCATTCGGCCCGGGACCCGCGTTCGATGATCTCCGACTGCAGGTCGGCGAGGGACCGGGCCGACATCGTGACACCGGGTTCGTTGATCTTGGTGGTGGTGCCGTCGGGTTCGGTGATCGTGATGTTGGTGCGTGCCGAACCGGACGTCGCGACGGTCACGTGCTCGATCCCGTGCTCGGACAGGGCTGTGAGCAGCGGGTCGCCGTCGTTGCCGGGCAGCACCGCGACAGCGTCGACACCGGCGGACGTGAGCGCGCGGGCGACGTTGACACCCTTGCCTCCCGGGTCGTTGTGGGTCGCGGCTGCGCGCAGGACGGTTCCCCGTTCGAGGCGCCCGAGCAGGTTGACGGTGCGGTCGATGCTCGGATTGGCGGTCAGCGTGACGATCATGCGATCACCACCTCGATTCCCTGGTCGTGGAAGTGGGCTCGGTCTGCGGGCGTGATGTCGGCGTCGGTGACGAGGATGTCGACGCTGTGGATGGGGGCGAAGCTCACGAGGTGCTCACGGCCGACCTTCGACGAGTCGGCGACCACGACGACGTGGTTGGCGCAGCGGACCATCGCACGCTTCACGGCGGCCTCCTCGGTGTCCGGTGTGGACAGACCGTGGCCGACGCTGAGCGCATTGGTGCCGATGAACGCGACGTCGACGCGGAGGACGTCGAGGATGCGCAGCGCCTCCTCGCCGACGGCGGCCTGCGTGATCCCGCGAACGCGGCCGCCGAGCATGTGGAGGGTCACCGAATTGAGTCCGGCGAGCCGGGCCGCGATCGGCACCGAGTTGGTGATCACGGTGAGGTCCAGATCGGACGGCAGTTCGGGGATGATGCGCCCGGTGGTGGTTCCCGCGTCGAACAGCACGCTGCCACCGGACGGCGGCAGGTAGGCGGCGGCGCGCTTGGCGATCCGGTCCTTCTGCTCGGCGCGGGTGTGATCGCGCTCCGTCATGCCGGGTTCGGTGACGGTGAGGGAACTCGCGGGCACCGCGCCGCCGTGCACGCGACGGATGTGGCCGAGGCGCTCGAGCAGCGCGAGGTCGCGGCGCACGGTCTCGGTGGTGACGCCGAATGTGTCGGAGAGGTCGGCGACCGACATGCGCCCCCGCTGCGAGATCAGCGTGGTGACCGCTTGCTGGCGTTCTTCCGGATACACCGTGACCCCGTTCCTGTTCTCGTCGATGAAGTGTTCGGTGACGAGATCCGT
This sequence comes from Rhodococcus sp. NPDC057529, assembly GCF_042802055.1. NCBI lineage: Bacteria > Bacillati > Actinomycetota > Actinomycetes > Mycobacteriales > Nocardiaceae > Rhodococcus > Rhodococcus sp. NPDC057529. The sequence goes on from NZ_JBHVEY010000009.1 coordinate 308,614, forward strand.
TATGGTCTGCATCACACGAAATGTTGTGTCATGTTGTTTTACGCCCGAGTGTGTTGACATGTCAAGAGTTGAGAGTAATCTCCGTCACATAGTCGATTCGCATTTCCGACTGTGTGACGACAGAACGAGCCGGCCAGGAGGACCCGATGACCGAAGACCGTGAAATCGTGCGAGGTACGCCGGTGGTACCGGGCATTGCCTACGCGCCGGTGATCTGGCCGGCCCCGCGGCCGGAGGTCGCACCCGGATCCGCCCGGATCGACGAGGCGTCGCGCGACGCGGAGAAGGTCCGCTTCGAGGAGGCGGCAGCCGTGGTGTCGCAGCGACTCCGCGACCGCGCGGCGAGCGTCTCCGGCGCCGCGGCCGAGGTGCTGCAGGCGAACGCGGCGATGGCCGCAGACCGCGGCTGGCTCGGTGCGGCGCAGAAGCTGATCGCCGGCGGAACCCCGGCCGGGGAGGCGGCAGCGGAGGCCACCGAGCAGTTCGTCACCCTGTTCACCAAGATGGGTGGGCTGATGGCCGAACGCGTGACCGACCTGCGTGACATCCGCGACCGCGTCGTCTCCGAACTCCTCGGCCTGCCCGAGCCGGGCATCCCCGTGCCCACGACCCCGTCGATCCTCTGCGCCCAGGACCTCGCGCCCGCCGACACCGCCGGTCTCGATCCGGAGCTGATCGTCGGACTCGTGACCGTTCTCGGCGGCCCGACGAGCCACACCGCGATCATCTCGCGGCAGCTGGGCATCCCGTGTGTCGTCGCGGTGCGTGATCTCGAATCCGTCGTCTCGGGCACGCCCGTGCTCCTCGACGGCTCGGCGGGCGAACTCGTGATGGAACCGGACCCCGTCGAGGCCCGCGCCGCCGTGGAGCACGGGCGCGCCGAGCGGCTCCGCATCCAGTCCTGGGAAGGGCCGGGCCGCACCAACGACGGGCACGCCGTCTCGATTCTGGCCAACGTGCAGGACGGGGCCGGGGCGCGGTCGGCGTCCGGGACCGCCGCCGAGGGCGTCGGACTGTTCCGCACCGAGTTGTGCTTCCTGGACCGCGATTCCGAGCCCGGCGTCGACGAGCAGGCCGAGATCTACGGCGAGGTGCTCGACGCGTTCGCGGGCCGGAAAGTGGTGATCCGGACCCTCGACGCGGGGTCGGACAAGCCGCTGCGCTTCGCCAATCACGCCGACGAGGCGAACCCCGCGCTCGGGGTCCGCGGCATCCGCATCGCCGAACAGAACCCGGGCATCCTCAGCAGGCAACTCGACGCCGTCGCCGCCGCGGCGAAGCAGACGCAGTCGCAGCCGTGGGTGATGGCGCCGATGATTTCGACTCCCGCCGAGGCCGAATCCTTCGCGGCCGAGGTCCGCGCCCGCGGTCTCGTGCCCGGGGTGATGGTCGAGGTGCCTGCCGCGGCGTTGCTGGCCGACCGCCTTCTGCGTCACGTCGACTTCCTGTCCATCGGCACGAACGACCTCGCGCAGTACACGATGGCCGCCGACCGGATGTCGTCCGATCTGGCCTCGCTCACCGATCCCTGGCAACCGGCCGTTCTCGCGCTCGTCGCGCGCACGGCCGAGGCCGGCGTCGCGGCGGGCAAACCGGTCGGTGTCTGCGGCGAGGCCGCCGCCGATCCGCTGCTCGCCTGCGTCCTGATCGGACTCGGTGTCACGTCGCTGTCCTGCGCCGGTGCTGCCGTGTCCGGTGTGGGGGCGAAGGTGGGATCGGTCACGCTGGACGACTGCCGCCGGGCCGCCGAGGACGTGCTCGCCACCAGCGATCCCGCGGAGGCACGAGCCGCGGCGGTGCGGGTGCTGGGCGCGTAGTCCCGGTTTCCGGTCACGATTGTCGTCCGGATCCGGTCCCGAGGGCGCGACACTCGCAGATCGTGCCTACGATTGGCCAACTGTGACGAAACGAGAAACCGGCGCACCCGACACCCCCGACGGTCCGGTCGGCGGCGCTGACGGCCCGTCGTCTACCACGCGCGCGTTCGGGTGGACACTGCACGGCGACGGCAGGCGGATCGGCGAGGGTGAGGTGGTCGCTCCCGGCGAGCGCCTCACCTGGCCGCGCACGGTCGGAATCGGGATGCAGCACGTCATCGCGATGTTCGGCGCCACCCTCCTGGTGCCGACGATCACCGGGTTCCCGGTCACCACGACGCTGCTGTTCTCGGGTATCGGGACGGTTCTGTTCCTGCTCATCACCCGCGGTCGCATCCCGAGCTATCTGGGGTCGTCGTTCGCATTCATCGCGCCGCTGACGGCGTCGCAGAGTTCCGGTCCCGCAGCGCAACTCGGCGGTGTCGCGGCCGCGGGACTGCTGCTGCTCGTCATCGGTGTCGCGGTGAAGCTGGCCGGGTCGCGGGTCATCGACGCGGTGATGCCGCCCGTCGTCACCGGCGCGGTGGTGGCGCTGATCGGGCTCAATCTCGCACCCACCGCGGTGGATTCGTTCGAGTCGCAACCGCTGATCGCCGGGGTCACCCTGCTCGCGATCCTGCTCGTGACCGTCCTCGGCCCGGGGTTGCTGGGCCGCCTCGGCATCCTCGTCGGCGTCGTCGTCGGCTGGGTGTTCGCCGCCGTGATCGGCGGTCTCGCGGAGGAGCGGGTGACGGCGTTGCGGGACGCGGCCTGGTTCGGTGTGCCCGAACTGCGGGGACCGACGTTCGAATGGTCCGTCATCGCGCTGACCCTGCCGGTGGTGATCGTCCTGATCGCCGAGAACGTCGGCCACGTCAAGGCGGTGTCGGCCATGACGGGTCGTTCCCTCGACGACGTCGCCGGCGACGCCCTCGTCGCGGACGGACTGGCCACCACCCTCGCCGGATTCGGTGGTGGTTCCGGAACCACCACCTACGCCGAGAACATCGGCGTCATGGCCGCGACGCGGGTGTACTCCACCGCTGCCTACTGGGTTGCCGCCGCCACGGCCGTGGTTCTCGCGTTCTCGCCGAAGTTCGGGGCCCTCGTGTTCACGGTGCCGAACGGTGTCATCGGCGGCGCCACCCTCGTGCTGTACGGGCTGATCGGCGTCCTCGGTGTGCGCATCTGGATGGACGCCGACGTCGACTTCACCGATCCCGTGAACCTCACCGTGGTCGCCGCGGCGCTCGTCGCCGGCATCGGCGACCTGACTCTGACGATCGGATCGGTGGAACTGGGCGGCATCGCGTGGGGTTCGGTGGGCATCCTCGTCGCCTACCCGGTGATGCGCTGGCTCGCGCGGTTCCGCAGGCCCTGACCCCGGTGACCGGATGGGTCACGAATCCCGATCACCTGGGTCATTCACCCTGTAGGTTCTCGCCTCTACCGTCGAACGAGACGTATCTCGAACGAGACGTAACAGACAGTTGATACGAGGAGTCGGCGTGGAGCGCACCCTGTTCGAACCGGAGCACGAACTGTTCCGGGAGTCGTACCGCAAGTTTCTCGCACAGCACGCCGAGCCGAACCACGCCAAGTGGGAAGAGCAGAACATCGTCGACCGCAGCCTGTGGGTCGAGGCCGGAAAACAGGGTTTCCTCGGCATGGCCGTGCCGGAGGAGTTCGGCGGCGGTGGCGTGCGCGACTTCCGGTACAACGCGATCATCACCGAGGAGACGACCCGAGGTGGCTACAGCGGCATCGGCTTCACCCTGCACAACGATGTCGTCGCACCGTATCTGCTCGACCTGAGCAACGAGGAGCAGAAGCAGCGGTGGCTGCCCGGCTTCGCGTCGGGTGAGCTGATCACGGCGATCGCGATGACCGAGCCGGGGACCGGCAGCGACCTGCAGGGCATCAAGACACGCGCCGTGCGCGACGGCGACGACTGGGTCCTCAACGGTTCCAAGACGTTCATCACCAACGGCATCAACGCCGACCTCGTGATCGTCGTCGCGTGTACCGATCCCGACAAGGGGGCGCAGGGATTCAGCCTCCTGGTGGTCGAACGGGACATGCCGGGCTTCGAACGCGGCCGCAACCTCGACAAGATCGGAATGAAGGCGCAGGACACCGCGGAGTTGAGCTTCACCGACGTTCGCGTCCCCGCCGCCAACCTTCTCGGTGAGGAGGGCATGGGATTCCTCTACCTGATGAAGAACCTCCCGCAGGAACGGCTGTCGATCGCCGTGGTGGCCGCCGCCGCAATGGAATCGGCGCTGGACATGACGATCCAGTACTGCCGCGACCGGAAGGCCTTCGGAAAGTCGATCGGCAGCTTCCAGAACACGCGCTTCGTGCTCGCCGAACTCGCCACGGAGTCGACGGCCGTCCGCGTACTCGTCGACAAGTTCATCGAGCTGCTCAACGACGAGAAGCTGTCGGTGCAGGAAGCGGCGATGGCCAAGTGGTGGACCACCGAGGCGCAGGTCCGGCTGATCGACCGGTGCCTGCAGCTGCACGGCGGCTACGGGTACATGAAGGAGTATCCGATCGCGAAGGCGTACATGGATTCTCGGGTTCAGACCATCTACGGCGGGACCACCGAGATCATGAAGGAAATCATCGGACGCGGACTCGATCTCTGACGAGGCGCGACCTGCGTATCTGCAACGAACTCCGGCCTCCGGCCGTACCGGGGTGGATGCGAGTGGGCCCCACGGCGAATCGCCGTGGGGCCCACTCGTGTCTGCCGACGGCAGTGACTAGATCTTGCGCATGACGGTGACGACCTTGCCCAGAATGACGGCGTCGTTGCCGGGGATCGGATCGAACAGCGGATTGTGAGGCATCAGCCACACGTCGCTGTCGGTGCGCTTGAACGTCTTCACGGTGGCTTCGCCGTCGATCATCGCTGCCACGATGTCGCCGTTGTCGGCCACGTTCTGCTGCCGGACCACCACCCAGTCGCCGTCGCAGATCGCGGCGTCGATCATCGATTCGCCGACGACCTTGAGCAGGAACAGTGAACCCTGGCCGACGAGTTCGCGGGGGAGTGGGAAGACGTCCTCGACGGCTTCCTCGGCGAGAATCGGGCCACCGGCCGCGATCCGGCCGAGGACCGGGACGAACGTGGGCTCCGGCAGGGGGGCGCCAGCGGTGCCGGACTTGACCGCGGCCAACTCGGCGGTGGTGCCGGCGTTCGCTGCGGCACCCGCCGCGACCTCGTCGAGACCGCGCACGTCGACGGCGCGCGGACGGTTCGGGTCCCGGCGGAGGAACCCCTTCCGCTCCAGCGTCCGTAGCTGATGGGCGACGGACGACGTGGAGGTGAGCCCCACGGCGTCGCCGATCTCACGGATGCTCGGCGGGTAACCGCGCTCGTTGACCGACGTGCGGATCACCTCGAGGACACGGCGCTGCCGGTCGGTCAACCCGGCGGCGGAGCCACCGCTCACACGTGGAGTCGAACCGTCGGTCGAGCTGTCGTCCTTCATGGCGAGGTGCCTCCGTCTGTGTGTGTGGATCTTCTCGGTATGGGTCGCATGTGACTGCTGTGCCGCGTGACACGAATCTATCCCGCTTTCCTCGGAGTTTCAAACATCTGTTCGACACGTGTCGCGAGAAGTGGAGACATTGTCGGAGGGCCGTGGTAGAAATCGAACATGTGTTCTTTCGAACGCGTGATCGAACGTCACGAGCAGCGGAGGTACCGATGAGCAACGCAGTTCTCCATCGGCAGGTAGTGCTGAACCGGCAGGCACTCGAGCGGGGTGTCGTCCGTTCCGGCGCCGCACGGTCGTACCGCATCGAACCGCGTCGCCGGCGCACCGACGGGGAGCTGCGTCGTCCGTCGTCCGGCGCCGTGGCGTACCGGCCCACCCACACCGGCGTGTCGCGCGCGGACCACGAACGTGGGGCGAACGACGTCGGCTGGCGCACGATCCTCGCGAGCGTCGTGATCACCGCCGGCGTGTTGTGCGGACTCGTCGGGGTGGCCCAGCTGGCCACCGGCGGCGGTGTGAGCAACACGGCGGCCACCGAGGTCGTACAGGTGCAGCAGGGCGAGAGCCTGGCCGCGGTCGCTGCGCGGATCGCACCGGACATGCCGGTGGCACAGGTGGTCGAGCGGATCATGGAGCTCAATGCCATGTCCAATTCGGCGTTGCATCCGGGCCAGAGTCTGATCGTCCCGTCGTCCGCGACCCGGTGACGGGGGTGGCTCTGCATGACTGTCCCGTCGGGCGGCCGAGTAGTCTCGGAGGCTGTCAGTCCCACCACCGCGTGTGGTCGCGTCGAGATCGTGCATCCGCTGCGTGAATCCGTTTTCGTCGGTTCGCCATCGGGGGAGGCGAACAGTTGCGGCCACGACGGCTACGACGAAGGAATCGCCATGCACTGCCCGTTCTGCCGGCACCCCGATTCACGTGTGGTCGATTCGCGCGAAGCCGACGAGGGACAGGCCATCCGCCGCCGCCGTTCGTGCCCCGAATGTGGTCGACGATTCACCACCGTCGAGACCGCAGTCCTGTCGGTGGTCAAGCGCAGTGGGGTCACCGAACCGTTCAGCCGTGAGAAGGTGGTGCGGGGCGTCCGCCGCGCCTGCCAGGGCCGGCAGGTCGACAACGACGCACTGAATCTGCTTGCCCAGCAGGTCGAGGACGCGGTCCGCGCATCGGGTTCCGCGGAGATTCCGAGCAACGAGGTGGGCCTCGCGATCCTCGGTCCGCTTCGTGACCTCGACGAGGTCGCGTATCTGCGGTTCGCGTCGGTGTACCGGTCGTTCAGCTCCGCCGAGGATTTTGCGCGGGAGATCAAAGAGCTACGCGAACACCGCGAATCCCGGGACGACGCCTGAGCCTGCGCGCAACCGCAACCTCTGCGTGGCCCTGTGCGTCAGCGCACCTTCTCCATGGCACTCAGTACCCGCTTCTCGGAGACCGGGATCGGGGTTCCGAGTGTTTGAGCGAACAGGCTGACCCGCAGTTCCTCGATCATCCAGTGAATCGCGTCGACCTCGGGTGAGTGCTGCCGTTCTTCCGGCAGGCCGGCGAGCATGCGTTCGTATCCGGCGTACACCCGGTCGAGGGTGTCCATTCCCTTCTGGTCGCGCGGTGCGCTGCCGGGGAGGGCTTCGAGTCGTGCGATGGCGGCGGCGAGGTAGCGGGGCACCTCGCGGAGGCGAGTGGCGCCGATGTCGGCGACGAATCCGGGAAACAGCAGCGACTGCCGTTGTTCCCGCACGTCGTCGGCGGCCTCGCCGGTGGCGCGATCCAGCACGACGGCGAGCCGGTGGTCCGCTTCGAGCACCGGCGACACGAGTCGCACGAGTACCGCCACGTTCCGGGCCATCTCCGCGCGTGCCTTCGCGACGAGGGCGTCGAATTCCTGCGGCGTGCGCACCGGGGTGCCGTGTGCGGCGATCAACTGGTTGGCGGCGGCGGTGCGGCAGTCGTCGATCAGGGCGTCGAGGCTGCCGTCGGGGTTCTGCCCGAGCGCCAGCCGCTGTGCGTTGCCCAGACCGGATGTCACCGTCTTCGCCTGGGTGGGAACGGCGGCCAGCAGTAACCGGCGCGTTCCGTCGCGCATCGCGGCTCGCTGGGCGGCGGCGGTGCTGAGGACGCGGACGGCGACACCGTCACCCTCCGGGACCAGCGCGGGGTAGCCGGTGACCTTCTGACCGCCGAGTTCGCGTGTGACGGTGGCCTCCAGGGAACCGAGGGTCGCGGGCGTCCACGTGAGTGCGGGAGGCCGCTCCGAGTTCGACGCCGCCTTCGCCACTTCCACCTGGACGCGGGGTGCGAGCGACTTGCGCAGCGACACGAGGTCCTTGTTCCGCCCGAGGGCGGCACCCTTCTCGTCCACGGCGACGAACGTCATGCGCAGGTGGTCGGGGAGGGCGGTGACGTCGAAATCCTTGGGGTCGATGCGGCAGGCACCGAGCCGCGACAGTTCGCGTGCCATCGCCGTGGTGAGCGGTTCGGAGCGCGGTTTCACCGCGGCCAGTGCGGCGGCCGCGAAGTCCGGTGCCGGAACCACCTGTCGGCGAAGGGTCTTCGGGAGCGTCTTGATCAGTGCGGTGACCAGTTCGACGCGCATGCCGGGGACCAGCCAGTCGAAGCCGACGGCGCGCAGCCCCGCGAGCAAGGCGATCGGGATGCGGGCGGTGACGCCGTCGTCTTCGTTGCCGGGTTCGAACTGGTAGGTGAGCGGGACCTGTATGTCGCCCTGGCGCCAGGCGTCGGGGTATTCGCCGCCGAGCACCGCGGCCGAATCGGCGTTGACGACCGTCGACTGGGTGAACGTGAGCAGGTCCGGATTCTTGCGGCGGGCGACCTTCCACCAGGAGTCGAAATGCCGGGCGGAGACCGCCTCCGGGCCGACGCGCTGGTCGTAGAAGTCGTAGAGGGTGTCGTCGTCGACGAGGATGTCGCGCCTGCGGGCGCGGTGCTCGAGTTCCTCGACGTCTTCGAGGAGTGCGCGGTTGGCGTGGAAGAACTTGTGCTGGGTCTGCCATTCGCCCTGCACCAGGGCATGGCGGATGAACAGGTCCCGGGACGTCTCGGGGTCGATGGTGCTGTACGTGACCGCACGCCGGGCGACGAGGGGGATCCCGTACAGCGTCACACGTTCGTAGGCCATCGCGGCGCCGCGTCTCGACGACCAGTGCGGTTCGGAGTACGTGCGTTTCACGAGGTGCGGCGCCAGTTTCTCGGCCCACTCGGGTTCGATCCTGGCCGACATCCGCGCCCACAGCCGGGAGGTCTCTACCAGTTCGGCGGCCATCACCCATCGCGGCGGCTTCTTGAACAGGCTCGAGCCGGGGAAGACCGCGAATCGGCTTCCGCGCGCGCCGAGGAAGTCTCGTTTGTCGCCCTCGCGCAGCCCGATGTGTGACAGCAGACCGGCGAGGAGCGACTGGTGGATGGCCGCTTCGCCCGCCGGGGTGTCGGTGGTGTCCCAGCCGAGTCCGCGGGTGATCTGGCGGAGTTGACCGTGCAGGTCCTGCCATTCGCGGATGCGCAGCCAGTGCAGGAACTCGTTTCGGCACATCTTGCGGAACTGGTTGGACGACAACTCGTTCCGCTGCTCGCGCAGGTACTTCCACAGTTCGAGGAACGCGAGGAAGTCGGAATTCTCCACGGCGAACCGGGCGTGCTTCTCGTCGGCCGCCTGCTGGAACTCGGCGGGACGTTCGCGCACGTCCTGGATGGACAGTGCGGCGACGATCACGAGCACCTCGGACAGGCAGCCGTTGCGGTGCGCCTCGACGAGCATCCGGGCCATGCGCGGATCGACGGGGATCTGCGCGAGTTCGCGTCCGACCGGCGTGAGGACGGGCTGCTCGTTCTGGGCTTTCCGTTCGATCGCGCCGAGTTCCTCGAGCAGACCGATGCCGTCGCGGACGGCCCGCGGGTCCGGCGGCTGCACGAACGGGAACGCGGCGACGTCGCCGAGGCCGAGCGCCGTCATCTGCAGGATGACGGACGCGAGGTTGGTGCGCAGGATCTCCGGCTCGGTGAACGCGGGCCTCGACTCGAAGTCCTCCTCGGAGTAGAGGCGGATGCAGATGCCTTCGGCGACACGGCCGCACCGACCGGAACGCTGGCGGGCGGAGGCCTGCGAGATCGGTTCGATCGGCAGGCGCTGCACCTTGGTGCGCACAGAGTAGCGGGAGATGCGGGCGGTGCCCGGGTCGACGACGTACCGGATGCCGGGCACGGTGAGCGACGTTTCCGCGACGTTCGTCGACAGCACGACCCGCCGCCCGGTGTGGGGGGTGAACACCTTGTGCTGTTCCGCAGCCGACAGTCGCGCGTACAGGGGCACGATCTCGGTGCCGCGCAGTCTGCGGTCGCGGAGGGCGTCGGCGGTGTCGCGGATCTCCCGTTCGCCGGAGAGGAAGACGAGGATGTCGCCGTCGCCTTCGCCGGAGAGTTCTTCGACGGCCTCGCACACCGCGTCGACGGGGTCGCGGTCGAATGTCTGCTCGCCGACTTCCACCGTGAGCGGGCGGTACCGCATCTCGACGGGGAACGTGCGCCCGGACACCTCGACGATCGGCGCGGGCACGCCGTCGGCGGCGAAATGTTCGGCGAAGCGTTCCGGGTCGATCGTCGCCGACGTGATGATCACTTTCAGATCGGGCCTGCGGGGGAGGAGCTGGCGCAGGTATCCGAGGATGAAGTCGATGTTGAGGCTGCGTTCGTGCGCCTCGTCGATGATGAGGGTGTCGTACCGGCGAAGCATCCGGTCGCGCTGGATCTCGGCGAGCAGGATTCCGTCGGTCATCAGCTTCACCAGCGTGCCGTCCGACACCTGGTCGGTGAATCGCACGGTGTAGCCGACGGTCTCACCGAGTTCGCTGTGGAGTTCCTCGGCGATGCGCTCGGCGACTGTCCGCGCCGCCAGACGGCGGGGCTGGGTGTGTCCGATGAGTCCGCGGACGCCGCGGCCGAGTTCGAGGCAGATCTTCGGGATCTGCGTGGTCTTGCCGGATCCCGTCTCGCCGGCCACGATGACGACCTGATTCTCGGCGATCGCCTTCGCGATGTCGTCGCGGCGCCGGCTGACCGGCAGTGCGTCGGGGTACTCGATGGCGGGGACGCTCGCGAGTCTTCGGGTGATGCGGCCGCGTGCGGCGTCGATCTCCTCGGACAGCGAGGCGAGGGCGTCGGGCGTGCGGGCACGGTCGAGTCGCCGGCGGAGCCGGTGTTCGTCGCGCAGAGTGAGTTCGCCGAGGCTGTTCTTCAGTTCCCGTCGGCTGGGTGCTGTGGTGGACATGCTGGACCCAGCCTAGCCAACCCGGTGGATCGCCCTGTGCCGCGCCCGCCCGTGTGCGAATATCGGCGGTCGGCCGTCACCGCGGTCGTGTTGCTGCCGGCGAAGCTGCGCGCAGGCGAATCGCGGACCGCGCTATCCTCCACACGACACGCGTCCACGCGATCATCCGTGACTTCGGCAACGGCTGGGAGACTATGTTCGACGAGTTCGCAGGGGAGACCTTCGACCTGCTCACCCGCGACCGCGGCAGTGTCGTCGCCGCCGACGACGGGGTACCCCTCGCGGTGCGCGAGGTGGGTCCGGCGTTCGCCCCGCTGACCGTGGTGTTCGTCCACGGCTTCTGCAACCGGATGACGGGCTGGCACTTCCAGCGGGTTCAGCTCGAGGAGGCGTGGGGTCCGACGATCCGGATGGTGTTCTTCGACCTGAGGGGCCACGGCAACTCCGGGGTGCCGCGGCGGGACACGTGCACGATTCCGCATCTCGCTCAGGACGTCGACGCGGTCATCCGGGCGCTGGTGCCGGAGGGGCCGATCGTGCTGGTCGGCCACTCGATGGGCGGTATGGCCGTCCTTTCGTACGTCGGCCGGAATCCCGATCTGATCGGTTCCCGGATCGTCGGGGTGGGTCTGATCGCCACCGCGGCCGAGAAGCTCGGTGACGTCGGGCTCGCGCGCACCCTCAACACGCCCGTCGTCGCCGGATTCAGCACCGCGGCCCGTCACCTGCCCCGGGTGGTCCAGAGCGGCCGCGGCGCGAGCAAGCGGGTGCTGGCGCCGATCCTGAGGTCGGCGTCCTTCGGTGACCGCACCATCAGCCCGGCGATCGTGTGGCATTCCGAGCAGATGATCAACGACACGTCCCTCAAGACGCTCGTCGACTTCCTCCCGTCGTTCAAGAATCACGACGAGACGGCGGCGGTGCCGCTGCTCGCGCCGATCGAGACGCTCGTCGTGTGCGGCGACCGCGATCTGCTGACCCCGTTCCGGTATTCGAAGGCCATCGCCGGCCATCTGCCGGACGTGGAACTGGTGAAGGTGCCCGGTGCGGGACACATGGTGCAGCTGGAGCGGGCGCAGCTGGTCACGGACGCGATCGATCGTCTCCTGATCCGTTCCGTCGAAACCCTGCCCACCCCGAGTGCCTGGAGCGAGTGGGTGCAGGTGGCCACCGACTACGTGGATCACATGCGGCACTGGGTCGCTCACGGCGGGCCCGCCGCGTGGTGGCGCGGGCTACGCGGGCGTCCCGTCGTCGGCCCCACGTTCCGGTAACACGCAGAATTCGTTGCCCTCGGGATCGGCGAGGATCACCCAGGGAACCTTCGGGTCGTCGCCGAGTCTCCGGGCGCCGAGTGCGAGAAGTCGCTGCACCTCCTCGTCCCGGGTGCCGGAGGACGGTGCGATGTCGAGGTGCAGGCGGTTCTTCCCGGACTTCCGGTCGTCGACCGGCTGGAACACCAGCGACGTGGACCCCGGCGCGCCCGCTTCGACGTATTCGCGCCCGTACGCGTCCGTCCACCGGCGCGTCGCCGGATAACCCAGGGCCTCGCACCAGAATCGTGCCAGTGCATCCGCGTCACGGCAGTCGACGGCGAGGGCGATGATTCGGCTGGTCATGGGTTGCGGATACCCGGGTGACGGCGGCCGCACACCGCCGCCGTGACGGTGCGGGTGGGCCCCGTCGGTGCGTCCGTAAATGGCAAACTCGCGACAACACGTGCCACTCGGGACACAATGAGGGAACGCGAAAACCGGCCCGAGGAGGCGGGATCTATGGCATCTGCGAGTTCTCCGGACGAGCAGGAAACCCTCCCACCAGGTGTTCTCCGACGCGCGATCGCGGCGTCGGCGATGGGAAACGCCACCGAATGGTTCGACTACGGTGTGTACGCGTTCACGGTGTCGTACATCTCGGCAGCGTTCTTCCCCGGCGACACCGGTTCCGCCACCCTTTACGCACTGCTCGTGTTCGCGGTGTCCTTCGTCGTGCGACCGCTCGGCGGCCTGGTGTGGGGTCCGCTGGGCGACCGGCTCGGACGCCGCCAGGTGCTGGCGCTGACGATCATCCTGATGGCGGGGGCGACGTTCTGCGTCGGCCTCGTGCCGAGCTACGACGTCATCGGTTTCTGGGCGCCCCTGCTGCTGGTGCTGCTGCGCATGATTCAGGGCTTCTCGACCGGTGGCGAGTACGGTGGCGCGGCAACGTTCATGGCCGAGTACTCGCCGGACCGCAAGCGCGGCTTCTGCGGAAGTTTCCTCGAGTTCGGCACCCTCGGCGGGTACGCGCTCGGCGCGATCGTGGTTCTGGTGGTGGAGTTGTTCTCCAGCGATCCGTTCATGTCCACCTGGGGTTGGCGCATCCCGTTCCTGATCGCCGGGCCGATGGGCCTGATCGGCCTGTACCTGCGGACCAAGCTCGAGGAGACACCCGTCTTCCGGGAACTGGACGCGGAAGGCGCGGTGGAGTCGGGGACGACCCACGAGTTCAAGGATCTGATCACCGAGTACTGGAAGCCGCTCCTGCTGCTCGGCGGACTCGTCATCGCGTTGAACGTCACCAACTACACCCTGCTCAGTTACATGCCGACGTATCTGGAGACACAGATCGGGCTGACGTCCACCGCGTCGCTGACCCTGTTCATCGTCGGGCAGATCGCGATGATGGCGGTCATCCCGTTCGCGGGCGGGTTGTCGGACCGGGTGGGCCGAAAGCCGTTGTGGTACGGCTCGCTGGTGGGACTGATCGTGCTCGCCGTCCCCATGTACCTGCTGATGCGTCAGGGTTTCGGGTGGGCGATCCTCGCGTTCGCGGTGCTCGGGTTGCTGTACGTCCTGCAGTTGTCCACGATCTCGGCGACGTTCCCGGCGATGTTCCCGACGCACGTGCGGTTCGCCGGGTTCGCGATCGCGTACAACGTGTCGACGTCGCTGTTCGGTGGCACGGCGCCCGCAGTGAACGAACTGCTCATCGAATGGACCGGCAACACCCTCATGCCGGCGTTCTACATGATGGCCGCGTGCGGGATCGGCCTCGTCGCGCTGTACTTCGTGGCGGAGACCGCGGGCGCGTCCATCCGCGGTCGTGGGATCCCAGGCATCGACACGGAGCCCCACCCCACCGCGCTGGCGCACAAGTGATGCGCCACGATCCTTCCCGGCGCGCCGTGGCATAGTCGCCTCGGGCGGGGTTTCACGAAGGGATCAGCATGGCGTCGGCACTGTGGCACGGATTCGCGGACATGGGCGCGGTGGAACAGAAGGGCGCCTTCGTGGTGTCCCGCGGCGAGGGTGCGTACATCTGGGACGATCGCGGCAACCGTTACCTGGATGCGACGGCGGGTCTGTGGTTCACCAACGTGGGTCACGGCCGCGCGGAGATCGCGGACGCCGTCGCGGATCAATTGCGGACCGTGGCCCATTTCTCGAATTTCGGTGACTTCGTTCCCGAGACCACCGCGACCCTGGCCGACCGGCTCGCGGCCATCGCACCGGTGCCGGGCAGCAAGATCTTCCTCACCTCCGGTGGTTCGGACTCCGTGGACACGGCGGCCAAGCTCGCCCGCCGCTACTGGCACGAAATGGGCAAACCGTCCAAGACGATCGTCGTCGGCCGTCAGAAGGCTTACCACGGGATGCACGTGGCGGGCACCGCGCTGGCGGGTATCCCGGCCAACCGCGAGGGCTACGGCGAGTTGATGCCCGACAGTGCCACCGTGGCGTGGAACGACGCCAAGAGTCTGCTCGAGCTGATCGAGAAGGTCGGGGCGGACACGATCGCCGCGTTCTTCTGCGAGCCCGTCATCGGCGCGGGCGGCGTGTACCTGCCGCCGGAGGGGTATCTCGCGGAGGTTCGCGACATCTGCCGCGAGCACGACATCCTGTTCGTGGTCGACGAAGTGGTGACGGGATTCGGCCGCATCGGCGGCGAGTGGTTCGCGTCGACCCGATTCGATCTGCAGCCCGACATGATGACGACGGCGAAGGGTCTCACCTCCGGGTACGTCCCGATGGGTGCGGTGTTCATCGCCCCGCGGGTGGCCGAGCCGTTCTTCGCCGGTGGGGTGTGGTGGCGCCACGGCTACACCTACGGTGGGCACGCGGGTGCCGCTGCGGCGGCGCTCGCCAACCTCGACATCATCGAGCGCGAAAACCTGCTGGCGGAGTCGAAGCGGCTCGAGTCCTCGCTGCACGAGCACCTCACGCCCCTCGCCGACCACCCGCGGGTCGAGGAAGTGCGCAGCGGTCTCGGCGCGGTCGCGGCCGTGCAGTTGGCCGATCCGGCGGAGGCGCTCCCGTTCGTGAACACGCTGCGCGAGTTCGGGATCTCGGGCCGCGCCGCCGGGCAGGGCGCCATGCAGATCTCGCCGTCGTTCGTGATGACGGACGATCAGGTCGCTCAGCTCGCGGACGGGTTCCGCCGGGCGCTGGGCTGATCGGAGCCGGCGCCCCGCCTGCGGAGGCGGTGCAGGGCGCCGGTGACCCGGTCCCGCCACGTCGACGGCGCCAACACGATTTCCTGCCGCCCGTCGTGCGCGGCGTAGGCGCGGGTGTAGCGCTCGTGCAGACGCGCCCGCACCTCGTCGGGTGTGTACGCCTTGCGTTGCCGATCCGCCCGGACCGCGACGACCCCGGTCGCGGCGACACCCACCACACCGGCGAGTCCGAGAAGTTTCCACCATTGCCTGCCATGCGGTCGCATCCTTCTAGGCTAGGGCCCATGGACCCGCAACGGCACACGGACGCACGACGACACGGCTCCACCATCGACCTCGACACCGCGGTCGAGGTCACCCGCACCGGCGACATCTGGATCTTCCGCGGAGAATCCCCGGCCGACAGGGCAATCCAGACGCTGACGAACAGCCCGGTCAACCACGTCGGCATGTCGGTGGTGCTCGAGGACCTTCCGCCGCTGATGTGGCACGCCGAACTCGGGCATTCGTTGCAGGACATGTGGACGGGCCGCTTCCAGCGTGGTGTGCAGCTCCACGACCTCCGTGCCGCGGTCCAGGTGTGGGGTGCGCGGTACGGGCAGCGGGGATGGCTGCGTCAACTCGCCGAACCGGCGACGCCGCAGCAGGAGGACGCGTTGCTGCGGGCCATCGCGCGCCTCGACGGAACCCCGTTCCCGTCGACCGCGAAACTCGCGTCGCGGTGGTTCGGCGGGCGGTTGCCCGGGTCACGGCGCCGGCAGGAGCGGCGGGGGAGCCTCGAAAGCGCCTATTGCGCCGAAGTGGTCGCGCAGACGTACGAGGAGATGGGTCTGATCAGCGGTCGCAGGCGCACCAACTGGTACGACCCCGGCAAGTTCTGGAGCGGCGACCGGCTTCCCCTCGCTCCCGGGGTGACGCTGGGCCGGGAGATCGAGGTGAGCCTGAGCGAGGCCGACCTGGCCGCGGGGCGGGGCAGGCGGCCGTCGTCAGAGGGTGCGTGACTTCTCGGGGTGCACCCGTCCGCCGACCTCGACCCAGCCGGCCGGGTCGTAGGTGGTGCGCAGTTCGGACCCTTTGCCCTGGGTGATCAGGAGGGCGTGTCGCAGGTGCGCGGTGATCCGGACGGCGGCGGCTCCGGTGGCCTCGTCCTCGGTGATGCCCATGTCGGGGGCGAACATTCGCGACCGGATCGAATGTTCGACCTTGTCGGTCCAGGCCCACAGATAGTGGTGCCCGGCCCCGAACTTCTTCGGGTCGGCGGCCTGGACCTCGCGCACGCTGTCCATGGGGTACAACGAGAACTCCGGCGCCCACTCGGGCCGGGCCCGCACCCAGGTGATCGCGCCGGAACGCCGGGTGGCGACGGGGCCCGCGGGGACGTCGAGCGTCGTGACGGCGGCGCCGCGCTCGTGCAACCACCAGGACAGTCCGACGGTGGGATGCCCGGCGAAGGGCAGTTCGGTGGCGGGGGTGAAGATCTGGGCGCGCGCGTGCGCGTCGTCGGGCCCGGGGATGTCGACGAAGATCGTCTCGCTGTATCCGAGTGCGCGGGCGACGGACTGCCGGTCCTCGGGCGGGACGGCCGAGGAGTCGACGATGCCGAGCGGATTGCCGTGGCGTCCTTTGTCGTCGGTGAACACCCGGACGACGTCTACATGGATGGGCATTGACGCACCCTATCGCTCCCGGCGTTCCAGCATCGTGCAGGAACCCGCCCGAAAGGCCGAGGCGATGGACAGCATTAGGCTGATAGGTATGGCCGATCAGAGTTATCAACCCACACTGTCGCAGCTGCGTGCGTTCGTGGCAGTCGCGGAGTACCGCCACTTCGGCACGGCGGCAGCACGTTTGAGTGTGAGTCAACCGACACTGTCGCAGTCGCTGGCCGCCCTGGAGAACGGGCTCGGTGTGCAGCTCATCGAGCGCAGTACCCGGCGCGTCCTCGTCACCGCGGCGGGGGAGCGGCTCCTCGGCCAGGCCAAGGTCATCCTCGAGGCCGCGGACGGTTTCGTCGCGACGGCTGCGGGTGTCGGCGACCGATTGGCCGGCCCCCTGCGGATCGGACTCATTCCCACCGTCGCCCCCTACGTGCTCCCTGCCCTGCTGCCGGCGCTGCGCGAGGAGATGCCGGCACTGGAGCCGCAGGTCGTCGAGGACCAGACGGCGCGACTCCTCGAGGCGCTGCGTGTGGGCTCACTCGACGTCGCGGTGCTCGCCCTGCCGAGCGGTGTCGGTGGTCTCGTCGACATCCCCTTGTACACAGAAGATTTCGTGATGGTCGTCCCGAAGGGGCACCCGCTGGCCGGTCGCACCGACATCTCGCCGCCGATGCTGGACGAGCTTCCCCTCCTGCTGCTCGACGAGGGGCACTGCCTGCGCGATCAGACCCTCGATCTGTGCCGCTCGGTGGACGCGCATCCGGTGGCGGGCGACACCCGCGCCACGTCGCTGTCGACGGTGGTGCAATGCGTCGCCGGTGGGCTCGGCGTGACCCTGGTGCCGGAATCCGCCGTCCAGGTGGAGACCGGACGGGGTCCGCTCGCGACCGCCCGCTTCGCCGCCCCCGCGCCCGGTCGCACGATCGGCCTCGTGTTCCGGTCGTCGAGTGCCCGCGCGGACGATTACGGGCAACTCGCGCGCCTGTTCACGAAGTCGGCACCGGTCGGCGCACCCGTCTGAAGGTCGGCGGTCAGGACCGCCGCCGCGGTTTGCCCTTCCTTCCGCCTTTGGGACTGCCGCCCTTGGCTCCGGTGCCGGAGCGCGGCGTCCGCGTCCCGGCGGCCGGTTTCTGGCGTGCGGCGGTCGCGGCGGGACGTTTCTTCTTCGGCTCCGCCGCCGGGGCGCGGCCCCGGGAGCTGTTGACGGTGCGACCCCGGACGATGCCGATGAACTCCTCCACCAGGTCGGTGGTCTCGTCCTCGGGCCACGACAGCGCGATCCGCGACTCCGGGCCGTCCGACACCGTCCGGTAGACGAGATCTTTGCGGTGGTGGAGCCGGGCCAGTGACTGCGGGACGACGAGCAGCCCGACACCTGCCGCGACCAGTTCGATCGCGTCGGCCGTCGTGGCCGGCCGGTCCGCGGCGGGCAGCCCCGGCATGCGGTCCCACACGAGGACGTCGTCGAGAGGGTGCTGGATGATCTCGTCGGCCAGATCCGCGATCGACACCTCGTCCACCGCCGCCACGACGTGGTCCTTCGGTGCCACGACCACCGGGATCTCGGTGTACAGGGGGATGGCGCTGAGTCCCGTCCGGTCGATCGGAAGCCGCACCAGGCCCACGTCCGCACTGCGGGCACGCAGCTGATCGGGCGCGTCCGCGACGGACACCGGGACGAGGGTGAGGGGAACGTCGGGCAGCCGTTCGGTCCAGATCCGTACCCACTTGGTGGGGGTCACGCCCGGGACATACGCGAGCCGGAAGGGAGGGGATGCATCCGCGTCTGTCACTCCGTCAGGCTACCGGGCGTGGTCAACGGCACCGCACACGCTCGTTACTCTTGACACCATGACGTCGCACAAGAGCCCTCAGACTATGAAGCCCGCCACCGCGGCGAAGAAGCTGGGTGTGTACCTCGAGGCCACCCCTGCGGAGTTCCAGGAGGGTGTCGTCTCCCGCGACGAGCTCGGCGCATTGCAGAGCGATCCGCCGGAGTGGCTGCTCGAGCTGCGCCGCAACGGCCCGCACCCGCGTCCGGTGGTCGCGGCGAAGCTGGGGGTGTCCATCGCGGGCCTCGCGCGCGGTGGCATCACCGAGGCGCTCACCACCGAGCAGATCGACGCTCTCATGGCGGATCGCCCCGAATGGCTGCAGCAGGAGCGCGCCACCCAGGCCGAGGTCCGCAAGGAGACCGTCCGGATCAAGGAGAAGAACGCGGCGCGGCGGGATCAGCCCCGCCGGCCGCGTTCCTGACCGCTAGCCCTCGACGATGCTGAGCTCGTCGAAGATCACTTCACCGGCCGCGTCGGACTCGGGGAGGTCCACGACCGCCGTCAACGCCCACCCGTGATCGCCCTGCGGGTCCTCGAGGACCTGCCGGACCCGCCACAGCTCGGGCGCGGTCTCCACCTGGAACAGCTGGGGGCCGCGCGCCGAGGGTCCGGTGCCGAGCGAGGCGTACTCGTCGAAGTACGGCTGGAGCTGGTCCTGCCACTCCTCGGCGTCGATGCCGTCGTCCAGCCCCTCCAGTTCGGCCCACCGCCGCCGCGACGCGAGTTCGATGCGCCGGAACATGGCGTTGCGCACCATCACCCGGAATGCCCGCGTGTTCGCCGAGATCGGGCGCGGCACGTCGGCGCCGAACGCCACCTGCTGGTCGTCGCCCTCGGCGCCGGGGTCGGTGAGTGATTCCCATTCGTCGAGCAGGCTCGAATCGACCTGCCGGATCAGCTCACCCAGCCACTCGATGAGATCGTCGAGTTCCTCCGTCCGGGCCTCGGTCGGAACGGTCTGGCGCAGCGCGCGATACGCGTCCGCGAGATACCGCAGCACGAGCCCTTCCGAACGGGCCAGACCGTAGTGGCTGACCATTTCGGCGAAAGTCATGGCACGCTCGACCATGTCCCGCACGACCGACTTGGGTGACAGCGCGAACTCCGTGATCCACGGATGCCCGCCCCGGTACATCTCGAACGCCGGAAACAGCAGGTCCGCGAGTGGCTTGGGCCAGGTGACCTCCTCGAGCAACTCCATGCGTTCCTCGTATTCGATGCCGTCGGCCTTCATCTGCGAGACCGCCTCGCCGCGCGCGAAGTGCTGCTGTGCCATCAGCACCTGCCGCGGGTCGTCGAGGGTCGACTCGATGACCGAGACCACATCCAGCGCATAGGAATCGGATTCGGCGTCGAGGAGTTCGAGGGCGGCCAGCGCGAACGGGGACAGCGGCTGGTTGAGTGCGAAGTCCCGCTGGAGTTCCATCGTGAGCCGGGCCATGCGGCCGTCGGCGTCGGGTTCGTCGAGTCGCTGCACCACACCGGCGTCGATCAGCCCCCGGTACAGCGACAGCGCCTTGAGGATGTGCTTGCGCTGCGCGGGCCGCGATTCGTGGTTGTCCTCGAGGAGGTGCCGCATGGACTCGAAGCAGTTGCCCGGTCGTGCGATGACGTTGAGCAGCATGGAGTTCGACACGGAGAACCGGGAGACGAGCGGTTCCGGCGAGGCGGCGACGAGGCGATCGAATGTGGCCTCGCCCCACGACACGAACCCGTCCGGCGCCTTCTTGCGCTGTACCTTGCGGCGTTTCTTCGGGTCGTCGCCCGCCTTGGCCAGCGCGCGCAGATTCTCGACCTCGTGTTCGGGGGCCTGCACCACCACCGTGCCCAGGGTGTCGTAGCCGGCGCGTCCCGCGCGTCCCGCGATCTGGTGGAACTCGCGTGCCCGCAGGTGCCGCGTGCGGGTGCCGTCGAACTTGGTCAGCCCGGTCAGGAGCACGGTGCGGATGGGCACGTTGATCCCCACGCCGAGCGTGTCGGTGCCGCAGATGACCTTCAGCAGACCGTCCTGCGCCAGTTTCTCGATGAGGCGCCGGTACTTCGGCAGCATGCCGGCGTGGTGGACGCCGATCCCGTGCCGGACCAGACGCGAGAGCGTCTTGCCGAACCCGGTGGTGAACCGGAAACCGCCGAGGGCGTCGGCGATGGCGTCCTTCTCCTCGCGTGAGCAGAAGTTGACACTGGTCAGTGCCTGCGCACGCTCCAGAGCGGCGGCCTGGGTGAAGTGGACGACGTACACCGGGGCCTGGTTGGTGGTCACCAGTTCCTCGATCGTCTCGCTCACCGGTGTCGTCGCGTACGAGAACATCAGCGGCACGGGGCGCTCGGTGCCCGCCACGACGGTCGTGGGCCGGCCGGTCCGGCGGGTGAGGTCGGACGAGAAGAAGTCGACCTCGCCGAGCGTGGCCGACATGAGCAGGAACTGGGCGTGGGGGAGTTCGACGAGCGGGACCTGCCACGCCCAGCCGCGGTCGGGTTCGGAGTAGAAATGGAACTCGTCCATCACGACCTGGCCGATGTCGGAGTCGGGGCCCTCGCGCAGCGCGAGGTTCGCGACGATCTCGGCGGTCGCGCAGATGATCGGTGCCCGCGAGTTCACGGCGGCGTCGCCGGTCATCATGCCGACGTTCTCCGCGCCGAACACTTCGCACAGGGCGAAGAACTTCTCGCTGACAAGGGCTTTGATCGGGGCCGTGTAGAACGTGCGCTTGCCGGTGGCCATGGCGTAGAAGTGGGCGCCGACCGCCACCATCGACTTACCGGATCCGGTGGGCGTTGCCAGGATCACGTTGGCCCCGGACACCAGCTCCATGACGGATTCTTCCTGGGCGGGATAGAGCGTCAGTCCTCGTTCTTCGGTCCAGGAGGTGAAGGCGTCGAAAACGGAATCGGAATCCGCGTTCTCGGGGAGCAGGTCGGAGAGAAGCACTGCTACAGGCTAGCCGGACGGCCGTGCGCCGCTGCCGGGCCTACGTCGCGCTGCGTTCGTCCGATCCCATCGCGTCGAGAACCGCCATGCGGGTGGACGCGCTGCCCGTGATGGTGCTCTCACCGACGCCGGTGACGAGCATCTGCCGCCACTTCGCTTCGTCGAACTGCAGGGGATGAGTTCCGGACAGAAACTTCTCGATGGTGCGCAGGAACCGCATCGGGTCGTCGCGGAACGGGAAATGTCCTGCGCCGCGGAAGATCTCGAGGTGAGATCCGGGCATCGCCGCGTGCGCGAGGTGGGCGTGGCTCACCGGAATGACGGCGTCCTGATCACCCCAGATGAGCTGCACCGGGAGGTTCTCGGTCAGATAACATCGATCGAGCATCGTGACGACCTGTCCGCGCCAGTCGACGACCGCGCGAAGGGTACGCAGGTATGCCTCGTAGGCGGTGGGGTCGTAGAGCTCCGCGAGTACCCGCACCAGGTCGGGAGTGTCGTGCAGCATCGCGCCGGGGCGCAGGCGCGTGCCGTTCAGCTGACTCAGCACGTTCCCGACCAGTCGCACGGTGGGCATCGCCCCGGGAATGCGCAGCAGCTTCAGCGCCTCGTTGACCACCGGGACGGACGCGAGCCGCAGCAGCGGGTGGACGTCCTTGGTGACGCCGCCGGCCGACACCAGGACGAGGCGGTCGACCATCTGCGGGAACTGGTAGGCGAACTGCATGGCGACGCCGCCGCCGAGCGAGTGACCGACGACGGTGACCTTGTCGATGCCCAGGGTGGACAGCAGATCGCGCATGCCGTTGGCGTACGCCGCGACCGAGTAGTCGGCCCGCGGTTTGTCGGAGCGTCCGTGACCCAGCAGGTCGGGGGCGATGACGGTGTAGTTCTTGGCGAGATGGGGGATGATCTCGGTCCACGTGGACGAGTTGTCGCCGATGCCGTGGATCAGCAGCAGCGCGGGACCCTCGCCCGCCATGCGGAATGCGCGACGGTAGCCGTGGATGGTGCGGAACATCATGCGGGTTTCGGCGTTCGGAACAGGCCTGAGCTTACGAATGCGGTTGTCGCTCATGTCGCCTCCTGAACTAGGTGCATTTCCCGAATGTTGACAGCTCAATCATCCGCTTGGTCTCGACGCTATTGCACCGGTCCCGGCCGAACAACTGGACAGTGCGGTCGCACAGTGCCGGGAGGGCGACCGCACAACCGCTACCCGGTCAGGCCCCGCCCTGTGATCCCCCCTCCTCCTCGGAGTTGCCGCTCTCACCGTCCTGCATCGCCTGTTCGGCCAGGAAACGCTCGAATTCCGCGCCGAGTTCGTCGCCACTCGGCAGGTCTTCTTCGCTGGCCAGGAGCGTGGACTGCTGTTCTTGAGCCGTTACGTAGGCATCGTACTGACGTTCCAGGGCGTGGACGACGGTTTGTACCTCCTCGTTACCTGCGATGTGCTCGTCGACCTGTTCGCGGACGCGGGCGGCGGCCTCGCCGAGCGCGGCCAGCGGCAGATCCAGGTCGGTGACGTCACTCACATTCTCGAGGAGGGTCTCCGCCGCCCCCGGATAGTCCGTCTGAGCCAGGTAGTGGGGAACGTGCACCGAGAATCCCACCGACTCGTGGCCGTGCTGCGCCATCCGCAACTCGATCAGCGAGGACGCGCTGCCCGGCACCTGCAGTTCGCCCGACCAGCGCTGGTGGTCCTTGATCAGGTCCTTGTTGGTGGAATGCGCCGTCACGCCCAGCGGACGCGTGTGCGGGATGGCCATCGGGATGGCGTTGATGCCCACGGTCCGGCGCACACCGAGCTGCTCGGCCAGCAGGCGCACCGCCGTGGTGAACCGCTCCCAGCGCAGATCGGGCTCCATGCCGGCCAGCAGCAGGAACGGGGTACCTGCCGTGTCCTTCAGTGCATACAGGTTCAGCTCGGGCTGGTCGTAATCCGAGAAGTGATCGGCCTTGAACGTCATCGTGGGCCGACGGGAGCGGTAGTCCACGAGCTCGTCGACCGCGAAGGAGGCAACCAGCTCGCTCTCGAGACTCTCCCGGAGATGCGTCGTGGCGAGTTTGACGGCGTGGCCTGCGTCGGAGAAGCCCTCGAGTCCATGGATCAGCACAGGCCCCTGCCCGTCCGCGGAGGACAGCTGCGGTGCCGGGAACTCCAGCTCGTACATCTTCGACTGTTCGTCCATTACAGACCTCTTCTCCTTCGTGCCTGGCCTCCAGTGTCCCCTATCGTCTCCGGCATCGATACGTCGGACTTTGCTCTCGGAGGCCCTGCTCTGGGGGAACGCGACACGCGCGACCGATAATTCCCGCCGGACGGCCTCCGGTGTTCGCCCACAGCGAGATCCCGCGCACGGTCTGTGGCAATGTGAGGAACGGCACGATCCGAGACGGACGACCCTGGAGGTGCGCGATGTCGACACGGATCCGAGCGACACGGCGATCGGAGGTCGAGTCGTGAGCGTGCGCATCGACCGGGTGGTCACCTCCGGCACCTTCAGCCTCGACGGTGGCACCTGGGACGTCGACAACAACGTGTGGATCGTCGGTGACGACGCCGAAGTCGTGGTGATCGACGCCGCTCACACCGCGGCACCGATCGTCGAGGCCGTCGGCGGCAGGCGTGTCCGGGCGATCGTGTGCACACACGGTCACAACGACCACGTCACCGTCGCTCCCGAACTGTCCGCGGCTCTGGACGCCCCGCTCTTCCTCCATCCGGCCGACGACGTGTTGTGGCAGCAGACGCACCCCGCCGTCGCCTACACGCCGATCGAGGACGGTCAGGAGATCGCGGTGGCGGGGACCGACCTCCGCGTGCTCCACACGCCCGGGCATTCCCCCGGTTCCTGCTGCCTGTATCTGTCGGAGGCGGAGGAGTTGTTCAGCGGCGACACCCTGTTCTCGGGCGGTCCGGGAGCCACCGGGCGCTCCTACTCGGACTTCCCGACGATCATCGGATCCATTCGCGACCGCCTGTTCGCGCTGCCGGCGTCGACGACGGTCCGCACCGGGCACGGCGACGGCACCACCGTCGGAACCGAGGCCCCGCATCTGGAGGAATGGATCGCCCGCGGCAGCTGAGCCGCAGCCTCCCCGCCGTCGGTGCGTCGGCGTGGCAGAGTGGCGGAAAGGGCACATCCGACACGGGAGGACGACGGTGACATCTCGGCGCACAGCGGTACGGACGGCCGTCGCACCGGTGGTCGCGCTGGCCGCGGCGGCGATTCTCGCCGGGTGTACCTCGACGGTCTCCGGTGTCGCGCAGCCGAGCACCACCGTCGCGGCGGGTTCGCCGTCCGGAAAGGGACTGTCGAAGCTGCTGGTCGATCCGGCAGACTTCCCCGCCCGGTACGCGGCGATCGTGTTGCCCGCCCAGGCCGTGTCGATGGCGGCGCCCGACCTGACGGGGGTTCCGCAGGGTGCGGTGGTCGACCCCGCGGACTGTGCGCCGCCTGCGCAGGACTACGGACCGACCGGCACCGTCATGGCGGTCGGTACCGACAACGCGAGCCGTTCGACGATCTCGGTCGAGCTCACCAGGACCGACACACCCCTCGGCGAACTGGCCGAACAGACGAAGACGTGCGGTGAGGTCACCGTGACGGACAGCGGCGCCGAATCCACCGTCACCACCGAGATCACGCCGGCACCTCCGGTCCGGGCGGACGACACCCTCGCCCTCCGGCGAACCGTCAGGTCCGGCGCCGGGAGCGAACAGGTCACCCGGTCGATGGTGACGTTGATCGCGCAGGTGGGCGACGTGCGGGTGTCCGCGACCTTCATGTCGTTCGGCGACGCGAAGGCCGACACCGTCGCGCTCGACGAAGTGTTCACCGCCGCGGTGCAGAAGGTCCAGAACAGCTGAGCGGGCCCTAGCACAGGGCTCCGACCGCCTCTCGGCCGAACGGCGCGTCCGCCCGGCGCGGCGGCCGGGTTGTCCACAACCCGTGGCTCATCCACAGCCCTCTGTGTTTCCCCAGTTCGCTCGCCGACCCCCGCGACGCCGACCGGACAGAGTCTGGGGCATGACGACACCCGCATTCCCCCACGGTTCCGGCTTCTCCGACGATCCCGGCGGGGAACCGCCCCCGCAGCAGCACACGGTCACGCTGTCCGCTCCGGACGACCTGCTCGCGTCGATACCCGCACTGCTCGGATTCCGGCCCGCCCGGTCGATCGTGGCGGTGTGCCTGACCGGGAAGCGCAACCCGTCGGTCGGCGCCGTCATGAGACACGACCTGATCCTCGGAGGTGCCACTGGGCCGACCCCGACGATGTGCGCGGCGCTGGGCCAGTTCGCCACCGTCTGTGAGCGTGACCGTGCCGGCGGGGTGATCCTGGTTCTCGTCGACGACCGTGTCACCAGCCCTACCGCGCTCTGTGTCGACGAAATGTCCGCGATCGTCGAAGAATTCGAGGACCTTCTCGAATTCACGCCCACCGACCTTCTCGACGTCTTCCTCACGGCGGAGATCGCGTCGGGCGGTGCATGGTTCAGCCTCTTCGGCGGCAATTACGGTGTCCAGTCCGATCCGGCATCGTCCCGCGTCGCGCTCGCGCGGGTCCTCGAGGGCAAACCCATCCGCGCCTCGCGCGAGGAGATGGAGGCCACCATCGAGGTCGGGCCGGTGCTCGAGCGCCTGCAGATTGCCGCCCTCATCGAACGTGGCCGCCCCTCCTCGCTACTGCGAAGGCAGCTGGCCGAGCGGTCGACCGTGCCCGATCGCTGCCACCGGCTCGAGCTCGAACTGGTGCTGACACACGTGGCCCGGGTCTCGTCCGGCGAGAGGCTCCTCGCGCCCGAGTACGCGGAACTCGCGCTCGCACTGGACAACGTCACCGTCCGGGACAGCGTGCTCGCACTCGCCGTGGGCCCGTACGCCGAGGATGCCGAGCAACTGTGGATTCTCCTGGCCCGCAACCTCCCCGACCCGGAACGCGCGAACCCGGCGGCGTTGCTCGGCTACAGCGCCTACCTGCGGGGGGACGGGCCGTTCGCCGGCATCGCGTTGGCCGCCGCCCTGGACTCGGAGCCGGGACACAGGCTGGCCACCCTGCTGGACGGTGCACTGCACAGCGGAATGCGGCCCGGCGAGGTGCGGGGACTGGCCGACGTCGGTTACGAACGCGCGAGCGCGGTCGGTGTCGTGCTGCCCCCGCCCCTCGCCGGCTGAGCCTGCGTCAGCGACGCGCCGCGTGCGACCGGTCGCCCAGCTCCTGCAGGTACGTCCAGGCGTCGGCGACGATCTCGTCGAGGTCCGTGTGTTCCGGTCGCCACCCGAGTTCCGCGATCGCACGATCACTCGACGCGACCAGCACGGCGGGGTCGCCGGCCCGGCGCGGTGCGTCCTCGACCGCGATGGGCAGCCCGGTGACCCGCGCGCACGCCGAGATGACTTCGCGCACACTGAAACCCGCGCCGCTACCGAGATTGTAAATGCGGTGCCTGCCCTCGATCGACGACTCCAAGGCCAGCACGTGCGCCTCGGCGAGGTCGAGCACATGGATGTAATCGCGGATCGCCGTTCCGTCCGGAGTCGGCCAGTCGGTGCCGAAGATCGAGATCTTCTCCCGCTGGCCGAGCGCCACCTGGAGCACGAGAGGAATCAAATGCGTTTCGACGACCCGGTTCTCGCCGGCCGACTTGTACGCTCCCGCGACGTTGAAATACCGCAGGCTGGTCGCCGCGAGCGAATGTGCCATCGAGTAGGACGTGATGGCATGGTCGATCGCGAGTTTCGTCGCCCCGTACGGATTGGTGGGACGCGTCGGATCGGCCTCCGTGATCGGCGAGTGCTCGGGTTCGCCGTACGTGGCGGCCGTCGACGAGAACACGAGTTTCCGCGTCCCCGAATGCCGCATGGCCTCGAGGAGTTCGAGCGTGGTGACGACGTTGCCGCGCCAGTACTTCTCCGGGTACTGGACCGACTCGCCGACGAGCGACTGCGCCGCGAAGTGCAGGACCCCGTCGAACCGGGGAGTGCCGCTCGTACCGAGCACGTCTGCCGCCACGTCCGCGACGTCGCCGTCGATGAACTCGGCACCGAGCGGCACCGCGTCGGCGTTACCCGTCGACAGGTCGTCGATGACGACGACGTCGTGTCCTCGTTCGAGCAGGACCGTGCTGCAGACGCTGCCGACATAGCCGGCGCCGCCGGTGACCAGAAGTTTCATCGACTATCCCTGAACCTGCTTCACCTGGACGGCATGCGCCATCTCCTCGGACAGATCGAACCCGCTGTGGCCGGGCACCGTGATCGTGACCGACCCGGGCTTGGTCTCCACGGTGACGCGCGCGTCCGGTACGACGCCCGCCTCCCGCAACTGTCCGATGACGTCCGGATCCGACTGCACGTGCTCGGCGAGACGGCGGACGACGACCGCGGTCGGCTTGCCGGGCGGCACGTCCGTGAGGCGGATGAGCGTCTCCGGGGGGTCGACCGGGCGGTCCAGCCCGAGCAGAGCCAGTCCCGGAATCGGGTTGCCGTACGGCGAGGTGGTGGGATTGTTGAGCACCTCCACCAGGCGCCGCTCCACTTCCTCGCTCATGACGTGCTCCCACCGGCACGCCTCGGCGTGAACCTCTTCCCACCGGAGACCGATGACGTCCACGAGGAGTCGTTCGGCCAGGCGGTGCTTCCGCATCACGGACACCGCGAGTTCGCGGCCCTTCTCCGTCAGTTCCAGGTGGCGGTCACCGGCGACCAGGAGGAGGCCGTCGCGTTCCATCCGGGCAACGGTCTGGCTGACCGTCGGACCGCTCTGCTCGAGTCGTTCGGCAATACGTGCTCGAAGTGGGACGACGCCCTCTTCTTCCAAGTCGTAGATCGTCCGGAGGTACATCTCCGTGGTGTCGACCAGATCCTTCACACTCACACCCCTTCGTCTCGGTTGATTCTACCGGTGATTGCCCGGCACCGGCGCCGTCCGTCCCCGCCGCGCGTCGGTGACGGTCCGGCGGGGTCTGCTGACACCCTCCACGGGGGACCAGTAGCGTGAGTCCATGACCGCGTCGTTCAGTTCCGGGGAGGATTCGGCTGCACTGGTATCGAACCGTGCAGTCGTGTGGAGTCCGGACTATCTCAGTTATCGGTGGAGTGCGGACCACCCGATGAATCCCACGCGGCTCGAGCTGACCATGTCGCTCGCGCGCAGCCTCGGGACGCTGGAGGGGGTCGAACTGCTGCGGCCCGCCGCCGCCTCGGACGCAGATCTGTTGCGGATCCACACTCCCGCGTACGTCGAAGCGGTCAAACAGGCCGGTCACTCCGCGACGTCGGGCGTGCTCGGCGCGGAGGCGCCGCACGGGCTCGGCACCGAGGACAATCCCGTCTTTCCCCAGATGCACGAGGCGAGCGCGATCCTCGCCGGCGGTTCCCTCGCCGCGGCGCAGGAAATCGCGGCGGGCCGCACCCGCCGCGCCGTCAGCATCGGCGGCGGCATGCATCACGCCATGCCCGACTGGGCCTCCGGCTTCTGTGTGTACAACGACGTCGCCATTGCCGTGTCCTGGCTGCTGGACAACGGTTTCGACCGGATCGCCTACATCGACGTCGACGCACACCACGGCGACGGCGTCCAGCACGCATTCGCGGGCGACCCGCGGGTCCTGACGATCTCCCTGCACCAGCACCCGGCAACGCTCTGGCCCAACACGGGGTGGTCGAGCGAAGTCGGCGAGGGATCGGGGGAGGGCACGGCGATCAACCTCCCCGTGCTGCCCGGCACCGTCGATGCGTTGTGGCTGCGCGGTTTCCACGCCGTCGTGCCCGGAGCCCTCGCCGCGTTCCGGCCGCAGATCGTGATCAGCCAGTGCGGTGTCGACAGCCATCGGGAGGACCCGCTGGCCGACCTCGCGCTGACCGTCGACGGCCAGCGGGCCGCGTTCCTCGCGATGCGCGACCTCGCCGACCGGTACGCCGAGGGACGCTGGCTCGCCGTCGGCGGCGGCGGGTACGGCCTCGTCCGCGTCGTCCCGCGGGCGTGGACCCACCTGATCGCCGCGGCGCTCGACCGCGAGATCGACACCGCCCGTGCGGTACCCGAGGCCTGGCAGGAGCGGGCTCACGCCCTCGCGCCCAGCGTCGACCTGCCGGACACGATGGGCGACGGCGGGGAAGTCGACTACCTGCCCTGGGACGGTCCCGGTGGCACACCGGAAACCGGGATTCCGTCGGTCGACCGCGCGTTGACGCGGATCGACTCCGCCGTCATCGCCACCCGGCGTGCCTGCTTCCCCCTACTCGGACTCGACCCGGAGGATCCCCGTGACTGAGCAGGCGGACGGCAACGAAACCACCGGTGCCACGGAGTCGTCGGGCAGTGCAGAGACGGGCAGCACTGAGTCGTCGGGCAGTGCAGAGACGGGCAGCACTGAGTCGTCGGCCAATGCCGGGGCGACGGGGAAACCCGACCCCGCGCACAACTACCCGCGGCACTGGGTCGCCGACGTGCTCGCCGCGGACGGCGGGGCGGTCGCGCTGCGGCCGATCGTGCCCGAGGACGCCGACAAACTCGTGACGTTCCACTCCAAGCTGTCCGAACGCACCCGCTACCTGCGGTATTTCGGTCCCTACCCGACCATGTCGCAACGGGACGTCGTGCACTTCACCACCGTCGACCACCACGACCGGGTGGCGTTCGTGGTGCTGCTCGGGGACGAGATCATCGCCGTCGGCCGGTACGAGCGGCTCACCGGCGAGGGGGACGGCAAATCCGCGGAAGTGGCATTCGTCGTCGCCGACGCACACCAGGGCCGCGGACTCGGGCCGATCCTGCTCGAGCACCTGGCCGCGGCGGCCGCGGAGAGCGGTCTGACGATGTTCGTCGCCGAGGTCCTCGCGGAGAACCGGAACATGGTGACCGTATTCCGCGAGGCCGGATATCAGGTGAGCCGCAGCTTCGAGGGCGGCGTCCTCAGGCTCGAGTTCGCGATCGACCCCACCGAAGCGATGGTGTCCGTGCGCAATTCCCGCGAGCGTGCCGCCGAGGCGCGGAGCATGCGCAACGTGCTCAGCCCGCGGTCGGTCGCGGTGATCGGCGCGTCCACCGACCGGGCGAAGGTCGGCAACGCCGTCCTGACCAACCTGCTGCGGGCGGGATTCACCGGCCCGGTGTATCCGGTCAACGCGGAGCACCGTTCGGTCCACGGGGTGCGGGCGTACCCGACGGTCCGAGACATTCCCGACGAGGTGGACCTCGCGGTCGTCGCCGTCCCCGCCGAATCGATCAACGCCGTCCTCGACGACTGCCTGGACAAGGGAGTCAAGGCCCTCGTCGTCGTGTCCTCGGGATTCAGTGAAACCGGAACGGACGGACGGCAGTCCGAGCGCCGCCTCGTCCACGCCGCCCGCGCGCACGGGATGCGGCTGATCGGTCCCAACGCGCTCGGCGTGGCCAACAACGACCGCGACGTGTCGTTGAACGCCACCCTCGCGCCGGTGCTGCCGAGTCCCGGCAACGTCGGATTCTTCTGCCAGTCCGGCGCACTCGGCATCGCCATCCTCGACGAGGCCGCGCGGAGCCGAATAGGGTTGTCCGCGTTCGTCTCCGCGGGCAACCGCGCCGACGTCTCCGGCAACGACCTGCTGCAGTACTGGGATTCGGACCCGGCCACCGAGGTGGTGCTGCTGTATCTGGAGAGCTTCGGCAATCCCCGCAAGTTCTCGCGCATCGCGCGCAGGGTGGCGAGGAACAAGCCGATCGTCGCGGTCAAGAGCGGGCGGCACGCCGTCCCGCCCGCGCTGGCGGCCAGCGGCGGCGAGATGGACGACTCGATCGTGCGGGCCCTCTTCGAGCAGGCCGGAGTGGTGCAGGTCGGGTCGATCTCCCAGCTGTTCGACTGTGCGCTGCTGTTCGGGTACCAGCCGCTGCCCGCGGGCCCGCGACTGGCCGTGGTCGGGAACTCCACCGCGCTCGGTGTCCTCGCCGCCGACGCGGCCCGCAGCGAGGGTTTGCAGGTCGGCGACCCCGTCGACCTCGGCCCGCAGGCCGGTCCCGAGGAATTCGCGACGGCCGTGCGGACGGCACTGGCGTCCTTCGACGTCGATTCGGTGATCGCCGTGTTCGTTCCCCCGGTCGCCGTCCCCGCCGAACCCTATGCCCAGGCGCTGCGGGAAGCGGTGCGGGACGCCGACAAACCCGTGCTCACGACGTTCCTCGCGGCGGAGGGCGTGCCCGACGTCCTGGCGGTCCGCGGTGAGGACGGGCATCCGACGCGCGGTTCGGTGCCGTCCTATCCCGGTCCGGAACGGGCGGCGCTGGCCCTGGCACGGGCCTGGCGGTACTCGGCCTGGAAGAGCAAGCCGTCTTCGAAAGTGTTGCGCCCCAACGGGATCGATCCGGAGCGGGCGAAAGCGCTGGTCGACGGCTGGCTCGGGGCGTCGTCCGGACGCTGGCTGTCGGACTTCGAGGCGTCGCAACTCCTCGCGTGCTACGGCGTGGACGTCGTGGAATTCCGGTCCGCCACCACCGAGGAGGAGGCCGTGCAGGCCGCGGAGGAATTGGGATACCCGGTCGCGGTGAAGGCGACGGGGGAACAGTGGCGGCACCGGCCCGACCTCGGCGGGGTCCGCCTCGACCTGGTCGCACCGGACTCGGTCCGCCGGGCCTACCGCGACCTCGCCGCCGCATCCGGTGAACCCCTGCTGCACGTGCAGCGGATGGCCACCAAGGGGATCGGCTGCGTCGTCGGCGTGCAGGACGACCCGTCGTTCGGTTCGCTCATCTCGTTCGGGCTCGCCGGCGTGATCTCCGACCTGCTCGGCGACCGCGCCTATCGGGTGCTGCCCCTCACCGAGGACGCCGCAGCGGAGCTGATCGACGCACCGAAGGCCGCGCCGCTGCTGTCCGGATACCGCAGCGCGGTGCCGGTGAACAAGTCGGCCCTCGTCGACCTCGTGCAGCGGATCTCCGCTCTCGCCGACGACCTCCCGGAGGTACGGGAACTGGCCTGCGAACCGGTGCTCGCGTCCGCCGAGGGTGCGCAGGTCACCGATTCGCGCGTGCGGATCGGCCCGGAGCCCAGCGTCGCCGACCTCGGACCCCGCCGGCTGCGCTGACCCGTCTCACGGTCCCGCAGACGGAAGGTCCCCGCAGAGCACAACGCCGGTGCCGGTCGCGTACGACCGGCACCGGCGCTGAATCGGTGGTGGACTTGGGGGTCAGCTCGCGTAGGAACGCAGCCGCTCGGCGCGGTCGCCCTGACGCAGCTTGCCCATCACCTCGCGCTCGATCTGCCGGACGCGCTCGCGGGAGAGCCCGAAGAGCTTGCCGATCTGGTCGAGGGTGCGGGGCTGGCCGTCGTCGAGGCCGTACCGCAGGCGGATGACCTGCTGCTCACGTTCGTCGAGGGTGGCGAGCACGGTGCGCACGTCGCTGTGCAGGAGACCGGCGATCACGGCGTTCTCCGCGGACGTGGCCTCGGAATCCTCGATGAAGTCGCCCAGCGGGGCCTCCTCGTCGTTGCCGACCGGCATGTCGAGGCTCACCGGGTCGCGGCTGTGGTCGAGCAGATCCGCGATCTTGTGCGCCGGGATCCCCGACTCCTCGGCCAGTTCGTCGTCGGTCGCCTCACGCCCGAGTTGCTGATGCAGCTCCCGCTTGATGCGGGCCAGCTTGTTGACCTGCTCCACGAGGTGCACTGGCAGCCGGATCGTGCGGCTCTGGTCGGCCATGCCACGGGTGATCGCCTGACGGATCCACCAGGTGGCGTACGTCGAGAACTTGAACCCCTTCGCGTAGTCGAACTTCTCCATCGCGCGGATCAGGCCGAGGTTGCCCTCCTGGATGAGGTCCAGCAGGGGCATGCCGCGTCCGGTGTACCGCTTCGCGAGCGACACGACGAGCCGCAGGTTGGCCTCGAGGAGGTGCGCGCGGGCGGACTGTCCTTCCCGGACGATCGTCGCGAGGTCGCGCTTCTTGGCGGGGGAGAGGCGCTTCCCGGTCTCCAGGATGTGCGCGGCGTACAGCCCAGCCTCGATTCGCTTGGACAGTTCCACCTCGTCTGCGGCCGTCAGCAGAGCTGTGCGGCCGATTCCGTTCAGGTAGACGCGGACCAGGTCGGCAGCGGGGCTCTGGGCGTCCAGATCGGCGGCGCTGGGGCGAATGCGAGTAGTGGTGCTGGGGCTTGTCATGACTTGCCTCCTCATCGGTGGTGTCTCATATGGATCAACGCACCGACGGCCCGGGAAAGTTCCCGGCCGGTAATTTACGAAGAGGCTGTGACCTGCGGGTTTCTCGATTCGGTCCTGAGAAGTTGCTGAGAACACGTATAAGGGGGACGGATCGGGAACCCGGCGGCTACGCGGGGAGCACCAGTCCGTGCCGGACGAGGGCGTGCACGAGCGGCACCGCCGACTGCGCGAGTTCTTCGGCGTCGACCCCGTGCGCGGCGGCGAGGAGTTCGATCAGTTCGCCCAGCACCAGGCCGTCGCCGCGCATGCCCGCGACGAGCGAGGCGACGAGATCGTCGACCTCGTGCTGCCACGCCGGGCCGTTCCCCCGGTGCAACCGGGCGACCACCTGCGTCCATCCCTCGTCGCCGGGCAGGAACACCCGCTCCAGGGCGGTGCTCTCCTCGACCCGGAACCGGGAGGTGAGCACGTCGTGGTCGCGCAGCCACGCCACCCGCTCGAAGTACGCGAGAGCCTCCGCGCCGAGCGGATCGGTGAAGCCGTGCGTGAGGTCCTCCGCCATGAGGTCGGTGGGTGCGCCGGTCCGGCGCAGGTAGACGAACCCGAAACCGACTCCCTCCACGTCCGCGCTCGCGAGGTGGTCCAGCCAGTCCTCGGCGACCGTCGCGGTGGCCGGATCCCGGGTGTCGAGGCCGCCGTCCCGCATCCAGGTGCCGACGTACAGGGCCGGGTCCGCGACGTCCCGTTGCACCACCCACGCGTCGATCCCGTGGGCGGGCAGCCAGGACGCCACCCGGGCACGCCAGTCCTCGCCCTCGACGTGGATCCAAGAAGCCAGCAGCGCCGCGGTGCCGCCGGGCGCGAGGTAGCCGGCCACCCGGGAGATCATCAGTTCGCTCGCGCCGTCGAGGTCGAGGCCGGAGTCGCGGTAGGTGTGGCCCACTGCGGCGCGGCTCACGACGAACGGCGGATTGGCCACCACCTGATCGAACGTGCGGCCCTCGACCGGCTCGAACCACGACCCGGCGAGCAGTTCCACCTCCTGCTCGTTGAGCGCTGCCGTGACGGCCGCCAGGTCCACCGCCCGGACGTTCAGGTCCGTCGCCGTGATCGAGTCGGCGTAGGAGGCGCCGTGCAGGGCCTGGATGCCGCACCCCGTCCCGATGTCGAGCAACGTCCCGACCGGTGCGGTCGGGGTGGCCTGCAGCAGCGACAGCGACGCGTGCCCGACGCCGATGACGTGATCGACGGGGGTCTCGCGGGGGCGGAGGGAACCGTCGAGGTCGGAGAGCACCCAGCGGTTGCCGCCGCCGATGTGCAGCGGCCGCAGGTCGAGGGCGGCCCGGACGACGTCGCCGTCGGATTCGAGCAGTCCTGCGGCGACGGCGTCGTCGACCGCGAGCGGGGACAGCGCCGCTGCCACCTCGCCGGCGGGGCAGTCGTCGGTGAGCAGGAACAGCCGGATCAGGGTGCCGAGTTCGCCGCAGGACGCGCTGGCCCGGCGCACCGGGACCGGCTCGTTGCGGCTCAACGCCGCATGGACCTCGGGGCCCAGCACATCGAGCAAGGTGTCCGTGTCGTACCGATTGCGGAGGAGGGCCGCACGCAGAGACGGGCAGATCGACAGCAGTTCGTCACGGTTCACCCGTGCATTGTTGCAGGACGCCCGACGGCGTCAGCCCTCGATCGTGTGGTGCGGCGGCGCGGGCAGGGCGGTCGACGGCGACTCGCGGTGGTCGTACCGGCTGGGCTCGTCCTTGGTGCGCGGCGGCCGGTCGTTCGCGATGAGGACCGCGATCCAGGGCAGCGGGATCGACACGCCGATGATTGCCATCGAGATCCACGGGTTCTCCCAGATGCCGTACGCCACCGCCGCGAAGATCAGCGCCGGGAACCGGAACGACATGATGAGCAGGTACTTGCGGACACGGGCACGGTGTTGATCCTCGATGGATCGCGCTGCCTCGGTGATGAGAACCGGATTACTCGGTGAGCCGGCGTCGTGGGACCCACCGAACCCTGCACTTCGTGCCATGTCTCCACTGTTCCACTGTCGGCCGGCAAATGCACACGGGGGGTGGGATCGCCGGCCGGTTGCGGCATTATTGAGGGGTGAGCACTCAAACCAAGGAACGGCCCGACGTCACCACCGACGAGTCGACCGATGACGACACTCCCAAGGTCTTCCATTACGTGAAGAAGAACAAGATCGCGGAGAGCGCCGTCATGGGCACTCACGTCGTCGCGTTGTGCGGCGAGGTGTTTCCGGTGACGAAATCCGCGAAGCCGGGATCGCCGGTCTGCCCCGACTGCAAGAAGATCTACGAAGGATTGCGCAAGGGCGACTGAGGCTTCGCCGGCGCTCGTCGCACACCCGGTGGCTCGGGAGATTCGCGTACCGGGCCGTCGGGCTTTTCGTCGTTCCCCGACCCCGGTGCGGTCGGCTCCGGCCGGGCACGGTCGCCGACGACCTTGATCGGGCCGGTGGCGATGCGACGCGTGAGGCTGGTCACCGGACCCGTCGACGGTGAACTCTCGGCCTGCGCGGCGATCCAGTCCCGCATCTGGTCGATCCGGGTCGCCCGGGCAGGCCAGAACTCCTGCACGGTGGCGTTGAACTCGGCGCCGAGCACCACCGCGAAACCCAGGAAGAACGTGAACAGCAGGAACGCGATCGGCGTGGCCAGCGCCCCGTACGTGTATCCGGTTCCCGCGACCCACGAGAGGTAGCGGCGCAGACAGGTGCTCGCTCCGAGGAAGAACACTCCCGCGACGAGCGCGCCGCCGAGCAGCCGATGCCAGGGCAGCGACCGGGGGAGCGCCACCTTGTACAGCGTCGTCAGGCCGACGATGAGCAGCAGTCCCACACCGGGGTAGTAGAACGTGTCGACGATCTCCGTCCCGATGGTGCGCCACGCCTCCGGAAGCACCCTCCCGACGAGCGTCGGCCCCAGCGCGACCAGCGGCAGGGTGAACACGGCGAGAATCAGGAACATCACGT
Source organism: Rhodococcus sp. NPDC057529 (assembly GCF_042802055.1). NCBI lineage: Bacteria > Bacillati > Actinomycetota > Actinomycetes > Mycobacteriales > Nocardiaceae > Rhodococcus > Rhodococcus sp. NPDC057529. Next base: position 345,258 of record NZ_JBHVEY010000009.1, read on the forward strand.
AGAGCAGCAACGCGAACACGCGTTGCCACACCGGGTGCCGCGCCTCCTGCTGGCCGTGGGCCTCGACGATCGAGTCCACGAACGTGGAGATGGCCGACGAACCCGCCCAGAGCGACAGCAGAAAGCTCAGGGACACGATCTCGGGACGTCCCCGTTCGAGGACGTCCCCGACCGTCGGGCGGATGATCTGTTCGACCACGCTGTCGCTGAACACGGTCCCGCTGAAGTTGACGATCTTCGACTGGATGATGTCGACGGTGTCGGGTCCGAACCACCCGCCGACGTAGCCGAGCATGCCGAGCAGTCCGAGTAGGAGCGGGGGCAGCGACAGCGTCTGCCAGAACGCCGCCGTGGCCGCCTTCCCGAAGATCGAATCGTCCCACGCCTTGCTTGCTGTGCGACCGATCACGCTCAGTGCGCGACGTAGCGGATGCCACCCGGACCGGGGCGGATCACCGCCACTCTGCGGTGTTGTCGAGGGTGTTTCGGTCATGATGTTTCCAGCATCCCTGACGACACGCCCGGTTGCCCACCGCTGCTGTCCTCGTGTCGCGACAAATCTGTCACTATCGGAACTCGCGAATGCGGTTCGCGTCGGATCCGGGCGCTAGGCTCCTTGACGGACAGCGCCTTCGGGTGTGGACCGGACGTGTCGATCGATACCGAGGAGTGCGAGCAAACAGTGCCATGCCAGCGGAGGGCAGCCCGTGAGTGCTGAGACAGTGGGCTCCCAGTCGGCGCCGACAGTGGAAACCGAGGCCGCGCAGATCGTGGGCACCGAGGCCTACCTCGCACAGACCGAACCAGCCAGGCCCGCGGGGTCACTGCGTGCCTGGCAGCGTCGTGCGCTGACCAAGTACCTGTCCACCGGACCCCAGGATTTCCTCGCGGTCGCGACGCCGGGCGCCGGTAAGACCACGTTCGCGCTGCGGGTCGCGTCCGAGTTGCTGCGCGACCGCACCGTCGACCAGGTGACGGTGGTCGCACCGACCGAGCACCTCAAGCACCAGTGGGCCGAGTCCGCGGCGCGCAACGGCATCGCGCTGGACTCGTACTTCTCGAACTCGACCGGGCAGACGTCCAGCGACTACCAGGGTGTGGTGGTGACGTACGCGCAGGTCGCCTCCCACCCGTTCAAGCACCGGGTCCGCACCGAGAGCCGGCGCACGCTGGTCATCCTCGACGAGATCCACCACGGTGGCGACGCGAAGAGCTGGGGTGACGCCATCCGGGAGGCGTTCGGTGACGCCACCCGCCGCCTCGCCCTGACGGGTACGCCGTTCCGCAGCGACGACAGCGCGATCCCGTTCGTGACGTACGAACCCGACCGCGAGGGTCTGATGCGCTCGAAGGCGGATCACTCGTACGGGTACTCCGACGCGCTCGCGGACGGCGTCGTCCGGCCCGTCGTGTTCCTCGCGTACTCCGGCGAGGCACGCTGGCGGAACAACGCCGGCGAGGAGTTCTCCGCGCGGCTCGGCGAGCCGCTCAGTGCGGAACAGACGGCCCGGGCGTGGCGCACGGCCCTGGACCCGTCGGGCGACTGGATTCCCGCGGTCCTGCACGCCGCCGACACCCGTCTCGGCCAGTTGCGCACCGGCGGCATGCCCGACGCGGGCGGCCTCGTGATCGCCACCGACCAGACCGTCGCCCGCGCCTACGCGCAGACCCTGAAGGCGGTCACCGGCGAAGACCCGGTCGTGGTCCTCTCCGACGACCCGACGGCCTCCAAGCGGATCGCCGAGTTCGGCGCGAGCACCCAGAAGTGGATGGTCGCCGTCCGCATGGTGTCGGAAGGCGTCGACGTCCCCCGCCTGGCTGTCGGCGTGTACGCCACCAGTGCGTCCACCCCGCTCTACTTTGCGCAGGCGATCGGTCGTTTCGTGCGGTCCCGCCGCAAGGGTGAGACGGCGAGCGTGTTCCTGCCGTCGGTGCCGGTGCTGCTCGACCTCGCCAGCCAGCTGGAGGCGCAGCGCGACCATGTGCTGGGCAAGCCGCACCGGGAGAAGGACGGCTTCGACGACGACCTGCTCGCGGACGCGAACAAGCAGAAGGACGAACTCGGCGAGGAGGAGAAGGCGTTCACCTCGCTCGGTGCCGACGCCGAGCTCGACCAGGTGATCTACGACGGCTCGTCCTTCGGGACGGCCACGTTCTCGGGCTCCGACGAGGAGGCCGACTACCTGGGTCTGCCCGGTCTCCTCGACGCCGACCAGATGCGCGCCCTGCTGCGTCAGCGTCAGTCGGAGCAGCTGGACAAGCAGGAGCCCGCTCCGGCGCCCGTGCACACGCCGGTTCCGCAGGTCGCGGACCGGGTGGCGGCCGCCGGTCAGCTCGCGCAACTGCGCCGCGAACTGAACAGTCTCGTCGCGATGCACCACCACCGGACGGGCAAGCCGCACGGCACCATCCACGGCGAACTCCGCCGGGTCTGCGGGGGACCGCCGACGGCCATCGCCACCGTCGAGCAGCTCACCGAGCGGATTTCCACCCTGCGGCAGTGGTGACCGCCGTCACCGCATGATGCGAGACGCAAGAGACCGGCGAGTGCGGTGCACTCGCCGGTCTCTTGGTGCTGAAAGAGGTGAGCCTGGGACGGGTCACCCGGGCTGACGTATCAGATTGCAGCTTCGGCTTCGGACACGATCGTGGCGTTCATCTCGCGAAGACGGTCTGCGTGCTCGTTGGCGTGGTGACCGCAGAAGAGCAACTCTCCTCCGGTCGGAAGGACCGCGCGAACGCGGGCTCCCGCACCGCACCGGTCGCACCGGTCGGCTGCGGTCAACGGGGGGCTGGTCAGTGTTCCGGGCATGACTCCTCCGTACTGGCTTTTCGACTGATGCCGAGTGCCTGGGGCCTTGGTCCGCCGCGTCGGGGGTGGCGCGGTGGATCTACTCTGTCAGACGTTTGGGGTTTACGCGTTGTTCCCGACGGCGTTTCTCAGTGTTGCATCACACACGAAATCGGCCCGAAACGTGCGGACAACGACGTGACGAGCACCGATGCGAACAGACCGATCGGTCCGAGTTCGCTGACAGCTGATTCGATTTCGGGCGTGACGCTAGTCTCGCCCTGTGAAATCCGAAGACCAGCTCGTTCACATCTGCAGCCGCGACGAATGGCGCACCGCGGAACGCGAAGGCGCTCGCGTGCCCGCCACGTACGCCGCGGACGGATTCGTGCACCTGTCCACACCCGCCCAGGTGCACCTGCCCGCCAACCGATTGTTCGCCGGACGCACGGACCTCGTCCTCCTCAGACTCGACCCCGACGCCCTCGGTTCGCCGGTGACGTGGGAGCCGGGCGTGCCGGCCGATCCGGCGTCGATGCTGTTCCCGCACCTGTACGGGCCGCTGCCCGTCGCGGCGGTCACCGCCGTCGAGGAGTACCGCCCCGAGGCCGACGGAACGTTCCCCGCCCGGCACTGACGCGAGCCTTCCGCGGTTGGTCACCCCCATCGGACTACCGTGGAGGCATGAACGTTGAAGTGACGCCACTACCCGGTATCGGGGTGCGTAAGGACTTCGAACTCGCCGCCGGTCGCCGCATCGGTGTCATCACCCATCGCGACGGCCGCACGGACCTCATCGTGTCGAAGGCCGACGACCCCGACGCCTGTGCCGCGTCGGTGCCGCTCACCACCGAGGAAGCGGCCGTGCTCAGCAATCTGCTCGGCGCACCGCAACTGGTGGCGCAGCTGGAAGAGGAACACCGGGACCTGCCCGGCATCCGCACCAAGCAGCTGTACATCAAGGAAGACTCCCGGTTCGACGGCCGCCCGCTCGGCGACACCGCGATGCGCACGCGCACCGGTGTCTCGATCGTCGCGGTCATGCGGGCGGGCCAGGTGTACCCGTCGCCGAAGCCCGACTTCCTGCTCACCTCCGGCGACCTGCTGGTCGCCGTCGGAACCACAGACGGACTGGACGCGTCAGCCAAGCTCCTGGCCAACGGCTGACAGACCCGTGAACACCACCACGCTCGCGCTCATCGAACTGGGCGCGGTGTTCTTCGCGCTCGGCCTGCTGGGCCGTCTGGCAGCTCAATTCGGGATGTCGCCGATCCCGTTCTATCTCCTCGGAGGCCTGTGCTTCGGCAGCGGCGGATTCGTCAACCTCGGCGACATCAGCGAGTTCAGCCACCTGGCGAGCGAGATCGGGGTGGTCCTCCTCCTGCTGCTGCTGGGGCTCGAGTACACCGCGTCGGAACTCGTCACCGGCCTGCGGCGGTCGTGGATGGCCGGTGTCGTCGACGCCGTCCTCAACGCCGCGCCCGGAGCGGTCGTCGCACTGATGCTCGGGTGGGGACCCACCGGTGCCGTCGTCATGGCCGGCGTCACCTACATCTCGTCCTCGGGCATCATCGCGAAGGTGCTGAGCGACCTGGGACGGCTCGGTAACCGCGAGACGCCGGTCGTGCTGTCGATCCTGGTGTTCGAGGACCTCGCGATGGCCGTGTACCTGCCCATCCTGACGGCCCTGCTCGCCGGCGTCAGTTTCGCCGGTGGACTCGAGGCGGTGGCGATCTCCCTCGTCGTGATCTCCGTCGTCCTCGTGATCGCGCTGCGGTACGGCCGCTACGTGTCCGCGCTGCTGGACAGCCCGGACAGCGAGACCCTGCTGCTGAAGCTGCTCGGTGCCGCGCTGCTCGTGGCGGGGATCAGCTCGGCGATGCAGGTCTCGGCGGCCGTCGGCGCGTTCCTGCTGGGGATCGCGATCTCCGGCACGACCGCCCACAACGCGAGCCGCGTCCTCGAGCCGCTCCGCGATCTGTTCGCGGCGATGTTCTTCGTGGTGTTCGGGCTCAACACCGATCCCCGGGCGATTCCGCCGGTCCTCGGCTGGGCCGTGCTGCTCGCCGTCGTCACCGCGCTGACCAAGATGGTCACCGGCGCGTGGGCGGCGAAACAGCAAGGGGTCGGGCGGCTGGGCCGGGCCCGCGCCGGGGTCGCGTTGATCGCGCGCGGCGAGTTCTCGATCGTCATCGCCGGGCTGGCGTTGTCGGCGGGCGCCGTGGAGAGCGAACTCGTGGCACTCGCCACCGCGTACGTGCTCCTGATGGCCGTCATCGGCCCGGTGGCGGCACGGGTGGTCGAACCGGTGGCGGGCGCCTGGCTCCGGGTGCGCACCACCGCCTGACGGGCGGCCGCCGGATGCCCGGCGCACGGACGACGATGCCCCCGGACTCGCGCGGAGTCCGGGGGCATCGCGATCTGGTGCGTCAGTCCAGGTAGTCGCGCAGCACCTGCGACCGCGACGGGTGGCGCAGCTTCGACATGGTCTTGGATTCGATCTGGCGGATGCGCTCACGCGTGACGCCGTAGACCTGTCCGATCTCGTCGAGGGTGCGGGGCTGCCCGTCGGTCAGGCCGAAGCGCAGACGCACGACGCCCGCCTCACGCTCGGAGAGCGTCTCGAGCACCGACTGGAGCTGGTCCTGCAGCAGGGTGAAGGACACGGCGTCGACGGCCACGACGGCCTCGGAGTCCTCGATGAAGTCGCCGAGCTGACTGTCGCCCTCGTCGCCGATGGTCTGGTCGAGGGAGATGGGTTCACGCGCGTACTGCTGGATCTCCAGCACCTTCTCGGGCGTGATGTCCATTTCCTTCGCGAGCTCTTCGGGCGTGGGCTCACGGCCCAGGTCCTGCAGGAGTTCACGCTGGATTCGGCCGAGCTTGTTGATGACCTCGACCATGTGCACCGGGATGCGGATGGTGCGGGCCTGGTCGGCCATCGCGCGGGTGATGGCCTGACGGATCCACCACGTGGCGTAGGTCGAGAACTTGTAGCCCTTGGTGTAGTCGAACTTCTCGACGGCACGGATGAGGCCCAGGTTGCCTTCCTGGATCAGGTCCAGGAACGCCATGCCGCGGCCGGTGTAGCGCTTGGCCAGCGACACGACGAGCCGGAGGTTGGCCTCCAGAAGGTGGTTCTTGGCGCGGTTTCCGTCGCGGCAGATCCAGCTCATGTCCCGGCGCTGGGCGGCGGGCAGCTTCTCGCCGGAGTCGGACAGCTCCTGCATGATCTGGGTCGCGTACAGCCCGGCCTCGATCCGCTTGGCGAGCTCGACCTCCTCTTCGGCATTGAGGAGGGCGACCTTGCCGATCTGCTTCAGGTAGGCGCGGACGGAGTCTGCGGACGCGGTCAGCTCGGCGTCCTTGCGGGCCTGGCGGAGCGCTTCGGACTCCTCCTCGTCCCACACGAAGTCGCCGGACGCCTTGTCCTTCTCGGACGGCTCCTCGGTCTCGTCGTCCTCGCCGACTGCGACGACCTCCACGACATCGGATTCGACCTCGGCGAGGTCGCCCTCGGTGATGTCGATGTCTTCCATGTCGGCGGAATCCTCGTCGAGGTCCTCGCCGTCCGCACCCTTACCGGCCGTGGCCTTCTTGCCGCCCGCCTTCTTCGCCGCTGCCTTCTTGGCGGGGGCCTTCTTCGCTGCTGCCTTCTTGGCGGGGGCCTTCTTCGCCGCTGCCTTCTTCGCGGGAGCTGCCTCGGCTGCCGGAGCGGTGCCGGTGGCTGCCGCTGCGACTGGTGCTTCCGGTCCTGACTCTGAAGTCGAATCAGCAGTCTGACGTGTATCGGTGGCTGCCACGTACGCCCTTTCGTGACGGTGTCGTGCGGCGTCACGCCAGAGTGGTCATCCGGCGGAGAGGTCTACTGGTTTCGCCGGCGCGCAGCCGGGCTCTTCCATTGTAACGACCCATCCGAAATAGTTACGGAGCGATGCCCGTTTCGACCGCGAGCGCAGCACCGACGATTCCCGCCGTGTTGAGCAGCGCAGCAGGTACGACGGGTGTCCTGTTGGTCAGATGGGGGATCCACTTCTCGTGTTTGCGGCTGATTCCGCCGCCGGCGATGAACAGATCAGGCCACAGGAGGTTCTCGAACCGGGTGAGGACCCGGCTGACCTCGGCGGCCCATTCCTTGTACGACAGATCCTTCTTCTCCTTCACCGAGGACGCCGCCCGGTGCTCGGCCTCCTTGCCGTCGACCTCCATGTGGCCGAACTCGGTGTTGGGAAGCAGCACGCCGTTGTGGAGGATCGCCGAGCCGATGCCGGTGCCGAACGTCAGGAGGATGACGACGCCCTTCGCGTCCTTGCCTGCGCCGAGTGCGTCCTCGGCCATCCCCGCGGCGTCCGCGTCGTTGAGGACGGTGACGCGCCTGCCGCCGAGTGCGTCCGAGAACAGCGCCCGCGCGTCCGTCCCGATCCATCCCTTGTCGATGTTCGCGGCGGATCGTGCGACGCCGCCGGTGACGACGCTCGGCAGAGTGATACCGACCGGTCCGTCCCATCCGGCCTGGCGGATGATCTCCGCGACGGTCTTCGCCACCGCCTCGGGGGTCGACGGCTGGGGGGTGAGGAGCTTGATGCGGTCGCCGATCAGCTCGCCGGTCCCGAGATCCACGACGCCGCCCTTGACGCCGCTGCCTCCGACGTCGACACCGAACCCCGTTTTGGTCATGGCGTGTGCTCCTCCGTGTCGACGACGACGTGTTCTCCGGGCGCGCTTCTGCTGCCCGTCACACTAGTGCGTCCACGCGGGTTCGGTGGGTGATGACGCGTGACGACGCCGTAACCCGGAAGGGGAGCGCGGAACGCCAGCGGTGGTGTGAGGCAGCGAAAGTGTGTTCCGATGGGTGTGTGCATGCACCCCAGAGTTCAGACACCGCGCCCGGCCACGTCGGCACCGATCCCAGACGACTGCTCGAGGTCGCCGTCGCGGTGGCCGAGGAGGCCGCCGCACACGTCCGGGCCCGGCGGCCCGAGGTATTCGGAATCGTCGGGACGCGAGCGGAATCCGGCGACGCCGTGGCGTCGAAGAGCACTCCCACCGACCCGGTCACCGTCGTCGACACCGAGAGCGAGCAGGTCATCCGCGACCGCCTCGCGGAGCTTCGCCCCGAGGATGCGATTCTCGGCGAAGAAGGTGGGGGAGAGGGCGATTCCGCCGCGGGAGTGCGATGGATCGTCGACCCGATCGACGGCACCGTCAACTTTCTGTACGGGGTGCCCGCGTACGCCGTCTCGGTGGCCGTCCAGATCGACGGAGTATCCGTCGCCGGAGTCGTGGTCGACGTGGCTGCGCGGTCGACGTACGCGGCGGTGCGCGGCGGCGGGGCGACCCTCACCGACGCCGACGGCCGGGTGAGCACACTGCGGTGCAACCCCGTCACCGACGTGTCGATGGCGTTGCTCGCCACCGGATTCGGATACGGCGCGGCCCGGCGCAAGGTTCAGGGCGCCCTCATCGCCGACATCCTGCCGAGGGTGCGGGACATTCGCCGGATCGGCTCGGCGGCCCTCGATCTGTGCATGGTCGCGGCGGGCCGTGTCGACGCCCATTTCGAACACGGGCTCAGTCCGTGGGACTGGGCGGCGGGCTCGCTGATCGCGACCGAGGCGGGCGCCCGCGTGCGGATCCCGTCGCCGCACACGTCGAGCGCGGACGGTGAAGTGGTGGTGGCCGCGGCCCCCGGCATCGCCGACGCGCTGGACGCCCTGTTCGCCGAGATCGGGGCGGACACCCCGATCCCGGAGGGGTGACCGGCGGTCAGCAGCGGGCGGTGCGCGCCGCCTTCAGGAGGTCGATGTCGAGAGGTGCGGGCTGGGTGCCGGGCGGCGGATCCTTCAGGGACCGCAGCACCTCCTCCGCGTCGGCGTTCGGCGAGATCTTGCGGAAATAGGTTCCGAGGGCCAAGTCGACCGTGTCGTCGGCGCGGGTGTCCTGGATGAGTTCGGCGCACGGGGCCACCAGCCAGAGCGCGCTCGCCGCGGCGGCGCCGTTCGGGCCGAACCGCAGCTGCCCCTGGCACTGCATGTTCTGGTCGACGTAGATCGGGTCGTTGCCCGCCTGGACGTCGGGGGCGCTCGCGAACCCGTAGTCGCTCAGCTGGGCCGCCACCTGCGCCGCCTGGCCGTGTTCGCCGTTGGCGTTGAAGACGCGCACCTTCGTGGCGGACAGCGCGGCGGGCTCCACGTCCCGCAACGTCGACCCGTCCACCCTCTCGCCCAGCGGCTGCGGCGGCGGGGCCGCGGGGTCGACCGGCTGCGCCGCCGGTTGCGGAAGATTGCAGTCGACGGTCGCGGCCAGATCCTCGTCGTCGCCGAGCACGCCGATCCATGCGACGGCGCCGAGCAGGGCGAGGACCGCGAACACCACGAGGATCGGCATCGCCCGCCGCCGCCGGAACGGACGACCCTTGTCGTCGAGCGGGCTGCCTTCGGTGATCAGTGAAACCACAGTGTGCCTCGACCTCTCCTACGAACCGCGCTTCGAACGTTGTCGCCCGTCCAGCGCACCGATACAGGGCCCGGCCACACGTCGTGGCGCAGGTTCGGCACCTACCTTAGATCCCTGCGGCGTCATAACCCCGAACCCGTCCCCGTTGTGGAATGTCACAGCTTGCTGTGGTGTTGGTGACGATTAGCAGACAATTTGCGCGATCGGTCGATTCGGTTACGACTTTTGTACTTCCTTCGGCTACTGTCTGGCGGCCCCAGTCGTTCAAAGCGTGCAGAACGAGGGTCGGCAGAAGATGACAAAAGAGGCGTAGATCATGTTTCCGGAGCCTGGTGTCCGGGCACGAATCCATCCGCTGCAGCGCCCTGCAGCCGCAGGGTGTGATCTGCGCCGAGGCGGTTTTCGTGTGGACAGGTCGACCGGTGATCGGTTCGGCGCGCCGCACGGGCCGGGATACACGGAAGAAGATGAGGGGAAGGCGACATGGCAACTGACTACGACGCACCGCGGCGAACAGAGTCCGACGAGGTTTCGGAGGATTCGCTGGAGGAACTGAAGGCGCGACGCAACGAGGCTCAGTCGGCTGTTGTCGACGTCGACGAGTCCGACACCGCGGAGTCGTTCGAACTGCCCGGCGCGGATCTGTCCGGTGAAGAACTGTCGGTGCGGGTCGTACCGAAGCAGGCCGACGAGTTCACGTGTTCGAGCTGTTTCCTGGTGCACCACCGCAGCCGGCTCGCCAGTGACGCGGGCGGAGTGCTGGTGTGCAGGGACTGCGCGGCCTGACCGGCGGCGAGTTCGCGAGGCGGACGGTGGGAGGCCCACCGTCCGATCAGTCTCCGTCCGTCTGCGGCCGGGCACGGTCGAGTGCGGCCAGCAACTGCGCGGGCCGGCGCGTGCTGATCAACCAGTAGGGGGTCGGGTCCTCGGGGTCGTCGAGCACGATCAGCGCCATCGGCTTGACCCAGACCCGGTGTTGCACGAACGCGGCGGGGTCGAGCTGACGGCCGAGAGCCGCACTCTTCGCCGAACCCGGAACCTCGGCGACCCGCGCGATGACGTCCACCGGCAGATGCGCCTGTCCGACGCGCAGGTGGACGCCGCCCGGTTCCTCGACGACCTCCACGCGCAGGCGGCTGAGCCAGACGAGCCCCCACACGGGTAGTGGCAGCAGCAGGACGTACGGCAGCCATGCGCGCAGGCCGGGCGCACCCATGTGCACCTCCGCGGCAAGCAGCCCGGCGACGAACAGGCCCACCGCCCACCACCAGACGGGCACCCACAGGCGCTCCGAGTACAGCACGGGCGAGGCGTTATCGGTGGGCGCGACTTCGGGCCGGGACGTTTCTGACACCCGACCAGGATAGTCGGTCTCTGAGAGTAGGCTCGGTGCACGTGAGCGACCTATCTCCCGGCCATTCTCCCGCCGCGACCCCCACCATTCCGCCCGTCGCCCTCCAGCGGCTGGACCCGGGCATTCCGGTTCCGCAGCGCGCGCACGACGGCGACGCAGGTGTCGACCTCTGCAGCACCACCGATGTGATCATCGAGCCGGGACGCCGCGTCCTCGTCGGAACCGGCATCGCGGTCGCGCTGCCGCTGGGCACCGTCGGGCTGATCCACCCCCGATCCGGGCTGGCAGCCAAATCGGGATTGTCGGTGGTCAACACCCCCGGCACCATCGACGCGGGGTATCGGGGCGAGATCAAGGTGTGCCTGATCAATCACGACCTCGAGACCCCGATCGAGATCCGGCGGGGCGACCGGATCGCCCAACTGCTCGTGCAGCGAGTCGAACTGGTGTCCTTCGTCGAGGTCGCGTCCCTCGACGGCACCACCCGCGGCAGCGACGGACACGGGTCGAGTGGAGGCCACGCCAGCCTCGTCGGCAATGCCAGTGAAGGAGCCTGATCATGTTCGGACGTCGTAAGAAGGCGGAAGCCGAGGCCGACCGGCCCGATTTCTTCGAGGACGCCGAGACGCAGGACGCCGACGACTTCGACGCCGCGGACTACGAGGACGACTACGACGCCGTGACCGAGGTGGACGGCGGTCCGTACGACGCCGACGACCTCGAGTCGGGCGCCGACCTCACCGTCGGCGAGGTCGGGACCCGCCTCGACCTCGGTTCGGTTCTCGTGCCGATGCCGCAGGGCGCCCAGTTGCAGGTCGAGATGGCACCCGACGGTTCGCCGCAGGCCGTGCATCTGGTCACCCAGCACGGGCGCATCACGGTGGCCGCGTATGCGGCCCCGAAGTCGCCCGGTCAGTGGCGGGAGGTCGCCGGCGACCTCGCCGAATCCCTGCGCAACGACAACGCGACGGTGAGCGTCGAGAGCGGACCGTGGGGACGTGAGGTGTTCGCCGTCACGCCGAACGCCGACCTGCGCTTCATCGGCGTCGACGGCTACCGGTGGATGGTGCGCTGCGTGGTCGCGGGACCGAGCGGTGGCAACACCGCCGACTCCGAACTCGTCGCGACCGCCCGGGCGATCCTGCGTGACACCGTGGTGAAGCGGGGAAACGAGCCGAATCCGGTCCGGACCCCGCTGCCGGTGGTGCTGCCCGAGGCCCTCGCCCAGCAGCTGGCCGCCGCCCACCAGCAGCAGCTGGCGCAGCAGCAGGGCGGTGCCCCGCAGCAACCGGCCCCGCAGCAACCGGCCCCGCAGCAACCGGCGCAGCAGCAGGCTCCGGGCCCGCAGGGCGAGCAGCAGCCGCCGCAGGCCCCGGCTCAGCCGCAGCAGCGTCGCGGCGAATCGGGTTCGGCGATGCAGCAACTCGGTCGCTGAGTCCGCGTCCGGTGGGGGACCGCGACGCTCAGGCCGTGTGCAGGACCGAGTCCAGGGCACTGAGGCACGTGTAGCCGAGGACCGCCGGGTCGGCACCGATCTCGTCCAGTGTCACCGTGACGAGACCCGCGTGCGGTAGTCGTTCGGACCAGGTCCGGGCGACCTCGAGGGGGTGCACGGCGTCGTCGGTGGCGGCGGCGATGCCCACCGGCACCGTGATGCGCTCGAGGTCGTCGAGACCGGGCGCGTGGTACCGCGCCGCCTCGTCCAGCGCCGCGGGGAGGTGCGGCCACTGGGATCGCCAGGATTTCGCCAGTTCCCGGCCCAGCCACGGCGGGCTGGAGGCGATCATCTCGGCGGTGACCTGTTCGAGGCCGTCCGCCCGCAGCCGGGCGGCGGTGAACCGGGCGCTGGCCGCGGCGGGGGCGTCCGCGGCGGTCCCGGTCCACGCGGGCAGCGCCGCGAGTACCCCCGCGACGCGATCCGGGTGTGATCCTGCCCACTGCAAACACACCGCGGCGCCGATGGAGACCCCTCCGACGAAGATCTTTCCGTGCTGCGCGGCGGCGCCGTCGAGTGCGTCGAGATAGCTGCCGACGACCCGCCGGGGATCGGGTTCGACTGCGACCGTACGCACTCCACGGCTGGTCAGGGGCTCGGTGAAGGCACGGGCGACGAAGTCCGCATCGGACCCGGTACCGGGGAGCACGACGGCCACGGACGGCCGGTCATCAGAGGGCATGAGTTGATCCTGCCTGGTGTGTCACAGCGGCCTTCCGGTGGTGTGGTTGCGGGGAACCAATGGGTCTACAGTGGCGAATACACAGCCCTACGAGCGGCGCGAAGATCTCGCGTCGCACATGCTCCAGGAGCGCGCAATGGCACCCGCCACGGCAGGATATTTTCGTCGGCTGACTCGAAGGCTCACCGAGGACCTCGAGCAGCTGGACGCCGAGGAAATGGCCGAGACGTCTCAGGCGTCCGGCGCACAACGTGCCTGCGACTGCAGCCGCGGTGAAGAGGTCACCATGCTGGGACGGCTCCGCAGCGTCGAAGCCTGTCCGAAGTCCGGAAACGCCAGCATCGAAGCGGAATTCTTCGACGGCACGGAACAGATCAAGCTGGTGTGGATCGGGCGGCGGCGAATTCCCGGTATCGAGCCGGGGAAGACCCTGCTCGTGCGCGGACGTGTCGGTGAACGTGACGGCCAGAAGGTGATCTTCAACCCGTATTACGAGCTGCGCGGCGACTCGTAGGGTCCGCCTCGTGTGGCACTCTCGTTGAGTGACCGAAACGAAGCAGCAATCCATACTCGACCAGCTCGGTGGTATCAGCGGGCTGATCTATTCGACCCTGCCCATCCTGGTTTTCGTTCCGGTCAACGGTGTGTGGGGTCTGGGCCCGGCGATCTGGGCGGCGCTCGGCGTCGCCGTCGCCATCCTCGTCTGGCGTCTCGTCCGCCACAGCCCCATCCAGCCCGCGGTGTCCGGGTTCTTCGGCGTCGGCATCTCCGCGTTCATCGCCTACCGCACGGGCGATGCCAAGGGGTACTTCCTGTTCGGCATCTACACGAGCCTCGCGTACGGGGCGGTCTTCCTGGTCTCGATTCTGGTGCGGTGGCCGCTCGTCGGCCTGATCTGGGGTTTCCTCAACGGCCACGGCAACCTGTGGCGGCGCCATCGCGGCGCGGTGCGCGCCTACGACGTGGCCACGGCCGCCTGGGCGCTGGTGTTCGCGGCCCGGTACCTCGTGCAGTCGCAGCTCTACGATTCGGACCAGACCGGCTGGCTCGCGTTCGCCCGCATCGCGATGGGCTGGCCGTTGGCCGGATTGGCTCTCCTGGTGACGATCTGGGCCGTGCGCCGCGCCGACCGGATCGTCGAACCGGGACCCGCCGAGGACGTGGGCGCACCGACGGACGACACGGAAGCGGGCGGCCCCCGCGAGGAACCAGACCGCCCCTGACCGGTTCCTGATGCAGGACCGTCGGGACGCTCACCGGTTGCGCGGGAGACGAATTCGGCGTTGGTCGCGCCGGGCGGCTACGAGAGCCCGACCGCCGCGCGCAGGTCGTCCTCGACGTCCACCGCGGCGACGAACAGCAGTTCGTCACCGCCCTCGAGCGGATCGTCCTGCTGCGGCACGATGACTCGTCCGCCGCGGAGAATTGTCACCAGCGCGGCGTCGCGGGGCAATTGCAGTTTCCGGACGGGTTTCCCGGCGAGGGGAGTGTTGTCGGGCAGCGTGACCTCGACGAGGTTGGCCTGCCCCTGGCGCAGTGTCATCAGCCGCACGAGATCGCCGACCGACACCGCCTCCTCCACCAGCGAGGCGAGCATCCGGGGCGTGGACACCGCGACGTCGACGCCCCAGGACTCGTCGAACAACCACTCGTTGCGCGGATCGTTGACGCGGGCGACCACGCGGCTGACCCCGAACTCGGTCTTCGCGAGGAGGCTGAGGACGAGGTTGGCCTTGTCGTCACCGGTGGCCGCGATCACGACCTCGTAGGTTTCCAGGGAGGCGGCCTCGAGGCTGCTCAGCTCGCACGCGTCGGCGTGGACCCAGGTCGCCTCGGGCACCGACTCCTGCTCGACGTGCTCGAGTTTGCGCTCGATCAGCATGACGTCGTGTTCGCTGCGGACCAGTTCGCGCGCGATCGAGCGTCCGACTGCGCCGGCTCCTGCGATTGCGACTCTCATCGATTGTTTCCGTTCGGGTGGTCGATCGTGAACATTCTCACTGCCGTCTCGGCTCGAAGCCGTCTCAATTGTCCGAAGGCGGGGGATTGCCCGCCAGTGCCACGGCCTCGGCCACCGTTCCCGACACGGCCGCGATGTACACCTGGTCGTCGGCCTGGAAGACCGTCTTGCGGTCGGGCAGGACACCGGTGCCGAAGCGGATGATGAACGCGACCCGCGAATTGGTCGCCGCCTCCAGTTCGGCGACGGGCCTGCCGATCCAATCCTCGTGCAGGGACAACTCGGTCACCGCGACGGTTCCGGACGGGTCGCGCCACTTGGCGGTCTGGCTGTCCCGGGTGAGGGTGTGCAGGAACCGGTCCGTCGACCACGGGACCGTGGCGACGGTGGGGATCCCGAGCCGCTCGTACACGGCGGCGCGCTTGGCGTCGTAGATCCGGGCGACGACGCGTTCCACACCGAACGTCTCGCGGGCGACCCGCGCGGAAATGATGTTGGAGTTGTCGCCGGACGACACGGCGGCGAATGCCTCCGCGCGCTCGATACCGGCCTTGACCAGCACGTCACGGTCGAAACCCATGCCGACGACGGTGTGTCCGGGGAAGTCGGGTTCGAGACGCAGGAATGCGGCGGGATCGCGATCGATGACCGCGACCTCGTGGCCGATCCGGGTCAGCGAGCCGGCGAGGGATGAGCCGACCCGGCCGCATCCCATGATGACCACATACACCTTGTACTCCGTTTCTGGGCTCCGGTTTCACGTCTCGAGTACGTGCGTGCCGAATCGAACCGTACAGTGCCCGGACGGAAGAGCAACCGGGACAGAGATCGCAATCCGGACACATTGGTGGGTGAGGGTCCAGGTTTTCTGCGGACGGCTTACGCTTTGGCAGTGTCAAAGCTCTCGACCGCCACAAAGCGGCTACTGCTAGGCAGACCCTTCCGGAGCGACAAGCTCGGGCACACGCTGCTTCCCAAGAGGATCGCCCTCCCCGTCTTCGCGTCCGACGCGATGTCGTCGGTGGCGTACGCCCCCGAGGAAATCTTCCTGGTGCTGTCGGTGGCGGGCATCTCCGCCTACGCCTACACCCCCTGGATCGGGCTCGCCGTCGCCGCCGTGATGGCGGTGGTCGTCGCCAGCTACCGGCAGAACGTGCACGCCTACCCGTCCGGTGGCGGCGACTACGAGGTCGCGACCGTCAACCTCGGTCCCACCGCGGGTCTGACCGTCGGCAGCGCCCTGCTGGTGGACTACGTGCTCACGGTGGCCGTGTCCATTTCGTCGGCGGCGTCCAACATCGGTTCGGCGGTCCCGTTCGTGGCCCAGCACAAGGTGCTGTTCGCGGTCGCGGCCATCGTCCTGCTGACCGCCATCAACCTGCGGGGCATCCGTGAATCCGGTGCCGCCTTCGCGATCCCGACGTACGCGTTCATCGCCGGCATGGCGCTGATGCTGCTGTGGGGCTTCGTGCAGATCTACGTGTTCGGCGACGACCTGCGGGCCGAATCGTCCGGGTTCGAACTCGAGGCCGAGGACTCCCACCTGTACGGGATCGCGTTCGCGTTCCTGATCGCGCGGGCCTTCTCGTCCGGGTGTGCGGCACTGACCGGTGTCGAGGCGATCAGCAACGGTGTTCCGGCGTTCCAGAAACCCAAGTCGCGCAACGCGGCGACGACGCTGCTGCTGCTGGGATCGATCGCCGTCGTGTTGCTGATGGGCATCATCATCCTGGCTCAGAAGATCGGGATCGTGTACGCGCACAGCCCAGCCGAGCAACTGATCGGCGCCCCGTCCGGCTACCACCAGAAGACGCTGATCGCGCAGATCGCGGAGACGGTGTTCGGCGGTTTCCCCATCGGGTTCTACTTCATCGCCATCGTGACGGCCCTGATCCTGGTGTTGGCCGCGAACACGGCCTTCAACGGCTTCCCCGTGCTCGGCTCGATCCTCGCGCAGGACCGCTACCTGCCGCGTCAGCTGCACACCCGCGGCGACCGCCTGGCGTTCAGCAACGGCATCCTGTTCCTGTCCGGGGCGGCGATCGCGTTCGTCGTCCTGTTCGGCGCCGAGGTGACCAAGCTGATCCAGCTGTACATCGTCGGCGTGTTCGTCTCGTTCGTGCTCAGCCAGACGGGCATGATCCGGCACTGGACCCGGCACCTGAAGACCGAGAACGATCCCGCGTCGCGCCGGCGGATGCAGCGCTCCCGGGTGATCAACTCGATCGGCCTCGCCATGACCGGGGCCGTCCTGATCATCGTGCTCATCACGAAGTTCGCGGCAGGCGCCTGGATCGCGATCGTGGCCATGGTCGCGATCTTCGTCGTGATGAAGATGATCCGGAAGCACTACGACAGCGTCGCGCGGGAACTCGAGGAACAGGAATGGGACGGGGTACTGCCCAGCCGCACGCACTCCATCGTCCTGGTCTCCAAGTTGCACATGCCGACGATGCGGGCACTCGCCTACGCGCGGGCGACACGGCCGGACACGCTCGAGGCGATCACCGTCAATGTCGACGAACCCGACACCCGGGCGCTCGTGCGGCGGTGGGAGAAGAGTGACATCGCGGTGCCGCTCAAGGTGATCGAGTCGCCGTACCGCGAGATCACCAAACCCGTGCTCGACTACGTGCGCCGCGTCCGGAAGGACTCGCCGCGCGACGTCGTCACCGTGTTCATCCCCGAGTACGTGGTGGGCCACTGGTGGGAGCAGATCCTGCACAACCAGAGTGCGCTGCGGCTCAAGAGCCGGTTGCTGTTCCAGCCAGGGGTGATGGTCACCAGCGTTCCGTGGCAACTGAATTCGTCCGAGAAGGCGAAGACGCTGAACATCGAATACACGGCCGGGGCCTCGCGCCGCGGCTACGAACCCGACGACAAGTGACGGACGAGAAGCGTTGAGTGAGAACTGGTCGGACCGCCACCTCGAGCTGCGGCTGGGAAATCCGGGGCACGGCGGGTTCGTCGTCGCCCGCCACGAGGGCCGTGTGGTCTTCGTCCGCCACGGTTTGCCGGGCGAGCGGGTGATCGCCCGGGTCGCCGAGGACCGCGGCGGGTCCTACTGCCGGGCCGACGCGATCGAGATCCTCGACGCGTCCCCGGAGCGGGTCTCCCCGGTGTGCCCGGTGTCCGGCCCGGGTGGCGCGGGCTGCTGCGATTTCTCGCACGCGAGCCTGCACCTGCAGCGGGACATGAAGTCGCAGGTCGTGGCGGAGCAGTTGGCGCGGCTCGCGCACCTGCAGCGGGATGTGGTCGTCGAGGAACTGCCCGGCACGGGGGACGGCACGGGCTGGCGGACTCGGGTGCGGCTGGCCGTCGACCCGGGCGGCCGTCCCGGCTACCACCGGCACCGCAGTTCCGGAATCGTGACGGACCTCGCGTGCCCGCAGATCGAGGCTGCCGCCTACGACGGTGTGGGCGAACACGATTGGAAACCCGGCAGCGAGGTGCAGATCGTTCTCGACGGCGCGGGGGAGAGGCACGTGGTCGAGATCGCACCGCCGAAGGTGTCGCGGACCGGCCGCACGAGTCCCGGCCGGCGCGGTGCCATGGCGCGGCGGGCCGCCGGCGGTGCACCGCGCGCGGAGCGGGTGGTCTCGGGATCGGGCCGCCCGGTGGAGCGGGTCCGCGACCGGGAATGGGAACTGGCCGCCACCGGGTTCTGGCAGGCACACCGCGGGGCCGCCGAGGCGTATTCGGCGGTGGTCTCCGAATGGGCCGGGCTGTCCGCCGGAGACACGGCATGGGACCTGTACGGGGGAGTCGGCGTGTTCGCCGCCGCTCTCGCCGGGGGCACCGGGCCGTCGGGGCACGTGGATTCCGTGGAGTCCGCGCGCCAGGCCGTGGCGGACGGCAAGGCCGCGCTCTCCGACCTCCCGCAGGTGCGCTTGCACGCCGACCGGGTCGAGCGCGCGATCGCCGGGTTGGCCTCCCCGCCACGGGTCGTGGTGCTCGATCCGCCGCGTGCGGGTGCGGGACGTGAGGTGGTCGAGGCGGTCGCCGCCGCCGGCGCCGAACGGGTGGTGCACGTGGGGTGCGACCCGGCGTCGTTCGCCCGCGACATCGGCCTGTACCTCGGGCAGGGATATCATGTCGACCAGTTGCGCGCGTTCGACGCGTTCCCACTCACCCATCACGTGGAGTGCATCGCGTTGCTGACGCGCTGACGAAGTTCTTTACCGAACGCAACAATACGTATAGTCGAGCGTCTACGTAGATCTCATACTATCTACCACTGGTGTGGCGTTTGTTGGAGATGTACGCGTGTCACGGCTACCCGCATCGTCTTGCGGTGGTGTGGGTTTGACCGTGTCCCACACCGACGCTCGAGGTGCAGGAACATAGCTGTTCGGAGTCACCCCCGCCCGAAGTGTCAGAGTGGGCAGGCTGCGGCGGACCCGGCGGTGCCGCGGTCTGCTCGGTGTCGGACTGGTCTTGCCCAGGGATGGCCGTACCGGCGCGTGCTCGGCGACCCGGATCGCGGGCAGCTGCCCCTGCCGCCGGGTCACCTTGCCTTTGCCGAGCAGGGCGCGTTTGGCCAGGTTGACCCCGGCGACGTGGTCGCGGTTGCCGCCGACCCGGCAACCCGAACACCACGCACTGTGGTAGCCGCCGGGTCGTGCCAGTGGTGCGTCGCAGCCCGGACACAGTGCGGAGGATCCGCGGGCCGGCACCGACACCACCGCGATTCCCACACCCCCGGCGGTGTGGGCGAGTGAGGTGACCGCCTTTCGGCGGGCGGACTGCGCGGCCCGATTGTTGTTGACCCGGCCGTGTCCGCGGGTCTCGAGGGTGCTGAGGTCTTCCACCGCGATCACCTGCGCGCCCGCCGCGGTGGCGTAGTCGGTGACCTGGCGGGCGAAGTGAAATCCCAGCTCCCGATTGATCCTGCCCCGTTTGACGCCCACCGCAGTCCGGTGCTCGTTGAGGACGGCGATCTTCTCCTCCGGTCGGGCGCGGACCTCGGGTTCGGCGTTGGTGGCGAGTTGCGTCAACCGGGCCGCCTTGCGGTGCAGCATCTGGCCTTCGGTCTGTAAACGGGCCAGTTTGGTCCCGAGGCCGCGGTCGTCGTAGGTGAAGCCCCGAAAGTCCTAGGACAGCCCCTCCGGGGTTTCGGTGGTGATGGCGGCGGCACCCAGGGTGGACGGTGACCAATCGACCCCGACCGCGACGGTCGCGGATCCCAGCTCGCAGTCGGGGACGAGGTCGGTCGCCGCGCACCGCCACAACAAACCTTTCCGGTCGAGGGCCAGGGTCGGCAGGTGCCAGTCGGTGATCGCCCGGCCGTGCAGGTGCGCGGGGATGGTGGCGGTCAGCCGGACCCGCCGCCACTGCGCCCGCCCCGCCGGGGCCGGGCAGGTGGGCAGCTCCACCGTCAACACCAGCTCGTCACCGGTGACGGTGATCTGCGCGAGCTGCCGATCGGCAGCAGAGAGTCGGGCCATCGCGTTCGTCTGCGGTGGTCCCTGGATGTCGGTGATCCGCAACCGGCCGGCCAGTGCCCCGCTGTCGGTGCGACGGGCGCGTGCGAGGATTTGGCGCCGCACCCCCCGGGCGAAACCCAATGGCGCAGCCTGCGGTCCTGGTGGTCCAGGCCGGCGGCGAGCACGTCGAACGTGACCGGATGCCACACCCGCGCCACCAACTCGGTGCCGGCCGCCGCGATCAGGTCCAGCAGCCACCCCACCCGGGTATCGACGTCGTCAAGACCAATCGACTCGCCGGTCACGTCGTCGACCGCCACGTGGGCGCGGGTGGTGAACGCGAACTGCCGCGGCGCAGTCGCTCCCGGCCCGGTCATGCCGGCCGACCCGGCGCCAGGAACAACCCGAATCAACCCGGGCTCATCCCTCTCCCGAGAAGAACCGCCATCGCCCGACAAGCTCATCGATCACCCCCTTCCCGACGGTCTGCTGCCCCACCTCTCGCAGGGCCTCGACTCTAACGCCGACCACCGACAAGTACCGCTCGATCCGCGCCACCGGCGAACCGGGGCAATCGATCCCACCACACCACACCACCGGGTAGCGGCCCTCGGGGCCCGTCGACGAGCATCCGCCCGCGCCCCGCCCGCGCCCCGCCCGCTGCTCCCCGGGACACGAACCGCGATCCTCCCCAATAGATACCTCCGCCCTCTCGGGAGTCGCTCCCGCACAACCCGATACAGTTCTGCCCAGATCGGCGCTCGGTCCGCGAGGCCACAGAGTCGGGGACCCGAACCCGCGCGCCGAGAAAGCAACCGGCCCTCCGTCGGCGACCGTGCGCACCCGAACGACCGGCACTCCACGAATTCCGCAGTCACCAGTTCGCGGTGGCAGACAGTGCCAGAAACCGATAGCGAGTATTAGATACATTGGCAACAGATGAGAGCCTGCAGGTAGTGGGTGTTCGGGACGGGGACAGGATGTCGGTACAGGCAGATACTGCGCAAGCGCTCGTCGATGCGGTGTTCGCGCTCGGGCGGTCGTTGCGGGCGGTCGTCTCCGCGAGCGGCGAGACCCCGATCGCGCCCGCACTGACGAGCGTGCTCTTCGTCCTCGCGGCGCGCGGGGAGTGCCGGCAGAACGAACTGGCCGCCGACCTGTGCGTGAGTCAGTCGTCGCTGAGCAGGCAGATTTCGGAACTGGTCGACGCCGGATACGTGTCCCGCGCCGCCGATCCCCACGACAAGCGGGCCTCCCGGATCCGGGTGTCGCCGAGCGGGATGGACATCCTCGCCGAGACGACGGCGCGGCGGGCCGAACGGCTGCGCGGCATGCTCGAAGGCTGGTCGCAGGAACAGGCGCTGGCGGCGGTGACGTCGCTGACCCAGCTCACCGACACGTTCGCCGCCTCGGTGCAGCAGCGCGGCCCCCGGGCCTAGACCAGACGCCACCGCACGCGGACGTCCACCCGCGTCGGTTTCTCGCCGCGTTCGACGGCGACCGGGGAGTCGGCCGCCGCGAACGCCTTCGCGACCGGTCGCGGGGACACGTCGCCGACCTCGACCTCCGCGATGTCGAGCACCTCTCCCAGCGCGCGCCCCGACAGCGAGGCGTACTGCTCCGCCCTGTCGAGGGCATCGGCCCACGCCCGCTCCCGGGCGGTCGCCGCCAGCGCGGCCGGATCGGAAAAGTCGAATTCGAGTCCGCCGAGCCGGATGTCGTCACCGCCCGCACCGACACAGGCGGCCACCACCTGCGCCGGCGGCGGGGCGTCCGCACCGGCCTCGCGGACCGTGATCTGCAGCGTCGTCGCCGCGGTGTAACCCGTCACCTCGCTGCCGCGGCCCTCGGCCCACGTCGTCTCGGAGTGCACGGACAGCCCGGTGGTCGCGAGGTCGGGCCCCGAGACACCGTATTCGCGCAGGGTGTCGGTGACCGCGGTGCCCGCCCGGGCGACGGCCTCGAACGCGTCGGCCACCGCGGGACGCGTCGCCGTCACCGTGACGGTGATGCGGACGAGATCCGGAACCGCGGAGACGATTCCGGATCCGCGCACCGTCACCGCACGCGCGGCGGGATCGGCCTCCGGCACCGTCACGACTTCCGGTTGTACAGGCGCATCGTCAGCGGTCCGAAGATCACGACGAACCCGGCGCACCACCCGAACACGACGGCGAGATCCGCCATCTCCACCGACCCCGCCATGAGCCCGCGAATCGACGTCACCAGTGCGCTGATCGGATTGACGCCGACGAACGCCTGGAGCCAGCCCGGCATGGTCGCGGGGTCGACGAAGATGTTGCTGGCGAACGTCAGCGGGAACAGGATGAACATCGACACCCCCATGACCGCCTGCTCGGTGCGCATGAGCATCGCGAACATCGTCCAGATCCACGACAGGCTGAACGAGAACAACAGCAGCAGTCCGATCGACGCCACCACCCCGACGAACCCGCCGTCCGGACGGAACCCCAGGACCAGCCCGAGGATCAGGACGATGATCGAGGCGATCGTGTAGCGGACGACGTCACCGAGCAGCGCGCCGACGAGAGGTGACGGACGCCAGATCGGGAGCGACCGGAACCGGTCGAAGACACCCTTCTCGATGTCCTTGTTGAGTGTCAGGCCGGTGTACATGGTGATCATGACGACCGTCTGCACGAGGATGCCCGGCAGAAGGAACTGCACGTAGGCGCTGGTCGATCCGGCCAGCGCGCCCCCGAACAGGTACGTGAACATCAACGTGAACATGATCGGGAACATCGTCACGTCGAACAGTTGCTCGGGGACGTGCTTGATCTTCAGCAGGGCCCGCCAGCCGAACGACAGCGACGTCGACCACGCGGTGGGCCGCGCGGGCCGGGGGCCGGGCATCTTCAGGACGTCGGCGACAGCGGTGGCGGTGTCGGCGGTCCGGTCGGTGGTGGAGGTCATGCGTGCTCCTCGGTGGGTCGGCCGGTGAGGGAGAGGAAGACTTCGTCGAGGCTCGGCTGCCCCAATGCGAATGTGCTGACGGCGATTCCGGCGTCGTCGAGTGCGGGCAGCGCCCGTGAGACCCGGGCCGGGTCGTCGATGCGGGCGGTGAGGGCGGCCGGATCCGCTTCCTCGGTGACCGGCACCTCGAGCACGTCGCGCAGCAGCGCCGCCGCCGCGGGGCGGGTAGTGATGTCGGTGACCCGCACGTGCAGCGCACCCGATCCGACGGAAGCCTTGAGTTCGCCGGTGGTGCCCTCGGCGATCACCTTGCCGTGGTCGATGACGGCCACCCGGTCGGCGAGTTGGTCGGCCTCGTCGAGGTACTGCGTGGTCAGCAGTACCGTCGTTCCGCCGGCCACCAGCGCGCGGACGATCTCCCACACCTGATTGCGGCTGCGGGGGTCGAGACCGGTGGTGGGTTCGTCGAGGAAGATCATCTCCGGGGTGACGATGATGCTGGCTGCGATGTCGAGTCGCCGGCGCATGCCACCGGAGTAGTTCTTCACCTGCCGGTTGCCCGCCTCTTCCAGCCCGAACGCGGACAGCAACTGCTCGGACCGGGTGCGCGCCGCCGCGCGGGAGTACCCGTACAGCCGGCCCAGCAGCAGCAGATTCTCGCTACCCGTCAGATCCTCGTCGAGCGAGGCGAACTGCCCGGTCAGGGCGACCTTGCTGCGCACGGCGTCCGGTTCGGTCGCGACGTCGTGTCCCAGCACGGTGGCGGTTCCACCGTCGAGGGGCAGCAGCGTGGCCAGCATGCGGATCGCGGTGGTCTTGCCCGCGCCGTTCGGTCCGAGGACGCCGTAGACGCCGCCGAGGGGAACGGCCAGATCCAGGCCGTCGACCGCGTGGGTGGATCCGAACGTCTTGACGAGTCCCGTCGTCTCGATGGCCAGCTTTGTCGCTGTGAGCATTGCACCCTGCTTTCGATTCGAGCGTCGTCGGTTCCGAGCCCCAAGCCTGTCCGATTTTTCCGGTTCGGGCAACGGGTTTTTCCCGTGAGCCGGTCAGAGTCCGCCGCCCTGGCGCAGCAGCGCCCGCAGCATCACGTCGAGTTGCTCGTACGCGCCCGTCGCGAGACGTTCGAGCAGCGCCAGCTTCAGTTTCGGTTCCTCCGAGGCCATTTCGGTGTAGCGCTCGGTGGTCAGCACCGCGACCGTCACCTCGGTGTCGGCGCGGACGTCGTTGAGGAAACGGGAGTCGATCATCATCGTCATCTCCCCGAAGCTCATGCCGGCCGACAACGTCATGATCCGGTGCACCGCACCCGCATGGTCGGTGACCGTGGAACTGACGCTGCCGGACAGGATGAGGAACAGCCCGGCGGCCCGGTCACCCCGGTGGATGACGAGGTCGCCGCGGGCGTACGTACGGGTGACGAGGTCGCGGGTGAACCGTTCGAGTTGTATCGCGCTGAGCGTGGACAGCATGGGGTGCTCGGTGATCGTGACGGACGACGGCTGACGGGCCGTGCTGCAGTGCCGGTCGAGGAGGATGTCCTCACACCACTGCACGGCGGCGTCCAGGTCGGCGAACACCCGGCCCGCCCGTCCCGACAGGTCGGAGCGGGTGTTGCCGAGCAGACCGGCCGGGTCGACGAACGCCAGCGCGCACCCGCACTGTGCGAGGTCGGCCCGCAGGGTCTCGAACATCCGGCGGGCGACCCCGCTGACGTCGTCGACGCGCCGGACGTCGATCACCACCGCCTCCAGGTCCTCCTCGACGCCGCCGATCTCGCGGACGGCGCTCTCCGCGCCGGCGAACAGCAGATCGCCGTGCAGTTCGTAGATCCGGCTGCGTTTGCCGACGTCGTCGAGGGTGGCGCGCTCGGCGGGGGACCGCCGCATCCGGGACGGGGCGTCCGACACCGAGTACCGGGCGCGGACCGCGGAACGGGCGGCGCGGGTGACGTGCAGGAAGTGCAGTTCCAACTCGTTCGACAGGGCGCGGCACGCCTCGACTCCACGGACGCTGTTGCCGTGGGAGTCGAGGCGCGGCGAATAGATCGCGATCCCGATCTGACCGGGCAGGACGGCGAGCACGCCGCCCCCGACGCCGCTCTTGGCGGGCAGCCCGACCTCGTAGACCCATTTGCCTGCGGCGTCGTACATGCCGCACGTCGACATCACACTCAAAACCCGCTCGACCAGTGCAGGCTCGAGGACGGTCTCCCCGGTGACGGGATTGACGCCGTTGTTCGCCATCGTCGCCGCCATCAGGCTCAGATCGCGGCACGTCACGTCGAGGGAGCACTGACGGAAGTAGAGGTCGACCGCCTCGTCGGGGTCGCCGGTGATGATGTCGAACGAGCGCAGCATGTGGCCGATCGCCCGGTTGCGGTGCCCGCTCCGCGACTCGGACTCGTACACCGACCGGTTGAACGTCAGGTCCCGTCCCGCGTACCGGGAGTACGTGGACCGGATCCGCTCGAACCGTGTTTGAAGGTCGGGACCGGCCACGAGCGACGTCGCCGTGATCGCCCCGGCGTTGATCATGGGATTGCGGGGCCGCTCCGTCCGCGGATCCAGGCTGATCTCGTTGAACGGCTCCCCGGACGGTTCGACGTCGATCTTCTCGGCGACGGCGGCGGAGCCGCGATCGGCGAGGGCCAGGGCATACGTGAACGGTTTCGAGATGGACTGGATCGTGAACGGCAACCGGGTGTCGCCGACCTCGTACACGTAGCCGTCCACGGTCGCGACGCAGATGCCGAACGAATCGGGGGCGACCGCCGCGAGCTCGGGTATGTAGTCGGCGAGCTGTCCGCCGCGGTTCTCCCGGGTCTCGGTGAAGACTTTTCCGATCAGCGCGTCCACGACGGTGCTCATGAGAAGACCCTAGAGGCTGTTCACGGCGAAGTCGGGTGTTCCGCCGGGCCCACCCGGCGACACAATTGTGTGAAGCCGGTCACGGCTGTGGCCGGAATGCCCGAGGACGAAGCCGCACCACGGGGCCGCCGCGACCGGTACCGTGTGTCCCGACCTTCCGCGGCTCCGTAGACTGGTTCCACTGTGACGTGACACGAAGCCACGTGGCAGAGGCACGCAAGGCGGCGTGCATCACGGAGGGAGCGATCTCGTTGGGTGTTCTTGCCCGTATCCAGACGCCTGACGATCTTCGTCAGCTGAATCCGGCGGAGATGAAGCAGCTCGCCGCGGAGATTCGCGAGTTCCTCGTGCAGAAGGTCGCCGCGACCGGCGGGCACCTCGGCCCCAACCTGGGCGTCGTCGAGCTGACCCTCGCGCTGCACCGCATCTTCGAGTCGCCGGCCGACCCGATCATCTTCGACACGGGCCACCAGGCGTACGTCCACAAGGTCCTCACCGGCCGCAAGGACGATTTCGACTCGCTCCGCAAGCAGGGCGGCCTGTCCGGCTACCCCTGCAGGGCGGAGAGCGAGCACGACTGGGTCGAGTCGTCGCACGCGTCGGCGGCGCTGTCGTACGCCGACGGCCTCGCGAAGGCCTTCGAACTGACCGGCCAGGCCCGGCACGTCGTCGCCGTCGTCGGTGACGGAGCCCTGACCGGCGGCATGTGCTGGGAGGCGCTGAACAACATCGCCGCGGGCAAGGACCGCTCGGTGGTCATCGTCGTCAACGACAACGGCCGCTCGTACGCCCCGACCATCGGCGGTCTCGCGGACCACCTCGCCGCTCTCCGGCTCCAGCCGGGCTACGAGCGCATCCTCGACAGCGGCCGGAGGATGGTGAAGAAACTTCCGTGGGTCGGACGAACCGCCTACTCGGTGCTGCACGGGATGAAGGCGGGCCTCAAGGACGCCGTCGCCCCGCAGGTGATGTTCACGGACCTGGGCATCAAGTACCTCGGACCGGTCGACGGCCACGACGAGGCCGCGCTCGAATCCGCGCTGCGCCGCGCGAAGGCGTTCGGCGGACCGGTGATCGTGCACGCCGTCACCCGCAAGGGCATGGGTTACGCGCCCGCCGAGAACCACGTAGCCGATCAGATGCACTCGACCGGCGTGATCGACCCGGTCACCGGCAAGTCGGCCGGATCGGCGTCCGCCGACTGGACGTCGGTGTTCTCCGCCGAGCTGATCGACCAGGCGAGCCACCGTCAGGACATCGTGGCGATCACCGCCGCCATGGCGGGCCCGACCGGTCTCGCCGCGTTCGGCGAGAAGTACCCCGACCGGATGTTCGACGTCGGCATCGCCGAGCAGCACGCCGTCACGTCGGCCGCAGGCCTGGCGCTCGGCGGCCTGCACCCGGTGGTGGCGGTCTACTCGACGTTCCTCAACCGTGCGTTCGACCAGTTGCTGATGGACGTGGCGCTGCTGAAGCTGCCCGTCACCCTCGTCCTCGACCGCGCGGGAATCACGGGCAGCGACGGCGCCAGCCACAACGGCATGTGGGACATGTCGCTGCTGGGCATCGTCCCCGGGATGCGGGTCGCGGCTCCCCGCGACACGGCCACCCTGCGGGAGGAACTGGACGAGGCGCTGGCCGTCGACGACGGGCCGACCGCTCTGCGCTTCCCGAAGGGCACGGTCGGTGACGATGTGCCCGCCGTGAGCCGCCTCGACGGCGTCGTCGACGTCCTGCACGCCCCCTCCGGGCGCAACGACGTGCTCATCGTGTCGGTTGGCGCGTTCGCCGGTCTCGCGCTCGCCGCCGCGGAACGTCTGGAACAGCAGGGCATCTCGGCGACCGTCGTCGACCCGCGGTGGGTGCTGCCGGTGCCGGAGTCGCTGCTGAAGCTCGCCGAGGACTACACGATGGTGGTCACCGTCGAGGACAGCGGTCTGCACGGCGGTGTCGGGTCCACCGTGTCCGCCGCGCTGCGATCGGCCGGGGTCGACGTGCCCTGCCGCGATCTCGGTGTTCCGCAACGGTTCCTCGACCACGCGTCCCGTGCGCAGATCCACGCCGAGCTGGGACTGACCGCGCAGGACGTCGCCCGGCAGATCACCGGGTGGTTCGCCGGACTCGGCAACCCGCGCCCCGGGCAGCAGAACGGGGTCGTCGCGGGCCTCGACGCGCAGCGCGCGGAGAACACCGGCCAGTAGGACCGCCTCACACGACAGATCCGGCCGAATCACAGTGTGATTCGGCCGGTTCCGTCGGTACCTGGGTCAGGTGTGCATTTCCTCGAGTTCCATGCCCTTCGTCTCCCGGACCTTCAACCGGACGAAGAAGTAGGACAGCAGCGCGAAGAACGCGAACAGTCCGTACAGGAACCACAACCCGACCGAGCGGGTGAGCGGCGGGAACGACAGCGTGACCGTGAAGTTCGCGATCCAGTTCGCCGCCGTGCTGATCCCGAGGGCGTAGGCGCGCATGTTGTTGGGGAACATCTCGCCGAGCATCACCCACATGATCGGGCCCCACGTGGCGGCGAAGAAGATCACGAACAGGTTGGCGCCGATCAGCGCGAGCGCTCCCCAGGGGCTGGGGAGCACGACGTCGTCGCCGCTGCCGGTCGCCTGGGAGAAGGCGACAGCGGCCAGCAGCAGGCTCACGAACATGCCGAGCGAGCCCACCTCGAGCAGAATCTTCCGGCCGATCCGGTCGACGAACAGGATGGCGACGAACGTCATGCCCACGTTGATGATCGCGGTGATCACCGACGTGGTGAACGACTCGTTCTCGGTGAAACCCACCGACTTCCACAGCGTCGTGGAGTAGTAGAAGATTGCGTTGATGCCCACGAACTGCTGGAAGACGGCCATGAAGATGCCGACCCAGACGAGTGGCTGCAGCCCGAACTTCGGTCCGCGGATGTCGTCGAACGACGCCGTCGACTCGTGCCGGAGGGTCAGCCGGATCTCGGAGACGCGTTCCTGTGGGTCGACCTCGCCGGTGATGTTCGCGAGGATGTCGGCGGCCTCCTGATCGAGGTGCTTGCCCACCAGGTATCGCGGCGACTCGGGGATCATCAGGGCGAGAACGCCGTACACGACCGCGGGAATCACGCCGACGAGGAACATCCAGCGCCAGGCCTCGAGGTTGAGCCACAGTTCGTTCGACGCGCCGCCCGCCGCATTCTGCAGCACCGCGTCCGACAGCAGCGCGGCGAAGATGCCGAGCGTGATCGCCAGTTGCTGCAGCGACGCCAGCGCGCCGCGGTACCGGGCAGGCGCGATCTCCGAGATGTACGTGGGCGCAATGACCGACGCGATACCGATGCCCAGACCGCCGAGGACGCGCCACAGCATGAGGTCGGGGACGCTGAACGCGAGACCGGACCCGAACGAGGACACGATGAACAGCACCGAGCCGAGCAGCATCACTTTCTTGCGGCCCCAGCGGTCCGCGAGGCGGCCCGCAAACCACGCGCCCACAGCACATCCGAGCAGTGCGATCGCCACGGCGAATCCCGTGAAGAACGACCCCAGCTCGAAATGGTCCTGGATGGAGTCGACGGCGCCGTTGATGACCGAGCTGTCGAAACCGAAGAGAAAACCACCCACCGCAGCGGCGACGGTGACGCCGATGACCTTCGCGGTGTGTCTTTCGGACATCTGCGTCATCGCATACCTGCTTTCGACGAGCGTTCCTGATGCGGGCACAACCGAACTAGGTGTCCCGGAATACGCTACGCCCGACACCGCCTCTCAGGCGGGAGTTCAGGCACCCGCTTTCGTCGCGGCCTCGCTGAGCTGAGGCGTCAGCTTGTCCAGAACCCACGGTGTCGCGAGGACGCTGGTCTGGCTGAGCCCCGAGATGATCTTCGTGTCCGACAGCGCGACCGCGGTACCACGGCCGATGGCACCGAGATTCGCGTAGGCCGGGTTCGCGGCGACGGTGGTGTTCTCCGGGACGAACGCGACCACGACGTCGGCGTCCACGTCGGAGATGTTCTCCACGGAGATGTCGGCGAAGAACTTGTCGGGGTCGTTCGACGCGGCCAGCTTCTGTACGCCGGGGGACACGCTGAAGCCGAGCTGCGTCAGCACCTGGACGCGGGGATCGGAGGGCATGTAGACGTTGACCGTCGCGGCGTCGGTGTCGAAGTTGATCACCGAGATCGTCTTGCCCGCGAACTCGGGATGCGCGGCGGCGGTCCGGGCGAGGGTGTCGTCGAGACCGGCCACCAGCTGCTCGGCTTCGGCGCTCTTGCCGAGTGCCTGCCCGACCAGTGTGGTCTGGTCCTGCCACGTGGTCTGCCACGCCTTGTCCGGGTACGCGACGGTGGGGGCGATGCCC
Source organism: Rhodococcus sp. NPDC057529 (assembly GCF_042802055.1). Classification (NCBI taxonomy): domain Bacteria; kingdom Bacillati; phylum Actinomycetota; class Actinomycetes; order Mycobacteriales; family Nocardiaceae; genus Rhodococcus; species Rhodococcus sp. NPDC057529. The sequence continues at coordinate 375,567 of NZ_JBHVEY010000009.1, forward strand.
GACAGCTTCTCGTACGTCGCCTCGTCGAATCCCTCGTACGGCGCGAGGACCACATCGGGCGCCAGCGCGGCGACACCCTCGACGGGGGTGGACGTGGCCGCGTCGAGCAACGTGGTCGCGGACGGGTCGAAACGGTCCTGCAGCCAGGGCATCACGCCGTTCGCCTCGGCGCCGTAGGTGTACTTCGGCATGCCGGCCGGTGTCTGGCCGAGGGCGTACACGACGTCCTGGGCGTTCCATCCGAGGGTGACGATGCGTTCGGGTGCCGCGTCGAGGGTGGTCGATCCGAACGTGTTCTCGATGGTGACCGGGAATCCGTCACCGGACGCTTCCGCGGCGCCTCCGCCGTCGCCGGACGAGCACGCGGCGAGGAAGAGGGACGAACTGGCCACGGCGAGTGCGACGGCGAGCTGACGTCTGGCGGTGGGTGCGAACACAGCAACGACTCCTTCGGGACGAAAACAGAAGGTAAGCCTAACCTAGAGTCGGGCGCTCGTTCGGCGGACGGCGCCACTTCGAATCACCGTGATTGGAATTCCCGGGCCCGCCTCCGACTGGCGCATTGGCGGGTCGGCGTCGTGTTCGCGCTGGTGAGACGAGTCGCCTCCGGCGTGGACCCGGCCGATTCGCCGAGGCGCCCGGGGCGGGTGTCCGCGACGACTCCGGGCCCCGCGGACTGCCGTTAGCGTGTGTCTTCGGCCAGCTCACACGCACAATCGACGAAGGAAACCATGGTGGTGAATCCGACTCCCCTCCAGACGGCGTCACGCAGTTCCCGCGCGGACCATGCGCGCAGATTCGCCGACCTGCTGCGGCAGCAGATCCACGCGGAGTCCTTCGCCGACCGCGGATTGCCGTCGGAAGCGGAGTTGGCCGCCGAGTTCGGCGTGTCGCGCAACGCGGTGCGCGACGGACTGGCGCTGTTGAAGCAGGAGGGGCTCATCGACCGTGCCCCCCGTGTGGGAACCCACGTGGCGCAGCGCAAGTACGACCACGGCCTCGACGCCCTCCTGGGGCTGAAGGAGACGCTGAAGGGGCACGGCGAGGTCCGCAACGACGTCCGCGCGGCCGTGGAGATCAGCCCGCCGCCCGCCGTCGCCCGCCGGCTGCAGCTGGAGCCGGGCGAACCCGCCGTGTACATCGAGCGGGTGCGCTACCTCGGCGACCTCCCGCTCAGCCTGGACCTCACGTACCTCGTCCCCGACATCGGTGCCGAGATCCTCGGCCGCGACCTCGAAACCAACGACGTGTTCGCGCTGATCGAGGAGGTCTGCGGTCAGCCGCTGGGTTCCGCCGATCTGGCGATCGAGTCCGTCAACGCCGACGCGCACTCCGCCGCGAACCTCCAGACCCCCGAGGGTGCGGCGCTCCTGCTGCTCGAGCGCCTCACCCGGCTCGTCGACGGACGCCCGGTCGACCTCGAATACATCCGCATGCGCGGTGACCGGATCACCATGCGCAGCAACCTCGTCCGCAGACCCGACATCACGAACTGGGAGCTCACCTCATGACCTTGGTCAACCAACGCGCCGACGTACCCGTCACCATCGACGAGTCGCTGTGCATCGAGGGCTGCACCCTGTGCGTCGAGATCTGCCCACTCGACTCCCTCGCCATCAACCCGGAGAACGGCAAGGCGTTCATGCACGTCGACGAATGCTGGTACTGCGGCCCCTGCGCCGCGCGCTGCCCGACCGGCGCGGTCACCGTGAACATGCCGTACCTCCTCCGCTGAGCGAAAGACCACACAGATGAAGCGACGCTTCCCCACCTTCGCGATCGCCGCCGCGGCACTGACACTCGTGGCGACGAGTTGCTCCCTCGAACCCTCGACCGGCGACGGTGACGCGGTCACCGTGGTGATCGGGTACCAGTCCAAGACGATCAACACCGTCACCGCCGGAACTCTGCTGCGGGCCCAGGGCTACCTCGAACAGCGCCTGCAGGACGTCACGGAACGGACGGGGACGAAGTACTCCGTCGAGTGGCAGGACTACGACACGGGTGCGCCGATCACCGCTCAGATGGTGGCCGAGAAGATCGACATCGGATCGATGGGCGACTACCCCATGCTGATCAACGGGTCCCGCACCCAGGCGAACCCGCGCTCGAAGACGGACATCGTCTCGGTGACCGGATACAACCCCGAGGGCGCGCTGAACATGGTGGTGGTGCCACCGAACTCACCGGCGACCACGCTCGGCGACCTCGCCGGACAGAAGGTGTCCGCGAGCGTCGGCTCCGCAGGCCACGGCACCCTCGTCCAGGCACTCGACCGCGCCGGGATCGACCCGGCCACCGGCGTCGAGATCCTGAACCAGCAGCCGCAGGTCGGATCGTCGGCACTGGAATCCGGTCAGGTGGCGGCATTGTCGCAGTTCGTCGCGTGGCCCGGACTCCTCGTCTTCCAGGACAAGGCCAAGCTGCTCTACGACGGCGCCGAACTGCACACCCCGACGCTGCACGGTGTGGTGGCCCGGGAGGCGTACGCGGACGAGCACCCGGAGGTACTCGACGCGTTCCTCCGGGCGCAGCTCGACGCCACCCGGTTCGTGCAGACCGAACCCCTCGAGGCGTCGCGGATCGTCGCCGACGCCAGCGGGCTGCCGCAGGAGGTCGTGTACCTGTACAACGGCCCGGGCGGCACCTCCTTCGACACCACGCTCAAGCCCGGCCTGATCGGTGCGCTGAAGAACGATGTGCCGTACCTGAAGTCGATCGGCGACTTCACCGACCTCGACGTCGACGGTTTCGTGAACGACGCACCGCTGCGGGCCGCGTTCGAGGCGGACGGTCAGGACTACGACACCACGCTCGCGTCCACCGCCAACCCCGCCGCCGTCACCGGCACCGACCCCGTGTGCGCCGCGCCCGCGACCGACCCGGCGCTGGCCGGGGAGGTGTGGTTCGACGGCGCCACCGAGACCCAGCCCGCCGCGAACCCGACCTGCCTGCTCCGGGCGGTGAAACAGGCCCGCGCCGAGGGTCGCGCCGTGCGCGCCGGCTACGTTCCCGACGCCGAACTGGGCACCCGATGGTTCGCGGACAAGGCCGTGTGGGTACGCGACGGCGACACCTTCCTGCCGTTCACCACCGGCGCCGCGGCCGACCGCTACCTGCGCACGCACCCGTCGGGGGCCGTGGTCACCTACGACCGCGCCGTCGAGGAGGTCCGGCCGTGACCACACTGGAACAACCGGACGTCCTTCCCGGCACCGAAGGTGTTGTGGAAGAACATGATCCGGAGGCGCGCCGACAGTCGTCGCCGTGGCGGTCCCGGCTCGTGCGGGTCGCCTCGGTGCTGGCCGCGATCCTCGCGTGGCAGCTGCTGACCGCCCACGACATCCGGCTGTGGCTGCGGTTCGACACACTCCCCACCGTCACCGACGTGGTGTCCGCGTTCGGAACCCAGCTGCAGACCGACCTGTTCTACCTCGACCTCGGACAGTCGCTGATCCGCATCCTCAGCGGATTCGGACTCGCCACGGTGATCGGGGTGGCCACCGGAATCGCCCTCGGCAGATCGGAACTGTTCGCCGACGTCCTCGGCCCGCTGACCGAACTCGCGCGGCCGATCCCCGCCATCGCGGTGGTACCCGTCGCGATCCTGCTGTTCCCCAGCGACGAGGCGGGCATCGTGTTCATCACGTTCGTCGCCGCGTTCTTCCCGATCATGGTGAGCACCCGGCACGCCGTCCGGGCACTCCCCACGCTGTGGGAGGACTCGGTGCGCACCCTCGGCGGCGGACGCTGGGACGTCCTCGCCCGGGTCGTGCTGCCCGGGATCCTGCCCGGCGTGTTCGGTGGACTGTCCGTCGGGATCGGGGTCGCCTGGATCTGCGTGATCTCCGCCGAGATGATCTCCGGCAGGCTCGGTGTCGGGTACCGCACCTGGCAGGCGTACACGATCGTCGACTATCCCGGCGTCTTCGTCGGCATGATCACCATCGGCGTCCTCGGATTTCTCACGTCCGGGGCCGTCGAACTGCTCGGCAGGCGCGTCACCCGCTGGCTGCCCCGAGGGGAGCGCGCATGACCGCCACCACCGGAACGCCCGTGGCTGCCGGCATGTCGCTGGTCCTCGACGACGTCACCCTGTCCTACACCGGCACACCCGTCATCCGTTCACTGTCGCTGACCGTGGTGCCCGGCGAGATCCTGGTGCTCACCGGACCTTCGGGGTGTGGCAAGTCCACGGTGCTGCGGGCACTGGCGGGCCTGCTGCCGCCGGATTCGGGGCGGGTCGTCGCCGACGGTGCCGCGGTGGAGTCCACCTCCCGGGACCGGGCGGTCGTCTTCCAGGACAACGCGCTGCTGCCGTGGCGCACGGTGCGCTCGAACATCGAACTGGCCCTCGCGCTGCGCGGCGAACCCCGCAAGGGGCGCCGTGAGACCGCCGACCGCTGGATCGCCGAGGTGGGTCTGACCGGGTTCGGCGACTTCCTGCCGAAGAACCTCTCCGGCGGCATGCGCCAGCGGGTCCAGTTGGCGCGCGGGCTCGCCGGCGCGCCGCGGGCCGTGATGATGGACGAACCGTTCGGCGCCCTCGACACCCAGACCCGCGGCGTCATGCAGCGACTGCTCGTCGACACGTGGAGCACGCACCCGACGACGGTGGTGTTCGTGACCCACGACGTGGACGAGGCGGTGCTGCTCGGCGATCGGGTGGCGGTGCTGGGCCGGGCGGGTGAGCCGCTGCGGGCGCTCGTCGACATCCCGCACCCCCGCGACCGCGACCACCTCGACCATCCCGGCACCCGTGCCGCCCGCGCCGACGTCCTCGGCGCGCTGAACCACACTCCGGAGACCTGATGGACATCCCCGACCTCGCCGACACCGTCCGACTCGACTGCGACGTCCTCGTCATCGGTGGCGGCACGGCAGGCACGATGGCGGCGCTGACCGCCGCCGAGAACGGCGCGAACGTGCTGTTGCTCGAGAAGGCGCACGTGCGCCATTCCGGGGCACTCGCCATGGGCATGGACGGTGTCAACAACGCCGTCATCCCCGGCAAGGCCGAACCCGAGGACTACGTCGCCGAGATCACGCGCGCCAACGACGGAATCGTCAACCAGCGCACCGTGTACCAGACCGCGACCCGCGGTTTCGCGATGGTGCAGCGCCTCGAGAAGTACGGCGTCAAGTTCGAGAAGGACGAGTACGGCGAATACGCGGTCCGCCGGGTCCACCGCTCCGGTTCGTACGTGCTGCCGATGCCCGAGGGCAAGGACGTGAAGAAGGCGCTCTACCGGGTGCTGCGGCAGCGGAAGATGCGCGAGAAGATCCGCATCGAGAACCGGCTGATGCCGGTCCGGGTCCTGACGGAGAACGGCCGGGCGGTCGGCGCCGCGGCGCTGAACACCCGCACCGGCGAGTTCGTCGCGGTCGGCGCGAAGGCGGTCATCCTCGCGACCGGCCCGTGCGGCCGGCTGGGACTGCCGGCGTCGGGGTACCTCTACGGCACCTACGAGAACCCCACGAACGCCGGCGACGGCTATTCCATGGCCTACCACGCGGGCGCCGAACTCAGCGGCATCGAATGCTTCCAGATCAACCCCCTGATCAAGGACTACAACGGCCCGGCCTGCGCGTACGTCGCGAACCCGTTCGGCGGCTACCAGGTCAACGCCGAGGGGGAGCGGTTCGTCGACTCCGACTACTGGTCCGGGCAGATGATGAGCGAGGTCAAGAGCGAGATCGAATCCGCCCGCGGCCCCATCTATCTCAAGGTCAGCCACCTGCCGGAGGAAACCCTCGACACGCTCGAGTCGATCCTGCACACCACCGAACGCCCCACCCGCGGCACATTCCACGCGAACCGCGGTCACGACTACCGCAGCCACGACATCGAGATGCACATTTCCGAGATCGGCTTGTGCAGTGGGCATTCCGCGTCCGGCGTGTGGGTGGACGAGCACGGCGCGACCACCGTCCCGGGTTTGTACGCCGCCGGCGACCTGGCCTGCGTCCCGCACAACTACATGATCGGCGCGTTCGTCTACGGCGACCTCGCCGGATCCCACGCCACCGGCACCCTGCCCGACGTCGACGCGCCGGACGCGCTGCCCACGGAACAGCTGGCCGCCGCACACGAGCTGATCTACCGGCCGCTGCGCAACCCGGACGGCCCGCCCCAGCCGCAGGTCGAGTACAAGCTGCGCCGGTTCGTCAACGACTATGTGGCACCGCCGAAGACGGCGACGAAACTGTCGATCGCCGTCGAGACGTTCGAACGGATGGCGGGGGAGATCGCCGGGATGGGCGCGACCACCCCGCACGAGCTGATGCGCTGCGCGGAGGTCACGTTCATCCGCGACTGCGCCGAAATGGCGTCCCGCAGTTCCCTCACCAGGACCGAGAGCCGGTGGGGGCTGTACCACGAACGCGCCGATCTTCCCGAGCAGCGGGACGACGAATGGGGTTACCACCTGAATCTGCGGCGCGGCGAGAACGGCGACATGGAATTCTTCAAGCGCCCCGTCGAGCCGTACTTCGTGCCGGTGCCCGGACTCGATTCCCTTCCGCCGGTGGACCGCGCCGTCGTCCCCGTCGCTCAGCCGCCGCTGGTCGGGGGCCGCGCGCCGGTGGAGGAACGTTCCCGCATCGCGGCGCCTGCCCGGCAGGAGCCGTCCTCACCGGCCATCGTCGCGGTCCTCGGACTCGACGCCCCGAGCGTCGCCGAACTCGCACCGTACCTGCAGGACGCCGATCCGCAGGTCCGCGTCACGGCACTGTCCGTACTGACCGAAGGGACGCCCGACGGATTCGGCGCCGCCCTCGTCGACGCGCTCGGCGACGGCGCGGTGACGGTGCGCCGCGCTGCCGCCGACGGACTGCGCGAACTCGTCGAGGTGCTGCCGTCCGCGGACGGACTGGCCGAGCACCTGGGGTCGTCCGACGCCGTGGTCCGGGCCGCCGTGGTCGACGTCCTGCGCGCCCTGCACGCCGGTGCGGCGGAACACTTCCTGACCGCGCTGTCCGACGGCGACCATCACGTGCGGATCGAGGCGGTGCGGGCACTGGTGTCGCTGGACCGGTGGGAATCGGTGGCCGCGGGAGCGCACGACGAGAACCGCGAAGTGCGGATCACCGTCGCGCACGGCCTGGCCACCGTCGGGCTCGGCGGTGTCGAGACGGTGCGCACGCTGGCCGGAGACCGGGACCCGCTGGTGCGCGCCGCCGCGCTCACGGCGTTCGCGAGCCTCGGTTGCCGCGGCGACGATGTCGCGCTCGCGACGACGGCGCTGCGGGAGTCGGCGTGGCAGATCCGGCAGGGTGCCGCCCGGGCACTCGCCGGTGCGGACCCCGACGTCGCGGTGCCCGTGCTGGCGGACGCCCTGACGGACGCGCACCTCGACGTGCGCAAGGCCGCGGTCCTCGCACTCGGCCGGTGGACCGGCGACCGCGGCGCCGTCGACGCCCTCACCGCCGCGCTCGAGGACACCGACGCCGACGTGCGGGCCTACGCCCGCCAGGCCCTCGCCGCCGCCGACCACGTCCCCGTCCCCTGAGCAGGTGAGTGGCAATGCGTGCTCGGGCACACATTGCCACTCACCTCCGGGTCAGACGCTCGCGACGCCCGGCGCCAGGAACCGCTTGCCGTTGACCGCCTCGGACGTGCCGGTGCGGTCCAGGTACGGCGTGATGCCCCCGTTCCAGAAGCCGAACCCGCCGCCGAGGATCAGGCAGAGATCGATGTCCTCGGCCGCCGCGACGACACCCTCGTCGAGCATGATCTGGATCTCCTCGGCGAACGCGCGACGCGTGCGCTCGAGAACCTCCGCGGACGTGGACGCCTTGTCGCCCTGCTTCCACAGCGCCGCGACCTCGGGGTCGACGACCTGCTTGCCGTCGGCGCCGTAACTCCACACCGCCGGTTTCTTCGCCTCGACCAGCGCCTCGAGCCCGGGGGAGTTGTGGAACCGCTCCGGGTACGCCGCGGCGAGGGTCTCGCCGGTGTGCAACGCGACCGCCGGACCGACGAGCGCCAGCAGCGTGAACGGGGTCATCGGCATGCCGAGTTCGGCGATGGCGTTGTCGGCCACCTCGAACGGGGTGCCCTCGTCGACCGCGTTCATGACCTCACCGAGGGTGCGGATCAGGAGCCGGTTGAAGACGAACCCGGGCAGGTCGGCGGAACCGACGGCCGACTTCTTCAGCGCCTTCGCGGTGGCGAATGCCGTTGCCAGGGTAGCGTCGTCGGTCTTCCGGCCCTTGATGACCTCGAGCAGCGGCAGCACGGCCACCGGGTTGAAGAAGTGGAAGCCCACCACCCGCTCGGGGTGCTTCAGGTCCGCGGCCATCTCGGTGATCGACAGCGAGGACGTGTTGGTGGCAAGGATCGTCTCGGGGGCGATGTGCTCCTCGAGTTCCGCGAAGATCTTCTTCTTCAGGTCGAGGTTCTCGAACACGGCCTCGATCACGAAGTCGGTGTTCGCGAACGCCGCCTTGTCGAGCGACCCGGACACGAGTGCCTTCAGACGGTTGGCGGCGTCAGGGGACAGCCTGCCCTTGCCCTGCAGCTTGTCGATCTCGCCGTGGACGTAACCGACACCCTTGTCGATGCGCTCCTGGTCGATGTCGGTGAGGACGACCGGCACCTTCAGCTGGCGGACGAACAGCATCGCGAGCTGGCTGGCCATCAGACCGGCCCCGACGATGCCGACACCGGTGACCTTGCGTGCGAGCGACTTGTCCGGTGCGCCCGCGGGCCGCTTGGCCCGCTTGTTCACCAGGTCGAACGCGTACAGACCCGCGCGGAGTTCGTCGGCGAGCAGCAGGTCGGCGAGGGCCTCGTCCTCGGCGGCGAAGCCCTTGTCGAGCGACGCCGGGTCGGTGAGATCGGTGGTCCGGGCCAGCTCGAGGAGTTCGACGGCCTTGACCGGTCCGGGCGCGTTGTTCTTGGTCCTGCCCTCGACGATCGCCTTCGCGCGGGCGATCGCGTCGTCCCAGCCCGTGCCCCGGTCGATCTCGGGACGCGCGGGGGTGATCTCGCCGGCCAGGACCTGCGCCGCCCAGGCGAACGACTGCTCGAGGAAGTCGGCCGAACCGAACACCGCGTCGACGACGCCGAGTTCGAGGGCCTTCTTCGGGGTGAGCGTCCGGTTCTGGTTCAGCGCGTTCTCGACGACGACGGTGACCGCGTTCGAAGGACCGATGAGGTTGGGCAGCAACTGCGTTCCGCCCCAGCCCGGCACCAGCCCGAGGAACGTCTCGGGCAGACCCAGAGCGCCGGCGCTCTCGGAGGCGGTGCGGTAGTGACTGTGTAGCGCGACCTCGAGGCCGCCGCCGAGCGCGACGCCGTTGACGAACGCGAACGTCGGGACGGACGATTCGCGCAGCCGACGGAACACCTTGTGCCCGAGGCGGCCGAGTTCGAGCGCCTGATCCCGGTTCGTGATGCTCGGAACACCCTTGAGGTCCGCCCCGGCGGCGAAGATGAAGGGTTTGCCGGTGATGGCGATCGCGACGGGGTGGGCGGCGAACGCCTCGTCCAGGGCGGCGTCGAGGGCCGCCAGGCCGCCGGGCCCGAACGACGACGGCTTGGTGTGGTCGAAACCGTTGTCGAGGGTGATCAGCGCGACGGGGCCCTCGATGCCCGGTACCGCGACGATCTTGGTGTACGCGTTGGTCACGACCTCGTCGGCGAATGCCGTTGCAATGTCGGTCATCTACTTGGCTCCATCGAAGTTCGGGTTCTCCCAGATCACGGTTCCGCCCATGCCCAGACCGATGCACATCGTGGTCAGGCCGTAGCGGACGTCGGGGCGCTGGGCGAACTGGCGGGACAGCTGGGTCATCAGGCGGACGCCGGAGGACGCGAGGGGGTGGCCGCACGCGATGGCGCCGCCCCACTGGTTGACTCGCGGATCGTCGTCGGCGATGCCGTAGTGCTCGAGGAATGCGAGGACCTGGACGGCGAACGCCTCGTTGATCTCGAACAGGCCGATGTCCTCGATCTTCAGACCGGTGCGGGCCAGCAGTTTCTCGGTGGCGGGCACCGGCCCGATGCCCATCACGGCGGGGTCGACGCCCTGGAACGCGAATCCGACCATGCGCATGCCGATCGGCAGCCCGAGTTCGAGCGCGGTGTCCTCACCGGCGAGGAGAGCGGCGGTGGCGCCGTCGTTCAGGCCGGCCGCGTTGCCCGCGGTGATGCGCCCCGCGGGACGGAACGGCGTCTTCAGCTTCGCGAGGTCCTCGAGGGTGGTGCCCGGACGCGGCGGCTCGTCCTCGGTGGCCAGCCCCCAGCCCGCGGCGGAGCGGGTGGCGACGGGTACGAGGGTGTCGGCGATGAAACCGGCCTTGCGGGCGGCCTCGTACTTGTTCTGGCTGGCGACGGCGTACGCGTCGGTGCGGTCCTTGGTGATGGTCGGGAACCGGTCGTGCAGGTTCTCGGCCGTGTTGCCCATGACCAGTGCGCTGGGGTCGACGAGGCGGTCGGCGAGGAAACGGGGGTTCGGGTCGGCGCCCTCACCCATCGGGTGGTGGCCCATGTGTTCGACGCCGCCGGCGATCACCACGTCGTACTGGCCGAATCCGATGCCCGAGGCGGTGGTGGTGACGGACGTCATGGCGCCTGCGCACATGCGGTCGACGGCGAATCCGGGAACCGTCTCGGGGAGCCCGGCCAGGATCGCGGCGGTGCGGCCGATGGTGAGGCCCTGGTCGCCGGTCTGCGTGGTCGCGGCGATCGCGACCTCGTCGATGCGCGCGGGGTCGAGTTGCGGGTTACGGCGAAGCAGCTCGCGGATGGTCTTGACGACGAGGTCGTCGGCGCGGGTCTCCGCGTACATGCCCTTGGGTCCGGCCTTGCCGAACGGAGTGCGGATGCCGTCGACGAACACGACGTTGCGTTGAGTTGTGGTGGATGGAGCCACGCGAATTCCTCCTGATGGAGCAGTTTGGTTCCGGATCACGGCCAGGCGTCCGGCCTCCAGACCAGCGTACCCCTACCGTTACTCGCGGGTAACTTAATGGGTACGTCATCGGGAATTCACGCGCTCACCCCGCGTGTCGGCGATCGCGATCAGTCGTCGCCGGAGCTCTTCTGCTCGGCCGCGGCGCGCAGCGCGGCTTCCAGCCGGGGCACGGTCAGCATCCGCTGCCAGGGTCGCGCCCCGCCCGCGTCGAGCACCCGGTCGATCGCCGCCGCGGCGCCGTCCTCGGGCGCCGCCCAGTCCCAGCACAGCCTCCGGACGAGTTCCGGGGTCACCAGGTTCTCCACCGGCACCGACACCTCCGCCCCGAGGGCGGCCAGCGCGGCGCGGGCCGCCGTCAGCCGCTCGGCAGCGTCGGGGTCGTGCCGCGCCCACCGGCTCGCGGGCGGCGGCCCCGTGAACGGCGGAGTCTTCGGGGGGAGTTCGGAATCCGGCAGCGCCCGGGCATCCTCGAGCGCCTGCAGCCAGATCCGGGAATGCCGCCGCTGCCGGGGACCGCCGAACACCGGCAGCGCCCGCAGCGCATCGATGCTGCGGGGATCCTTGGTCGCGGCGTCGATGATCGCCGAATCCGGAAGTACCCGGCTGGGGGAGACGTCGCGTTTGCGGGCCAGGTCCTCCCGGGCCTGCCACAGCGAGCGCGCGGCGGCGAGCTGCCGCTGGTTCTTCAGCGACGTGATGTGCGACGTGCGCCGCCAGCGGTCGGGCTTGGGCCGCGGTGGCCCGGCGAGCCGGATGTGCTCGAATTCCTGCGCCGCCCACTCGCTCTTGCCCTGCTGCTCGAGTTCTGCCGCCATCACGTTGCGCAACTCGACCAGAACCTCGACGTCGAGGGCCGCGTAGTTCAGCCAGGTGTCGGGCAGCGGCCGCTTCGACCAGTCGGCGGCGCCGTGCCCCTTCCGCAGTTCGAGGCCCAGCGTCCGCTCGACGATCGCGGCGAGGCCGACCCGTTCGAACCCGGCGAGGCGCCCCGCCAGTTCGGTGTCGAACAGCGTCGCCGGCGCCAGGCCGATCTCCGCCAGCCCCGGCAGATCCTGGTCGGCGGAGTGCAGGATCCATTCCAGCGGGTTGATCACCTCCGCCAGCGGGGTGAGATCGGCGGCGGTGGGGATCGGGTCGAGGAGCACCGTCCCCGCGCCCTCCCGGCGCAGCTGCACGAGATACGCCCGCGCCGAATAGCGGAAGCCGGACGCCCGCTCGGCGTCGACCGCCAGCGGCCCGGTGCCCTCGCTCAGCGCGGCCGCGGCCTTCGCGACACCCTCCGCCGTGGTCACCACGTCGGGCACGCCGTCCCGGGGTGCGAGCAGGGGTACTACCTGCCTGCCGGGTTCTTCGGCGGGGACGGGTGACGAGGCGTCGTCGGTGACTTCGGACATGACAGCTGACTCTACGTCTCTTCGGGATTCGCGCAGCGCACCGGCGGGTTCACGGCCGGTTCCCCGCTGCCTCGACGAGCTCGTCCAAGGCCGCCGGAAACGCGTCGACGAGGTCCCAGAGGTGGGGCGCGAGTTCCGGGCAGCTCATCAGACCGACGTCGAGTTGACCGTTCAGCGACATCACCGTCACGTTGAGGCCCGCGCCGTGGAAGATCGGGCCCAGCGGGTACATCGCCCGGATCAGGGCGCCCAGGAAGTACAGCGGGACCGACGGTCCCGGCACGTTGGAGATCACGAGGTTGTGGACCACCGGATGCCGTTCCGCCAGGCCGAGGGTCGAATAGAGGCGCATCGCGGTGCCGAACACGGCCTGACCGGCGAACTGGGACCAGTCCTGTAGCAGGCTCGCGCCGAGGGTCTCGTTGTGTTCCTTGGACGTCGAGTTGTGCTCGCCGATCGCCAGCAGGCGTTCGGCGGGATCCTCGATCTGGGTGCCGAGTTGGGTGAACATCCCGGACACCTGGTTGGTGCCGGGCCGGTCCGATTTTCCGTGGACCGACACCGGGACGATCGCGACCAGTGACTTGTCGGGCAGTTCCCGGCGGCTGTGCAGGTACTTCCGCAGTGCGCCCGAGCACAGGGCGAGGACGACGTCGTTGACCTTGACGTCGAACGCGTTCTTGACCGTCTTGACCTTGTCGAGGTCGAGCTGGGTGAACGCGAGATTGCGGTGGCTGGTCAGCGTGCCGTTGAGGGACGTGCGCGGTGCGGTGAACGGCGCGGGCATCGCCTCGCCGCGCCGGGCCCGGCCGATCCAGCGGGGCAGCACCGTCAGGCTCTGCGGGACGATACGCAGCAGTTTCGCGGGCCGGGACGCGACGGCGAGCAGCCCGCCCACGGCGATGTCGAGCGTGCTCGCCTGCCCCGCGCTCTCGGCGGAGTCGTCGCGGTCGGGCCGCGGGGCGTCCGGTTCGAGGCCGCACAGCTGGGCCATCATGTTCGCGCCGGTGATCCCGTCGACGCCGGCGTGGTGCATCTTCGACATCACGGCGACGGAACCGTCCTCGAGCCCCTCGATCACCCACATCTCCCACAGCGGCCGGGCGCGGTCGAGGGGGATGCCCGCGATGTCGCCGCACAGTTCGGCGAGCTCGTCGCGGCCGCCGGGGGCGGGAAGGGCGACGCGGTGGCAGTGCCGGTCGATGTCGAAGTCGGCGTCCTCGACCCACACGGGGTGGTCGAGGTTGAACCGGGAGTCCTGCAGCTTGCGCCGGAAGGCGGGAATCGCCTCGGTGCGGGCGCCGAGTTCGGCCTTGAGTCCGGCGAACGTGTATCCACCCGGAACCGTCGAGACGTCGAGGACGATGACGCCGCAGACGTGAAGGAGTTGCGTCGACGTTTCGAGGTAGAGGAAGGACGCGTCGAGACCGCTGAGTCGCTGCATGAACCGATGTTAGAACACGTTCTAGAAGTTGGTCCAACGAATTGTAGAACCGCGAGGTCCGCGCGGCGGAGGGCCGGCGCGAGGCCGCTCGGCGTCGTTCTCGATCCGGTCGGCACAAGCGGGGGTGGGCAACCATCTCATTAGAACATGTTCTACGGTTGGGGGTATGACCCGAGGCTTCGTTCTCCGGCAGGCCGTCGGTGCCGCACTCGCCGCCAACGCCCTGCGTCCCCTGCCCGGCGCGCCCACCTCGGTGGTCGCCTTCTTCTCGGGGTGGCTGACCAC
>NZ_JBHVEY010000010.1:0-236019 GCF_042802055.1 Rhodococcus sp. NPDC057529
CCCGTGAATTCTCCCTCGTCACGGCTGCGCAGCCAACGCCGCACGGTGGCCCGGGTGAGGTTGTGCTCGCGCAGCAACCTGGTCCTGGCGCCCCGAGCGGTCGCAGCATCCCATTGGTGGATGAACTCGAGCCGAAAGGCAATCGGGAATTGCCTCCCGCCGGTCGGGGTGCGTCCGATCTCGATGTCGATCATGCATCACTCGCTTCCCCGCGCCCCTGCCACGATGTGTCTCACGACCACCCTGGCAACAAACGTTTCGGGCGCGACAAGGGGTGCGTGCGCAGAGAAGGGGTGCGTCTGGCCGGGGGACACGCGGGAGCGGGCTACCGGTCCGGAAACCACGAAGCCGGGCCGAGTTCACTCCGTGGAGTGAACTCGACCCGGCTCAGTGGCAGATCAGTCAATCAGCTATTCAGCCGAAGGCTTCAGCCGTTTCACGCTCGTCAGCCGAAGGCTTCATCGATGATCTCTTGCTGTTCCACAGCGTGCACCTTGCTCGAACCCGAGGACGGTGCCGACATCGAACGACGCGAGATGCGCTTGATTCCGGACAGCTTGTCGGGCAGCAACTCGGGCAGAGCGAGACCGAAGAACGGCCACGCACCCTGGTTCGCCGGCTCCTCCTGAACCCACCGGAACTCGGTGGCGTTCGGGTAGCGGTCCAGCGTCTCACGGAGACGACGGCTCGGAACCGGGTACAGCTGCTCGATGCGGACGATCGCGATGTCCTCGCGGTTGTCCTTCTGCTTCTTCGCCAGCAGCTCCCAGTACAGCTTGCCGCTGACGAGGAGGACACGACGAACCTTGTCGCGTTCGCCGTCGCCCGTCTCGTACGTCGGCTCCTCGAACACCGAGCGGAACTTCCCGGTGGTGAAGTCTTCGACGTCGGAGACGGCAGCCTTGTTGCGCAGCATCGACTTGGGCGTGAAGACGACCAGCGGGCGGCGGATTCCGTCGAGCGAGTGGCGACGCAGCAGGTGGAAGTAGCTGGCCGGCGTGGACGGCACGGCCACGGTCATCGAACCCTCGGCGCACAACTGCAGGAAGCGCTCGATGCGACCGGACGTGTGGTCGGGACCCTGACCCTCGTGACCGTGCGGCAGCAGCAGCACGACGTCGGACAGCTGGCCCCACTTGGCCTCACCGGACGAGATGAACTCGTCGATGATCGACTGCGCACCGTTGACGAAGTCACCGAACTGCGCCTCCCACAGCACGAGCGCGTCCGGGTTGCCCACGGAGTAGCCGTACTCGAAGCCGACGGCGGCGAACTCGCTGAGCGCGGAGTCGTAGACCAGGAACTTGCCGGGGTTCTCGCTGCCGAGGTTCTGCAGCGGGGTGTACTCGGCACCCGTTTTGCGGTCGATGAGGACGGAGTGACGCTGCGTGAACGTGCCGCGCTTCGAATCCTGGCCGGACAGGCGAACCATCTTGCCCTGGTCGACCAGCGAACCGAACGCGAGCAGCTCGGCGAAGGCCCAGTCGATCTTGCCCTCGCGCGACATCTCGCGGCGCTTCTCGATGACCGGCTTGACACGCGGGTGCACGGTGAAGCCCTCGGGTAGGTTGACGAATGCGTCGCCGATCCGCTCGAGCACCGACTCGTCGACCGACGTCTTCAGCTTCGTGGGCAGCACCTGGTCGAGCTCGACCGACTCGCTGGGCTCCGGCGTGTACTTCTCGAGTTCGCGAACCTCGTTGAACACCCGCTCCAGCTGACCCTGGTAGTCGCGCAGGGCGTCTTCGGCTTCCTTCAGCGAGATGTCGCCACGGCCGATCAGAGATTCGGTGTAGCTCTTACGGACGCTGCGCTTGGTGTCGATCACGTCGTACATCGCCGGCTGCGTCATCGACGGGTCGTCGCCCTCGTTGTGACCGCGACGGCGGTAGCAGATCATGTCGATGACGACGTCCTTCTGGAACTTCTCCCGGAAGTCGACAGCCAACTGGGCGACCCAGACACAGGCCTCGGGGTCGTCGCCGTTCACGTGGAAGATCGGCGCGCCGATCATCTTCGCGACGTCGGTGCAGTACTCCGACGAACGCGAGTGCTCCGGGGCCGTGGTGAACCCGACCTGGTTGTTGACCACGATGTGCACGGTGCCGCCGGTGCGGTAGCCGCGTAGCAGCGCCAGGTTCAGCGTCTCGGCCACCACACCCTGCCCTGCGAACGCGGCGTCGCCGTGCAGCATCAGCGGCAGGACGGTGAAGCCGTCCTCACCCTTGTCGAGGATGTCCTGCTTCGCGCGGACCAGGCCCTCGAGGACCGGGTCGACCGCCTCGAGGTGCGACGGGTTGGCCGTCAGCGACACTGTGATGTCGTTGTCGCCGAACATCTGGATGTACGTGCCCTCGGCACCGAGGTGGTACTTCACGTCGCCGGAGCCGTGAGCGGCCGCCGGGTTCATGTTGCCCTCGAACTCCGTGAAGATCTTCGAGTACGGCTTGCCGACGATGTTCGCGAGAACGTTGAGGCGGCCGCGGTGCGGCATGCCGATGACGACCTCGTCGAGCTGGTGCTCGGCGGCCTGGTCGATGACGGCGTCCATCATCGGGATGACGGATTCGGCGCCCTCGAGCGAGAAGCGCTTCTGGCCGACGTACTTGGTCTGCAGGAACGTCTCGAACGCCTCGGCGGCGTTGAGCTTGCTCAGGATGTACTTCTGCTGAGCGACCGTGGGCTTGACGTGGTGCGCCTCGACCCGGTCCTGCAGCCACTGCTGCTGCTCCGGCTCCAGGATGTGCGTGTACTCGACACCGACGTGGCGGCAGTACGCGTCGCGCAGCACGCTGAGCACGTCGCGCAGCTTCATCTTCTCCTGGGCGTGGAATCCGCCGACCTTGAATTCGCGGTCGAGGTCCCACAGCGTCAGGTCGTGCGTCGTGACGTCCAGGTCGGGGTGGCTCTTGAACTTGTCCTTGACGAACTGCAAAGGGTCCGTGTCGGCCATCAGGTGGCCGCGGTTGCGGTACGCCGCGATCAGTTCGAGGACGCGGGTGTTCTTGTCGACCGCGCCTTCGGAGACGTCCTGGCGCCAGCGGACCGGCTCGTACGGAATGTGCAGCGAGTGGAAGATCTCGTCGTAGAACTCGTCGCTGATCAGCAGCTTGTGGATGGTCCGAAGGAAGTCGCCGGACTCCGCACCCTGGATGATGCGGTGGTCGTACGTCGAGGTCAGCGTCATGAGCTTGCCGACGCCCATCTCGGCGATCTTCTCGTCGCTCGAGCCCTGGAACTCCGCCGGGTACTCCATGGCGCCGGCACCGATGATGGCGCCCTGGCCGTTCATCAGGCGCGGCACGGAGTGCACGGTGCCGATGCCGCCGGGGTTGGTGAGCGAGATCGTGACACCCGAGAAGTCCTCGGCGGTGAGCTTGCCGTCACGCGCGCGCCGGACGATGTCCTCGTAGGCGCTGTAGAACTGCGTGAAGTTGTGGGTGTCGGTGTTCTTGATCGCGGCGACGACGAGGGATCGGTTGCCGTCCTTGCCCGGCAGGTCGATGGCCAGGCCGAGGTTGGTGTGTGCGGGGGTGACCGCGTTGGGTTTGCCGTCGATCTCGGCGAAGTGCCGGTTCATGTTCGGGAACGCCTTGACCGCCTGCACGATCGCGTAACCCAGCAGGTGCGTGAACGAGATCTTGCCGCCGCGGGTACGGGCGAGGTGGTTGTTGATGACGATCCGGTTGTCGAACATCAGCTTCGCAGGGATGGCGCGAACACTGGTGGCGGTCGGAATGGCCAGCGAGGCCGACATGTTCTTCGCGACGGCAGCAGCTGCACCGCGGAGAACCTTCGACTCGTCGGCGGCAGGCGCGGGGGCGGACGCCTTCGCGTCCTTCGCCGGGGCGGCCTTCGCGGGTGCGGCCTTCGCGGGGGCCTCGGTCTTCGGGGCGGCGGCCTTCGGGGCTGCACCGTTGGGTGCAGTCTTGGCTGCGGCGCCGTTGGCCGGCTTGGTCTGAGGCTGGGGTGCGGTCGCGGACTCGGAAACCGGGGGAGTCGAAGCCGTGGCGGGAGCGGCAGCCGGTGCGGCGGTGGTGGTGCCGTTCGTGCCGTGTCCGTTGGCTGCGCCTGCCTTGGCGGCGGCTGCGTCGGGAGAATAATCCGTCAGGAATTCGTGCCAACTCGCGTCCACGGACGACGGATCGTCCTGGAAGCGCTGGTACATTTCGTCAACCAGCCACTGGTTCTGTCCGAACTGGGATGTAGAGCTGCTGCTCACGGCAGGTGTTCGCCTCGTTTCTATTTCGGTACCCGATCAGAGCGCCTATATACATGAGACTAGCCCTCGCGTGTGACGTGTAGATCGCCAGGCCTGCACGTGTGAGCTGTCTCACGGCCAACCGATGGGGTCACCATCGATGACGGTTCTCGCCCCGCGATTATTCCCCGCCCCGGTCTCCGCCGCATCCCACAGTCCCGAATAGTGGCCACCGGCATAGCGCAGAGTGGCGTGCGATCCCGTTTCCACCACCCGCCCCTTGTCGATGACGAGAATCACATCCGCCCGGGCCGCGGTGGCCAGCCGGTGGGCCACCACCACCGACGTCCGGGTGCGTGTCACACGGCTGCTCGCCTCGAGAACTACCTGCTCCGTGGCCGGATCGAGGGTCGCGGTCGCTTCGTCGAGCAGCAGCAGATCGGGGTCGACCAGCTCGGCGCGAGCGAGCGCGATCAGCTGGCGCTGGCCCGCCGACAGGCCCTGCCCGCGCTCGCCGATGGGGTGATGCATCCCACCCCGCAATTCGGCGATCGTGCCCAATGCTCCGACCGCCCGGGCCGCGTCCTCGATCTCGTCCCGGCTCGCATCGGGGCGTCCGTAGGCGATGTTGGTGGCGACGGTGCCGGTGAACAGGTGGGCTTCCTGGGGGACGACGCCGAGCCGTCCGCGGTACTCGCCGAGCGGGTACCGGCGGAGGTCCACGTCGTCGACGAGCACCGCCCCCGACGTCGGGTCGTAGAAGCGGGCGAGCAGCTTCACGATGGTCGACTTGCCCGCGCCGGTCCGGCCGACGAGCGCGACGGTGGTGCCGGCGGGGATGTGCAGGTCGATGTCGGTGAGGGCGTCGCTGTCCGCGCCCTGGTAGCGGAACCCGACGTCGCGCAGGCACAGCTCGCCGCGCAGATGCCCGGCGATCGGCTGGAGATCGTCACGGGAGGTCGCCCGCTCGATGGAACTGGGTGTGCGGAGCAGGTCCCCGATACGGAGCAGGCCCACACTGGCCTGCTGATAACCGTCGAACACCTGCGACAGCTGCTGGATGGGCCCGAACAGCAGCCCGAGGTACAGCACGAAGGCCACGAGCGTCCCGGTGGTGGTGTGGCCGCCCGCGACCTGGTGCGCACCGACGAACACCACGGCGGCGAGGGCGAGGTCCGAGAGGAACGCGATGAACGGGAAGTACAGCGAGATCGCGCGCTGCGACCGCATGCGGCTGCGCCGGTAGCTGTCGGCCCGCTCCGCGAACCGGCGGGCGGCGAACTCTTCGCGGCGGTAGGCCTGGGCGGCGCGGAGCCCTGCGACGTTCTCCTGGAAGTCGGCGTTGACGAGGGAGATCCGCTCCCGCGAGACGGTGTAGGCCACCGAGGAGATCCGGCGGAAGATCAGCGTCGCGACGAGCAGCGGCGGGATGACGGCGAGCGCCACCAGCGCGAGCGTGACGTCGGTGGCGACGAGGGCGACGGAGATGCCGAGGACGGTCAGCACGCTCACGACGGCGGTGGACATCCCCGTCTGGATGAACGAGGACAACGCGTCGACGTCCGTGGTCATCCGCGTCATGATGCGGCCGGACAGTTCACGCTCGTAGTAGTCGAGCCCGAGTCGTTGCAGGTGGGCGTAGCTGCGCACCCGCAACCCGAACAGCACCCGTTCACCCGCCCGCGCCGTGAGCACGGTCATCAGGGCGACGACGAGCCAGCCTGCGACGACTAGTGCGACGCCCACCCCCGCGGCGGTCCAGAGCGTCGCGGCGTCCTGCGGGACGACTCCGTGGTCGATCGCGTACCGGACGATGGACGGGAACGCGATCCCCGCCAGCGCGTCGAGCGCGAGGCAGACGACGACGGCCACGAGCAGGCCGCGGACCGGCCGCAGGATCCGCGACAGCCGGAAGTCGGGTTCGGGGAGGCGCAGGTTCCGCGTCTCGATGCCCGGGCTCTCGACCGCGGGCGGGAGTGCACTCACGGCGTCCCGGAGCTCGGGGGTGGCGGCCACGCTGCCGAGCGCGCCCGCCATCGGTCCGCCGCCGGAACGGCCGCCGGGACCCGCGCCGAGGGCCGGGGTGCGGCCGGACGAGGCGGCCGCGACGGGGCCGTCCCATTCCTCGGCGTCCTCCGGCCACAACTCGGACTCGGACGGCACGCGCCGATACGGCACGGCCTCGCTCGGAGCGGGGACGCTGACGTCGATGGGGCCCGCGCCGTCGGGGGAGGCGAACAGTGCGCGGAAGAGCGGACATCGTTCGTCGAGTTCGGAGACGGTGCCGGAATCGACGATCCGTCCGTCGTCGAGCACGGCGACGCGGTCCGCGAGCGACAGCGTGGAGCGGCGATGCGCCAGGATCAGCGCCGTCCGGCCGCGGTTGGCGCGCAGTGCCTCGAAGATCGACGCCTCGGTGGTGGCGTCGACGGCGGACGTGGCGTCGTCGAGGATCAGCACTCGCGGGTCGGTGAGGAGTGCGCGTGCCAGCGCGATCCGCTGCCGCTGGCCGCCAGACAGGGTGAGACCGCGTTCGCCGACCACGGTGTCGTAGCCCTCCGGCAGCGCGGAGACGAATTCGTCGGCGGCGGCCATGGTGGCGGCGGCGCTGATCTCCTCGGCGGTGGCGTCGGGCCTGCCGAGTGCGATGTTGGCCGCGATGGTGTCGGAGAAGAGGAACGGTTCGTCGAACACGAGGCCGACCGCTTCGCGCAACTGCTCGGCGCTCAGGGTGGACACGTCGAACGATTCGCCGTCGGAGGTGAGGGACACCGACCCCGAGGACGGCGCGTAGAAGCGGGGGAGCAGCAGCGACAGCGCGGTCTTGCCGGAACCGGCCGTGCCGACCACCGCGACCGTCTCGCCGGGTGCGATACGCAGGTCGAGCCCGCGGTGGACGTGGCGCTCCGAGTCGAACCCGAACGTCACCGAACGCAGGTCCACACCCAGCGGTCCGCCGGGCAGCGCGGTGGGATGCGGTGGGTCCGCGACCTCCGGTTCGGCGTCGATCACCTCGTACACGCGCTCGACGGCGGCCCTGGACAGCTGGGCCATGATCACGACCGACGACAGGGTGCGGGTGACGCCGGTCATCGTGGCGACGTAGGTGGCGAAGGCGAGGAACGTGCCGATCGTGATGGTCCCGTGCAGGGCGAGGTAGCCGCCGATCGCGATGACGCCGACGAGGCCGAGTTGGGGCAGCGCCGCCATGGTCGGGGCGAAGCGCGCGTTGATCCGGGCGGCGCGCAGGCGTTCCGCGTACAGCGCCCGGCTGTGGTCCTCGAGTTGGTCGACGGCCCGGCGTTCCTGGCCGAAGCCCTTGACCACGCGGACACCGGTGACGGTTTCCTCGACGTGCTGCGCGAGGTCGGCCGCTCGTTGCTGCGCCGACCAGGTGGCCGCGAACAGCTTCGGTCGCATCGTGTACACGACGAGGCAGACCGCGGGAACGATCACCAGCGCGACGACGGTCAGCAGCGGCGAGAGCCACGCCATGATCGCGAGTGCGAGGACGAATTGGAGCAGCGCGCCCGCCGACAGCGGGACCATCGCGAGCAGTCCCTGCACCAGTTGGAGGTCGGTGATGGACCGGGACACCACCTGGCCGGTGCGGATCTGATCCTGCCCCCGCCCGTCGAGCCGTTGCAGCGCGCCGAGCAGCCCCAGCCGCAGGTCGTGCTGGACGTCCAGGGACAGCTTGCCCGCGAGCATCCGGCGGCCGTACTGGCAGCCGAACCGCACGCACGCGAGCAGCGCGATGAGCAGCGCGGCGGTGCCGATCACCCGGGTGGCGCTACCGGAGCCCGCGGCGTCGACCGCGTACTTGGTGAGAAGGGGGAACGAGATGTCGATGCCCGCGGCGATCACCGTCACGGTGAGGGCGCCGAGTGCGACGCGGCGGTGCGCCCAGCACTCACCGCTCAGCCGTCGAATCCAGCCCGGCCGTGCCTGATCCCGCTCCAGCGTCTGTTCCCGTTCGATCACCGACGACGCACTCTCACCTACCACTGGGTCCACGTTAGCGCCGGGTACCGACAGGGCCGGTATCCGGCGCGGTGTCAGGTGATGTCGCGCTGCCGGGTGAGCACCCAGCCACCCGCGACGAGGACCGCCGTCCACCCGAGCAGGGCGAGGGGTGCGGCAGGCCAGAGCGTCAGCCAGTCGATCTCGTTGCCTGCGGCAGCGTTGGCGACCGTCCCGAGGGTGGCGGACACGGGGAGGATGCTGCCGACGGCGCCGATGCCGATTCCGCTGAGGATCGAGCGGAGGATCATCTCGCCGAGGGTGTACCAGACGACGAGGGCGATGCAGCTTCCCACGGACGAGCCGGTGAGCATCGACACGCCGCCGCCGACGAGCGCCCAGAGCGTGGCGCAGATCAGGGCGGCGCCGAGCATGGCGAACAGGGATCCGCGCAGTTCGAACGTGTCACCTCCGAACGTCAGCAGCAGGGCGACGCTGACCACCTCGACCACGAGGCAGTAGAAGAAGCCGAACGCCGCGGTGACGGCGAGCTTGGCGCCGATCACCCCGTCCCGGCCGCGGGCGGTGAGGAACGTGGTGGTGAGCGTCTTGTACCGGAATTCGGTGCCCACGTTGACCGCCCCGAAGAGTGCGGCGAACAGGACGACGAGGGCGACGGCGACGGCGAGTCCGAACAGGGTGGCGGCGAGGTTGGCCTCGTTCGGATCGGCCTCGAACGCGTCGGTGAACGCGCGCATCACCGGAAGGGTGATCGCGCTCGAGAACATTCCGACGATCAGCGGTGCCAGACCGAGCATCCACCAGAAGCGCAATGTGGTGACCTTGCGGAATTCCGCGGTGAGCAGCGTTGTCATCGCGGACCTCCGGACATCGGTCCGTGCTGGGGGTGTGCGGGTGGTGGCGGGCCGTAGCCCGGTTGCGGGGAGTAGCCGGGCGGTGGACCGTAGCCCGGTGGTGGACCGTAGCCCGGTTGGGGGGCGTAACCCGGTTGTGCGGTGTATCCGGGCTGGGGAGCGTACACCGGCGGTGTGCCGTACCCCGCGGGTGCGGCAGGGCTCGCGCCGGCCACGTACTGTCCTGCGGTCATCGACAGGAAGAGCTGCTCGAGATCGATGTGATCGCCGACCGCCCCGAAGATCGTCACCCCGGCGCCCGCTGCGACGGACTCGACGAGTTCGAGGGACGCACCCACCACGGCGAGGCGCCCGTCGGCCAGCGACCGGGCGTCGACGATTCCCCTCGCGGCCAGGGCGGTCGCCAGCGCGGCCGGGCTCGACGACGCGACCAGCAGCCGGCTCTGCTGCGACTTGCGCAACTCCTCCATGCGCCCCTGATAGACGAGGGAGCCGCGGCTGACGATCACCAGATTGTCGACGGTCTGCTCCACCTCGCGGAGGATGTGGCTCGAGATCAGCACCGTGCGACCGGACGCGGCGAAGCCCTTCAGGAACTCGCGCAGCCAGGCGATGCCCTCGGGGTCGAGTCCGTTGGCCGGTTCGTCGAGGATCAGGATCCGCGGATCACCGAGCAGCGCCGTCGCCAGCGACAGCCGCTGACGCATGCCGAGGGAGAAACCGCCCGCCTTGCGGCCGGCGACGTCCTCGAGCCCGACGAGTGCGAGCACCTGCCGTGCGCGGGCGTCCGGAACTCGGATCGCGGAGGCGTACACCTGCAGGTGGTCGAGTGCCGTCCGGTTGGGGTGCAGGCTCTGCGAGTCGAGGACGGCGCCGACCGTGCGCGCGGGATCGGTGAGCGACCGGATCGGGACCCCGGCGACCGTGGACGTCCCGGACGTCGGCTTCACGAGACCGAGGATCATCCGCAGTGTCGTGGTCTTGCCCGACCCGTTGGGCCCGAGGAACCCGGTGATCGATCCCTGCGGCACGGTGAAGCCGAGGTCCGTGACCGCGTCGACGTTCTTGAAGCGCTTCGACAGCCCCCGCACCTCGATCGGCGCCGCGACACTTCCCGGGATTGCTGTGGTCAACCCGTCCTCCCCTGCCACAATCGAATGGAACTGTTCCGACCCTACTGGGCTGCCGTGCCGAGATTCACCAACTGACGTACAGGCGTCGCGACGGGCGCTTGCCGACACCAATCGATTGGGAACGCACATGAGCAAGCACCATCATCATCACCAGCGCGACGTCATCTCTCCCGCGTACACCGGGCGCCTGTCGATCGACCCGTTTCCGGCGTTGCGGTTGCCGGACGACGAGACCGATCCGGAAGCCGCGTACCGGTTCATCCACGACGAGTTGATGCTCGACGGCAGTTCCCGGTTGAACCTGGCCACGTTCGTCACCACGTGGATGGATCCCGAGGCCGACAAATTGATGGCCGAGACGTTCGACAAGAACATGATCGACAAGGACGAGTACCCCGCGACGGCGGCGATCGAGGCCCGCTGCGTGTCGATGGTGGCCGACCTGTTCCACGCCCCCGACCTGTCGACCACCGACCCGGCCAGCGCCACCGGCGTCTCGACGATCGGTTCGAGCGAGGCGGTGATGCTCGGTGGTCTCGCGCTCAAGTGGCGGTGGCGGGCGAAGCGGGAGGCGGCGGGGAAGGACACGGCCCGGCCGAATCTGGTGCTCGGCAGCAACGTGCAGGTGGTGTGGGAGAAGTTCTGCCGGTACTTCGATGTCGAGCCCAAGTATCTGCCAATGGAGAAGGGCCGCTACGTCATCACTCCGGAGCAGGTGCGGGACGCGGTCGACGAGAACACCATCGGTGCGATCGTGATCGTGGGCACCACCTACACGGGCGAGCTCGAGCCGGTGGCCGAGATCGCGGCAGCTCTCGACGCGCTCGCCGCGTCCGGCGGCCCGGACGTCCCGATCCACGTGGACGCGGCGAGCGGTGGCTTCGTCGTCCCCTTCCTGCAACCGGAGTTGTTGTGGGACTTCCGGGTTCCGCGCGTCGCCTCGATCAACGTGAGTGGTCACAAGTACGGGTTGACGTATCCGGGTATCGGGTTCGTGGTGTGGCGTGAGCGTGAGTACCTTCCCGAGGGGCTGGTGTTCCGGGTCAACTACCTGGGCGGCGACATGCCCACGTTCACTCTCAACTTCTCGCGGCCCGGCAATCAGGTGGTGGGGCAGTACTACAACTTCCTGCGACTCGGCCGGGCCGGCTACCGGTCGATCATGGAGACGCTGCGCGACACCGCGGTCCGCGTCGGCAAACGCATCGCCGAGCTCGACTATTTCACCCTGATCACGGACGGGACCGACATACCGGTGCTGGCGTTCGAACTGGTCGGCGATCCCGGGTTCACGGTCTTCGACGTGTCACACGAGATGCGGGCGCGGGGGTGGCAGGTGCCGGCGTACACGATGCCCGCCGACGCGGAGGACGTGGCGGTTCTGCGCATCGTCGTGCGCGAGGGCTTCAGCGCCGACCTGGGTACCCTCGTCGCGGAGGCGATCGAGGAAGTGTGTGCCGAACTCAGCGAAAAGGGCGGCGGGCGTTCGACGGAACAGCACTTCGCCCACTAGGTTACGCTTCGATCGCGCGGAGCTCGTCCGGCCAGCGGGCCGGGGCGGGACCGAACGCCTCCCGCGAGTTCTTGATGACGCCCTTGCCGATCGCCCGGTTGCCGGCGCCGCCGATCGCGGCGCCGATGCCGGCGGGCACCAGTTTGCCGAGGACCAGCGCGCTGCGGCGGGCGGCGTACTTGGTGATGAACTTGCGCACCAGGGTGCTGTTCATGCCCTTCATCGTGGGGCCGGGGATGCGGCTGGTGATGGCGCTCGCCCAGTTCTTCGCTGTCACGCCCGTCGCCTTCTGGACGATTTCCATGCCCGATTCGCCGAGGGCCACCGACAGGACCAGCGCGCGCCGCTGCTGGTGGTCGGCGGCGGAGATGCCGTGCACCGACGCGACAGCGAGCGTGAGCAGCGCCGCCGCTTCCAGGAAGAACGCCGATTCGGCGCCGACCGCCGCGATGGACGCGACGGTGCCGACGCCGGGAATGGCGGCGGTGGCGCCGACCGCGCTGCCGCTGCCCGTCACGGCGAGCAGGAACATCTTCTCCATGCGTTCGACGATCTGCGCGGGCGACTCACCGGGGTGCGAACGCCGGACCCATTCGACGTACTTGGCCACCGCGGGCGCCTGGAGTCGGCTTCCGTTGTCGAGGACCGAGACCAGTACCTTCTCCACCGGTCCACCATTGCCAGCCATCGGGGCTCCCGTCTCGCCTAGTGCTTCGTGTGTGCTGGCACCGACTGTAGGTGAGCGAACGCCGTGGCCGGTGTCGGCACCGTTGCCTAGGCTGGTGTCGTGAGCGTCGCCGGCAGCGATACCGCAGTCTCGTCCGGGGCCTTCCGGCGCCCGGCGGCGCCGTTGCGTGAGCTGGTCTCGGGGTACGACGGTTACCGGCTGGCCGGGTTCGAGCCCGGCATCCATCTCGGTCTGCCCTCGCCCTGCCTGACGGTGATCGTGACGATCGACGGGCCCCTCGACATCGCCGCCCAGGCAGCGCCCGGGCAGGCGCCCGGGCGGTACGACACTCTGGCCAGCGGCATCGCGACGTCGCCGGTCACGATCCGGCACGACGGCAACCAGCACGGCGTCCAGCTGGCGCTCAGTCCGCTCGGCGCCCGGGCGCTGCTCGGCGTGCCCACCGCCGCCCTCGGCGCGTGGGTCGTCGGCCTCGAGGAGTTGCTCGGGTCCGATGCGGGGGAGCTGACGGAGCGGCTGTCGCTCGAACCCTGCTGGGACGGGCGGTTCGCGATCCTCGACGAGATCCTCACGCGCCGCGCCCAGCCGGCGGAGATCGACCCGCATCTCGTCCGCGCCTGGCACCTGCTCGTCGCCGGCGGCCGCGTCCGGGTCGCCGACGTCGCGCACGAGGTCGGCTGGAGCAGAAGGCATCTGATGAACCGGTTCGTGGCGGAGTACGGCGTGACACCCAAGGACGTGGTGCGGTTGTCCCGCTTCGATCGTTCGCACCGCATGCTCAAGGGTGCCCACGGGGCGACCCTCGCCGACGTGGCCGCGGTGTGCGGGTACTACGACCAGGCCCACATGGCGCGGGACTGGCGCGACCTTGCGGGGGTCGCCCCGTCGCGGTGGCGGGAGATCGACCCGTTCTCATTCGTCCAAGACCCGGAGCACGACGACGGAGCACTGTGATGACATGACAACTTCGACACGAACCACGTATGTGTGGCCCACCCTCGTCTACCGCGACGCCCGGGCCGCGATCCGTTTCCTCGTCGACGCGTTCGGATTCGACGAGAAGGCGGTGTACGGCGAGGGCGACCGGGTCGACCACGCCGAACTCGCCTGGCCGAAGGGCGGCGGCATCATGCTCGGCTCGCCCAGCGAGGACTCGGTGATCAGCGACCTCCCGCCGGGGACGGGGTCGGTGTACCTCGTCGTCGACGACCCCGACGCCCTCCACGAACGCGCGGTGGCCGCCGGTGCCACGATCGTCCGTGGCCTGCGGGACGAGGATTACGGCTCGCGCGGATTCACCTGCCGCGACCCCGAGGGTGTGTTCTGGAGTTTCGGCACCTACGCCGGCGCCTAGACCCGCCCGATCACGCGCCGTGCCCGGCCGGGACCTCCTCGCCGGGCTTCGGCGGAGGCGGCGGCGTGCCGTCCCCGAACGGCCTGCCGCCCAGCCCTTCACGGCCGTGCGGCGTGAGCCAGCCGGACAGGTCGGGGCCCTTCGGCACGATCTGCGTGGGATTGATGTCGGTGTGCACGATGTAGTAGTGCTGCTTGATCTGGGTGAAGTCGATGGTGTCGCCGAACCCCGGCGTCTGGAAGAGGTCGCGCGCGTAACTCCACAGGGCGGGCATCTCGTCGAGTGTGTTCCGGTTGCACTTGAAGTGCCCGTGATACACCGCGTCGAACCGTGCCAGGGTGGTGAACAGCCGCACGTCGGCCTCGGTGATCGTGTCCCCGACGAGGTACCTGCGGTCGGTCAGCCGCTCCTCGAGCCAGTCGAGGCGGGCGAACAGGCGGTCGTAGGCGGATTCGTACGCCTCCTGGGATCCGGCGAAACCGCACCGGTACACACCGTTGTTCACGTCGCGGAACACGAGATCGGCGACCTCGTCAATCTCGTCGCGCAGCGGTTCGGGATAGAGGTCCGGGGCGCCCTCGCGGTGGTACCGCGTCCATTCCGACGACAGGTCCAGGGTGATCCGGGGGTAGTCGTTGGTGACCACCTGCCCGGTGGGGACGTCGACGATGGCAGGCACGGTGATGCCCCGCGAGTAGTCGGGGAAGCGCGCGAAGTACGCGTCCTGCAGGCGCGGAATCTTCAGCACCGGGTCGAGCCCGCCCGGGTCGAGATCGAAGGTCCAACTGCGCTCGTCGTGGGTGGGGCCGCACAGCCCCATCGACACCACGTCCTCGAGTCCGAGCAGTCGCCGGACGATGACCGCGCGATTGGCCCACGGGCAGGCGCGGGCGGCCACGAGGCGGTAGCGGCCGGGCTCGACGGGATAGCCGTCGCGACCGTCGGCCGTGATGCGGGTGGCGATGTAGTGGGTGTCGCGCGTGAACTCGGCGCCGGGTTCGACGTAGGCGCCTGCCGTGCCGTGCGGTTCTGCCGTTCGGTCTGTCATGGTCGACTCGTTCCCGTCCTTCGATGTCGTCTCAGAGCGTACTTCGCGAGATCGTGACCTCGGCGTACGTTCCCAGTTCCCGGTACCCGACGCGGGCTGCGAGCGCGCGCGTGGCCGGATTGCCGCGGGGTGAACGGCATTGGGCGATCAGGCCGGAGTCGAGTGCGTCGTCGGTGGCGATCCCGGCGACCGTGGCGCCCAGTCCCCGGCGCCGGAACTCCGGTGCCGTGAGCACGCCGACATCGGCGAGGAAGCCCTGGAATTCGGTGTACCCGGCGCACCCGACCGGCTGCTGCGCGTCGTCGAGAATCGTGAACCACCGCTCGCGGTCCGCCACCCGGGCCTCGGCGACGTCATCCGGGGGACATGCCGCCTCGACCTGCCGGACGTGGTCGCGTTCGTGGGAGACGAGGGGTGGCCGGCCGGTCACCGGATCCTGGTAGTCGGTGCCGTACGCGAGCACGACCGGGCCGGCGCACCGTCCGGACCGGTCCTGGGTGAGGGCGAGCAGCGTCGCGGATTCCGTCAGTTCCTCCGCCGTGTGCCCGTCGGCGCGCTCGATCGCCCACCGCGGTCCGACGAGCGCGGACGTCTCGCCCAGGCGCAGGAATCGGATCGTGTCGGTGTCGTCGGCCACCCGGACCGCGCGGTCGTCGGCATCCGGCCGGGCGGTCAGCGCGTCGTCGGGCAATCCCAGTTCGCGTGACCAGGCGAGCCGAATGATGTCGAGGTGATGGGAGTCCACGGGGCCCACGGTAGCCGCTTGTTCGCGCCCGCCCCGGACGGTATATTCCACATGGAGTATTCGGTTCGGAGTAGTGGAAAGGTGGTGACCGTGGCACTCACGCCGCTCGGCGTCACCATCCTCGGCCTGCTGTGTGAGCGCACGATGCACCCGTACGAGATGTATCAACTCGCCGCCGCCCGCCGCGGACGCGTGGTGAAGATCCGGCCGGGGTCGCTGTACCACACCGTGAGCAGGCTCGAAGGTGAAGGACTGGTGCGCACCACCGGCACCGACCGGGCGGGAAACCGGCCCGAACGCACCATGTACGAGGTCACCGACGCAGGCAGGGAAGCGCTCGTCCACCGGGTGAGCGACATGCTCGCCACCCCGGTGCCCGAGTACCCGCAGTTCCCGCTCGCACTCGCGGAGGCGCACAACGTCGACGCGCACACCGTGGTGGACTTGCTCCGGGAACGGCTCGATCACCTCACCCGCGAGATCGACGAACTCGACGCCGCCGCCGCGCTCGCCTGCTCCACCGAGATCCCCAGGATCTTCCTCCTCGGCAACGAATTCCTCGTCACCGTCGCCCGCGCGGAGCACGAATGGCTCAGCGCCCTGGTGACCGACATCGACTCCGGCGCCCTGCCGTGGCTCTCCCCGGAACTCGTCGAACGACTGACACACTCACGCCGGATCCCGTCCGGTTCAGCAAAGGATTGATGATGGACACCGAGCGCACCGCACCACCCGAGCACCGAAATCCCTGGCCCGCGCTGTGGGCCCTCGTCATCGGCTTCTTCATGATCCTCGTCGACAGCACCATCGTGGCGGTGGCGAACCCGGCGATCATGAACGACCTGCACACCGACATCAACAAGGTCGTCTGGGTCACCAGCGCCTACCTGCTGGCGTACGCGGTGCCGCTGCTGGTCACCGGCCGCCTCGGTGACCGCTTCGGCCCCAAGAACATCTACCTGATCGGGCTCGTCCTGTTCACCGGGGCGTCGCTGTGGTGCGGCCTCTCCGGCACCATCACCATGCTCATCGTCGCGCGCGTGTTCCAGGGACTCGGCGCCGCACTGATGACGCCGCAGACGATGGCCGTCATCACCCGGACGTTCCCGCCGGACCGCCGCGGCACCGCGATGGGTCTGTGGGGTGCCGTCGCGGGTGTCGCCACCCTCGTCGGACCACTCGCCGGCGGCGTGCTCGTCGACAACCTCGGCTGGGAATGGATCTTCATCGTCAACGTCCCCGTCGGCGTGATCGCGTTCGTGCTGGCCTGGCGGCTCGTGCCCGCGCTGGAGACCCACGAGCACAAGTTCGACATCCCCGGCGTCGTGCTCAGCGCGCTCGGCATGTTCTTCCTCGTGTTCGGCATCCAGGAGGGCAGTTCCTACGACTGGTCGGCGACCGTGCTCGCGTCGATCGCCGCAGGCCTCGTCCTGCTCGGCGTCTTCGTCTGGTACCAGTCCTGGAACAAGAACGAGCCGCTGCTGCCGCTGGGACTGTTCAAGGACCGCAACTTCTCCCTCGCCAACGTGGCGATCACCGCCATGGGATTCGCGATCACCGCGATGGTGCTGCCCTTGATGTTCTACACGCAGGCGGTCCGGGGTCTGTCGCCCACGCGGTCGGCTCTGCTGCTCGTGCCCATGGCTGTCCTCACCGGTGTGTTCGCCCCGTTCATCGGCAAACTCGTGGACCGCACCCACCCGAGGTACATCGCGGGCGCCGGGTTCCTGCTGTTCTCCATCGCGCTCGGCTGGCTGTCCATGGTGATGTCGCCGGACGTGGCGATCTGGGAACTGCTGCTGCCGATCGGGCTGATCGGCCTGGCCAACGCGTGTATCTGGTCGCCGCTCGCGGCCACGGCCACCCACAACCTTCCGCCCCATCAGGCGGGCGCCGGGGCCGGCGTCTACAACACGACCCGCCAGGTCGGCGCGGTCCTCGGCAGCGCCGCGATCGGCGCGCTCATCACGGCCCGCCTGTCCGCGCAGGGGTTGAACGCCGACAGCCAGGAGGCCGGAGTCGGGGAGATGCCCGAGTTCGTGAAGGAACCGTTCGCCACGGCGATGTCGCAGTCGATCTGGCTGCCCGCCGCCGTTCTGCTGATCGGTTTCCTCGCCTCGGTGTGTTTCGCGCGACCGTTGCGGGAGAAGAAACCCGGCGTCAGTGCGGACGACGCAGCCAGTCGGGAAACATCACTGCGGGGTTGAGGTAGTCATCGGGGTCGAATGCCCGCTTGATCGTCCACATCGCGCCGATGTCCTCGCCGCTGAGCGCGAGGTCCAGGTAGTTGCGTTTGTGCGCGCCGACACCGTGCTCGGAGGCGATGGTGCCGCCGTGATCGCGGATCAGTTCCGTCACCGGCCGGTACAGCACCGACTCGTCGGGGCAGTTCAGCACGTTGAGGTGGACGTTGCCGTCGGCGACGTGCCCGAACAGCACCGGGATCGTGTCGGGTGCCCGGCTCGTCACCAGCGCGACGGCGTCGGCGACGAACGCGGCGAGGGTGTCCAGCGGGAGCGCGGCGTCGAACTTCAGCGGCGGGCCGAACAATCCGACCACGTCCGCGAACGCATCCCGCGCCGCCCACACCCGGGCGCGGCCTGCGGGATCGATCCCGACGGCGGATTCGTCGGCGGGAGCGCACCGCTCCAGCGCGTCGGCGAGTTCGCCGGTGAGGTCGCGGTCGCCGGCCAGTTCCACCAGCAGATACCACGGCAGACCCGTGGGAACCGCGAAACCGAGCCGCGCCGAGGCCAATTCGAGCCCGCGGCCGTCGAGCATCTCCACGGCATCCACCCCGTCGAGCCGCCGGACGACGTGCACCGCGTCGATCAACCCGGACAGGTGCGCGAAGCCGGCGAGGGCGGTCACCCGGAACTCCGGAACCGGGTGCAGCGCCAGATCGACGGCCGTGACCACACCGAGGGTGCCCTCGCTGCCGACCCACAGCGCGGGCAGGTCGTATCCGCAGTTCTCGGCGCCCACCCGCATGCTGCGCCGCACGATCGCCCCGTCGGGGAGCACGACTTCCAGGCCCAGCACCTGCGCGGACATGTGGCCGTACCGCACGGTGTGCAGCCCACCGGCGTTGGTCGACGCCATGCCGCCGATTGTCGCGGAATCGCGGGAGGCGAGGTCGACGCCGAACAGCAGTCCGGCGTCGGACGCGGCGCGGCGTACCGCCGCGAGGGTGACCCCGGCGCCGACGGTGACGCGCAGATTCTCGCGGTCGACGGCGCCCACCGCGGTCAGCCGTTCCGTCGACAGCAGCACGTCGTCGTGTTCGGGAACCGTGCCCGCCTCGAGTCCGGTGCGGCCGCCCTGCACCGTGACCTTCATCCCGGCCCGGCGGCAGATGCCCAGTACGGCCGAGACTTCCGCGGCATCGGCCGGCCGGACCAGTGCGCTCGCCCGCCCGCTGTAGCGTCCGGTGTGGTCGGTGGCGCGGGCGGCGAGCACGTCCGCGTCCACGGTCACGAACCGTTCCCCGACGACCTCGGCCAGCGCCGCACGCAGCGAGTCCACACCCCGATCGTAGGCGGAACGGGTGTGGCAGTCTGGCCGCATGACTGAGCCTGCCGCCGCGCATCCCACCCGACTCGAGCGTGTCCGCACCGACGCCGGCGCCGAGATCGCGATCCTGACGTTCGCCCACGGCCCACTGAACCTCTTCGATCAGGCGATGTTCGACGCCGTGCAGGCCGACGTCGCGGCGCTCGCCGAGGACCCGCCGCGCGCGGTGCTGCTGCGCGCCGAGGGCAAGGTGGTTTCCGCGGGGGTGGACGTCCACGTGTTCGACGGGCTCACCGCGGAGCAGGGCGCGGACCTGTGGCAGGAATTGTTCGCCGAGATCTGCCATCCGCTGGAGGCGTTGCCGTGCCCGGTCGTGTACGCGGCGCACGGACTGACGCTGACCGCCGCCTTCGAGATCGCCCTCGCCTGCGACATCATCCTCGCCGCGCCGAAGGCGAAGTTCGGACTCGTCGAGACGGTGGTGGGGCTGACCCCGTCGATGGGCGGTCCGCAGCGGCTGGCCGAGCGGGCGGGATCCGGCCGCGCCCGGGAACTGGTGATGACCGGCGACCTGTACGACGCGACGACGCTGCACGCCTGGGGTGTGGTCAACGCCGTCCACGAGGACGTCGACGCGCAGGCCCGCGCGCTCGCCGCACGCCTGGCGGACGGGCCGACGCGCGCACACGACGCCACGAAGCAGATCATCTCCGCGTGGCGGTCGGGTGGAGTCGCGCACGCCGACTCGATCACCCCCGACGTGTCGGGGGCGCTGTTCGAGACGGAGGACCTCCGGGGTGCGGTACGCAGCTTCCTCGACGTGGGACCGGGCAAGGCGACGTACCGCGGCAGGTAGGCGTCGGCGATCCGCTCCCCGCAACTGTGACGGGCGTCATATAGTCGTGGCAAACGTCCCGGTCGCGCAGCGGAGGTGCAGATGTCGTCGTCCCTCGTCGAGTACCCGAGTAGTGGTCCGTTCTTCCACGACGATCGCGTGGTCCGCGGTCGTGACGGCCTGCTCCGGTACGGCGGCCTCAACCCGTCGCTCACCGAACTGCTCGACATTTCCGTGCACCGTTACGCGGGCCGGGTCGCCGTCGAGGAGGACGGTGGCCGGTCGCTCACGTTCTCGCAACTGTGGACGTCCGCGGCCCGGGTGGCGGGCGGGCTGAAGTCGAAGGGCGTCGAGATCGGCGACCGGGTCGCGGTCCGGCAGCCCATGGGGGTCCGCTGGGTGGAGGCGTTCCTCGGGGTGCTGCTCGCCGGTGGCGTGCCGGTCGGGGTGAGCCCGGCGCTCGACGACGCGCGGACCGGTCAGGTGCTCGCCGACAGCCAGTCGGTGCTGACCCTCGACGGCGAACTGCCGGAAGGCATCTCGTTCATCGACGACGGGGCGAGCCCGGACGAGCTGGTGCTGCTGTCGTACACGCCGGGCCCGTCGGAGTCTCCGAAGGGTGTGGAGCTGAGCAACGAGAACGTGCTCTCGACCATCGAATCCGTGCTCCATGCACGCGGGTTCAGCTCCGAGGGACTGCGGAATCTCCTCGTCGAACCCGAACTGCACACCGTGGGATCGCTCGTCGAACTGCTCTCGACGCTGGTCGTGGGCGGGACGGTGCTGCTGACGGGGAGTACCGACGCGGCGTCGTGGCGCGGCACCGGAGCCGACGTGCTCACCGCGGCGCCCGCCGTGCTCCTGCGCGCCGTGGAGAGTTCACGGGTGACGAGTTTCGGCCGGCGCGCGGTGCGCTGGATCGACTACACCGGCTCGGGCCTGTCCCTCGACCAGTCGCAACTCCTCCGGCGGACGTTCCCCGAGGCCCGGCATTTCCTCGGGTGGGGCATGACCGAGACGTGCGGCGCCGGGCTGGCGTTGCCCGACGAGTGCGCTCTGACACACGCGGGCAGTGTCGGCGTCGCGTTCGGAGGGATGGAGGTGGCGCTCCTCGGGCCCGACGCCGGCCGCGGGGTCGGCGAATTGCTGTGTCGCGGTCCGGGAGTCAGCCGCGGCTACTGGAACCGCCCCGAGGTCACCGCGAAGACGTTCACCGGTGGCTGGTTTCACACCGGCGACACCGCGAATATCGACGGCGACGGCTTCGTCCGTATCGTCGACCGCGACACCGCTGCCTAGGTGGTGCGAAAGGCAGGTATCCACCCGTGAGCTCTCCCGTCGCCGAGCTGCACATGCACATCGAGGGTTCCCTCGAGCCCGAGCTGATCTTCGCGCTGGCCGAACGGAATTCCGTGCCGCTGCCGTACGCGGACCTCGACGATCTCCGCTCGCGGTACCAGTTCACCGATCTGCAGTCGTTCCTCGACCTGTACTTCGCCAACATGCAGGTGCTGCGGACGGCCCAGGACTTCGCGGACCTCACCCGCGCCTACTTCGCGCGGGCGTCCGCGGGCGGCGTCGCGCACGTGGAGTTCTTCTTCAACCCGCAGGCCCACGTCAATCGTGGTGTCCCGCTGCACGACGTGCTCGACGGGATCATGGACGCGGTGAACACCAGCGAGCGGGAGTTCGGTCTCAGCAGTGCCGCCATCGCCGCGATCCTGCGCGACCGTCCCGTGCACGAGGCGGAGGAAGTGTTCTCCGAGATCATCCGGTTGCAGACACCGATCGTCGGGCTCGGACTGGACTCGGCCGAGGTGGGCAACCCGCCGTCGCTGTTCGAGGACGTGTTCGCCCGCGCCCGGTCGGAGGGGCTGCACGTGGTCGCCCACGCGGGCGAGGAGGGGCCGCCGGAGTACATCTGGCAGGCGCTCGATCTGCTCGGCGCCGAGCGCATCGACCACGGGGTACGGGCGCTGGAGGACCCGGCTCTGGTGGCGCGCCTGGTGGACGAGGAAGTGCCGCTGACCGTGTGCCCGCTGTCGAACGTGCGGCTGTGCGTCGTCGACTCGCTGTCCGAGCACCCCCTGCGGGCCATGCTCGAGGCCGGTCTGCTCGTCACCGTCAACTCCGACGACCCCGCGTATTTCGGCGGGTACGTCGACGACAACTTCGCGCAACTTCGGGACCAGCTCGGTCTCACCGACGCCGAGCGGGACACCCTGGCCCGCAACTCGATCACGGCGTCGTTCGCGAGCGACGCGCGCAAGGCGCAACTGCTCCGCGGCTGACGGCCCGGTCGTCAGTCCGTCAGCCCCGTGTCGCCGAGACTCGCGACGACGGCCAGGACGTCGCGGTCGCGGCCGTACGGCCCGACCAGGCACAGGCCCACGGGAACCCCGTCGTCGGTGCGCAACGGCACGGTCGCGTTGGGCAGTCCCGAAATGGACGCCAGGCACGTGAGCATGCCGGTGGCGCGCATCGTGTTCCGGAACCGTCCGCCGCCGGGGTCGCTCGCACGCTCGGGGGCGACGGACGACGTCGCGGGCAGCAGGAGCAGGCGGTCACCCACATACGCGGTGATCGTCTGCGACGCCTCGGCGAGCATGGTCAGCTTCCGCCCGTACGTCGTCTCCCAGATGCGGCTGGCGTCGGCGAAATTGCGGCCGGATTCGTCGCCGAGCGACGACATCGCCTGGCTCACCCACTCGCCGTGCAGCCGCCACGCCTCGTAGCCCTGTACATCGACGACGGCGTCGTACCAGTCGGGCAGCCGCCCGATGTCCGTGTCGGTCCACGTCAGCCGCGGAAGGGAACTCTTCTCCCATGCGGTGAGGGCGCGCCGCACCGCGCCGAGCGCCGCCGCCTCGGCGACGGCGTTGATGCCGTCCGAGGTGAGCGCGCCGCGGAACGGGGTCTCCGCGGTGAGGGGGAGGACGGCGCCGGACACCGCGACGAGCGTGTCGAGGTCGCTGCACACCCATGCCGGGGTGTCGAACGTGGGGGACAGCGGGAACAGTCCGTCGGTGGAGACGGCGCCCCGGGACGGCGCGAAGCCGTACAGGCCCTGATACGACGCCGGGATGCGGACGGAACCGGTGGTGTCGACGCCCAATCCGATGTCGGCGGCACCCTGCGCGACCGCACTCGCGGCGCCCGACGTCGCGCCGCCGGGGAGGTGGTCCTCGGCGCGGGGGTTGGGCGGCGTCCCGAACTGCCGGTTGACGCCGGAATGTCCGTAACCGAGGTCGTCGGTCTGCGCGAGACCGACGACGCGGGCGCCCTGCCCGAGGAGGCGCGCCACCACCGCGGCGGTACCGGTTTCGACGGGCGCCTCGGCGAGTCTTCGCCCGCTGCCCGCGCCGATCTGCTGTCCCGCAACGGCATACAGGTCCGTCACGGCCAGTCGCATGCCTGCGAGGGGGCCGTCGCCGGTCGGGGCGACCAGCGGATCCCCCTGCACACGCCACGTCGCCTTGTCGACGGGCGCGAACTCGGACACCGCCCCGCCGCTCGGAACGGACAGGCCGTCGGGCAGCGGCGGAACCTCCGGATCGTGCAGGCGTTCCCCGCAGGCGCCGAGCATCGCGGCACCGAACGCCGCGGCCCCGGAGGCACCTGCGACGCGAAGGAAGTTGCGACGGTCGAAAGATCGACTGGGGGCCACCTATCCCACGTTAGCGACCGAGGACGGTCCGGAGGTACGCGTTGTCGAACATTCGCCCGGGATCGTACTTGTCGCGCACGGCGAGGAACTCGTCGAAGTTCGGGTATGCGGGCCGCAGGTCCTCGGCGGTGCGGCCGTGCATCTTGCCCCAGTGCGGTCGCCCGTCCGCCTCCCGGGCGATGGCCTCGACGGCGGAGAAGTACCGTTCGTGGTCGCGGCGGTGGTACTGGTGCACCGCGATGTACGCCGTGTCCCGCCCGTTCGCCGTCGACAGCCACACGTCGTCGCCCGCGGCGAAGCGGACCTCGACGGGGAACGCGACCGTGAAGGCGGACTTCTCCACCCATGCGTCGATCGCCGCGAGAGTGTCGGGCAGTGCCTCGGTGGGTACCGCGTACTCCATCTCGCGGAACTTCACCCGGCGCTCCGACGCGAAGACGCGGTAGCTGCGGTCCGTGAATTCGCGCGGGCTCAGCATGCGGGAGGAGAGCCGGTTGATCTTCGGAATCGTCGACGGCGCAAGGCTCGCCACCCTGTTGATGCCCTCGAACAGGATGTTGGAGAGCAGTTCGTCGTCGACGTAGGCGCGGACCGGGTGCAGCGGGGACGTCGGGGTGTCGCCGGGCAACCGGGTGTTGCGCTTCGTCAGGACGCGGCGCGTGTGCGGGAACCAGTAGAACTCGAAGTGGTCGACCGTGGCGCGGTCGTGGTCGAGGCGGTCGAGGGTGGCATCGAGCGACTCCGGTTTCTCGACGGCGTGCATCACGTAGTTCGGCACGCACTGGAGCGTGACCTTCGCGATGATGCCGACCGCGCCGAGACCCAGGCGTGCGGCCTCGAACAGTTCGGGATTCTCGGTGGGGGAGCAGTCGGCCACCGAGCCGTCCGCCAGCACCACCTGCAGGGCGCGGACCTGGGTTGCGAGACCTCCGAAACGCGCTCCGGTGCCGTGTGTTCCGGTGGACAGCGCACCCGCGACGGACTGCACGTCGATGTCGCCCAGGTTGATCATGGCCAGGCCGCGGTGCCAGAGTTGCTCGCTCAGATCGTGCAGTCGCGTGCCGGCGAGGACGGTGACAAGGGCGCCCGCCGGTTCGTCGAGGGTGACGGATTCGATGCCGGTGAGGGCGTCGAGGCTGACCAGGATGCCGTCGGTGACGGCGACCCCGGTGAAGGAGTGGCCCGACCCCACGGCCTTGACCCGCTGTCCCTGCCGCGCGGCACCGCCGACGAGTGCGCAGAGGTCCGCCACCGAGCGTGGGGTCGCGAAGCGCAGCGGGTTCGCCGTCTCGGTGCCCGCCCAGTTGCGCCATGTGTCCTGTGCCATTCGCCCATCATGAACCTGGACGATCGTCCAGGCAAATGCCGGGTTGGTCGGGCGTCCGTGTTGGTCGCGGGGGATCCCCCCTCAGGTTCTACGATCAGAGGATGCTGAACAGGCTTCCTGCGGATGAACGTCGTGCCCAACTCGTCGAGTCGGCGCTGGCCATCGCGGAGCAGCGCGGCGTCGCATCGGTCACGGTGCGCGCCGTGGCGGAGGAGGCGGGTGTCTCTCTCGGTGTGGTGCACTACTGCTTCGAGAGCAAGGAAGAGCTCCTCGCCGCGATGGGCGAGAGCCTGGTCCTGCAGCTCAGCGCGTCGATGCGGCTGGCGTTCGGTCAGGTGCGGCACGCGCCGGACCTGCGCGGGATCGACGGTCTGCGAGAACTGCTCCACATCGGGATCAGCGGGATGTGGCCGATCATCGAGGCCACCCCGGACCGTCAGTTGCTGACGTACGAGATCACCGCGCAGGCGTTGCGGCACCGGGCGTCCGGGAGCGAGCGGGCAGGCGACATCGCCGGTCAGCAGTACCGGACGATGGACGAGGAGGCGATCGAGTTCCTCGCCGAGTGCGCCCGGATCGCCGGCGTCGGGTGGGGCACTCCGGTCGAGGCGATCGCGCGGTTCGGGCTGGCCATGCTCGACGGGCTCGTGCTGCGGTGGCTCGTCGACCGGGACAGCGAGGCGATGATTGCGGCGCTGGACGAGATGGTGCAGGTGATCACGGCGAAGGCGGTCGAGCAGGCCTGACCCGGCGCCCTTGATCTGGACAATCGTCCAACTCGATGGTTGACTGGCTCGCAGATCGATGCCCGACGATTGGACGAACTGTGACGCCCACGCTCGACCGTCTCATCGCCTCGACCACCGAGATCGACCCGCCGCTGGCCGCGCTCGACCTGCCGACGCTGCGCGCCAACGCCGCCGACCTGGTCCGGCGCGCCGGCGGCACCCCGGTCCGGGTCGCCAGCAAATCCGTCCGCTGCCGCGCGGTACTCCAGGTCGCGCTAGGTGAGAACCTCACCGCGGCCGGGGGCTTCCGCGGGATCATGGCGTACTCCCTCCGCGAGGCGATCTGGCTCGCGCGGCACGGCGCGCAGGACATCCTCATGGGCTACCCGACAGCCGACCGCGGCGCCCTCGCCGCAGTGGCGGCCGAACCCGAACTGCTGAACCGGATCACCCTCATGGTCGACAGCGACGACCACCTCGACTTCATTACCGCCGCTGCAGGCACCACGTCCCACCGGGCCCGGCTGTGCATCGACGTGGACGCGTCGCTGCGGCTCGGACCCGTCCACATCGGGGTCCGCCGCTCCCCGCTCCGCGAACCGTCCGCCGTCGCCGCGTTCGCGAAACGCGCCGCCGCGCGCGGGTTCGCCGTCGTCGGGGTCATGTTCTACGAAGCGCAGATCGCGGGACTGCCCGACTCGAGTCCGCCGATCGGCTGGATGAAGCGGGCGTCCGCCAGGGAACTCGCGACCCGTCGCGGCGCCGTGGTGAACGCCGTGCAGTCGGAGGTCGGGGCGCTCGAGATCGTCAACAGCGGAGGCACCGGTTCGCTCGAGGTGAGCTCCGCCGACCCGGTCGTGACGGAGGTGACCGCCGGTTCCGGTCTGTACGTGCCCACGCTCTTCGACCGCTACCGCTCGTTCCGCCCGCACCCGTCGCTGTACTTCGCGCTCTCGACGGTCCGGCGGCCGGCACCCGGCATCGCGACGCTGTTCGGCGGCGGCTACATCGCCTCCGGACCCGCCGGGCGCAGCCGCGTGCCCGCACCGATGCGGCCGACGGGCCTGAAGCTACTGCGCAACGAGGGCGCCGGCGAGGTGCAGACCCCCGTGACCGGAAAAGCGGCAGCCGATCTCGGCATCAGCGACCGGGTGTGGTTCCGGCACGCGAAGGCCGGCGAACTGTGCGAGCGGTTCACCGAGGTGCACGTCGTCGAGTCGGACGGATCCCGCACCGCCGTCCCCACCTACCGCGGCGAAGGTCAGTGCTTCGGCTGACCGGTGAGCCGCATGAAGGCGCCCAGCTCGGTCAGCCCTTCCGGGGTGCTCGGCATGTACTGCGTCAGCGATTCCGAGCGGACGATGATCGCCGCCCACTTGCCGCGTGAGACCGCCACGTTCATCCGGTTCCGCGACAGCAGGAACGACATGCCGCGCGGCACGTCCTCGATCGCGGACGCGGTCATCGACACGATGGCGACGGCCGCCTCCCGCCCCTGGAACTTGTCGACCGTGCCCACCTCGACCTTGTCGAGGCCGACAGCGGCGAGATCGCGTTCGATCAACCCGACCTGCGCGTTGTACGGCGCCACCACCAGGATGTCGGACTCGTCGAGCGGGCGGGTGCCCTCGAACTCGCTGGGGTCGGTCCAGCCGGATCCGAGCAGCTTCGTGATCCGGTTGACCACTTCCCGCGATTCCTCGGGGGACTGGGTGGCGTTGCCCTGGTGGTCGACGAAGACGGTGTGCACCCCGGCGGCCGTGCCGTCGAGCCGCCGTGCGGCACTGGCCGATTCCTGCGAACGCAGCTTGCCGTCGTACGACAGCGTCGAGACGGGAGCGCACAGCTGAGGATGCATCCGCCACGTGCGTTCCAGGAAGTAGCCCCGGCTCGCGGGCAGCGCCCCGTGCCCCTCGGCGAGCCACCCGAGAGCCGACGCGTCCACCGGTTCCGGGTGGGTGCCCTGGCTGACCTGGGGGAGCTGCTGGGGATCGCCGAGCAGCAGGAGATTGCGGGCCGCACCGCCCACCGCGATGGTGTTGGCGAGAGCGAACTGCCCGGCCTCGTCGATGACCAGCAGGTCGAGGCTGCCGGGTGGCACGCGGTCGGTGTTCGCGAAGTCCCAGGCGGTCCCGCCGATCACGCAGCCCGTCCCCTCCGCCTGATCGATGAAGCCCGGATAGTCGTTGGAACTGATGTCGGTCCACGTCGCGGCGCGATGCCGCCCGTCCTTCTTCGCGACGAGTTCGGCGGGGAGCCCGGCCTTCACGACGCCCCCGAGCATGTTCTCGATCACCGAATGTGATTGCGCGACCACGCCGATCCGCCAGTGGTGCTGTTCGACGAGTGCCTTGATCACCCGGGCCCCGGTGTACGTCTTGCCGGTGCCGGGCGGACCCTGCACCGCGACGTACGAGTCCTCGAGGTCGAGCAGGGCCGCGGTGATCGCGCCCGAGTAGTCCGTGCCGTCGACGGGC
The DNA here is from genome assembly GCF_042802055.1 of Rhodococcus sp. NPDC057529. Classification (NCBI taxonomy): domain Bacteria; kingdom Bacillati; phylum Actinomycetota; class Actinomycetes; order Mycobacteriales; family Nocardiaceae; genus Rhodococcus; species Rhodococcus sp. NPDC057529. The sequence continues at coordinate 28,068 of NZ_JBHVEY010000010.1, forward strand.
GGGAGCGGATTCCCGCTGCGGGTGCGCGGATCGGACCGCCGCAGGATGTCCACCGACGCGCACAGTGGGAGTTCCGGCAACGGTGAGCACATCCCGTCCGCGGCCACCGCGATCGCCGATTCGATGCGGTCGGTGGTGATCGGCGGCCCCGGGGTGATCGCCGTCGGAAGTTGGCCGTACTCCTCACCGTTCAGGAGTTCTTCGACGATCACCACGTCGCGGCGGCGGCCGTCCTTCCCGACCTCCAGCACGTTGACCGTGCACGTTCCCCGCTGCTGCGGATTGTCGCCCGCGACCGCCTCCGGCGCGGGAGTGTCGTACAGCGCGTACATCGTGGTCTTGGGCCCCACCGTGCTCCCGGTCCCGAACCGGCCGGTGAGCTCGAGACGCCGGCGCAGCTTGCGCTGCCGGGGGCTGCTCTTGTGCCAGTTCTCCTCGATCACCGCGGACGACACCACCAGGACGTCCCGGACGTCGGACAGTTCGTCGTGCGGCACGACCAGCCGATCGAAGTGCGCCCACCAGAACGGTTTCCGCTCGCGCCGGTGATAGCCGACGGCCGCCGCCATGAGTGCGGCGGCCTGCTGGTCGTGTTCCCGGTGCTCGCTCGGTCCGTGCCCGGCGAACGCGCGCAACGCCGCCTCGGCGGGCGTGCATTCCTCGGTCACCGGCGTGGGCCCGTCGCCCGGCGGCCGGAGCGCCACGCCGTGCGTCCGCGCCTGCCCGATCAGCCAGTCGCGCAGCCGCAGCGTGGAATCGCAGTCGTACCGGTTGTAGTCGGCGATGCCCTGCAGCAGTTCGCGGGCCGCCTCGTCGCGGCCGTTGTCGCGGTGTTCGCAGTAGTCGGCGTACGCGACCACCGATGCGGCGGCGTTGGTGACGTCGCCGTCGCGCGGCTGCTCCGGCATGTACAGCGGCTCGAGTTTCTTGATGCTGTAGGACCGTTCGCCGACCCGCAGGCACCCGCGCACCACCGGGTACAGGTCGACGAGGACGTTGTCGCGCAGCAGGGTGTCGACGGTCTCCTCGCCGACGCCGTGCCGCCCCGCCAGTCGCAGCAGCGCCGACTTCTCGTAGGCGGCGTAGTGGTAGATGTGCATGTTCGGGTACTGCTGACGCCGCGCGGTCACGTAGTCGAGGAAGTCGACGAGGGCCTGCCGCTCCTCCGCGCGGTCGTGCGCCCAGAACGGCCGGAACACGGCGGCGTCGGCGGGGCCCTCGACCACGCCGAAGAGGTATTCGAGACCCCAGTCGGTGGAACCGTTCTCGGCCCACAACGGGTCTCCCTCGAAGTCGAAGAAGATGTCGCCGTCGTCCGGTTCCGGCAGCCCACCCAGGGCCTGCGGGGCGTACAGCTGGAACTCCGGGGTGCCCGAGGACTCCTGCCGCAACTGCAGGGCAGCCTGGGCGCGCAACGATTCCAGGGTGCGCTCGGGCAGCCCCTCGACGCTGCCCTCGTGCGCGGCGAGGGCGTCGAGAGTGCCGATCCCGGCCGCGATCAGCCGGCTCCGCTGCGTCGAGCGCATTCCGGCCACGAGCAGGAGGTCGCGGTGCTGCTCGACCTCCGGGGTGCACGTGTCGCACCGGCCGCACGCCGTGTACCGGGGGTCGCCCCATTCCGCGACCGACTGCTCGTCGCGGTGCTCGTCGAGGATCCGTTCGAGCGACGAGCGCCGCGCGGAGTACACCGGGACGATGTCGCCGAGCGGGTGCGCCGAGTCGCTGTCGTCGCCGAGCAGCAGGTGGACGTCCGGGGACGTCGGAATTCCGTTGCCGGCGAGCGCTTCCGCGTAGGCGGCGAGCTGAAGGAGAGCCGACACCTTCGCGTGCCGCGACAGCTTGGTGTCGTAGACGGCGTACGTGTCGCCGTCGCGGACGAGGAAGTCGCAGAAACCCAGGAAGCGGCCGTCGAAGAACGTGCCCTGGTACACGACGTCGGCGCCGCCGCGGATCGCCTCCGTGGTGGCCAGGTTCGCGTCGAACAGTCCCACGGTGGTGTACTCGGGCCGGTCCATCGTGACCACCCCGTCGCCGTACTCGGCGCGGAACTGCTCGAGCCGGCGAAGTTCGTGGGCGTCGCCCAGACTCGACGTCCGTCGCAGCATCGGATCGTCGTCGACGGACGCGGCCGAGGCGGTGGCGCCGCCCAGCCCGAGCGTGGCATCCAACCGGCGCAGCAACGCGAACTCGCAGGTGGCGGCCGCGGCGAGGTCGCTGGCGCTGTAGACGATGGTGTCGTCGAGGAGGAACACAGCTACGTCCCCAGTTCTGCCGGTGAGTTCACCCGGCCGATTGTGCCATCGAGGGGCGACACGTCCAGAATGGCAGCCATGCCCTTCTTCGACGGCCACTCCGGACGAGTCCACTACCGGCACTGGAGCGTGGGAGGACCCGTCGTCCAGCTGGTGTTTCTGCACGGGATGGGACAGCACACAGGGCATTACCACCGGTTCGCGCGCGGCCTCACGCCGGTGGGAATCGGGGTGTGGGGAATCGACCAGGCGGGTCACGGCCTGTCCGAGGGCGACCATCCCGGCAGCGTCGCGGAGCTGGCGGAGGACGCCGCTCTTCTCACCCGTTTGGCGGAGCAGCACGCACCGGACGTGCCGCGCGTGCTGATGGGGCATTCCCTCGGGGCCGCCGTCTCGATGGAACTGCTCCTGCGCGGCGATTCCGGATTCCGGGGCGCGATTCTGTGCGGAACCCCGAAGACGGCCGCCGTGCAGCGGACGGCGGACGCGCTGGGATCGCTGGAGATGCCGTTGCTCGCGGTGCACGGCGTGGACGACCGCATGGCCCCGATCGATCCGGTCCGGGACTGGGCGGCGGGGATCCCGCGCCTCGAACTACGGGAATTCGACGACGCCGGACACGACCTTCTGCACGAGAAGGTCCACGCCGCCGTCACCGCGGTGGTCCGCGATTTCGTTCTGGGCGCTGCGCGCCCGTGAGCGGCTGAGGAGTGCAGGGACTCCGTAACCACTCACGGGCGGCGGAGCCGCTTACGCGTAGATGGCCTCGATGGCCGCGCCGTGCTCCTTGTGGATGACGTTGCGCTTGAGCTTCAGCGTGGGCGTGAGCTCACCGGTCTCCTGCGTGAAGTCGACCTCGAGGATGCGGTACTTCTTGATCCGCTCCGGGTTGGACACCTTCTTGTTGCCCTCGGCGACGGCCTCGTCGATCTCGGCGACCAGGTCGGGGTTCTTCACCAGTTCGGACACCGGGGTGTCGGCGGCCAGCCCGTGGCGTTCCTTCCAACCCGGCAGGGTCTCCGAGTCGAGGGTGATGAGCGCGCCGATGAACGGCTTGCCGTCACCGACCACGAGGCACTGGCTGATCAGCGGGTGCGCGCGCAGGGCGTCCTCGAGGACCGCGGGTGCGACGTTCTTGCCGCCCGCGGTGACGATGATTTCCTTCTTGCGGCCGGTGATCGAGATGTATCCCTCTTCGTCGATCGAGCCGAGGTCGCCGGTGTGGAACCAGCCGTCCCGAATCGAATCCGCGGTGGCCTGCTCGTTGTGCCAGTACCCGCCGAACACGACGGGACCCTTCAGGAGCAGTTCGCCGTCCTCGCCGATCTTCGCCGCGTGCCCGTCGATCGGCTTCCCGACGGTGCCGACCTTCTGCGCGCGGGTGGTGTTCACCGAGATGGCGGCGCTGGTCTCGGTGAGGCCGTAGCCCTCGTACACCGGGACGCCGATGCCGCGGAAGAAGTGCCCGAGGCGGGCACCGAGCGCGGCGCCACCGGAGACGGCGCGGTCGCACTCGCCGCCGAGCGCGGTGCGCAGCTTCGAGTAGACGAGCTTGTCGAACAGGGCGTGCTTGAGCTTGAGACCGAGCCCGGCGCCGCCGTTGTCCTGCGCCTCGCTGTACGCGATGGCCGTGGCGGACGCCTTCTCGAAGATGCTGCCCTTGCCGCCGTCGTACGCCTTCTGCTTGGCGGAGTTGTAGACCTTCTCGAACACGCGCGGCACCGACAGGATGAAGTGCGGCTTGAACGCGGCGAACTGGTCGAGCAGCGTGGTGAGGTCGGCGGTGTGCGCGACCGTCACCTTGGCGTCGAACGCCCCGAACGAGATGGCGCGAGCGAAGACGTGTGCGAGGGGCAGGAACATCAGGGTGCGCCTGCCCGCGTACATCGCGTCGCTGAGCGCCAGCTTCACCGCGGCCGATTCCGCGTAGAAGTTGGAGTGCGTCAACTGCACGCCCTTGGGGCGGCCCGTGGTGCCCGACGTGTAGATGAGGGTCGCGGGGGACGAGGCGCGCACCTGGTGGCGACGCTCGTGCAGCTGCTCGTCGGTGACACCCTCGCCACGCTTCGACAGTTCCTCGATCGCGCCCGCACCCTCGATCTGCAGGACCTCCCGCAGGTCCGGCGCGGCGTCGGTGACGACCTTCAGCGCGTCGGCCTGCTTCGCGTTCTCGACGACCAGCAGCGACGTGCCGGAGTCCTCGAGGATCCACTTGGCCTGATCGGGCGCCGACGTTTCGTAGATGGCGACGGTGCACCCGCCCGCCGTCCAGATCGCGTAGTCGATGACGACCCACTCGTACCGGGTGGCGGACAGGATCGCCACGCGGTCGCCGAGTTCGACGCCCGACGCGATGAGACCCTTCGCGACGGCGGAGACCTGCTCCGCGAACTCGGCGGCGGTGACGTCTACCCAGCCGCCGCCGCCCGGGCGCTTGAACGGAACGAACTTCGGGTCTTCCTCGGCATGACGGAAGACCGTGTCCGCCATGGAGGCGTCCTCCGGAATTGAGAACGACTGCGGTACCGAGAATTCACGCACTATGACCCCTCCACTGAAACGACATGACGGATGTGCATTCGATCACATTTGTCCTAGTTTCGCACCAGGGTCGATGTCCGTTATGTGTATTTCTTGTGTGACCAGCGGAAATTAGTGTAACTCGGCGTAACCAGATAACTCAGGCGGCCTCGTCCCGGCGACGCGAGTTGGCGGACAGCCAGCGCCGGATCGCGTAGTTCAACTGGTCCGGATCGACACCGAGTTCCGTCGCGGTCGCCGCGAGAATCTCCTCGGCGTGGCCGTCGTCGGTGGCGTCCGAGATGCCGAGCGCGCCGCTGATGAAGACGTCCGCCACCCGGTTCGGCCGGACCCCGGGGATCCCCGCCAGCATCAGGAAGTGCGCCCACGTGACGTCGCTGCTCTCCCCGCACACCTCGATCCACGCGTCGTGGATCTGCTCCAGGGCGGCCTCGTCCCGGGCGGCCTCGAGAAGGTCGTCGATGCTGTTGATGCGGAGTTGGTGTAGCCGCTCCGCCGCCAACTGGATGTGACGCGCCTCGATCGGCACGCCGGTGGCGGTGTACCGCCGCTTGTACGAGCCGACCTTGCCGGCCCACTGATCCGAGCTGCCTGCCTCCTCGAACGTGCGGAGCAGGTCGCGGGCGCCGTCGGTGAGGGGCTGGTCGGGGTGTGCCCGCCGGTACGCCAGGTAGCGGTCGACGACGGCGACCTCGCTGTGCCCGGCGCTCGACTGCACCGATTCGATGATGCAGAGCGCGAGGCTGTGCCGGTAGGCATCGGAGGTGACCCAGCCGGACGGGTCGCCCAATCGGTCGCGGCACGCGGTGACGACGGTTTCGACGGTATCGGCAGAGACGGTCACGAGATCCTCCAAAGGCAGTCTGTTCTGTGCTCTGTCCGGTGTATCGACAGGGCCTCCGGGAACGTTGCACTGGAGCTGAAGATTCCTCGAGAACGACCGTCAGTGGGGTGCCAGCAGGTCTGTGACCTCGGTGTCCGAGAGTTGATGAAAATCGGCGTACGCGTTGCCGACGCCGCCGAGATCGGCTGGGGTGTAGGGGCAGACCACCTCGTCGGCGGTCACGCGCAGCCGGCCGACGGCCTCGGGCGCGGCCACCGGGACCGCGACGATCACCCGGGCCGCGCCCAGCTTCTTCACCGACTGGCAGGCCACCGCCGCGGTCGCGCCCGTGGCCATGCCGTCGTCGACGAGGACGGCGACGCGGCCCCTCAGCGGCGCCCGGGGCCTGCCGCCTCGCAGCACCCGTGCCCGTCGCTCGAGTTCGTGGCGCTCCTTGGCCTCCACCATGGCGAGCGACGTCTTGCTGATCCGGGCGATGCGGAGAACATCGTCGTTGATCACCCGGGATTCGCCCTCACCGATGGCGCCCATCGCGAGTTCCGGCTGCCACGGCACACCCAGCTTGCGGACGAGCACGACGTCGAGGGGTGCCGACAGGGCCGCGGCGATCTCGAAGGCGACGGGGACGCCGCCGCGCGGCAGGCCGAGCACCACCATGTCGGTTCCACGCAGGTGGTCCAGTGCGGCGGCCAGTCGGCGACCGGCGTCGGCGCGACTGGTGTACAACATCGAACGCTCCGTGATCGGGGAGAACTGTTCGTCTCCGACGCTACTCCCGATCGGGTCGCTCAGATCTCGGTGACGGTGAATCGGCGCAGGGCGAGGGCCGGATTCTTCTCCCGCACCTCGGTGATCCGTTCCGCATCGACGGCCGCGACCGCGGTGCCCACCCGCTCGCCGAGCGACACGAGGGTCACGCCCATCGGGTCGACGATCATGCTGTTCCCGGCGCCGGTGCGCGCGCTCTGATCGGCGGCCGCCACGTACACGGTGTTCTCGATTGCGCGCGCCCGGATCAGGGTCGACCAGTGATCCTCCTTGAGCGGTCCGGGCACCCACTGCGCCGGCAGCAGCAGCACATCGGCGCCCGCGTCGACGATCCGGCGGGTGACCTCGGGGAACCGGAGGTCGTAGCAGGTCTGCATGCCGAACGTGAGGCCGTCGACGGCGAAGGTCTCCGGGGCGCCGATCTCCCCGGCTCGGATGACGTCGGATTCCTTGTAGCCGAACGCGTCGTACAGGTGGAGTTTGCGGTAGGTGGCGACGATGTCGCCACCGGGCCCGAGTGCGACGAGGGTGTTGGAGATGCGATCGTCCCCGGGCAGCGCCTCGTTGACGCCCGCAACCAGATGGACGTCGAGTTCCTTCGCCGTCGCGGCCAGCCCGCCGACGAACTCGCCGTCCAGGGCCTCGGCCGAGTCGACGATCCGCTCGTCCGTTCGGGGCGCCGTGAACATCGCGTACTCCGGCGCCACCACCACCTTCGCGCCGCGGCCAGCGGCCTCGGCGGCGAGCGTGCGGACGGTGCGCAGGTTCTCCTGCTTGTCCTGACCGGGAGCGAACTGGATGACAGCGACATCGACCATGCCGTCCACGCTAGGCGACGACCGCGCGGGGGCGTCGTCCGTCCCGGTCGCCGCGTATTTCCGCGGCGTGGCATTGCAGTGTGGACTCGTGCACTAAACTGCTGGTCAATGAGTGATATCGAGCGTGACCCCGAACCCCCCACTTTTGCCGACCTCGACATCGACGATCGGGTCTTGAAGGCACTGTCCGATGTGGGCTACGAGTCGCCCTCGCCGATCCAGGCCGCCACCATTCCGCCGCTCCTCGCCGGCAACGACGTCGTCGGCCTGGCGCAGACCGGCACCGGCAAGACCGCTGCGTTCGCGGTGCCGATCCTCTCGAAGATCGACCTGACGCAGAAGTCGCCACAGGCGTTGGTCCTGGCGCCGACGCGGGAACTGGCCCTGCAGGTCGCGGAGGCGTTCGGCAAGTACTCCGCCCACATTCCGGGCCTGCACGTGCTGCCGATCTACGGCGGTCAGAGCTACGGCGTCCAGCTGTCGGGGCTCCGGCGCGGCGCGCACGTCGTCGTGGGCACGCCCGGCCGGGTGATCGACCACCTGGAGAAGGGCACCCTCGACCTGTCCAAGCTCTCCTACCTCGTCCTGGACGAGGCCGACGAGATGCTGAAGATGGGGTTCCAGGAGGACGTCGAGCGCATCCTCTCCGACACTCCCGAATACAAGCAGGTCGCCCTCTTCTCGGCCACCATGCCGGGCGCCATCCGCAAGATCTCGAAGCAGTACCTGCACGACCCGGTCGAGATCACGGTGAAGTCGAAGACGTCGACGGCGTCCAACATCTCGCAGCGGTACGTGCAGGTGGCGCACCAGCGCAAACTCGACGCACTCACGCGGGTCCTCGAGGTCGAGGACTTCGGGGCCATGATCATCTTCGTGCGCACCAAGCAGGCCACCGAAGACCTCGCGGAACGACTGCGTTCACGCGGCTTCTCGGCCGCGGCCATCAACGGCGACATCGTGCAGGCCCAGCGTGAGCGGACCATCGGCCAGCTCAAGAGCGGCGCCCTCGACATCCTCGTCGCCACCGACGTGGCCGCGCGTGGCCTGGACGTCGACCGTATCTCCCACGTCGTCAACTACGACATCCCGCACGACACGGAGTCGTACGTCCACCGGATCGGCCGCACCGGTCGCGCCGGGCGCGCGGGCGAGGCGCTGCTGTTCGTGGCGCCGCGCGAACGACACCTGCTCAAGGCCATCGAGAAGGCGACCCGTCAGCCGCTCGCCGAGATGCAGCTGCCCAGCGTCGACGACGTCAACGCGCAGCGTGTGTCCAAGTTCGGCGACTCGATCACCGAGAGCCTGACCTCCGACAACCTGGCGTTGTTCCGCAAGATGATCGAGGACTACGAGCAGGAGCACGACGTTCCGCTCGCCGACATCGCCGCCGCGCTCGCGGTGCAGTCGCGTGACGGTGAGGCGTTCCTCATGGCGCCCGAACCGCCGCCCGCGCCCCGCCGTGAACGGGAGCCCCGCGAACGCCCGGCGCGCCGTTTCGACGACGGCCCCCCGACGCGCTCGCGTGGACCGGAAGGCCAGGAGCTCGCGACGTACCGTATCGCGGTCGGCAAGCGGCACCGGGTGGTGCCGGGTGCGATCGTCGGTGCCATCGCGAACGAGGGCGGGCTGCGGCGCAGCGACTTCGGGCACATCAGCATCCGCCCGGACCACAGCCTGGTGGAATTGCCGGCCGACCTGTCCAGCGAAACCCTCGAGGCGCTGCGTCGTACCCGGATCTCCGGGGTGCTGATCCAGCTGCAGCCCGATTCGGGGCCGCCGTCGGGTCGTCCGGGCCGTGGTGGCCGCGACGACCGGGCCGGCGGAAAGTTCCAGCGTGACCGGGACGGCAGGAAAAGGCCGCGCGAGTAGTCCTCGCGCGGCCCTGACCGGGGTCTCCGGCGGTTACGCCGGGGGAGCGGGAGCCGGGGCGGGCTGTGCCGCCTCGGCGGGAAGCGGGCCCTCCTCGGGAACGAAGAACGAACCGACGGTCGGCAGCACGTAGCAGGTGGCGTTGGTGTAGCCGACGGTCCCGAAGATCGATGCGACGACGGTGCCCGCGCCCGTCGTCACGATCTTGTTGAGCGCGGGGTAGCCGCCTTCCGTGAGCCCGTCGAGGGGCAGGATTCCGCTGGCGCCGGTGCTGGTGTTGATCCACGCGACGTTCAGACCCGACGACTTCACGACCCCGGGGTAGGCGGAGAGCGCCTGGAAGCTGATCTCGTTCGCCTTCACCGCGGCGGTCGGGCCGGTGGTGCCCGACGCCAGCGTCAGCGTGACCGGTGCGACGGTGCCACATCCCACGGTGGGTGCGGTGTACAGGAACGGCGTGTACTCGCCCGCGACGTCACGCAACACCGTCGACGTGGCCAGCGCCTCGACCGCGGCCTTCTCCTCGGGCCCCACGGCCTGGGTGCGGAGTTCGGCGAGTCCGGGGACGTCGGGGGTGGCCGGGTCTGCCGCTGCCGTGCCCGCGAGGCCGAAAGCCGCGATACCGACCGTTGCCACCGCGATCGTGCGTCGCATCACGCTCATACCGTCCACCTGAACTCCTCGTTGTCTCGTTCGGGCAGCTCTGCAGCGCCGCCCGAGCGGAGAATTTACCCGAGAGCGGGGATTCGGTCAGGACCAGCTGCCGCCGCCGGCCAGCGTATCGGCCCGCGCGCCGTCGAGGGACTGCCGAATGACGTCGGCGTGACCGGCGTGCCGCGCGAGTTCCTCGATCTGGTGCAACAGCATGTAGCGGACCGTGAACACGACCCCGGACGCCATCCACTGCGCGACGTCGGCGGGCAGGTCGACGTCGCGGTCCAGGTCGGTTTCGGCGGCGACCGCGGCCTCGGTCGCGCGTTGCGCGGCGTCGAAGCGGGCGAGGAGGACGTCGACGGTCTCGTCCTCGGCGACGTTCCATGCCGCCATCCACGCGGCCACCGGATCGTCGCCGACACTGCGCGGGGTCCCGGTGATGCGAGCGGTCATCGCCTCTTCGCCGTCGATCACGTGTTTGAGGACGGACGCCAGGCTCATTTCGCTGGCGCTGGGCACGCTGCGGATCTGTTCCTCCGTGAGGCCGGACACCGCATTGCGGAACGCGGTGCGCTGGTTGTCCAGCATGAGGAGCAGGAGGCCGCGCTCGTCGGAAATGGGGGCCGGGGTGCTGGGTGTCTCGTTCATGTCGTCAGTGTCGCGCGAATAGCGGACACCTACTGTCCTCGATCGGGAAGTTGCCGGGATCTTCGATGGGCGGCGTGCCCGGCTGGGCGCGTTCCCAGCGGTCCGGGCAGGACCGACCTACGATCGAGGCACGTGTCCGGGGAACGTCCCTGTTCCTGTGATCGAGTCGCGAACCGAGGTGCTTATGCCCCTGGAAGATTCGTCGTCCGCCCACGTCGACCCGTCCCGCGCGGGTGCCGTTGCGCCCGAGCACGACCTGGAAGGCCACATCATCGAGGCCCGGTCCGAGGACTTCTTCCACGCCAGAGAACTGCAGGTCGACAACGAGTGGTTCAAGACCGCGGTGTTCTACGAGGTGCTGGTGCGCGCGTTCTTCGATTCCTCGGGGGACGGCACGGGCGATCTCCGGGGTCTGACGTCCAAACTCGACTACCTGTCCTGGCTCGGCGTCGACTGCCTGTGGTTGCCGCCGTTCTACGACTCGCCGTTGCGCGACGGCGGCTACGACATCCGCGACTTCCGTGCCGTGCTGCCGGAATTCGGGACGGTCGAGGATTTCGTCCAGCTCTTCGATCAGGCGCATCGCCGCGGCATCAGGGTCATCACCGACCTGGTCATGAACCACACGTCCGACACGCACGCCTGGTTCCAGGAGTCGCGCAACGACCCCGACGGTCCGTACGGCGACTTCTACGTCTGGTCGGACCGCGACGAACGGTATCCGGACGCGCGGATCATCTTCGTCGACACGGAGACGTCCAACTGGACGTGGGATCCGGTGCGCAAGCAGTACTACTGGCACCGCTTCTTCTCCCATCAGCCGGACCTGAACTACGACAATCCCGACGTCCAGGACGCGATGATCGACGTGCTGCGGTTCTGGCTGGACCTGGGAATCGACGGATTCCGGCTCGACGCGGTGCCCTATCTGTTCGAGCGGGAGGGCACCAACTGTGAGAATCTGCCCGAGACACACGCGTTCCTCAAGCGGTGCAGGGCCGTCATGGACGCCGAGTACCCGGGGCGGGCGCTGCTCGCCGAAGCGAACCAGTGGCCGTCGGACGTCGTGGAGTACTTCGGGGAGCCGGACGTCGGCGACGAATGCCACATGGCGTTCCACTTTCCGCTGATGCCGCGCATCTTCATGGCGGTGCGGCGGCAGAACAGGTTTCCGATCTCCGAGATCCTCGCGCAGACCCCGCCGATTCCGAGTTCGTGCCAATGGGGCATCTTCCTTCGGAACCACGACGAGCTGACGCTCGAAATGGTGTCGGACGAGGAGCGCGACTACATGTATTCCGAGTACGCACAGGACCCGCGGATGAAGGCGAACATCGGCATCCGGCGGCGCCTCGCGCCGCTGCTCGAGAACGACCGTAACCAGCTCGAGCTGTTCACCGCGCTGCTGCTGAGCCTGCCGGGTTCGCCCGTCCTCTACTACGGCGACGAGATCGGGATGGGCGACAACATCTGGCTCGGCGACCGGGACTCGGTGCGGACGCCGATGCAGTGGACGCCCGACCGCAACGCCGGATTCTCCCGTGCCGACCCGGCGCGAATGTATCTGCCGGTCATCATGGATCCCACGTACGGCTATCAGTCGGTGAACGTCGAATCGCAGATGAACTCGACCAACTCGTTGCTGCACTGGACCCGCCGGCTGATCCAGGTCCGCAAACAGCACCCGGCGTTCGGGACGGCCTCGTTCACGGAACTCGGCAGCGCGAACCCGGCCGTCCTGTCTTATGTGCGGGAGACCCCGCCGAACCAGGAACGCCCGTACAGTGACGTCATCCTGTGCGTGAACAACCTGTCCCGGTTCCCGCAGGCGGTGATCCTGGACCTCACCCCGTTCGCCGGCCGAATCCCCGTGGAGCTCACCGGCTCCGTTCCCTTTCCCGTGATCGGGGACGACGGGTACATGATCACACTGCCCGGTCACGGCTTCTTCTGGTTCGCGCTGCAACCGGACCCGAAGGCCGACGGCGCGGTGAGCGGACACCCGGTCAGCAGTGAAGCGGAACAGGCGGTGCAGCAGTGAACGAACCCACCAGTGGACGCATTCCCGACGAGACCCTCGGGCGGCAACTCGTCCGGTGGTTGCCGGATCGGCGGTGGTTCGCCGCCAAGGGCAACACCATTTCGGCGGTGCGGATCCTGCTCCGCCACGAGCTGACGTCGGTCTCCGGGTTCTCCGCCGAGCACCTGCTGGTGTCGGTGGAATTCGAGGTGGGCCCGGCGCAGGTGTACCAGGTGCCGCTGGGGTACCGCAGTCATCTGCCCGAGGACCTCGAACCGTGGGCGTTGCCGGGCGGCGACGGCAACGCCGTGATCGCGTACGACGGCCTGCACGACGCCGAGGTCATCACGCTGTACGCGGATCTGCTGGCCGAGGCGCAGGGTTCCGGGCCGGTGCAGTTGAAGACCGTGCCGGGCACGGTGATCGAGCCGGGGCTGCGTGGGCGGACTTTGGGCGCGGAGCAGTCGAACACGTCGGTGGTGCTGGGGGAGAAGTTGCTGATGAAGATCTTCCGCCTGGTCACTCCCGGGGTGAATCCGGACGTGGAACTCCATCTGGCGCTCGCCGGCGCGGGCAGTAAATACGTGGCCACGCTGCGGGCGTGGATGGAGACCGATGTGTCCGGGATTCTCACCACGCTCGCGATGGTGCAGGACTTCGAGGCCAACTCGGCGGACGGGTGGAGCATGGCGCTCGGCAGCGTCCGCGACCTTCTGATGGAGGCAGATCTCCATGCCGCGGAGTTGGGGACCGACTTCGCCGGGGAGTCCCATCGCATGGGCGCCGCGGTCGCCGAGGTGCACTCCACGCTGGCGGACGCGCTGGGTGCGGAGCAGCGGCAGGTGGCGTCGACGACGGTGGAGGCGATGACCCGCAGGCTGGACGCCGCCACCGCGGTCGTTCCCGAGCTGGGGGAGGTGGCCGCCGCCGTGCGGGACAAATTCGCCGAGGCGGAAGCGCTGGGCGCCACCGCCGTCCAGCGGATACACGGGGACCTGCACCTCGGTCAGGTGCTGCGGACGCCGGAGCGGTGGCTACTCATCGACTTCGAGGGCGAGCCCGCCAAGACGCTCGACGAGCGCCGGGAACGGGACAGTCCGTTGCGGGACGTCGCCGGGATGCTGCGGTCCTTCGACTACGCCGCCCACCACCTGCTGGCCGATTCGGTGCCGATGGGGGCGACGGGAGCGGCGTCGCAACGGGACTTCCGGGCGCGGGAGTGGGCCCAGCGCAACGCCGACGCCTTCTGCGAGGGCTACGCCTCGGTGTCGGGCACCGATCCGCGGGAGGCGGCGGCGTTGCTCCGGGCCTATGAACTCGACAAGGCGGTGTACGAGACGGTGTACGAGGCGAGGAACCGCCCGAACTGGATCGGGCTGCCCCTCTCCGCCATTCGCCGACTCACCGCAGCACCTCGGTGAGGGCCGGGAGCGGGATCGTGCCCGTGTCGAACTGAGTGCGGTACAGCTCCTCGTACCGGCCGCCCGCGGCGAGCAGTTCGGAGTGGGTGCCGCGTTCGACGATGCGCCCGGCCTCGACCACGAGGATCAGATCGGCTGCGCGCACGGTCGACAACCGGTGGGCGATCACCACGGCGGTGCGGCCGGTGAGGGCCTCGCCCAGCGCTTCCTGGACGGCGGCCTCGGACGTGGAATCGAGGTGAGCCGTCGCCTCGTCGAGGATGACCACCCGCGGATGCGCGAGCAACAGTCGCGCGATGGTCAGCCGCTGGCGTTCGCCGCCGGACAGTCGGTAGCCGCGTTCACCGACCACCGTGTCGAGGCCGTCAGGAAGGGCGGCGACGAGGTCGGTGAGCCGGGCGCGGTCCAGGACCTCCGCGAGTTCCGCCGGCGTGGCGCCGGGCCGGGCGAGCAGGAGGTTGGCCCGCACGGTGTCGTGGAAGAGGTGCCCGTCCTGGGTCACCATTCCGACGGTGGCCCGCAGGGAGTCGGCGGTCAGGTCCCGCACGTCGATCCCGCCGAGTTTCACCGAGCCCGCGTCCGCGTCGTAGAGCCGGGGAACCAGTTGGGCGATGGTGGACTTGCCGGCCCCGGACGATCCCACCAGGGCGACCATCTGCCCGGGTTCGGCGCGGAACGACAGTCGGTGCAGCACGTCGACGCCGCCGCGGGTGTCGAGGGTCGCGACCTCTTCGAGCGACGCCAGCGACACCTTGTCGGCCGACGGGTACGCGAACTCCACCGAATCGAACTCGACGGACACGGGGCCCTCGGGCACCGCGACCGCGTCGGGCTTCTCGGCGATCAGCGGTTTCAGGTCGAGGACCTCGAAGACGCGCTCGAAGCTCACCAGCGCGCTCATCACGTCCATGCGTGCGCTGGCCAGCGCGGTGAGGGGCGAGTACAGGCGGGTGAGCAGCATCGCCATCGCGACGACGGCACCCGCGTCGAGTTGCCCGCGCAGTGCGTAGAACCCGCCCAGTCCGTAGACGAGGGCCAGTGCGAGCGCCGAGACGAGCGTGAGCGCGGTGACGAACACCGACTGCAGCATGGCGGTGCGGACGCCGATGTTCCGCACTCGCCGCGCGCGGACCGCGAACTCGGCGGACTCCTCGGACGGACGGCCGAACAGCTTGACGAGCGTGGCACCCGGCGCCGAGAACCGCTCCGTCATCTGGGTGCTCATCACCGAGTTGTGGTTGGCCGCCTCACGATTGAGTTGCGCGAGCCGCGCGCCCATCGTCCGGGCGGGCAGGACGAAGATCGGCAGCAGCAGCAGTGCGCACAGCGTGATCTGCCAGGAGATCCCGATCATGACGATCAGCGTGATGCCGAGCGTGACCAGATTGGACACCACTCCCGACAAGGTGTCGCTGAACGCGCGCTGCGCGCCGATCACGTCGTTGTTGAGGCGGCTGACCAGCGCGCCGGTGCGGGTGCGGGTGAAGAAGGCGATCGGCATCCGCTGCACGTGGTCGAACACGGCGGTGCGCAGGTCGAGGATCAGGTCCTCGCCGATGCTCGCCGACAACCACCGCGTCCACAGCGCGAGCGCGGATTCGAGGACGGCGATGACCGCGATGAGCGCCGCGAGACGCACGATCACGGACACCGCGTCGCCGCCGACGATGGCGTTCACGACGCGGCCCGCCAGCACCGGCGTGGCCACGGCCAGTGCGGCGGTGACGACGCTGAGCAGCAGGTACCACGCGAGATTGCGGCGGTGCGGCCGGGCGAAACGGGCGATCCGCCGCAACGTCGTCCGGGAGAAGGGGCGTCGATCTTCCTGGGCGTGCATCGCGTTGTACATCGCGTTCCACGCCGTGACTTCCATGCTCATGCCGGCGGCCTCCTGTCGCTGTCCCCCCACGGTAGAGCCGGGGTATGACACGACGGTAGAACCTCAACTTAACTCGAGGTCAAGTCGCGGGCGAGGGAAGTGTCACTGCGCGACGTCGACGACCACCCGCGTCGGATCGGTCAGCGTGGACACCGTGAACGGACGGCCGGGTGCGGTCACGCCGATGAACGACTGGGTGACGCCTTCGAACACGAGCGCACCGTTGACCTCGGTCACCGTGCCGCCGGGGACACCGGGCACCGGGTTGGGGCCCGAGTAGCCCTCCACGTCGCTGTCGAACGGGTACGCCGAGCCGTCGATCTGCACCTGCAGGATGCCGTTGCCCGACACGGGGATCGTCTTGCCGCTGCCGTCCTGTACGGCCTGGTCCACGTATTCGACCCGCCAGCCCGGGGTGCCCTTGCCGCCGAGTTCGTACACCACGCGGTCGAATCCCTCGTGCCCGCCGACGCGGACGTCGGTGACGGTGAGCTTCGCCGACTCGGACGCCGCGGACGACTTCGGCGCCGCGTCCGTCGGGATCGGTGCCGACTCGGATTCGAGTGCACTGCTGGTGGTGGCCGCGGCAGCAGGCGACGTCGCCGCGACACTGCTGGCGGAGTTCGACTCCGAGCATCCGGTGAGCGTCAGGGCCAGCGCGCAGGCGGCGAACGCGGCGAGGGGACCGATCCGGTGGTTGATCATGATCCGATCGTAAGCCGGGGCCGATCAGAGACGCGGGAGCCCCGGGCGTGGCGTCGCGATCGCGTCCAGGTACAGCCAGTTGCCGTCCTCACGGACGAATCGGCTGTTCTCGTGCAGCGATTCGCGGCGGCCCTCCAGAACATAGTGGGCACGGAACTCGACGGTGCCGGTGGTGTCGAGCAGACCGCCGCCGGTCGTCCCCAGGATGTCGAGTCGGGTCCAGCGCTGCTCCGGATCGAGGTCCAGATCCGCGGGCCGCGTACTCGGATGCCACGTCGCGAGGAGATAACCGGCGTCCAGCACCGCGAACGCGCTGAACCGGGATCGCATCAGGCGCTCGGCCGTGGGCGCCGTCGCCTCGCCGCGGTGATACCTCCCGCAGCACTCGTCGTACGGTTCACCGAGCAGGCAGGGGCATCGACCGGTCACGGTCCCAGTATGGACGGCGGTCACACGAGCTTGTGGGTGCGGTCCTTCCAGTACGGCGCGCGCAGTTCCCGCTTGAGGATCTTGCCGGTCGGGTTGCGCGGCAGCAGGTCGACGACGTCGACCGTCGTCGGGCACTTGAACTTCGCCAGGCGCTGACGGGTGTAGTGGATCAGTTCGTCCGGCTCGATGCTGATTCCGGTCACCGGCACCACGACGGCCTTGACCGTCTCACCCCAGTGCTCGTCGGGCACGCCGATCACCGCGACCTCCGCCACCGCCGGGTGCTCGACGAGGACCCGTTCGATCTCGGGGGAGTACACGTTCTCGCCGCCGGTGATGATCATGTCCTTCAGCCGGTCCTCGATGAACACGAAACCGTCGGCGTCCGCGCGGCCCATGTCGCCGCTGCGCAACCACCCGTCGGCGGTGATCGCCTCCGCCGTCGCCTCGGGTTTGCCGAGATAACCGGGCGTGCGCTGGTCCGACCGCCACCACAACTCCCCGGTCTCACCGGTGGCGACGTCCTCGGCGGTGGCCGGGTCCACGATGCGCATCTCCACACCGGGAATGGGCCGTCCCGCCGACGCCATCCTCGCCTCCTGCGACGCGTCGCGATGCACGTCCGGCAGCAGTGCGGTGACCACACCCGCGCATTCGGTCATTCCGTACACCTGCACGAACTCCGCCTCCGGCCAGGCGGCGAGCGCGCTGCGCAGCAACGGCAGCGGCATCGGGGCGGCGCCGTACGTGATGCGGTGCAGCGAGCCGAACGCGGCCACGGCCTGCTCGCCCGCGGCGAGCACCCCGGCGATCACCGGCGGCACGAGGAACGCGATGTTCGCACCGGCCGCGAGCGCACCGAACAGCGACGGCGCGTCGGCTTCCCTCGTGAAATGGCAGCGGGCGCCGGCGTGCACACCCATGATCGCGTAGCAACTGCCGCCGACGTGGAACAGCGGCATGGCGACGAGCAGACAGTCGTCGTGCCGTGCGGGCAGGATGTCGAGCACCGCGGCGCTGTGGGCGATCAGGTTGCGGTGCGTCAGCTGAACACCTTTGGGCCTGCCGGTGGTTCCCGAGCTGTACAGGATCAGCGCGGTGGCCTCCGCGGCCACGTCGGGCCTCGACGGCAGGACGGCCGCCTCGGCGAGCCACGGCTCGAACTCGTCGTGCTCCCCGCCGACGGTGACGATCTGCTCGATGCCGGTCAGCCGGTCCCGCAACGCCATGACCTGCTGGAGAAACTCGTTGCCCACGAACAGGATCCGGGCCCGGCAGTCGTTGATCACGTAGTCGAGTTCCTCGCCGGCCAGTCGCCAGTTCGGCACCGCGGCGGCAGCGCCGAGGAGGGAGGCGGCGTACGTGACCTCGAGGCAGGACAGGTGGTTCTTGTCGACGAACGCGACCGTGTCGCCCGCCCCGATTTCGCTTTCCGCCAACGCGCCCGCGATGTGCAGGATCCGGTCGTGCCACCCGGACCACGTGTACTCGGCGCCCTGGAATTGCACGGCGACGTCGTCCGGTCGGACCTGCGCCCAGTGCGCGAGTCGGTCGAAGATGATCTCGTTCTCGGCGTCCGACATGCGCCCACCTCTCGTCTGTGACGTCAGTCACATCAGGCTAGTAGCCGGTGCTCCGATCAGTGACGTTTTGCCTCATGCGGTCGAACTGCTGCGGCTCTGCGCGCCCGCGCGTCGCAACGCGGCGCTCCCGACGGCGCCGACCACGATCAGCGTGATGCCCAGCCAGTCGGGGTCGTTGTCGGTGACGAGCATCGCGATCCCCACGCCGATCACGTACGGCGGCAGGAAGTCGAACAGCTTGACGAGCGGCGGTGCCACCTCCTCCGGCTCCCCGGGTTCCCGCGGAGCCTGCGCGCTCGCGACGTCCGGGTACCACTCGGTGAAGGACAGCGCGAACAGCAACGCCCCGATCGGAATGATCCAGCCCGTCCAGAAATTGTCCGGCTGGTCGAGGACGAGGTCGCCGTACAGTCCGGATGCCGCCGACACCGTGAAGGACAGCGCCCACACCAGGGTGATGAGCTGATTCACCTTCAGGAACAGTGGCGAGGTCCAATACTCCTCGGGGGTGGTCTCTTTCGCGTACGGCAGGGTGAACGGATTGCGCAGCAACAGCGAGCCGAACGCGAACGCGACGAGCGCCAGACTCGACATCTCGCCCGACCACTTCTCCAGCCAGGTGATCAGGTCGTCGGAGGCGAACAGTCCGATCACAGCGAGGCAGCCGAAATAGACGATGTCGAACACTTCCATGGGTTTGAGGCTTCCGCCGCGGCGGTGGCTGAGGAACAGGAACAGGATCGACAACCCGAGAGCGGTGGCGACCGATTCCTCGAACCGCCCGGGGCCGGACAGCAGCGACATCACGATCCACGGCGCCAGGCCGGCGAACGGTGATTGGAGGAACGCGTCGAGGAAACGCGATCCCGCCCGGGGTGTGGGGGGTTCGATGGCCATGAGGGCTCTCCTTCGCACCGGCGATACCGGAATTCTCCCAGGTCGGCACATCCGTTGTGGGCGTTTCCGGCCGGTCGCCGTGTCCGGGATCACGTCCCGGCTCACCGAAGATCAGGGTGGTCCCTGATGGCGAGCCGGTGCGGGTGTCGACAAGATGGAGGAGTGCGCCGCGCGTGCACCGTCCCGGCCCGTCACCACGGGGCCGGACCGCCACGAGAGAATGACGAAAGGCGATCATGAGCACGCATGCCCCCGCTGTCGCTGCCCGTGCTGTCGAGCTGTCCAAGACGTACGGCACCGGCGACACCCAGGTCCACGCGCTCAGCGCGGTATCCGCGGAGTTCGCCCGTGGTGAGTTCACCGCGATCATGGGACCGTCCGGTTCCGGCAAGTCGACGCTGATGCACTGCCTGGCCGGGCTCGACGCGGCCAGTTCGGGTTCCGTCCTCATCGGCGACACCGAGCTGACGACACTGACCGACAAGCAGATGACCCAGCTGCGACGCGACCGCATCGGCTTCGTGTTCCAGGCGTTCAACCTGGTGCCGACGCTGACGGCGCTGGAGAACATCACCCTTCCGCTGGACATCGCGGGCCGCAAGCCGGACGCCGCGTGGCTCGAGAACGTGCTGACCACACTCGGGCTGCAGGATCGTCTCGAGCACCGCCCCGGCGAGTTGTCCGGAGGTCAGCAGCAGCGCGTCGCGTGTGCCCGCGCCCTCGCCGGGCAGCCGGAGATCATCTTCGGCGACGAGCCCACCGGCAACCTCGACTCGAAGTCCTCGGGCGAGGTGCTGTCGATCCTGCGGGCCGCGGTGGACGAATTCCACCAGACCGTCGTCATCGTCACGCACGACCCCCGCGCAGCCGCCTACGCCGACCGGGTGGTCTTCCTCGCCGACGGCAAGATCGTCGACGAACTGCGTGACCCGACGGCCGATTCGGTCCTCGACACCATGAAGCGACTCGACGAGCCCGCTCACGCCCTCGCGTCCGACGCGGCGGTCTGACCGCATGGCGTCCACATCCAGTGCCCCGATGCGCAAGGTGTCGCTGCGCAACCTGGCGGCACACAAGGTCCGGCTGGCACTGACGGTGCTGTCCGTGGTGCTCGGCACCGCGTTCGTCGCCGGTTCCTTCGTCTTCACCGACACCCTCCAGAAGACGTTCGACTCGATCTTCGAGAACACCGCGCAGGGCGTCGACGTCCGGGTGTCGAGCGAGGAACGCAACTCCAGCGGGGTGCCCCTCGAGAACCTCGACACCATCGCGGCTCTGGACGGGGTACGCGCGGTGGCACCGGCGGTCAGCGGGCAGATCGTCCTCATCGACTCCGACGGCGCCGCCGTCCAGACGGGCGGTGCGCCGAGCATCGGCGAGTCGTACCTGCCGCCGGGTCAGGCGCTCGGTGAACCCGACGAGTACGTGCAGGGAACCCCGCCCGCCCAGGCGGGTCAGATCGCCGTCAACGCCAGTGCCGCCGAACGCGCGCAACTCGCGGTCGGCGACACCACCAAGGTCCTCGTGCCCGCCCGCGGCATGATCGACGTCACCGTGTCCGGCATCTACGACACCGGAAACGAGACCGGGGGATTCATCGGCGCTAGGTTCGTCGACTCGCAGGCCCGCGAACTGTTCACCGACGGCAAGCACGTCGAGTACATCGACGTCGCCGGGACGGGTGTGTCGCAGGGCGACCTGCGCGACGAGATCGCCGCGGCGCTCCCCGACGCGAAGGTCCAGACCGGCGACGAGGTCCGCGAGGAGACCAAGGCACAGGTGACGGAGGCGCTGAGCTTCATCAACTACTTCCTGCTCGCATTCGGGGCGATCGCGCTGCTCGTCGGCACGTTCATCATCTACAACACGTTCTCGATGATCGTCGCCCAGCGCCTGCGCGAACTCGCGCTGCTCCGTGCCATCGGCGCGAGCCGCAAGCAGGTGGGGCGTTCCGTCGTCTTCGAGGCCCTCGTCGTCGGCGTCATCGGCAGCGCGATCGGAATCGCCGCCGGTGTCGGCCTGGCCTACGGACTGCGCACCCTCCTGAACACGTTCGACGTCGGACTGCCCGAGGGTCCCCTGCAGGTGGGGCCGCGCACGATCCTCATCGCTCTGGTGGTCGGCGTCCTCGTCACGACGGTCAGCGCGTACGCGCCCGCCCGGCGCGCCTCCACGGTGCCGCCCGTCGCGGCGATGCGCGAGGAATTCGCGTCCACCGGCGACTCACTGCACGTGCGCACCATCGCCGGTGCGGTCCTCGGTGTCCTCGGTGTCGTGGGACTCGTGATCGGTTCACGGGGAACCGGTGGCGGTGCGGCCGCCGTCGTCGGCGCAGGCGCGCTCGGTCTGATCCTGGCCGTGCTGTTCGCCGCCCCCGCGTTGTCCCGGCCGATCGTCGGGGCGCTCGGAGCTGTACTGGCCAAGCCGTTCGGCCCGGTCGGGCGTCTGGCCCGCACCAACGCCGTCCGCAATCCCCGACGCACCGCCGCCACCGCGTTCGCGCTGACACTCGGACTGATGCTCGTATCCGTCATCGGGGTGTTCGGCGCATCCGCGAAGGCCAGCGTCAACCAGCTGGTCGACTCGGGGGTGTCCGCCGACTACGTGCTCACCGGTCCCAACCAGATCGGCGTGCCCAGCGGCGCGGCGCGGGCCGTGCGGAACCTCGACGACGTCCAGAGCGCCGCCGCCCTGCACCCGGTGTCCGTGACGGTCGACGACGAGAGGGAGCAGGGTGCGTCGCTGGACGGCCCCCTGGACGGCGTCCTCGACTACACGCTCGTCGAGGGCGGCGCCGACCTCACCGGCAACCACCTCGTCGTGTCCCAGACCACGGCCGCGCAGAAGGGCTGGACGCTGGGGACGACGGTCCCGATGACGAGCGCCGACGGGAACGTCGTCGACGCCGAGGTCACCGGTGTCTTCGAGGACAACCAGCTGGTCGGCGACTGGCTGGTGTCGGACGACGTGTACCGGCAGGTCATGCCCGCCGCGACCATCCCCGATCTGGCGGTGCTCATCGACGCGAAGCCGGGTGCGGACCTGACGCAGCTGCGCGCCGACCTCGAATCCGCGACCAAGCAGTTCGTCGTGGTGCAGGTGCAGGACCGCGAACAGTTCAAGGGAACGCAGGGACAGCAGATCGACACGCTCCTCGCCATCCTCTACGGGCTGCTCGCACTCGCCGTCGTGATCGCGATCCTCGGCATCATCAACACGCTCGCGCTGTCGGTGGTCGAGCGCAGGCGGGAGATCGGCATGCTCCGCGCGGTCGGAATGCAGAGGTCCCAGATGCGCCGCACGATCTACCTGGAGTCGATGCTGATCGCGGTGTTCGGTGCGGCCGTCGGGGTGCTGCTCGGCATCGCGTTCGGCTGGGGCTTCGTGAGCACCCTGAAGGACCAGGGTCTCGATCAGGTGACGGTGCCGTGGGGGCAGGTGGTCGCGATGCTCCTCGGGTCCGGTGTGGTGGGTGTGCTGGCCGCGCTGTGGCCGGCGAGCCGGGCCGCCCGCACCCGTCCGCTGGAGGCCATCGCCGATCTCTGACCCGTGAGTACTTGTCATCCGCCCGCGGTTGAGAAGTACTCACGGGCGCGCGCAGCGCCTAATGTGTTGGCGTGCAGAAAATTGTGATCGTCGGGGCGGGTCTGTCGGGCCTGCGCACCGCGGAGGAACTCCGGCGGGCCGGATACGAGGGTGATCTGATTCTTCTCGGAGGTGAACCGCACCTTCCCTACGACCGCCCGCCGCTGTCGAAGGAAGTGATGCGCGGGGAGAAGAGCGACACCACGCTCAAGCCGCGTGAGTTCTTCGACGAGAAGAACATCGAACTGCGGCTGGGGGTCGAGGCGGTCTCGGTGGACACCGAATCCCGCATCCTGAGACTCGCCGACGGCAGCGCACTCGGCTACGACGAACTCGTGATCGCCACCGGTCTCGTGCCGCGGCGGATCCCGGGGCTGCCGGACCTCGCGGGCGTTCACGTTCTCCGTTCCATCGACGAGAGCCTGGCGTTGCGCGCGGACCTCGCCGAGGGCAGGCGCGCGCTGATCGTCGGGGCCGGATTCATCGGCTGCG
This sequence comes from Rhodococcus sp. NPDC057529, assembly GCF_042802055.1. Lineage (NCBI taxonomy): Bacteria > Bacillati > Actinomycetota > Actinomycetes > Mycobacteriales > Nocardiaceae > Rhodococcus > Rhodococcus sp. NPDC057529. The sequence continues at coordinate 51,476 of NZ_JBHVEY010000010.1, forward strand.
AGCTCGCGGCGAGCATGCGGGCAGGCGGGCTCGACGTCGTGCTGGTGGAGCCGCAGCCGACACCGCTCGCGTCCGTGCTCGGCGAGAAGATCGGGGGGCTCGTCGCCCGGCTGCACACCGACGAGGGCGTCGACCTGCGTGCCGGTGTCGGGCTCACCTCGCTGGTGGGCACCGACCGGGTCACCGGGGCCGTCCTCGGTGACGGGAGCGAGGTGGATGTCGACGTCGTGGCGATCGGGGTCGGCTCGGTCCCGGTCACCGCGTGGCTCGACGGGTCGGGTGTCGAACTGGACAACGGTGTGGTGTGCGACGGCGTCGGGCGCACGGCGGTCCCGCACGTGTGGGCGGTCGGCGACGTGGCCGCGTGGCAGCTGCAGGTGGGCGGCCGCCGGCGGGTCGAGCACTGGAGCAACGCCGGGGAGCAGGCGAAGATCCTCGCCGGGGCGCTGACCGGCACCGGCGACGAGAACGCCGCAGCTCAGGTGCCGTACTTCTGGAGCGACCAGTACGACGTCAAGATCCAGGCCCTGGGCACGGTGGCGCCCACCGACGAGGTGCACGTGATCAAGGACGACGGCCGCAAGTTCCTCGCCTACTACGAGCGGGACGGCATCCTCGCCGGCGTCGTCGGCGGCGGGATGGCGGGCGGTGTCATGAAGATGCGGGCCGAGATCGCGGCGGGAACTCCGATCGGTGAGGTCCTCGAGGCCGCGTCGGCGTGAGAGCCGGGGCGGGAGCGCGATAGATTCTCCAGGTGATTGTTGCGCTCATCGACTCGGGTCTCGGCATGCTGCCGACGGCGGCGTGGCTGCGCAAGTTGCGACCCGAACTGGATCTGATCCTCGCCCTCGACCCGGACGGGGCCCCGTGGGGTCCCAAACCGGAGCAGTGGGTGATCGACCGTGTTCTCGCGACCGCGCAGCGCAGCGTCGACCGCGGCGCCGAGGTGATCGTGCTGCCGTGCAACACGGCGAGCGTCACCGCGCTCGACCACGTCCGGGAGCTCGTCGGACCGCAGGTTCCGGTCGTCGGGACGGTGCCGGCGATCAAACCGGCCGCCGCTGCGTTCGGGTCCGTCGCCGTCTGGGCGACCGCCGCGACGACGGCGAGCCGGTATCAGGCCGATCTGATCGAGAAGTTCGGGAACGGGAGTTCGGTGGTGGGGGTGGCGTGCCACGGGCTCGCGGAGGCCATCGACCGGGGTGAGCGGGAGGCCGCGATCGCCGCCATAGCGTCGGCCGTGGAGCGGACGCCCGGCGACGTCGGCGGGGTGGTGCTGGGCTGCACCCACTATCCGCTGATGGTCGACGAGATCGCGGCGCGGCTGCCGGCCGGGGTGCAGTTGTTCGACAGCGCCGAGGCGGTGGCGGCGCAGACGCTGCGCCGCATCGACGCGCTGAACCGGCCGGGTACGGGGGAGGGCACCGTCGAGGTGTTCCTCAGCGGCAGGCCCGGACGGCTGCCCGCGAGCGCGGAGGCGTTCCCCGCCGGTCAGCTGCTGGCCGCGGGAACATCTCAGCCCAGCTGAACCATCCCGGCCGCCACCACCCGTGCGACGCTGCCGAGTTCCTCGCCGTGTTGCCGCGGCAGGTCGTCGAGGTCGTGCAGGCGGTCGTTGCCCGCGACGGAGAACATTGCGGCCACCCACGCCGTCGCGCAGGCCCGGAGCGTCCCGGGTTGCACGGGGTACGGCGAACTGGCCTGCAGCAGTCGCTCGGTGATGTCGCTGAGGTAGTCGCGGAACCGCCTCAGGTGGGCGCGGACGTCCGGGTGGGTCTCGGCCTCGCGCCAGATGATCACCCGCATCACCGACGAGTGGTGGTCGTGCAGATTCAGTGCGGTGTCGAGGTTGACGAGGCTGGCGGCGGGGTCACCCGGCGTCACCAGGGGGCCCACGTCGCCGAAGGGTTCGGTCGGCAGTCTCTCGGACAGCAGGGCCAGGAGGATGTCGGTCTTGGAGGGGAAGTAGTAGAACACCAGTCCTTTCGGGACGTGCGCGGCAGAGGCGATCGATGCGGTGGACGTGGCATCGAATCCGTGTACGGCGATGAGGGATTCGGCGGCGTCGAGGATCAGTTCCCGGGCGTCGCCGTCGATCTTCGCGCTGCGCCGCCGCCGGCCTTTCCGCGGTTGGGGGCCACCGGACTTACCGAGATGGGGTGCTGGCATGGGCCTTTCCCGACGTGAACGGCGGGACGCAGGCCGTAAGCCTGCGCCCCGCCCGAATCGATGTTCTCGGTGCTGTGGTTCACAGATCAGTGATGTGCTGCCAGCCCTCCGTGTCCGTGCATCCGGGAACTCATCACCGGCATCCCCGTGACAGCCACGACGACTGCCAGGACACCGACCACCCATGCGGTCCACGATGCGCCCGTGAATGCGTCGAAGTTCATCACCCACGGGGAGAGGAACAACAGCACTCCGAAGACGGCCATCGCGTACTCGGCCACAGTCATCTCCGGGCGGGCCATGTGGACGAGACCGGAGAGGGCTACGAGTACACCGAGGACGATGAGTGACCACATCGCGGCGTTGTTGGTGTCGAGCCACAACGGCGAGAGTGCCGCGAAGGCTCCGATCACGATCGCCACCACATCTTGCATACGACTCCACGATCTCATGTCCGGCCTCCTCGAAATGGATTGTGTCCACTTCGAGTACACGCCTGATTGACCGCCCGATCAATACCCGACCCGTTGCATTCGGATAACGCGAACCCCAGGTCGGAGCATGTTTCGTGATCTCCGCTCCGGCTGTCGGTGAGGTGTGCGACAGTGCCTTCGTGACTTCGACCGCAGACGATGTGAAGCGCGCTCTCGACGAGGTGTCGGACGAGGCCGACGCCGTCACTCTGGCACGGTTCTTCAAGACCGGTCCGGGGGAGTACGGGGAGGGCGACGTCTTCATCGGCGTGCGGGTTCCCGGGACGCGCAGTGTGGTTCGTGCTCACGCCGATCTGGACCTGCCGGAGGTGACCGTGCTGCTCGACAGTCCGGTGCACGAGCACCGACTGGCGGGGCTGCTGGTTCTCGTCACGCAGTTCGACCGGGCGACGAAGGCGGGCGACGACGCCCTGCGCGAGAAGATCGCGGCGTTCTACCTCGACCTGGTGATGCGGGGACGGGTGAACAACTGGGATCTGGTGGACTCGTCCGCCGACCGGATCCTGGGCGCGTGGCTGTTCGACCGGCCGCGGGACCCGGTGTACGAGTTGGCCGCGGACGACGACCTCTGGCGGCGGCGCGTCGCGCTGCTCACCACGTTCGGCTTCATCCGGCGCGGTGACGCATCCACGACGCTCGAGGTCGCGGAGTCCGTCCTCGGTGATCGCCGCGACCTCACCCAGAAGGCGACGGGATGGATGCTGCGCGAGGTCGGCAAGCGGGTGGACCGAGCCCTGCTGACCGGTTTCCTCGACCGGAACGCAGCGGCGATGGGACGCACGGCCCTGACGTACGCGTGTGAGCACCTCACCGCCGAGGAGCGTGCGGGTTACCGCGCGATGCGCTGACCGGATTCCCGCTACATTCGGTGGCATGACTGCTCCCGCGCCCACGCGCCGCCGCCGTGCCGGGCTGATCCTCGCCGTGGTCGTCGCGGTGGCGGCCGTCGTGGCGGGAGGGGTGCTGTGGCTGGCCCCGGACCGCTACCTGCCGTGGGACACCGCCGAGTTCCCGGCCGTCGACACGACCGCAATGTCGCCGCAGCAGGCGAGGATCGTCGGGCTACTGGAGACCGAGCACGGCACACAGCGGCCGGGGACGTTCTACTCCGACGGGGTCGAGGAGCCCTGGTGCGCGGACTTCGTCAGCTGGATCATGCGGGAAGCGGGCCTGCCGCTGTCGAATCCGAACTCCGGGCACTGGCGGATCCCGGGTGTGTACACGTTGCAGGAGTACTACGAGTCGCAGTCGCGGTTCGAGGAGATCGGCGACGGGTACCGCCCGGCCGTCGGGGACGTGGTGCTCTACGACAACAGCAGCTGGGTCGGCCAGCACACGAACATCGTCGTCGCCGTCGACGGCGACACCGCTACGACGGTCGGCGGCAACGAGTTCGGCCGGATCCGCGTGCACACGGTGGACTGGGCGAGCGACTCCGCCGTCGTCGGTTTCGGCCGGCTCGGCTGAGCGGCCCTTCAGAATTCGATCTTGAGGTGGTCGGTGACCGGCCGGGCCTGGCAGCCCAGGATGTAGCCGCTCTCGATGTCCTCGGGGTCGAGGATTTCGCTGTTCTCCATCTCGACCTTGCCTTCGAGCACGGTGCACGCGCACGACCCGCACTCGCCCTCCTGGCAGGAGTAGGGCACGTCGATTCCCTCGGCCAGCATGATGTCGACGAGGGTCTGCTTGCGGGGCCAGCTCAGGTTGTGGATCTCGCCGTCGAGTTCCACCTCCACGGTGGCGGCGTCGGCGGCCTCGTCTTCGGTGACCTCCACGACGTCGGCGTCCCGGAACGGGTCGCCGGCCAGCGAGTTGAACACCTCGGCGTGCACCTGGGTGCGCGGCATGCCGGCGTCGGCGAGGGCCTTGTGGATGGTGTCCATGAACGGCGCGGGGCCGCACATGAATGCCTCGTGCCCGAGGTAGGGGGCGACGGCGGAGGCGAGCTGGTCGACTCCGGGCAGTCCCTGGACCGTCTCGAGCCAGTGGATGGATACGAGCCGTGACGGGTACCGGCTCGCGAGTGTGCGCAGTTCCTCCGCGAAGATGACCGACTTCTCGTCGCGGTTGGCGTAGAAGAGGACGACCTTGCCGGACCCCTCGGTGAGGGCGGACTTGAGGATCGAGATCACCGGGGTGATGCCGCTGCCCGCCGCGAACAGCAGGAAGTCGTGGTCGAGTGACTTGGGGGTGAACACTCCCGACGGGGGGAGGACCTCGAGGGTGTCGCCGACGGCGACGTTGTCGCAGAGCCAGTTGGACCCGTACCCGTCGGCGGTCCGCTTGACGGTCACCTTGGGTGCGTCGTCGGTGAACGGCGAGCTGGCCAGCGAGTAGCACCGGGCGACCGATCCCGTGCGGTCGCTCGGGATGCGGAGGGTGAGGAACTGGCCCGGCTTGTAGGCGAACTTGCCTGCGAGGTCGGCAGGGACGTCGAAGACCAGTGACCGGGTATCGGGGGTTTCCTCGACCACGCCCGACACGGTGAGCACCACCGATCGTGAGCTGTGCGGCACCTCGACAGTCGTCATCGTGTGTGCAGTCCTTCCGTACTTCGCAGCGCGGGAACGCTCGCTTGCCTCTCCCAAGAATAGAACAGGTTCTAGTTTTTGCCTAGCTGTCCACTCCGGGCGGAGTGGACAGCCTATCGAGTGCCCACCTCTCCGGCTCTGCCCGGCCGCACCTGCCCGATCGGGCAGTTTGTCCGCCGCGGTCGGACGGTTCGGGCTCGCAGGCCTGTAACCGGGGCTCGAACTAGGTCACAGTGGATTCCAGGTGAGACGCCGATCACATCTACTGCGTCCCCTTCCCCAACGCTTCAGATCCGACATCGACTAATCGAGGAGACGGCCATGGCCATCGAGCTCAACCAGATCTGGGACTTCCCCATCAAGGAATTCCACCCGTTCCCGCGGGCACTGATGGGAGTGGGCGCCCACGACATCATCGGCGTCGAGGCGAAGAACCTCGGATTCAAGAGGACCCTGCTCATGACCACCGGCCTGCGTGGCTCGGGCATCATCGAGGAACTGGTCGGCAAGATCGAGTACCAGGGCGTCGAGGTCGTGCTCTACGACAAGGTCGAGTCCAACCCCAAGGACTACAACGTCATGGAAGCGGCCGCGCTCTACCAGAAGGAGAAGTGCGACTCGATCATCTCCGTCGGCGGCGGTTCGAGCCACGACGCCGCGAAGGGCGCCCGCGTCGTGGTCGCGCACGACGGCCGCAACATCAACGAGTTCGAGGGATTCGCGAAGTCCACCAACAAGGAGAACCCGCCTCACATCGCCGTATCCACCACGGCCGGTACGGGTTCGGAGACCTCGTGGGCGTACGTCATCACCGACACGTCGGACATGAACAACCCGCACAAGTGGGTGGGATTCGACGAGGCGACCATCGTGACCCTCGCGATCGACGACCCGCTGCTCTACTACACCTGCCCCCAGCACTTCACCGCGTACTGCGGATTCGACGTCCTCGCGCACGGCAGTGAGCCGTACGTGTCGCGCCTCGACTTCGCGCCTTCTCTCGGGAACGCCCTGTACTCGGTGGAACTCGTCGCGAAGAACCTGCGGGAGGCCGTGTTCGAGCCGCGCAACCTCAAGGCCCGCGAGGGAATGATGAACGCGCAGTACATCGCCGGGCAGGCCTTCAACTCCGGTGGCCTCGGCATCGTGCACTCCATCTCGCACGCGGTCAGCGCGTTCTTCGACAGCCACCACGGCCTGAACAACGCCATCGCCCTGCCCCGCGTCTGGGAGTACAACCTGCCGTCGCGGTACGAGCGCTACGCCCAGCTGGCCGGCGCGCTGGGGGTCGACACCCGCAACCTCACCACGGTGCAGGCCGCGGACGCGGCGGTCGAGGCCGCCATCCGCCTGGCGAAGGACGTCGGCATTCCCGACAACTTCGGTCAGGTGCGCACCGACTCGTACGAGAAGAACCAGATGAACACGAAGAAGTACGAGGGTCGCGGCGACACCATCCGCGGTGACGAGAAGACCGTGCGCGCCATCTCCGAGCACATCCAGGGCGACTGGTGCACACCGGGCAACCCGCGCGAGGTGACGGTCGAGTCGATGATCCCCGTGGTCGATCACGCGATCAACAGCGCGTACTGACCGCCTGAAAACTCGCGTCCGGGGCGGGCGCCTCACCCCAGCCCGGCCCCGCCCCGGATGCGTTCCCACCACCACCTGCTGACGAAGGACGGATCCCCCGATCATGACTGCACCGCACACAGCCCCGGAACCGGAGGACGTCCGCTTCGCCGACGGCGCGGAACTGAAGGAGGCGTTGCGCGAGGTCGACTACATCGCCGACGACGAGTTCGCGGTGGTCGTCCACCTGGCGACCGCGCTCGAACGCCCGCTGCTGCTGGAGGGGCCTGCCGGCGTCGGCAAGACGGAACTGGCGAAGTCGCTGGCCGAGGCGTCGGGGCGCAAGCTCGTCCGGCTGCAGTGCTACGAAGGTCTCGACGACAACCGGGCGCTGTACGAGTGGGACTACGCGAAACAGCTTCTGCACGTGCAGATGCTGCGCGACCGCATCGGGGAGAAGCTGGCCGCGTTCGACGACATCGCCGACGCGTCGAAATTCCTGGCAGCCCAGGATTTCGGGCTGTACTCGGAGCACTTCCTGTCGGTGCGCCCCCTGCTCGAGGCGATCCTGTCGCCGGAACCGGTGGTGCTGCTCGTCGACGAGGTGGACCGCACCGAGGAGTCGATGGAGGCGTTGCTCCTCGAGGTTCTCGCGGAGGGGCAGATCACGATTCCCGAAGTGGGGACGTTCGCCGCCCGGTCGGCGCCGTGGGTGATCCTGACGTCCAACGACACTCGTGAGCTGTCGCCCGCGCTGAAGCGCCGCTGCCTGCACTACCACCTCGGCTATCCGACGCCGCAGCGCGAGCGGGACATCGTGACGGCCCGGGCACCCGAGGTCGAGGACGCCGTGGCGGCGGACGTGGTGGATCTGGCGCGCACGCTGCGGGAGTTGCCGCTCCGCAAGAGTCCGTCCATCGCGGAAGTCATCGACGCGGCTCGTGCCGCGGTGGTCCTGAAGGCGACGGGGGTGGCGGTGAGTGCGCAGGCCGCGGTCCGGGACGTCCTGCTCACCGCCCTGCTCAAGTACACCAGCGACGTCGAATTGGCTCGCACCCGGCTGTCCGGCGAACAGCCGCTCACCTCGGACGACGAGGACACCACGCCGGCCGGGCCCGCGGAGCGCGTGACGGTCGCCTCGCGGCCGGCCAACACGACCACCGCCGTGTTCCGCGGACACGGTGGCCGCGACCGCGGCGGCATCGGCGCGGGCCGCCAGGGCAGGCGCTGACGATGCTCCACCCGGCCCCCGATCCCTCCCCGTCCCTTCCCTCGCAACTCCTCGACGTGCTGGCGGCGTCGTTCGGAAAGATGTTGCGCCGCTACGGCGTCGCCGCGTCCCCCGCCGAGGTCATCGAGGTTCGCCGGGTCTTCGGGCTGGTCGAGGGCCGGGACACGGCCACCCTGCGGGCGTCGCTGCGCGCGGTGTGCGCGAAGTACACGTACGAACAGCAGGGTTTCGACCGTGCCTTCGACGTGTTCTTCGGGTCGGTCGCCGACGCGGCCCCCGGCGCGAGGCCGCCGTCCCGGGCCGAGTTCGCGGAGGGCCTGCCGTCCGCGCTGGAGGTGGCGGACAACGCGGAGACCGCCCGGTACGCGGAGTACAACGAGCGCGCCGCCGAGGTGGGCGATCACTTCGACACCCCCGAGGCGCAGAAGGGGTTCAATCCCCACAAGGACGACGACGACGTCAGCATGACGTCGAGCGACGCAGACCTGTCCGTCGATTCGGAGGCCGAGTCCGGACGCCGCGGTGTCACGTACACGGTCGAGGTCGAGCGTGCGGCGAGTACCGCCGTCGGTGACCTGGCGTCGTCGACGAGCGGAGCCGTCGTCGGATCGCTGTCCTGGGACGATCCGGAGTCGATTCTCGCGTGGCTCGACGCCTACGACCCGAGCAAGGTCTACGCCGATTCCGGCGGGGCCGAACCCCTCAGCGCGGCCCAGCTGAACCGGTTGGCGGAGGCGGTGGAGGCGTTCGTCGGTGCGCTGGCGGACGCCCGGGACCTGTCTGCCGGACCCGCAGATGCACCGGTGACCGCGAGCGGTCCGGTGGCGGCCACGTCGCGCGCCGAGGTGAATCAGGCGTGCTACGAGGTGCTTCGGCGGATGCGCGGGCCGTCACGTCCCCGCCCGCGCGAACTGGCCCGGGGCCGCCTCGACATGCGCCGCACGGTCCGCGCGAGCCTGCGCACCGAAGGCGTCCCGTTCCACCTGATGGTGAAGGCGCCGCGGCCGGACCGGGTGCGGGTGCTGATCCTCGCGGACGTGTCGCTGTCGGTGCGCCCCGTCACCGCGTTCACGCTCCGGCTGGCGCAGGCCATGCACCGCCGGGCGAGCCGCTGTCAGGTGCTGGCGTTCGTGGACCGGCCCGTCGACGTCACGGACACTCTCCTCGCCGGCACCGACGACGACGCGCTGGCCTCGGTGCTCGCCGACCCGCGCATCGATCTGGAGGCGAGCAGCGACTACGGCCGGGTCTTCTCCGACGTGCTGACCGAGTTCGGCACCGACGTGAACACCCGCACGTCGGTGATCGTCGTCGGCGACGGGCGGTGCAACGGACTGCCGCCGGGCGTCGACGAGTTCGCCGAACTGCGACGCAAGGTGCACCGGCTGGCCTGGATCACGCCGGAACCCGAGCGGTACTGGAACCAGGCGTCGTGCGCGATGCCGGAGTACGCGGACATCTGCGACCGCGTCGTCGTCGCGCGCGATGCCGCGCAGCTGATGTCCCGCGCCGCCGAGCTGGGACACGCGCTGCGGTGAGTACCTACCCGATCGGGTAGGTACCGTGCCTGTCCTTCGGTGGGTGTGAAGCCCTCTCCCGGTCCGTAGGGTCGAGGCCAAGGTCTTGTAATCTGGATCACATGCACACAGGTGTCGGGAGGAGTGTCGACTTGTCCGTGTCCTATCCGTCCACCCGCACCACCGCCCCCGGCAGGCTGGTGAAATTCCACGCACCCGAGATCGTGTTCGGTATCGGGTCGATGGTCGAGGCCGCGCACGCGGTCCTGCGCCTCGGCGGGGCACGGCCGATGCTCGTCACCGATCCGGGTCTGATCGAAGCGGGCTGGGCGTCGGAACTCGAGGGTCAGCTCCGCGAACAGGGCCTCACCCCGGTCGTGTGGAGTGCGTTGACACCCAACCCCAAGGACCACGAGATCGCGGCCGGACACGACGCGTACCGCGAGGGCGAATGCGACGTTCTGGTCGCCCTCGGCGGCGGCTCGGTCATCGACGCGACGAAGGGCATCGCGGTGCTCGCCGCGAACGGGGGCAACATCCTCGACTACGAGGGCGTGGACCAGGCGACCAGTCCGATCCCGCCGCTGGTGATGGTGCCGTCGACGTCGGGCACGGGCGCCGACGTGTCGCAGTTCTGCATCGTCACCGACACGAGGCGGGGCACCAAGATCACCATCATCGGCCGCGCGCTCGTCCCGGACGTGACCGTTATCGACCCCCGGCTGCTCACCACCATGCCGGAGTGGCTCAACGCCGCGACCGGACTCGACGCCCTCACCCACGGCATCGAGGCGTTCGTGTCGCTGGCCCACAACCCGCTCACCGACCACCATGCACTCCGGGCGGTCGGGCTGGTCACCGACACCCTCGTCCGCACCATCGAGGAGCCGATGGAGATGGAATCGCGGGCCGTCATGGCGCAGGCCAGCCTCGAGGCCGGCCTCGCGTTCACCAACGCCATCCTCGGTGCCGCGCACGCGATGAGCCATCAGGTCGGGGGATTGCTCGACCTGCCGCACGGAGTCATCAACGGCATCCTGCTCCCGCACGTCATCCGGTTCAACGCCACCGACGACGCCACACCCTTCGTCGCCATCGCCGCCGCCCTCGGTCTCGAGGAACGCCGCGGAACACCCGAGGAAGCCGCCCTGGCCGTGGCAGACCGGGTCGAACGCCTCGCCCGGGAGGTCGGGGTTCCGAAAGGTCTGGGACAGTTGGGTGTTCGCGAAACCGATCTGTCCCGGCTGGCCGAGTTCGCGCTCCGCGACGCGTGCATGTCCACCAACCCGCGCACGGCGACGCAGGAACAGATGGTGGCACTGTTCCGGACGGCGCTGTGAGCAGATGAACGCCCCGGACCTGTCGACGCTCACCGGACTGCGGTCCGGCAAACCGACGTTCTACCCCCAGTACCGTGGCGCCGCGGAACGCCTCGAACGTGTCGTCCACGCACTCGAACTCATCTCGCGGGCCCTCGTCCGCACCGTCGAAGGGCCCGAAACGCTCATCTGCGCCGTCGCCGAGGCGGCACGGGCGCACCTGGACGCTCGGTGGATCGCATTCGCCCTCGCCGACGGCATGCTGCCCGACGCAGGCCCGCGCCGGCTGGTGCTGGGGCCGGACGCGACGCCGTTCCTCGTCGACAACGTCGAGGGCCCACCGCTGCCGGACGAGGTGGTGACGTGCCTGGCCGACATCCGGTCCGCGCGCACCGGCGGCGCTCCCGTCATCGACGCGCACCACGCGTTCGTGCCGATCGTCCTCGAAGGCGGTGTCGTGGGAGCGTTCGCGGCCTGGACGGGTGAGCACCGCACCCTCGACACCACCGACGGCGCGGTCCTCAGCATCCTGGCGAGTCAGACCGCCGTGGCACTGCAGAATTCGGCGCTGTACCAGCGCGGCCAACTGCTGCTCGAGCGGGCCGAGCACGCGTACTCGGAGGCCCGCCGCACCGCGTCCGACCTCGCGGTGCGCAACGCCGAACTCGAAGCCACCCAGCGACAACTCGGGGCGGCCCACCGGCACCAGGTGCTCGACGAGGAACGGCACCGGATCGCCCGCGAACTCCACGACAGCGTCACGCAGGCGGTGCTGTCGGCGGGCATGCAGATCGAGGTGTGCCGGAGCGGCGTCCCGGACGAGGAGCGCAGCGAGAGGCTCGATCTCGCAAAGGAATTGACGCGTCGCGCGGTGGAGCAGTTGCGTTCGGCCATCTACGCGCTCAATCACTCCGGCGGTTCCGACCGGACGTCGCTGCCCGAGATGCTCGAACAACTCGGGGTGGTGCACATGCCCGACGAACTCGCGGTCACCGTCCGTGTCGGCGGCACACCCGCCGAGCTGTCCGGTGAACGGGAACACGCGCTGCTGCGGATCGCCGGCGAGGCGCTGTTCAACGCGGCCGTCCACGCCAACGCGACGCGCGCCGTCCTGCGGCTGACGTACGCGGCCGATTCGGTGCTGCTCTCCGTGGCCGACGACGGGAACGGAGACCCCAAGCGGATGCGCCTGATGCTGCGGATGGCGGCGAACAACGACCTCGACGGCCACCACCGCGGGTTGGCGAACATGCAGGCCCGGGCAGCGGAGTTGGGCGGGACACTCGAGGTGGCGCGGGCCAGGATCGGCGGAGTCCGGGTGGCTGCCCGCATCCCGTTACATTCCGACAGTGAGGTGGACCGATGACCCTACGAACCTCGGTGCGTGACCAGACCGGGTCCGCCCGCCCCACGTCGGTGGTGAAGCTCGTGCTCGTCGACGACCACGCGATTCTCCGGCAGGGCCTGCGCTCCGTTCTCGAACGGGAACCGGATCTCGAGGTGGTCGGCGAGGCCTCGTCCAGTCAGGAGGCGCTGGCCGTCGTCGGTGACGTCGCCCCCGACGTCGTGCTGATGGATCTGAAACTGTCGGCGGCCTCCGACTACGAGGGGCTGGCGCTGTGCGCGCAGCTGTCCGCCGCGGACGGCACGATGGGGTTGCTCGTCCTCACCACGTTCCTCGACGAACAACTCGTCGTCCGCGCCATTCACGCCGGCGCCCGTGGATACGTCGTCAAGGACGTCGACACCACCGAACTGGTGCGTGCCATCCGCGCCGTGTCCCGCGGCGAGAGCGCCTTCGACTCCCGCAGCGCATCCGCGGTGATCCGCTCGCTCAACGGTCAGACGACGCCACGCGAAGGACTCACCGAACGCGAACTCGAGGTCCTGCAACTGTTGGCCAAGGGCCTGTCGAACGCGAAAATCGGGGAGAGGCTGTTCATCTCGGCCACGACGGTGAAATTCCACGTCAGCAACATCATGCGCAAACTCGACGTCGGCCGGCGCGCCGAGGCCGTCTACGAGGCGGGCAAGCTCGGCCTGATCTGATCCGGCACCGCCGCGGCCGCGACCGCGGAAACCCGTCGTGACCACCCGCGAACCGGCGTAGCGTCCCCGTCATGGCTGCGATCTCGGTGGAGAATCTCGTCAAGACGTTCGGTCCGACCCGCGCACTCGACGGCCTCGACCTCAAGGTGGGAACGGGGCAGGTGCACGGATTCCTCGGGCCCAACGGGTCCGGCAAGTCGACGACCATCCGGGTACTGCTCGGCCTGCTGCGCGCCGATTCGGGCACCGCCACCCTCCTGGGCGGCGACCCGTGGCACGACTCGGTGGCGTTGCACCGGCGGCTCGCCTACGTACCCGGAGACGTGAACCTGTGGCCCAACCTCACCGGCGGTGAGGCGATCGACCTCCTCGCCGGGTTGCGTGGCGGGCTGGACGAGCCCCGGCGCGCGGAACTGCTCGAGCGGTTCGAACTCGATCCGACGAAGAAGGCGCGGACGTACTCGAAGGGCAACCGGCAGAAGGTGGCGCTGGTGGCCGCGTTCGCATCGGACGTCGAACTGTACGTCCTCGACGAACCGACGTCGGGGCTGGATCCGTTGATGGAGTCGGTGTTCCAGGATTGCGTCGAGGAGATGTCCGACGCAGGGAGGACGGTCCTGTTGTCGAGTCACATCCTCGCGGAGGTCGAGGCGCTGTGCGACCGGGTGAGCATCATCCGTGAGGGCCGCACCGTGGAGACCGGCACGCTCGCGGAACTGCGTCACCTCACGCGCACGTCGATCACCGCCGAGACGCAGCGTCCGGTGACGGGATTGGACGCCGTCGAGGGCGTGCACGATGTACGCGTCGACGGCCTGCACACCCGGTGCGAGGCGGACACCAGTGCGATCGAGGGCGTGCTGCGCCACCTGCTGTCGTTCGGGGTTGCGTCGCTGACGTCGACGCCACCGACACTGGAAGAGTTGTTCCTGCGCCATTACGGGGACGAACTGGCCCGGGAGGGCGAGAACCACCGGCGAGCCGAATCCGGGACACGGGCGCAATGAGCACGGTGACGACGCCGGAGGCCACCGGGCGCGGCCAGTACGCGGGAACCCCACGGCTCGTGCGGCTCGCCCTGCGCCGCGACCGCATCCAACTGCCGGTATGGTTGCTCGCTCTCGCGGCACTGCAGGCATTCTCGGCGTCCAGTGTGCTCGGCCTGTATCCGACGGAACCCGATCTGCGCAGTTTCGCGATGGCCACTGCGGCGTCGCCGGTCGCGCTGGCCACCAACGGTCTCGTGTCGGGATACAGCGCCGGCGCCGTGCTCGCCTGCCAGATCGTCATGCCGATGTCGCTGGCGGCTTGCCTGATGACCACCCTGCTGGTGGTGCGGCACACCCGTCAGAACGAGGAGACCGGCCGCGCCGAACTCGTCGAGGCGGCCGTCGTGGGCCGGAAAGCGCTGCTCACCGCCGCGCTGGTCGTCGCGGTCGGCGCCAACCTGATCCTCGCTCTGCTCAACGTGGTGGTGCTGGTGGCGGCGGGGCTGCCGCTGGACGGGTCGGTGGCGCTCGGCGCGGCGATCGCGGGTGCCGGCATCGCGTTCGCGGCGATCGCCGCGGTGACCGCGCAGGTGACGGACAGTGCCCGCACCGCCAACGGACTGGCCGGGGCCGCCCTGGGCATCGCATTCCTGCTGCGTGCCGTCGGCGACATGACGGGCACGGTGACGGAAGACGGCACCCGCGTCGTCAGTGGCTGGCCGACGTGGCTGTCACCGATCGGCTGGGCCGAACAGATCCGCCCCTACGACGACAACGCGTGGTGGGTGCTGGCGTTGCCCCTCGTGTTCGCGCTGGTGGTCGGGTCCGTCGGCTTCGCTCTCACCGAGCACCGGGACGTCGGCTCGGGGCTCGTGCCGACCCGCCCGGGGCCCGCCCGCGCGTCCCGCTCACTGCCGACGGCGGTCGGATCGGCGTGGCGGATGCAACGGATGATCCTGTTCTGGTGGGCTTTCGGGATCGCCGTCCTCGCCCTGGTGTACGGCGCGATCGCAGACCAGATCGACGACTTCCTCGGCGAGGGCGAGCAGGTCGCCGACATGATGGAACAACTCGGTGGCGGCACCACCGACATGGTCGACGCCTACTTCGCCGCCATCTTCGGCATGATGGCGATCGCGGTGGCCGGCTACGCGGTGCAAGCACTGCTCCGAATGCGCGGTGAGGAGGCGGCGGGGCGACTCGAACCCGTTCTCGCGACGGCGGTCTCGCGTCCGCAGTGGATGCTGGCACACGTCGGCCTCGTCACGGTGGGCATCGTCGTCCTGCAGGCGCTGACCGGGGCGGCGACCGGCCTCGCGTACGGTCTCGTGACCGAGGACGTGCCGGGAAAGGTCGTGAGCCTCACGGGGGCCGCCCTCGTCTTCGTGCCGGCGATCGGGGTAGTCGCGGCGTTGGCGGTGCTGGCGTTCGGCGGCTTCCCGGCCTGGTCGGCCGGGTTGTCCTGGGGCGTGCTCGCGCTCTGCCTGATCTTCGGATACCTCGGATCGCTGCTCGGGCTGCCGCAGATGGTCCGCGACCTGTCGCCGTTTACTCACGTCCCCGCACTGCCGGCCGCGGAAGTCACGGCCGCTCCGCTGATCTCGCTCGCGGTGATCGCCGTCGTGGTGGGTGCGGTCGGAGTGTTGCTGTTCCGGCGGCGAGACCTCACGAATTCCTAGCGACCGGGTGTTGGGGATCTGCGATCCGGCGCCACGGCAAGGTGTACGTCGTGATGCTCCGTTTGCCTACCCTTCCGAGCCAAGATCACAGCGCTCCACCGCTATTGGTTCGACACCGGCATCCCACTCGTCATCGAACTCGGGCACCACTGACAGCGCGACGCCGACGCGCGCGCTGATTGTGCGGGGCGTGTTCGAATGCTAGGGTCGAACAAAGTTTCGAACAACCTCGGGGGAGGGCTGGTCGTGGGGGATGTGGTGGCACCGGATCTGGAGGAGTTGCGGGCGTTCACGGCGCGGTTGCGGTGTGTCGGGCCGTGTGGTGATGCGGGGGTGGGGATCGAGTGGCTCGATGCAGTCGAATCCCTGAAGTCGGTGGGGTGTGCGGTGCAGGCGGTGATCACCGATGATGTCGCCACCTGTGTGCGGGAGGACCGCAGGGCCCGTCGGTTGCCGCGGGCGGAGTGGGGTCGCGGTATCGGGTCGCAGATTGCGTTGGCGCGCAGGGAGTCCCCGAACCGTGGCAACCGGCATCTGGGGTTCGCGCAGGCGCTGGTGCACGAGATGCCGCACACGTTGGCGTTGTTGCGGTCGGGGCGGTTGAACGAATGGCGCGCGACCCTGCTGGTGCGGGAAACAGCGTGTCTGTCGGCTCAGGATCGGGCGGTGGTGGATCGCCGGTTGTGTTCGGACCCGGACGTTCTGGACGGGGTCGGGGACCGCGGCCTGGTCGCGAAGGCGAAGGCCCTGGCCGTGGAACTCGACGCGGCCGCGGTCGTCCGGCGGCATCGCAAGGCGGTCTCGGAGCGGCGGGTGACGACGCGGCCGGCGCCGGATTCGATGGCGTACCTGAGTGTGCTGCTGCCGGTGGAGCAGGCGGTGTGTTTGCAGGCGACGTTGGGGCGGGATGCGGACAGTCTCATCGCGACCGGGGAGAGTGGTGGCCGGACCCGGAATCAGCTGATGGCGGACTTGTTGTTCGACCGCGGCACCGGGGCCTCGGTCGCCGATGGTGTGCCGGTGGCGGTGAATCTGGTGATCTCCGACGAGACCCTGTTGGCGGGTGAGGGTGAGGCGGCGCAGCTTCAGGGGTTCGGGCCGGTGCCGGCGGGGATCGCCCGGAAACTGGTCGCCGACGCCCTTGATGGTGATACCGCGGTGACCTTACGAAACGTCTACTCGTGCCCGGTGTCGGGGTCGTTGACGGCGATGCAGTCGCCGTCGCGGACGTTCCCGAAAAGCTTGCGAAAGCTGATCGATCTGCGGGACCGGACGTGCCGCACCCCGTGGTGTGATGCGCCGATCCGGCATCATGATCACATTCTCTCGCGCCGCAACGAGGTGGCCACCACCGCGCAGAACGGGGCGGGGTTGTGTGCGGCGTGCAATTACGCGAAGGAGGGCGACGGCTGGTCCGCCCGCCCGGTGCGTCGGCCCGATCGCCGTCACGTTCTCGATCTCCGCACCCCGACCGGGCATCACTACCGGTCCGTTGCCCCACGATTGCCGTCCGCGGCGCGTCGGTCGGAGATCGAGGCGATCCTCATCGCACACCTCCGAGCGTCATGAGGAGATCAGCAGTCGATGACGAGCCAGCCGCCGTGGTGCTCGAACACCTCGAACGGGCGTCCCGTCGATTCGCCGAGTTCGGTGAGCGACGGGGTGTCGAAGGTGCGGATGTGCCCGTGGCAGGCCGTTGCCTCGTCCTCGTAGGGGACGGCGACGACAACCCGCTCGCGGGCGACCCGGAGGGACTCGGATATCACTGCGGCGCCGATGTTTTCGTCGACGTGCTCGAGGAGGTGGATGGCGGTGACGGTGTCTGCGCTGTCGTCGGGGACCGGCACGTGCGCGGCGTCGCACACGAGGGTGCGCAGTTCGAGTCCGAGTTCCGGTGCCACGGCGTCGAGGAGGGTCATGGTGCCGGGGAGGATGTCGGTTGCCGTGACGGACCGCCCGGCGCGGGCGAGTCGCAGCGGGAGGAAGCCGAAGCACGACCCGAGGTCGAGGACGGAGCCGCGAACCAGTTGTTCCGCCTTCTCGTGAATCGGTGCGAAGTCGGCGGTGCCGTCGAGCAGTTCGTTCAGGGAGTTGCGGTAGTAGACGGTCCACGCGTCGAGTGCACCGTCGACCGTGGAGCGCACCAGTCCGACCATGGTCGATTCGAACTCGCCCTGACCGAAGTCGGCGTCCTCGATGGACGCGGTGACCGAGGCGACGAGTCTCTCACTCAGATCCGCGGGCGTCAGGGCGTGCGTGACTCGCAACCGGTCGCCGTCTCGGGTGAGGGTGAGCGGCCCGTCCGCGACCCGCTCGACCGTGACGTGCCCGTGTGACCACAGCCCGGGTTCACACGGAGCGAGAGAGTCGAACGCGGGTGTGTCGAGAGTGGAAGTCATTCGAAGCAACCTTGCCGAGAGGTGATGGCGGGAGTGGGTCAGGTCCGGGTGTCGGGCTCGCCGAGGGAACTCAGCCCATCGTAGAGCGATTGCATTCCGCTTGCGAGTAGTTCGTGCAGTTCGAGCGAATCGTCGTCGAGCCATTGTTCGTACGCCGACATCGCAACGCCGAGTAGAAGATAGCCGACGGTCCGCGGAACGTGGTCGGTCGGGGAGATTCCGAGCCGGCTCGCGACGTACTCGGCGATGACGTTGCGCCACCCTTCGTACATCACCACCGAATACGCCTGCAGCGCGGGCACGCGCAGGATCAGTCCCATGCGTTTGCGGTGGTTGACTTCCTCGCTCTCGGGAAACGCGTTGAACTGCAGGAGTGCTGCGGTGAGTCCGTCGACGATCGGGATGTCGCCGGGTTGCGCGGCGAGTTGGGCGCGCATCTCGGCGAGATGGGCGTCGAAGTCGCCCCACGGGATCGCGTTCTTGGACGGGAAGTAGCGGAACAGGGTGCGGCGGGCGATGCCGGACGCTTCGGCGACTTCGTCGACGCTGGTGGCGTCGAACCCCTGTTCCGTGAACAACTCGATCCCGACGGTGCTGATCCGATCCTGCGTCGTGGACGGGCGTCGCCCTATCCGACTGGATGGTTTTCGACGACTTCTCAACTTTCGTTCCCTCCCGAGCTGTCATTCTGCACTCGATGCCATTACAGTGGTGAGGCGAGTCACAGGAATGGTCACCTATGACGGGGAACATCCCTCCGGCTCGCGCCGTATCACCGAACAGTAGGAGGAAATCATGTCGGATCGCGACAACAACGTGCTGGAAAACGACTTGGTCGAGGAATCCCTGGTGGAAGAGGTCTCGATCGACGGCATGTGCGGCGTGTACTGATCATGTCCGCTCCAGCATCTGCTTCAGTGACCGGCAACGCCGGTATCGATCTCGATGTGGGCTGGAAGCTTCATCCGCAGGTGGCGCTGCGTCCCGAACCTTTCGGGGCGCTGCTCTACCACTTCGGGACCCGCAAGCTGTCGTTCCTGAAGAACCGCACGATCGTCGCGGTGGTCGAATCGCTTCCCTCACACGCCGACGCCCGGTCCGCACTGCGGGCGCAGGGTATCGGGGACGACGCCGCGGCGCAGTACGCGCGAGCGCTCGGCACGTTGGCCGAGTCGCACATGATCGTCCCCGCCTGACCAGCTCTCTTCCCCCGTACCAGAGGACACAGCCCATGACCTCCATGCTCGAAAGACCTTCCGCCCCGGTCGGCCGCCTCGTCGACCAGTTCGAACTCGGTCTCGACGCCCCGATCTGCCTGACCTGGGAGTTGACCTACGCGTGCAACCTGTCGTGTGTGCACTGTCTGTCCTCGTCGGGCCGGCGTGATCCGCGGGAGCTGAGCACCGAGCAGTGCAAGTCGATCATCGACGAACTGCAGCGTATGCAGGTGTTCTACGTGAACATCGGTGGCGGTGAGCCGACGGTTCGCTCGGACTTCTGGGAGCTGGTCGACTACGCGACCGCCCACCAGGTGGGGGTGAAGTTCTCCACGAACGGGGTGAAGATCGACAAGAAGGTCGCCGCCCGGCTCGCGGCGAGCGACTACGTGGACGTGCAGATCTCCCTCGACGGTGCGACGGCCGAGGTCAACGACGCCGTCCGTGGTCCGGGTTCGTTCGCGATGGCGGTGCGGGCGCTCGAGAATCTGTCGGAGGCCGGTTTCAAGGACGCGAAGATCTCCGTGGTGGTCACCCGGCACAACGTGTCCCAGCTCGACGATTTCAAGGCGCTGGCCGACAAGTACGGCGCCACCCTGCGTATCACCCGGCTGCGACCGTCGGGGCGCGGCGCGGACGTGTGGGACGAACTGCATCCGACGCAGGCGCAACAGCGGGAGCTGTACAACTGGCTGGTCGCCAACGGCGAGGGTGTGCTGACCGGTGACTCCTTCTTCCACCTGTCCGCCTACGGCGACGCGTTGCCCGGCCTGAACTTGTGTGGTGCCGGACGGGTGGTGTGCCTGATCGACCCGATCGGCGACGTCTACGCGTGCCCGTTCGCGATCCACGACCAGTTCCTCGCCGGAAACATCGTGGCGGACGGCGGTTTCCAGCAGGTGTGGCAGACGTCGGAGCTCTTCCAGGAGCTGCGGTCCCCGCAGACCGGCGGTGCGTGCAGCAAGTGCAACCATTACGACTCCTGCCGCGGCGGGTGCATGGCCGCGAAGTTCTTCACCGGCCTGCCGATGGACGGCCCGGACCCCGAATGTGTGATCGGCAACGGCGAACTGGCGTTGGCTGCCGCGGGGGAGATCCCGAAATCCAGTGTCGACCACTCCCGCACCGGCCAGCGCCGGACTCCGCGGGCGCCGGTTCCGTTGACGCTGATGGTGCGTCCGCCGGCCAAGATTTGTGACGAGAACCCGCTTGCGGGCATGGACCAGACGTAACGACGTCTGCCGGGTACGAGAGGTATTTCCATGGGTAAGAATCCGTTCTTCGAGACGGTGGCCGAGGCTCAGCGACGCGCGAAGAAGCGCCTGCCGAAGTCGGTGTACGCGGCGCTGATCGCCGGGTCCGAGCGGGGCGTGACGGTCGACGACAACATCGCGGCGTTCGGCGAACTGGGGTTCGCCCCGCACGTCGTGGGGCTGTCCGACAAGCGTGAGCTGTCCACGACCGTGATGGGACAGCCGATTTCGCTGCCCGTCATCATCTCCCCGACCGGTGTGCAGGCCGTGCATCCCGACGGCGAGGTCGCTGTCGCGCGTGCGGCGGCGGCACGGGGAACGGCGATCGGTCTGAGCTCGTTCGCGAGCAAGTCGATCGAGGACGTCACTGCGGCCAACCCTCAGACGTTCTTCCAGATGTACTGGGTCGGCAGCCGGGAGGTGCTGATCCAGCGGATGGAACGGGCCCGCGCCGCCGGGGCGACCGGACTGATCATCACCACCGACTGGTCGTTCTCGTACGGTCGTGACTGGGGTAGCCCGGCCATCCCCGAGAAGATGGATCTGAAGGCGATGCTCCAGTTCGCGCCGGAGGGAATCACCCGGCCGAAGTGGTTGTACGAGTTCGCGAAGACCCGCAAGATCCCGGATCTGACCACCCCGAACCTGGCGCAGCCCGGTCAGGAACCGCCGACGTTCTTCGGCGCTTACGGCGAGTGGATGCAGACGCCGCTGCCGACGTGGGACGACATCGCGTGGCTGCGTGAGCAATGGGGCGGGCCGTTCATGCTCAAGGGCGTCATGCGGGTCGACGACGCCAAGCGGGCCGTGGACGCCGGCGTCACCGCGATCTCCGTGTCGAATCACGGTGGCAACAACCTCGACGGCACCCCGGCGCCGATCCGCGCGCTGCCCGCCATCGCGGAGGCCGTGGGCGACCAGGTCGAGGTGCTCCTCGACGGCGGCATCCGCCGCGGTAGCGACGTCGTGAAGGCCGTCGCGCTCGGCGCGCGGGCGGTGATGATCGGCCGCGCGTACCTGTGGGGCCTCTCGGCGAACGGTCAGGCCGGCGTCGAGAACGTCCTCGACGTCCTGCGTGGCGGTATCGATTCGGCGCTGCTCGGGCTGGGCCACTCGAACATCCACGACCTCACCCCCTCCGACGTCGTGATCCCGCCCGGATTCGCTCGCGTACTCGGCGCCGAATCCTGAACCACGAACGGCGTAGATGTCTGCGCAACTGACAGACCCGATCACCCTGGCCGGACGCCACGCCCGGTCCAGGGTGCTTCTGGGTCCGCACCCCACCAATCTCGGTGTGGGAAGAACGCTGTCGCCGCGTCACGTCGCGTATTACGAGCGCCGGGCGCGGGGCGGTGCGGGGATCGTCGTCACCGAGGTGGCGTCGGTCCATGCCTCCGACTGGCCGTACGAGCGGGCTCCGCTGGCGACCGACTGCGTCGCCGGGTGGCGGGACGTGGTCGCGGCCTGCCGCCCGCACGGCACGCTGGTGCTGGCCGGGTTGGGGCACACCGGACTGCAGGGGTCGAGCGCCTACTCGCAGTCGGTGCTGTGGGGACCGTCGGGGATCGCGGACGTGATCTCCCGTGAGATGCCGATGCAGATGGAGCGGGCGGAGATCGACGGCCTCGTCGAGGGCTTCCGGGCCGGGGCCGCCGCGGCCGTCGCGGCGGACGTGGACGGTGTCGAACTCGACGCTGGGCCGAGAGCGCTGCTGCGGCAGTTCCTTTCGGACCTCACCAACGTGCGCGAAGACGAGTACGGCACCGACCCGCTCCGGCTCATGCGCGAGGTCCTCACCGCCGTCCGCGAAGAGCTGGGACCAGGCCGGGTTCTGTCGCTGCGCCTGAGTTGCGACGAGGAGACGTCCTGGGCGGGGATCACGCCGTCGATCGCCGCCGGACACGCACGGGCCCTGGCCGGCGCACTCGATCTGCTCGTGGTGGTCCGGGGCGGGCCGCTGTCGCCGAACGCGTACCGCCCCGACTTCCACCGGCCACCTGCGTTCAACACCGAACTCTGCCGCCGCATCCGCACGGCGGTCGCCGGCGCGGTCCCGGTCGTTCTCCAGGGCAGCGTCGTCGATCCGGCCGACGCCCGGCGGGCGCTCGGCGACGGTGTCGCCGACGTCGTCGAGATGACGCGTGCCCAGATCGCCGATCCCGATCTCGTCGTCAAGATTCGCCGCGGTGCGGTGCCGCGGCCGTGCGTCCTGTGCAACCAGACGTGCCAGGTGCTCGACCCCCGCAATCCCGTCGTCACGTGCGTCGGAAATCCCACTGCCGGGCACGAGACCGTCGATCCGACCGAGGACGCCGCTGCGGCCGCAGGCACGGCGCTGGTGGTCGGTGGTGGCCCGGCCGGGCTCGAGGCGGCGCGGGTGCTTGCGCTGCGGGGTCACCGGGTCACCGTGGCGGAGACGTCGGCACGGCTCGGCGGAATGGTGCGGGCCGCCGTCGGGGCACCGCACCTCCGGGCGCTGACCGACTGGCTGGAGAACGAATGCCGCGGTCTCGGAGTCGAATTCCGTCTCGGCGCCACGGTGTCCGAAGCCGAACTCGACGCCGCGGAACGAGACGGCGTGACGGCGATCCTCGCGACCGGCAGCACGTCCCGGCCGCTGCCGTTCCCCGTCGGGGGACGTGTCCGGTGTCTCGGCGCCGCGGATCTGCGGGACGGTGACGTGCCCGCGGAGGGGCCCCACGTCGTGTTCGACCCGGTCGGCGGACCGGTCGGCGTGGCGGTCGCCGAATGGCTCGCGGCGCGGGGACGGGACGTGAGCATCGTGACCCAGGATTCCGTGGCCGGCTCGCGACTCGGTATGACCGGCGACCTCGCCGACGCCAACACCCGCCTGCAACGGGCCGGTGTGACGCGGCACCTCGACAGCCGCATCGTGTCGATCGACGGCGACGGAATGCGGTTGCGCAACCGGTACACCGACGAGGAGTCGGTGGTGCCGTGCGCCGTGCTCATCGACTGTTCGCCTCGTCTCCCCGAGGACACGCTCGGCTCGACCCGCCCGGACGCGGTGCGGGCCGGCGACTGCGTGGCCCCCCGCACACTGCTCGAGGCGGTCCGCGAGGGCCGCACCGAGGCGCTGGCCGCGACCGCCCACCTGCGGTCCGAGTTCGATCACCATCCGTTCACCCTCGTCACCGAGAGATAGGACATTTCATGGGACAGTTCGACGACAAGGTCGCATTCATCACCGGGGCTGCCCGTGGTCAGGGGCGAACGCATGCGGTGCGGCTGGCGCGCGAAGGTGCGGCGATCATCGCCGTCGACATCTGTGGGCCGGTGTCGGAGTACAACAGCTACGAACCGGCGACGGCGGACGACCTCGCCGAGACGGTGCGGCTCGTGGAATCGGAGGGCGGCAAGATCCTCGCCGAGCAGGCGGATGTGCGGGACAGCGCGCAACTGAAGGCTGTCGTCGACAGGGGAGTCGAACAGTTCGGCCGTCTCGACATCGTGATCGCGAACGCCGGGATCTGCAATTGGAACCGCTTCTGGGAGATGCCCGACGAGCAGTGGGAGACGCTGATCAACGTCAACCTCACCGGCGCGTGGAAGACGCTGAAGGCTGCGGTCCCGGCGCTGATCGAGGGTGGCCGCGGGGGGTCGATCATCGTGATCAGTTCCGTCGCGGGCATCAAACCGCTCCCGGGGCAGGCCAATTACGCCGCCTCCAAGTTCGGGCTCGTGGGACTCACCCAGACCGCGGCCAAGGAACTGGGCGAGTACGACATCCGGGTCAACTCCATTCACCCGTACGGAGTGAAGACCCCGATGGGCACCGATCCGGGCAGCCTCGTGATTCTCGAGAAGCACCCTCACTACCTGTCGAGCTTCGGCACCATCCTCACCGAACACCCGTTGGCCGACACCGACGACATCACCGACGCCGTGCTGTGGCTGGCCGGTGACGGGTCGAAGCGGGTCACGGGCAGTCAGGTCGCCGTCGACATGGGCAACACCAAGGTGTGAGCACCTCCGCGCACCGCCACCTGTTCACCCCGCTGCGCCTGGGACCTCTGACTCTGCGCAATCGGGTGGTCTTCTCGGCGCACCTCACGGGGTACGCCGTCGACGGTCTCCCCACTGCCCAGCACGCCGCCTACTATGCGGCGCGCGCGAAGGGCGGTGCGGGCCTGATCATCTCCGAAGAGCACGCCACCCACCCGGGTGACTGGCCGTACGAGAAGGTGATCGCCGGTTACCGGCCGGAAGTCGTCCCGGGATACCGGCGGATCACCGACGCGGTCCACGCACACGGAGTCCCGATCCTCGCTCAGGTCAACCACAACGGCGGCCAGGGATCGAGCATGTATTCGCGGCGGCCACTGTGGGCGCCGAGCGCCGTCCCCGACCCCCTGTTCCGCGAAGTCCCCAAGGCGGTCGATCAGCGGGAGATCCGGGCCCTCGTCGACGGGTACGCGCGCGTCGCCGAGCACTGTGTCCGAGGCGGATTCGACGGCATCGAACTGCAGTGCTCGCACTCGTCGCTGGTGCGCAGTTTCCTCGCCCCTGCCACGAATCAGCGCACGGACCGCTACGGCGGGTCGCTGGCCAACCGTTCCCGGTTCCTCCTCGAGGTCGTCGAAGCGGTGCGCGCGGCGATCGGCCCGGACCGCGCGCTCGGGGTGAGGCTCGCGGGGGAGGACCTGTTCGACGGTGGCGTACACCTCGACGAGGCGGTGGAGGTGGCCGCTCTGCTGGAGGCGGACGGGCGGGTCGACTACCTCAACACGTCCATCGGGATGGCCACCGAGACGCTGCACATGATCGAGGCGTCCATGGCCGTCCCGCGTGGGTACGCACTGTTCGTTCCGAATGCCATCCGGCAACGGGTCGGACTTCCGGTGGTCGGTGTCGGCCGGTTCTCAGATCCGCATCAAGCCGACCGGGCTCTCGACGAGGGGCATTGCGACCTGATCGGGGTGGTGCGCGGCCAGATCGCGGACCCGGATTTCGCGGCGAAGGCACTGGCCGGCGAAGAAGGAACCATCCGATCGTGCCTGGCGTGCAATCAGGAATGCATCGGACGCATGGGTCTGGGCCGGTGGCTCGGCTGCGTCGTCAACCCGCGCGCGGGCAGGGAATCGGTTCTGCTGCCCGAACCCGCCGTCCGCGGCAGACGGGTCGTGGTGGTCGGCGGCGGACCTGCCGGGCTGAAGGCCGCCGCGACCGCCGCGCAGCGGGGACACCGGGTGACGCTGTTCGAACGCAACACCGTCCTCGGTGGTCAGGTGCGGACGGCCGCCGTCGTCCCGGGGCGCCGCGAGTTCCTCGATCTCGTCGTCGACCTGGAAGCGGAGTGCGTCCGGCGCGGCGTGGACGTGCGGACCGGCACCGAGGCGACCGCCGAGGCGCTCGCGCAGGGACGTCCCGACGTGGTGGTGCTCGCGACCGGAGCGCGTCCGCACCGTCCGCGCTGGGCGGGTGCGTCGGACCGGGTGGTCGATGTGCGCGACGTGCTGGAGGGTCGCGCGCATCCGTCCGGGACGGTGCTGGTGGTCGACGAACTGGGATTCCACCAGGGCACGTCCGTCGCCGAATTCGTCGCCGACGCCGGGTGTGCCGTCACGATCTGCACGCCGGGGATGATCGTCGGCCAGGATCTCGGGATCACACTGGATCTCGAGGGATGGAATCGGCGGGCGCACGGCAAGGGCATCACGCAGGTGACGGACGTGGTGCCGACCGGGTGCGACGACGCCGGCGGGGGCCGGATCGCCGTCACGCTCCTGCACCACCCGACCGGCGTGTCCCGCCGGCTCACTGTCGACTGGGTGGTGTCGTCAGCGCACCAGCAATCGGAGGACGAGCTCTGGAAACAACTGGCCGACAGCGGCATCGAGGTCCATCGCATCGGCGACGCCCTGGCTCCGCGCCGCGCGCATTCCGCCGTCATCGAGGGGGAGCGGGTCGCGCTCGCGCTCTGACGCAGGCAGTCACGGCCCGGGTCGAATCCGCGGTCGCCTAGCATCGGAGGATGCCCCATTCCGGACACCTCGACGACGCGGTGTGGCCCGACCTCGTGTCCCACGTGTCGACGGTCGTGGTGCCCGTCGGCTCCCTCGAACAGCACGGACCGCATCTGCCGCTCGACACCGACACCACCATCGCTGACGCCGTGTCCCGCGCGCTGCCGCACGTGCTCGTCGCACCCCCGCTCGCGTACGGCGCGAGCGGTGAGCACGAGGGGTTTCCCGGGACCGTCTCGCTGGGGGCGGAGGCCCTCGAAACGGTGCTCGTCGAATACGGCAGGTCCGTGTGCCGGTGGGCGGACCGCGTGCTGTTCGTCAACGGGCACGGAGGAAACGGACCCGCATTGGTCAAGGCTGTCGCCTTGCTTCGATACGAGGCCCGCGACGTGGCCTGGGTGCCGTGCGCAGTCCCCGGTGCCGACGCCCATGCCGGACGTACGGAAACGTCCTTGTTGCTACACCTTTCACCCGGTCGAGTGAGGTTGTCCAGGGCCGAGCCCGGTAATACGGAACCTGTCGCGAGGTTGATGCCAAGACTGCGTGAAGGCGGTATGGTCGCCGTGTCGGCCAATGGGGTGCTCGGTGACCCGACGGGTGCAACGGCCGCGGAGGGGGCGCAGATCTTCGGCGTGCTCGTCCACACAGTCACCAAGGCACTGGCCCGGTGGGAACCGGGCCCCGATGGACGGCTCCGGTGCGAACCGGGCGCCGATGGGAGGCTCCAATGACCCGCACGGGCGCCCTCGAGTTGCCGAGGGCGGATTTTCGGCACATCCTTGCGGCTGATTTCCGGCATGCCCTGCCGGCGCTGTCCGATCCGCATACGATCGACTGATGCGCCAAGCTCGACTTCCCGATGGATTCGGGATCCGAATCGACCCCAAGGTACGCGCATATTCCGGAGGCCGAGTGCTCATCGGCGGTTCGCCGACCCGGATGCTGAAGCTGGCGCCCACCGCGGCGGCCATGATCGGAGACGGCTACCTCGAGGTCGTCGATCCGCAGTCCGCCGTCGTCGCCCGCCGGCTCCTCGACTCGGGGGTCGCCAACCCGCGCCCCATGAGCACGCCGTCCCCGCAGGACGTCACCGTCGTCATTCCGGTGAAGAACAACGCGTCCGGGCTGCACCGGGTGCTGGCCGCGCTCCGCGGACTCGAGGTGGTCGTCGTCGACGACGGCTCCGACGTCCCGATCGTCGCCCCCGCGCTGCGGAACGGGTGCGGCGGCCGCGTCACCGTGCTGCGCCACGAGACGGCCAAGGGGCCTGCCGCGGCCCGCAACACCGGTCTGCGTTACGCCGCAACTCCGTTCGTGGCGTTCCTCGACTCCGACGTCCTGCCGCGCACCGGGTGGATCGAGGTCATGCTCGGCCACTTCAGCGATCCCGCGGTCGCGCTGGTCGCCCCGAGGATCGTCGCGCTCGAACCCGAGGCCAGTACGCTCGCGCGGTACGAGCACGCCCGATCCTCCCTCGACCTCGGGCGGAAGGAATCCGCGGTCCAGTCCGGCGGCCCGGTGTCCTACGTTCCGAGCGCCGCGATGATCGCCCGGCGTGAGGTGCTCGACGAGTTCGGCGGGTTCGACGAGTCCATGCACGTGGCGGAGGACGTCGACCTGTGCTGGCGACTCCAGGAGTCCGGCTGGCGACTGCGGTACGAGCCCGTGGCCCACGTCGCGCACGACCATCGCGTGACGTTCGGAAAGTGGTTCGACCGCAAGCTGTTCTACGGCACCGGTGCGGCACCCCTGGCGGCGAGGCATTCGGGCATGGTCCCACCGCTGTCGATGTCGCCGTGGACGTTCTTCGCGTGCATCGCCGCGGCCACCTGCACCCGGCTGGGTCTGCTCGGCGCCGTCGCCACGCTCGCGATGATGCTGGTGCGCCTGCGCCGCATGTTCACGGGACTCGATCAGCCGACCCGCATCGCCGCCATCCTCGCCGCCCAGGGCTTCGCCGGTGGCGCCTGGCAGTTGGCGTCCGCGATGTGCCGTCACTACTGGCCCGTCACGCTGCTGGCGGTAGTGCTCTCGAAACGGATTCGCCGGATCGCGCTCGCGATCGCCGTCGCCGAGGGGGTCGCCGACTGGGTCACCCACCGGGAGCCCGGTGGGCTGGGACCGGTGCGGCACACGGTGTTCAAGCGGCTCGACGACGTCGCGTACGGTGCCGGGCTCTGGAAGGGCGCCGTCGCCGCCCGCGACTTCGACGCATTGAAGCCCCGGTTGAAGTCGTAGTGACCGATCCGATTCGCGCCGCCGACGTCGTGGTCGTCGGCGGCGGTTCGAGTGGATGCGTGGTGGCCGCGCGGCTCAGCGAGGATCCGGGGCGATCGGTCCTTCTCCTCGAGTCCGGACCCGGTTACCGGTCGGCCCTCGACTGTCCCGTCCTCGACTACCGGACGCTGCCGGTCGGCCCGGGCAGCGCATACGCGCAGACGTACGGCGTGGAGTTGGCGCCGAGCGTGCCCTCGGCCATGGTGCGCGGTCGCGTTCTCGGCGGGTCGGGCGCCGT
The DNA here is from genome assembly GCF_042802055.1 of Rhodococcus sp. NPDC057529. Taxonomy (NCBI): domain Bacteria; kingdom Bacillati; phylum Actinomycetota; class Actinomycetes; order Mycobacteriales; family Nocardiaceae; genus Rhodococcus; species Rhodococcus sp. NPDC057529. Next base: position 80,400 of record NZ_JBHVEY010000010.1, read on the forward strand.
CAACGGCGCCTATTTCGTCCGCGGGACGGAAGCGGATTTCCGGCACTGGCCCGTGTCGTGGTCGTACGAGAACGTGCTGCCCACCTTCCGGGCACTCGAGCGCGACGCCGACTTCGACGACTCCCGGCACGGCACCGCCGGTCCGATGCCCGTGCGCAGGCAGCCCGCGGAACAGCTGAGCGAGATCAGCGCGGCGTTCCGCGCCGCGGCCCTCGGCGCCGGACATTCCGAGGAACCCGACAAGAACGGAGCGGGCGCCGGCGGGATCGGCCCGGTGCCGCTCAACGTCGACGGTGGCCGCCGGGTCAGCACCGCCGTCGCGTATCTGCTGCCGGCGTCGGAGCCGCCCAACCTGACGGTAGAGGCGAACTCCGACGTCGTGCGAATTCTGTTCTCCGGTAACGAGACGGTGGGGGTGGAGGTCGAGTCGGGCGGCGCCCGCCGCACGGTCCGCACCGGCCGGGTCGTACTGGCGGCGGGTCCCGTCGAAACCCCGGTGCTGCTGATGCTTTCGGGAATCGGTCCGGCAGAACATCTGAGGGACAACGGCATCGACGTCGTCCTCGACGTGCCCGGTGTAGGCACCGATTTCAGCGATCACCCCGAAGTCGCTCTGCCGTACCGAGTCCGCGGCACCCTCCGTCGCAGTGACACGAGTCCGGTCGTCGAAACGGTACTGAACGTCGGCGATCTCGAGATCCGTCCGTACACGGCGCCGTTCGACGTGCTCGTCCCCGGATCGGGGCAACCCGACCCGGTTCTCGGGATCGGACTCATGGTGACGGAGAGCCGGGGCGACATCCGGCTCACGTCGAGGCACCGCCGGGACCGTCCCCGGATCGAGTACCGGTACGCGCAATCGGCCGCCGACCGCCGGGCGCTGCGCGAAGGGCAGGCCATCGCACTGGACCTGCTGCGCTCGCCGGAACTCGGCCCGCTGGTCCGGCCGCTGTCCGGCGAGGTGTCCGACCGCTCGGTGCTCGCGCACCTGGGGACGTCGCTGCACCTGTGCGGCAGTTGCCGGATGGGCGGACACACAGACGCGGGTGCGGTGGTGGACGAGCGGTGCAACGTCCGCGGCATGGACGGTCTGACCATCGCGGACACCTCGGTGTTCCCGGTGGTCCCGAGCCGTGGGCCGCACGCCACCGCGGTCATGGTCGCCGAGCGGGTCAGTACCTTCCTGAGACAGTGACGAGGGCGGAACCCGGCGCCGTGTGACCCGGGTTACAGTAGGCAGAGACGCCGTGGAGGAGTTCGATGCACAGTCAACCGCCCACAGGGGGCAATCCGTGGGTCGCCGTGCGCCCGGGAGACGACGTCGCGATGCTGGCGCGCAGGGTGTCGTCGGCGCATCAGTTGTTCGTCGAGCGTCACGCCCCCGCAGGCCGGGACCAGGCAGGCGACGGAAATTCGGTGCGGTCCGTCATCCTCGATTCGTGGATGCGCAGCACGAGCAAGGGTGTGAGCCCGGACGGATCCGCCCGCGCGGTCGACCTGGCGGCCGCGGATCTCGCCGTGTACCGGGCGTCCCACCCGATGTCGATCATCCGGCCCGTGGTCCGCAAACTCCTCGTCGAGGACGCCGCCGACACCGGATTGCTCGTGGCCATCACCGACGAGAAGGGCCAGTTGCTGTGGGTCGAGGGCGATTCGTCCGCCAAGGACCGCGCACTGGAGATGAACTTCGTCGAGGGCGCCGACTGGAGTGAAGACACCGTCGGCACCAACGCCCCGGGCACCGCACTGGCGCTCGACCACTGCGTGCAGATCTTCGGAGCCGAGCACTTCAGCCGGTCGGTGCACGACTGGAGTTGTTCGGCGGCGCCCGTCCACGACCCGGCGACGGGGCTGATCGTCGGCGCCATCGACATCACCGGTGGACCACGGGTCGCGGTGCCCGAGGTGCTGTCGCTGATCCGGGCCACCGTCGCGGCCGCCGAGGCGGAACTGCGGCTGCACCTGCTGCGCTCACCGCAGCCGCTGGTCGAGACGGTGCTGCGACTGGAGGTGCTGGGGTCGGGACGACCGGCTCTGGTGCGCGGGGTCGAACGCGTCCCGCTCTCGCAGCGGCACGCGGAGATCCTGCTGCTCCTGGCGGAGCACCCGGAGGGCCTCAGTTCCGACCGGCTTGCGGTGCTGCTCGACGAGAACGAACTCGACGCTGTCACGATTCGTGCCGAGATGTCCCGCCTGCGCAAGGTTTTCGGTCCGGCGAACCTCGGTTCACGGCCGTACCGGCTGCTCACCGAATTGACGTCGGACGTCCGGCAGGTGCGCGGGGCGCTGGACCGCGGTGAGCTCGCTGCCGCCCTCGACGTGTACTCGGGTCCGGTCCTTCCCGGGTCGGAGGCCCCCGGCGTCGAGGACCTGCGCGGCGAACTGCGTGCCCGCGTCCAGGCGGCGTTGCTGCGGGAGGGTGATCAGCGGTTGCTCGCCAAGTGGACCACGTCCGTCCACGGCCGCGAGGACGTCGCCGCGTGGGAGGCGTACCTCGCGGGACTCGATCCGCGTTCCCCGTTGTATTCCCAGGTCAAGTCGCGGATCGATCTGTTCGATCAGCAGTACGCAACGTAGTTGCAACGGTACGGTCCCTAGTGTTGTGAGTCACACCGAGAAAGTTCCACCGAGTTTCACGACACCAGGGAGTTATCGATGACCGTGTATGCCCGCCCGGGTTCGCCCGACGCCGTCATGTCCTTCCAATCGCGTTACGACAACTGGATCGGCGGCCAGTGGGTTGCGCCCGTCAAGGGCCAGTACTTCGAGAATCCGACCCCCGTCACCGGGCAGCCGTTCTGTGAGGTCGCGCGGTCGACGTCGGAGGACATCGAACTCGCTCTCGACGCCGCCCACGCCGCGGCTCCGGCCTGGGGCAAGACGTCGGTGGCCGAGCGCGCCATCATCCTGAACAAGATCGCGGACCGCATCGAGGAGAACCTCGAGTCCATCGCGCTCGCCGAGTCCTGGGACAACGGCAAGCCGATCCGCGAGACCCTGAACGCCGACATTCCGTTGGCGATCGACCACTTCCGCTACTTCGCCGGCGCGATCCGCGCGCAGGAAGGCGCCCTGTCGGAGATCGACTCCGACACCGTCGCCTACCACTTCCACGAGCCGCTCGGCGTCGTCGGCCAGATCATCCCGTGGAACTTCCCGATCCTGATGGCCGTGTGGAAGCTCGCTCCCGCGCTCGCCGCAGGCAACGCGGTCGTTCTCAAGCCCGCCGAGCAGACCCCGGCGTCGATCCTGCACCTGATCTCCGTCATCGGCGACCTGCTGCCCGCCGGTGTGGTGAACATCGTCAACGGCTTCGGTGTCGAGGCGGGCAAGCCGCTGGCCTCGAGCCCGCGGATCCGGAAGATCGCGTTCACCGGTGAGACCACCACCGGCCGGCTCATCATGCAGTACGCGTCGCAGAATTTGATCCCCGTCACCCTCGAACTCGGCGGCAAGAGCCCCAACATCTTCTTCTCCGATGTGCTGTCGTCCAATGACGACTACCAGGACAAGGCGCTCGAGGGCTTCACGATGTTCGCCCTCAACCAGGGTGAGGTGTGCACCTGCCCGTCGCGGTCGCTGATCCAGGAGGACATCTTCGACGAGTTCCTCGCGATGGCGGCCATCCGCACCAAGGCCGTCCGCCAGGGCGACCCGCTCGACACCGACACGATGATCGGCGCGCAGGCCTCCAACGATCAGCTCGAGAAGATCCTGTCGTACATCGAGATCGGCAAGGGCGAGGGCGCGAAGGTGATCACCGGTGGTGAGCGCGCCGAACTCGGCGGCGACCTGTCCGGCGGCTACTACGTGCAGCCGACCATCTTCACCGGTCAGAACAAGATGCGGATCTTCCAGGAGGAGATCTTCGGTCCCGTCGTGTCCGTCACGTCGTTCAAGGACTACGACCAGGCCATCGAGATCGCGAACGACACGCTGTACGGCCTCGGCGCCGGCGTGTGGTCCCGCGACGGTGGCGTCGCCTACCGGGCGGGCCGCGACATCCAGGCCGGCCGCGTGTGGACCAACACGTACCACCAGTACCCGGCGCACGCCGCGTTCGGTGGCTACAAGCAGTCCGGCATCGGCCGCGAGAACCACCTGATGATGCTCGAGCACTACCAGCAGACGAAGAACCTGCTGGTCAGCTACGCCCAGAAGGCTCAGGGCTTCTTCTGATGGACGCAGCCCGGGCGCCGCAGCGCCTGAAGGCAACCGCCGGGGCGGTGGAGCTTCTCCGCCGCCTCGGCGGTACCCACGGGGCGCTGATGATGCATCAGTCCGGCGGATGCTGCGACGGGTCCGCGCCGATGTGCTATCCCGACGGCGAATTCATCGTCGGTGACCGCGACGTGCTGCTCGGTGTCCTCGACCTGCGTCTCGGCGTGGGGGAGACCCCGTCCACCCGGCCCGAGGGTGCCGACGCCGTGCCCGTGTGGATCTCCGGTTCGCAGTTCGAGGCGTGGAAGCATACCCAGCTGGTGCTCGACGTGGTGCCCGGTCGCGGTTCGGGCTTCAGCCTCGAAAGCCCGGAAGGCATGCGCTTCCTCAGCCGTGCGCGTGCCTTCACCCCGGAGGAGAACACCAGCCTCGCCGCGGAGGACGTCATCGTGGGCGAGCGGTGGGAGCAGGGCTGGAGGCCCGCACCGTCACCCGAACCGCAAGTGGTCGCCGAAGCCGTCGACGCATGTCCCGTGCCCGCTCGCCGCCCGGGCCCCTAGCGCCCGAAGTTCACTGCGACCGCGGTTTTTACGTCGTGGTCACGTTTTGCTGACACGACGTGTACACAGCTCATTCACCATTGGCCTCGGCCGTTCGGCACCGCTCTCGCGCGCCGTCGGCGAGGCAACATTCGGATCGACGTAGGGGACGGAATGTCACTCGTAGAACCATCCAAGAATTCCGGAACCGGTAAACACCACGATGCTGCCGATTTCCACTCGGAAGACAACAGTTATCTGGAAAAACGCACGCTCCGTAAGGGTTCGGCGGGCTGGGTGCTGCTCGCAGGCCTCGGCGTCAGCTACGTGATCTCCGGCGATTACGCCGGATGGAACAACGGCCTCGCCGAGGGCGGATTCGGCGGACTGCTGATCGCCGGTGTCGTCATCGCGGGCATGTACCTGGCCATGGTGCTCGGGATGGCCGAGATGTCCTCCGCTCTGCCCGCCGCGGGCGGCGGTTACACGTTCGCCCGCCGGGCGCTCGGACCGTGGGGCGGATTCGCCACCGGCACGGCCATTCTCATCGAATATGCGATCGCGCCCGCCGCCATCGCGACATTCATCGGCAGCTATGTCGAATCACTGAACCTGTTCGGCATCACCGACGGGTGGTGGGTGTACCTGGCGGTCTACGCGATCTTCATCGGAATCCACCTGACCGGCGCCGGCGAGGCGCTCAAAGCCATGTTCGTCATCACGGCGATCGCACTCGTCGGGCTCGTGATCTTCGCGGTCTCCGCGATCGGGCTGTTCGACGCGGGCAACCTCACCGACATCGCCGCGACGGATGCGGCGGGGGCATCGAGTTTCCTGCCGTTCGGCGCTTTCGGCATCTGGGCGGCCGTCCCGTTCGCCATCTGGTTCTTCCTCGCCGTCGAAGGCGTGCCGCTGGCCGCCGAAGAGGCACGCGAGCCGGAGAAGAATGTACCGCGCGGAATCATCATCAGCATGCTCGTCCTCATCGTCACGGGGGCCACGGTCCTGTTCCTCGCGACGGGAGCACTGGGTGCCGAGAGCCTGTCGACGTCCGGGAATCCGCTGGTCGAGGCGCTCGGTGACGGAACCGCGGCGAAGGTCGTCAACTACATCGGCCTGGCCGGCCTCGTCGCCAGCTTCTTCTCGATCATGTACGCCTACTCGCGGCAGACGTTCGCGCTGTCCCGCGCCGGTTACCTGCCGACGAACCTGTCGGTCACCAACTCGCGGAAGGCCCCCACGCTCGCACTCATCGTGCCGGGTGTCATCGGGTTCGTACTCTCGCTCACCGGGGAAGGCGCGATGCTGCTGAACATGGCCGTGTTCGGCGCGGCCGTCAGCTACGTGCTGATGATGGTCAGCCACATCGTCCTCCGCAAGCGCGAGCCGGAGATGAAGCGGCCGTACCGCACACCCGGCGGCATCGCCACCACGTCGTTCGCGCTGGTCATCGCGGCCGCCGCGGTGATCGCCACGTTCCTCGTCGATCCGGTCGCCGCACTGTGGACGCTGATCGCGTTCGCGGCCTTCATGGCGTACTTCGGCCTGTACAGCCGCCATCACCTCGTTGCCAATTCGCCCGACGAGGAGTTTGCTGTTCTTGCAAAGGCAGAGGAAGAATTGGAATGACCACCTACAGTCACGGAGTCGCGGGAACCGGGTACACGTTCGACGGTCTCGTGGACCTCATGGCCAAGGCGACACCACTGCGCAGCGGGGACGAACTCGCCGGCTGCGCGGCGTCGTCCGACGCCGAACGCGCCGCCGCGCAGTGGGCGCTGGCCGATGTCCCGCTCGGCACGTTCCTGAACGAACTCGTGGTGCCTTACGAGGACGACGAGGTCACGAGGCTCATCATCGACTCGCACGACCGGGTCGCGTTCGGCGAGATCTCCCACCTCACCGTCGGCGGCCTGCGCGACTGGCTGCTGGACGTCGCCGCGCGGGACCGCGCAGCCGAGACGTTCCGCCGCGTCGCGCCGGGGCTGACCCCGGAGATGGTCGCGGCGGTCAGCAAGATCATGCGCAACCAGGACCTCATCGCGGTCGCGCGGGCCGTCACCGTCACCGCGGGGTTCCGGACCACGCTCGGCGTGCCCGGCCACCTGGGAACCCGGCTGCAGCCCAACCACCCCACCGACGACCCCCGCGGGATCGCCGCCGCCACCCTCGACGGACTGCTGCTCGGCTGCGGTGACGCCGTCATCGGCATCAACCCGGCCACCGATTCGCCGCACGCCACCGCGGAACTGCTGCACCTGCTCGACGACATCCGTCAGCGCTTCGACATTCCCGCGCAGTCGTGCGTGCTGTCGCACGTGACCACCACGATGGGCCTGATCGAGGACGGCGTTCCCGTCGACCTCGTGTTCCAGTCGATCGCCGGAACGCAGGGCGCCAATTCCAGTTTCGGCGTCGACATCTCGCTGCTGCGGCAGGCGAACGAGGCAGGCCGGTCGCTGAAACGCGGCACCGTCGGCGACAACGTGATGTATCTGGAAACCGGGCAGGGGTCGGCCCTGAGCGCCGGGGCACACCTCGGCACGGGAGGCAGGCCCGTCGACCAGCAGACCCTCGAGACCCGGGCGTACGCGGTGGCCCGCGACCTCGAACCGCTACTGATCAACACGGTGGTCGGTTTCATCGGACCCGAGTACCTGTACGACGGCAAGCAGATCATCAGGGCCGGGCTCGAGGACCATTTCTGCGGGAAACTCCTGGGCCTGCCGATGGGTGTCGACGTCTGCTACACCAACCACGCCGAGGCCGATCAGGACGACATGGACACGCTGCTCACCCTGCTCGGTGTGGCTGGCGCGGCCTTCGTCATCGCGGTGCCCGGAGCGGACGACGTCATGCTCGGGTACCAGAGTCTGTCGTTCCACGACGCGCTGTACGCACGTCAAGTGCTCGGACTCAGACCGGCACCGGAATTCGAGGTCTGGATGCGCCGTCTCGGGATGGTCGACGACGCCGGTCGTGTGCTGCCGGTCGACGCCGCGGCGTCGCCGCTTCGAGCGCTGACGGGGGCACGATGACCGATCCTGTCGCACAAGACTTCTGGGCCGAACTGCGAGCCACGACGCAGGCGCGTATCGGACTCGGCCGCACCGGGGACGCGCTGCCGACGCAGCGCGTCCTCGAGTTCCGGTCGGCGCACGCCGCGGCCCGCGACGCCGTCCACCAGCCGCTCGACGCGCAGGCGCTGGCCGAACAGGTCGAGGCGGTGGGCCTGGGCAGACCGGTGGTCGTGACGAGCAAAGCGTCGGATCGGAGCGAGTACCTGCGCCGGCCCGATCTGGGGCGCACACCGGCAGATCTGTCCGGTGTCCCCGCGGGGACGGCCGAGGTGGGATTCGTCCTCGCCGACGGGTTGTCGCCCCGCGCGCTCACCGACCACGGGGTGTCGCTGCTGTCCGCGCTGGTCGACGAGTTCGGCGGCACGTACTCGCTGGCGCCGCCGGTGATCGCGACCCAGGCCCGGGTGGCGCTCGGCGACCACATCGCGCAGGCCCTGGGTGTGCAGACGCTCGTCCTGCTGATCGGCGAGCGGCCGGGACTGTCGGTGGCCGACAGCGTCGGCGTCTACCTCACGCACCTCCCGCGCCCCGGACGCACCGACGCCGACCGGAACTGCGTGTCCAACATCCACCCACCCGAGGGGCTCGGCTACGAACTCGCCGCCCGCGTCGTGGCGGGACTCGTGTCCGGCGCCCGGAAACTGGGCCGGTCCGGAGTGGACCTGAAGGACACTTCCCGCGCGGATGCGCTGGCAGCCCCCTCGGAGATCCTCGAACTGTAGTCGTGTTATCTAAAGGGCGGCAGGTCCGACCGGGCCTGCGGAGAACCGCCCTGGACGGGGTGTGACGAGGAGAGATCTATGGCCTTCGCTGGCAATGTGGACGAATTGGCCCTGCTGCAGGCGGTCCGGTTGAAAGAGCAGGTCAGCGCGGCGGTACTCGCCGAACATCTCGGTGTGAGCGCCGCGTCCGCGCAGGCCGCGTACGACGCGCTGCTCACCCAGGGCAAGGCGCAGGAGGTCTCGGACGGCCGGATCACGCTCACCGACGCCGGGCTGTCGGAGCTCGAGGACCAGCTCGACGCCGAGCGGGTGTCCATCGACGAGGACTCCATCGCCGAGGTGTACGAGAGCTTCGTGCCGTTCCACGAGGAGTTCGTCGGACTGATCGACACGGCCGACGCCGATCAGCTCGCCGACCTGGACCGCCGCGCGTCGGTCGTGTTCGACGACCTGTCGGCGTTCGTGCCCCGGCTGTCCCGCTACCAGGACCTGTTCGCCGATGCCCTCGCGAAAGTCGCTGCGGGGGAGACGAAGTGGATCTCGGAGCCCGTGATCGACTCCTACGCCACCGTGTGGACCGAGCTGCGCAGGGAGCTGATCGGCGCGTCCGGCGCCACCGAATGACGTGAGCCGCGTCACCACCCCCCATTCGGGGGTGGTGACGCAGTGAGCCGGATCACTACTTTTCCTCTCATCCGGGATACGCCCACCAGGGCGTTCCCCACGGACCACGGAGGAATCGAGTGACCACAGTCTCCAACTCGGGTGCGGGCGCCCCCCACGCTCCCACGCCGGTGCGACAGGGCGGTACCAGCGTCCGCAAGGTGGCCATTGCCAGTGGCATCGGCACGACCATCGAGTTCTACGACTTCTTCATCTACGGCACCGCCGCAGCGCTGGTGTTCCCCACGGTGTTCTTTCCCGCCCTCGGCTCCACCGCCGGCACCGTCGCCTCCTTCGCGACCTTCGCCGTCGCGTTCGTCGCCAGGCCGGTGGGCGCGATGCTGTTCGGCCACTACGGTGACCGGATCGGGCGGAAGAAGACCCTGATCTCCACGCTGATCCTGATGGGCGTCTCGACCTTCCTCATCGGCCTGCTGCCCGGCGCCGAGACGATCGGCGTCGCGGCCCCGATCCTGTTGGTGCTGCTGCGTTTCGGGCAGGGATTCGCCGTCGGTGGCGAGTGGGCGGGCGCCACGCTGCTGACGGCGGAATACGCACCCCCGGGCAAACGCGGCCTCTACGCGATGTTCCCGCAACTCGGGCCCGCGGTGGCCTTCATCCTCTCCAGCGCCACGTTCCTCGTCACCGGCACCCTGCTCGGCGACACCAACGAGGTCTTCCTCGACTACGGGTGGCGGATTCCGTTCCTGTTCAGCGCCGTCCTCGTCGGCATCGGTCTCTACATGCGCCTGGCGATCGAGGAGACCCCGGTGTTCCGCGCCGCGCAGCAGGCCGACCGGGCCGACGCGGCCCCGCGCACCCTTCCACTGATGGACGCCTGGCGCTACCAGACCAAGGAGATCCTGCTCTCGGCAGGCGCGCTCGCCACCCTGTTCGCGTTCTTCTACATGGGCACGGCGTTCCTCACCAGCTACGGCACCAAGACCCTCGGGTTCAGCCGCCCGTTCGTGCTGACGGTCGGGATCGCCTCCGCGGTGGTCTTCGGATTCACCATCGTCGTTTCCGCGCTGTACTCGGACCGGATCGGACGCCGTCGGGTCATCATGATCTCCTGCGGGCTGGCCGTCGTGTGGGCGCTGGCGCTGTTCCCGCTGCTCGACACGGGTTCACCCGTCGCATTCACGATCGGCGTGATGGTGACGCTCGCGATCTTCGGAATCGCCTACGGTCCCTGCGGCGCACTGCTTCCGGAAATGTTCCAGACGCGGTACCGCTACACCGGCGCGGGCCTCGGCTACAACCTCGCCGGCGTGCTCGGCGGCGCGGTCCCGCCGCTGATCGCCGCGCCCCTGGCGTCCGCGTACGGCAGCGTCGCGATCGGTGTGCTACTCGCCGTCCTCGGCGTGGTGAGCCTGCTGTGCACGAAGGCACTGGTGGAAACGAAAGACGACGCGCTCTGACGTCGCCGGCGGGGGTGTCCGGACTTCGCACAGTTACCGGCACCCCTCGCCGTGCAGTATGCCCTGGATCACAACAACCAAGAGTAAGTTCGACCGCGGAAGGGCCTTCCGGTCTGCCCGTCCCGTAGGCGCCCGAACGGGCTCCTGGAGAGGAAGAGTGATGACGACCCCGCTTCCCAGCTACACCCACGGCGTGTGGGACGCCCCGATGCTCGGCGACACCATCGGAGACAACTTCGACCGGACCGTGACAGCCCACGCCGATCGCGACGCCCTGGTCGACCGGCCGTCGGGGCGGCGGTGGACGTACGCCGAGCTGAAGCGGGACGTCGACGCGGTGGCGGCCGGATTGCTGAAGCGGGGCATCGGGAAGGGCGACCGGGTCGGGATCTGGGCGCCGAACTGCCCGGAATGGACGCTGATCCAGTACGCGACCGCGAAGATCGGCGCGATCCTCGTCAACATCAACCCCGCTTACCGGGCGCACGAATTGAAATACGTGCTCGATCAGGCCGGTGTCCGGCTGCTCGTGTCGGCTCCGCAGTTCAAGTCGTCGGACTACGCGGCGATGATCGAAGAGGTCCGGCCCGAGTGCGACGACCTCGAGATGGTCGTGCTGCTCGGGAGTGCCGAATGGAGCAGGCTGGCGTCGGACGGCATGGCCGCGCATGCCGCGGACCCGGCCCGGCTGCCCGCGGCGCAGGCCGCGCTGTCGCCCGACGACCCGATCAACATCCAATACACCTCGGGGACAACCGGGTTCCCGAAGGGGGCGACGCTCAGTCACCACAACATCCTCAACAACGGGTACTTCGTCGGCGAGCTGTGCCACTACACCGAGAACGACCGCGTCTGTATCCCGGTGCCGTTCTACCACTGCTTCGGGATGGTCATGGGCAACCTCGCGTGCACGAGTCACGGCGCGACCATGGTGATTCCGGGTCCCTCGTTCGATCCGAAGGCGACGCTGCAGGCCGTCGAGGCGGAGAAGTGCACGTCGCTGTACGGGGTGCCGACGATGTTCATCGCCGAACTCGCCGACCACGACTTCGAGTCCTTCGACCTGTCCAGTCTGCGGACCGGGATCATGGCCGGATCGCCCTGCCCGGTCGAGGTGATGAAGCACGTCATCGAGCTGATGGGGATGGCCGAGGTCTCCATCTGCTACGGCATGACCGAGACGTCGCCGGTGTCGCTGCAGACGCGGGCGGACGACACCATCGACCAGAAGGTCTCCACCGTCGGCCGGGTCGGCCCACATCTCGAGGTCAAGATCGTCGATCCGGCAACAGGATTGACCGTTCCGCGGGGCGAGCCGGGGGAGCTGTGCACCCGCGGGTACTCGGTGATGCTCGGGTACTGGAACAACCCGGAGAAGAGCGCGGAAGCGATCGACGCCGGACGGTGGATGCACACCGGCGACATCGGTGTGATGGATTCCGACGGGTACGTCGCGATCACCGGGCGGATCAAGGACATGGTGATCCGCGGCGGCGAGAACGTCTATCCCCGGGAGATCGAGGAGTTCCTGTACACCCATCCCGACATCCTCGACGCGCAGGTGATCGGTGTGCCGGACGCGAAGTACGGCGAGGAACTGATGGTGTGGGTGCGGATGAAGGAAGACACCGAACCCCTGGACGCGGCGAAGGTGCGCGAATTCTGCACCGGCAAGCTGGCCCACTACAAGATCCCGAAGTACGTGCACGTCGTCGACGAGTTTCCGATGACCGTGACGGGCAAGGTGCGCAAGGTCGAGATGCGTGAGCAGTCCCTGTCCTTGATCGGGCAGGCCTGACGGCACACCTGACCCGCCCCCCGTCACCCGGTCCGCAGTAGCGCCGCGACGGCATCCTGTCCGCGTCGCTCCGCGTGCTGCAGTGCCGTCCGGCCGTCGGCGTCCTCGATGGCCGGATCGGCGCCCGCGTCGAGGAGCAGTCGGACGACGTCCTGGTAGCGGGCGGAGCCGTCGCCGTAGACCACGGCCTCGAGCAGTGCCGTCCAGCCCGGATCGTTGACGTGGTTCACCGGCACACCCGCCTCGATCAGCATCCGCACGGTCTCGACGTGGCCGTGCTCGGCCGCCGGGATCAGCGCGGTTCCGCCGAACCGGTTGGTGCTGGTCACGTCGGCGCCGTGGTCGAGGGTGAGCGCGAGAATCTCGTTCAGCCCCTCCGCGCCCGCATACAGGAACGCCGAGTCCTCGCGGGCGTTCTTCGCGTTCACGTCGGCCCCGGCGTCGAGCAGCGCGCGCACTGCCGACGCGTCGTCACGGGCGACGGCGTCGAACAGCGCATGCTCGAGTTCGGGTGTCGACACGGGGGCGGCTCTTCAACCGACGGCGCCGGCGATCGCGTCGAGACCGGCGGCCGCGCAGGCCTGATCCCGCATTCCGTCGGGGGCGCCGCCGACGCCGATACCCGCGATCGACCCGCTCGCCGATTTCACGCTCACGCCGCCCGCGAGGAACAACGTGCCGGGAAGGTCGGCGACCGTCGCGCCGTCGCCCTTGGCGCGTTCGCTCAGGTCGCTGGTGTTCGCGCCGAACGCGGCGGCGGTGTACGCCTTCTGCCGGGCCGCCTCCACGGTGTGCTGCGCGGCATTGTCGCCCCGCAACATGGCCTGCACGTTGCCGTTGCGGTCGACCACCGACACGGTGACGAAGCCCAGCCCGTCGGCCTGGCACTTCGCGAGCGCCGCCTGCGCGGCGGTCTGCGCCGCCCCGACACCGAGACGGTTCTGGCTGACCAGGCCGTCCGCACTGTCGACGGGTGCGGGTGCGGCGGCCGTCGCGACCGGAGTGGACGCCGCCGTCGCCTCGTCCGTCGTGGAAGCGCCGCACGCAGCGGTCGCGACGATCGCGGCCAGCGGGACGGTGATCGCCAGAATGCGGGGCAGGCGGTGGAAGGTGCGCATCGGAAGGCCTTTCGGGGAAGTGACGAGCTGACGTGACCAGCCTGGCCCGCAGGCACCGGTGATCGCATCGGGCCGACGGCGCTCCCGGACTCATCCGTCCGGCTGCGGCAGATCATCCGAACGGTGGATCCGCGACCTGCCGCACGTCCGTAGGATCCACAGACGTGACGGGACCCGTGGACGGAGTGGACAGAGCGGCCGGCGAGAGTCTGCGCGGCCCGCTCGGTACGGCCATCCATGTCTCCTTCTACGTTCTCCTCGCGACGTCGACGGCGCGGTACCTCACCTACCACGGTGTCAGCGGGCAATTCGTCGTCGTGGTCGCGTTGATCGCGGCGGTCGCCGCGCTGTACACGTCGACCGTGGTGGTGGCGCGGCGGGGCGGTGCGTGGGAACCCTGGGTGTGGCCGGTACTGACGACGTGGGCGGTACTCGTCTGGCTCGCGCCGAGTTTCGCCTGGTGCGCGTTTCCCATGTTCTTCCTGTGCACGAGGGCCTACCCCAGCCGTATCGCGTATCCCGTCGTGGCTGTTCTCGCCGTCCTCACATCGCTGGCGTTCTTCACGTTCTCCGGGCGCACCGAGTGGGCGGTGCTGGTGGGACCGCTGTGCACCGGGGCGCTGATCGTCATGGCGTACAGCCAGATCGAGCGGGACGGCCGGGAGCGGGTGCGGCTGCTCCGTCAGGTCGCAGAGACGCGGTCCCGGCTCGCCGAGACCGAGCGGGAGGCGGGCGTCCTCGCCGAACGCGAACGACTGGCCCGCGAGATCCACGACACCGTGACGCAGGGACTGACGAGCAGCCTCCTCCGGCTCGAAGCCGCCGAGCAGATCTGGGCGCAGGAAGATCCGCGGGCGGAGGCGCGGGCCCGCGAGGACGTCCGCGTGGCGACCGGAACACTGCGCGAGAACCTGGCGGAAACCCGCAGTCTCGTGCACCATCTCGCAGCGCCCAACCTGGAATCCCAGCCGCTCGACGCGGCACTGCTCGCCGCCGCGCGTGCCCACCACCCGCGGGCGGAACTCCGGATCGTGGGCACTCCGATCGCGATTCCTGCGGAGGTGGCGCACGCGCTGCTGCGGATCACCCAGAGCGCGGTTTCCAACATCACCCGGCACGCACGGGCCGAGACCGTCGGTGTCACCCTGACGTACCTTCCGGACGCCGTCGCACTCGACATCTACGACGACGGCGCCGGTTTCGACCCCGCACCCGGCGGACCTCCCTCGGACCGCGGCGGATACGGCCTGCGTGCGATGCGCAGTCGCGTCGAGCAACTGGGCGGCACGTTCACCGTCGAGAGCGCACCGGGCGAGGGCACGGTGGTGGCCGCGCAGATACCGTGCGCGAGAGGAGCCGCGGGATGACGAGCGTGACCGTGCTGCTGGTCGACGATCACGCGGTCGTGCGCGCGGGACTGCGGGCGCTGCTCGACTCCCAGCCGGACATCGAGGTGATCGCCGAGGCGGGCACGGGGGAGGAGGCCGTCGACGCCGTGACCGCCCACCGGCCGCGGCTCGTGACGATGGATCTGGCCCTCGGGTCCGGCATCGACGGGGTGGAGGCGATCCGCCGGATCCGGCAGGTCCACCGGGACCTGCCGGTGCTGGTGTTCACGACGTACGACACGGATGCCGACGTCGTCCGCGCCATCGACGCCGGCGCCATCGGGTACCTCCTGAAGGATTCGACGCCCCAGGAGATCTTCGCCGCCGTCCGCGGAGCGGCGGCAGGCCAGAGTGTGCTGTCGCCGCCCGTCGCGTCGCGGCTGCTCCAGCAGATGCAGCGACCCGAAGAGGCCCTCACGCCGCGGGAGGCCGAGTTGCTGACCCTGCTGGCCAAGGGGATGACCAACAAGGAACTCGGCAAGGCCCTGTTCATCAGCGAGGCGACGGTCAAGACGCACCTCGCCCACATCTACTCGAAGCTCGGTGTCGACACCCGGGCCGCGGCCGTGTCCGTGGCGCTGCGGCGGCAGGGCATCCGCTGAACCGGGGATTCGCGGTGGTCCACCGCGTGAACCTTTTGGCAACGATTTGCCGAAGCCCTGTCGAGCGGCTGTCCAGGTGGTTATGTTCGAAATGAGCGGTGACCTTCCGCTCGCACCATGAATTGCGTGTTGAGAGGACAAGGGCCATGGTCGGCAACATCATCGGCACCATCATCTTCGGTGCGGTCATCGGCGTTCTGGCGCGTCTCGTGATTCCGGGAAAGCAGGCGATGGGGTGGGTCATCACCGTCGTCCTCGGCATCATCGGTGCGCTGATCGGGTACTGGGTGTGGGAGGGACTCCTCGACAAGGGCGACACCGGCGGGATCGACTGGATCCGGTGGGTCATCAGCATTGCCGCGGCGGCCGTGCTGACGCTGGGGTACACCGCGATGACGAGCAAGAACAGGGTGTAGCCACCCGAGTAGTGCCTTGCGGCCCGTGAGTACTTATCAACCGCCCGCGGTTAAGAAGTACTCACGGGCCGCAGGCATGAGAACGTCATGTCGCGCAGCACTTTCCGGGTGCGCGACGGGGTGGCGGGGTCGGCGCTGTGCGGGGTCGAGTTGATGAGCCCGAACGTGGCGTGCGCCTTGGTGCGGGCATCCGTCTCGTCCAGCGACGAATCCACCTGCAGCAGCACCTTCACCCAGATCTCCACGTAACGCCGCTGCGTCTGCCGGACCTCCCGGCGCGCGTCGGCGGGCAGGCTCTCCAGGTCTCGGTCCTGGATGCGAATGAGGTCGGGTTCCCCGAGTGCGAAGTCGAGATGGAAATCGATCAGACCTTCCAGCGCCGCGTCCGGGGATTTTGCCTCCGCGGCGACGAGCGACCCGCCTTCGAGCAGCCGGGTGCTGATCCCGACGAGCAGTTCGACGAGGACGGCGTCCTTGTTGGGGAAGTGCCGGTACACGGCGGGGCCGCTGATTCCCGCCGCGGAGCCGAGGTCCTCGAGGCGTACTCCGAGGAAGCCCCGTTCGGCGATGAGCCGGGCGGCGGCGTCGAGCAGCTGGCGCCGGCGGTCCGCCTTCATCTGCTCGCGGCGTGTGATCGGGGTCTCGGTGCCGTCGACGTCTGCAGTCATCGCCTTGCTCTTTTCCGCGGTGTGGTCTGGACAACTCAGTTAATCACAGTTATCTTAGTTTCAGTTATCGAGCATTAACTCACTCGGCACGGGCGTCAAGAAATGAAGGCGGCAGGATGGCACTGGGCGGAACCACTGCACGGGAGGGCTACCGGGCAGAGCACACGAAATTGGTCGACGAGCTGAAGTCGCGGCTGGCGGTGGCCGCGCGCGGCGGCAGTGAGAAGTCGCGGGAGCGGCACGTGAGCCGAGGCAAGTTGCTGCCCCGCGATCGGGTGGACACGCTGCTCGATGCGGGCAGCCCGTTCCTGGAGATCTCGCCGCTGGCGGCGAACGGCCTGTACGACGACGAGTGCCCCGGTGCGGGCGTCATCGCCGGTATCGGCCGGGTGTCCGGCCGGGAGTGCGTGATCGTCGCGAACGACGCGACCGTCAAGGGTGGCACCTACTACCCGATGACGGTGAAGAAGCACCTGCGGGCGCAGGAGATCGCACTGCAGAATCAGCTTCCGTGCATCTACCTCGTCGACTCCGGCGGCGCGTTCCTGCCCCGGCAGGACGAGGTGTTCCCCGACCGGGAGCATTTCGGGCGCATCTTCTACAACCAGGCCACGATGAGCGCGCAGGGTATCGCGCAGATCGCGGCGGTCCTCGGCTCCTGCACCGCGGGCGGGGCGTACGTGCCCGCGATGAGCGACGAGGCCGTCATCGTCCGCAACCAGGGCACCATCTTCCTGGGCGGCCCGCCGCTGGTGAAGGCGGCCACCGGTGAGGTCGTCACGGCCGAGGAGCTCGGCGGCGGCGACCTGCACTCGAAGGTCTCCGGTGTCACCGATCACCTCGCGGAGGACGACCAGGACGCGCTGCGGATCGTGCGGAACATCGTCGCGACCCTCGGCCCGCGCGCCGAACGTCCGTGGGACGTGGTCAGCGCGGTCCCCGCGTCGGCGCCGCAGACCGACCTCTACGACGTGGTCCCCACCGACCCGCGCACCCCCTACGACGTCCACGAGGTGATCGACCGCATCGTCGACGGCAGTGAATTCCAGGAGTTCAAGGCCGAGTACGGCAAGACCCTGGTCACCGGTTTCGCGCACATCGAGGGCCACCCGGTCGGCATTGTCGCCAACAACGGTGTGCTGTTCGCCGAGTCCGCGATGAAGGGCGCGCATTTCATCGAGCTGTGCGACAAGCGCACGATCCCGCTGCTGTTCCTGCAGAACATCGCCGGGTTCATGGTCGGTCGCGACTACGAGGCGGGCGGCATCGCCAAGCACGGCGCGAAGATGGTCACCGCGGTGGCGTGTGCGCGGGTGCCGAAGCTGACCGTGGTGATCGGCGGCTCCTACGGGGCGGGCAACTATTCGATGTGCGGGCGGGCGTACTCGCCGCGGTTTTTGTGGATGTGGCCGAACGCCCGGATCTCGGTGATGGGCGGGGAGCAGGCGGCGTCGGTGCTCTCGACGGTGCGCAGCGAGCAACTCGACAGCGCGGGCAACCCGTGGTCGGCCGAGGACGAGGAGGCGTTCAAGGCGCCGATCCGTGAGCAGTACGAGGCGCAGGGCAACCCGTACTACTCGACCGCGCGGCTGTGGGACGACGGCATCATCGACCCCGCCGATACCAGAACTGTTCTCGGACTGGCGCTCTCGGTGTGTGCGAACGCACCGGTCGAGCCGGTCTCCTACGGCGTTTTCCGGATGTGAGTGCAATGACTGAAATGACTCGGATCGATACCGTCCTGGTGGCCAACCGCGGCGAGATCGCGGTGCGCGTGATCCGCACCCTGCGGGCCATGGGCATCCGTTCCGTCGCCGTGTTCAGCGAGGCGGACCGCGGCGCCCGGCACGTCCGCGAGGCCGACACCGCGGTGCTGCTCGGCCCGGCCGCGGCGCGGGAGAGTTACCTCGTCATCGAGAAGGTGATCGACGCGGCCCGCGCCACCGGCGCGCAGGGCATCCATCCCGGGTACGGGTTCCTGTCGGAGAACTCCAAGTTCGCCGGGGCGTGCGCCGACGCGGGGATCGCGTTCCTCGGCCCGTCCGCGCACGCCATCGAGGTGATGGGCGACAAGATCACCGCCAAGAACGCGGTGGCGAAGTTCGACGTGCCGGTCGTCCCCGGCATCGCCCGGCCCGGCCTGTCCGACGAGGAGTTGATCGCGGCCGCCGGCGACATCGGATACCCGGTGCTGGTCAAGCCGTCGGCGGGCGGCGGCGGCAAGGGCATGCGCCTGGTGGAGGAGCCGGGCGCGCTGGCCGAGGCGCTGGCCAGCGCGCGACGGGAGGCGGCGTCGGCGTTCGGCGACGACACCCTGTTCCTCGAGCGGTTCGTGCTGCGGCCCCGGCACATCGAGGTGCAGATCCTCGCGGACGGGCACGGCAACGTCGTCCACCTCGGGGAGCGTGAGTGCAGTCTGCAGCGCCGGCACCAGAAGGTCATCGAGGAGGCGCCGTCGCCGCTGCTGGACGAGGCGACCCGCGCCCGGATCGGCGAGGCCGCCTGCAACACCGCGCGCAGTGTCGACTACTCCGGTGCGGGAACGGTCGAGTTCATCGTCTCCGCCGACAAGCCCGACGAGTTCTTCTTCATGGAGATGAACACCCGGCTGCAGGTCGAGCACCCGGTCACCGAACTCGTGACCGGTCTGGATCTCGTCGAGTGGCAGGTGCGGGTCGCCGCCGGTGAGCCGCTCGGGTTCACCCAGGACGACATCACCCTCACCGGCCACGCCATCGAAGCCCGCGTCTACGCCGAGGACCCCAGCCGCGGCTTCCTGCCCACCGGCGGACTCGTTGCCGACGTGATCGAACCCGCAGGCCCCGGTGTCCGCGTCGACTCCGGGCTGCAGCCCGGCACGGTGGTGGGCAGCGATTACGACCCGATGCTGGCGAAGGTCATCGCCCACGCCGACGACCGCGCCGGCGCGCTGCGGAAACTGGACCGGGCGCTGGCCGGGACCGGTGTGCTGGGCGTGGTCACCAACATCGAGTTCGCGCGTTTCCTGCTCGCCGACCCGGACGTGGTGGCCGGCGACCTCGACACCGGTCTGCTCGACCGGCGGCTCGAGGACTTCGCCGCCGCGGAGGCCACCGACGGCGCCCTGATCGCCGCGGCGGCGTTCCGGTGGTTGCAGCGCTGGCCCGAGCGGGCGCAGGCCGATCCGTGGGACGTCCCGAGCGGCTGGCGGGTCGGGACGCCCGCGCCGACCAGCATCCGGTTGTCGTCGGCCACCCGCACCGACCACGTGCGGATCACGGGCAGCCCGGCCGAGGCCACCGCGCAGGTCGAGGACGGCGACACCCTGTCGCTGACCGCGGTGCTCGACGGGTCCACGCTGTCGGTGGTGATCGACGGCAGGCGCGAGACCTACCGGGTCGCCCAGACCGACGGGCACATCTGGCTCGCGGGGTCCGACGGCACGACGATGCTGCGTGAGGTCCGCGAACTCAGTGTCCGCACCGGCGACGTCCACGCCGGCGAGGCGGAGATCACCAGCCCCATGCCCGGAGCCGTCATCGCGGTCGGCGTCGAGGCCGGTGCCCACGTCACCGCGGGCCAGAGCCTCGTCGTGGTCGAGGCGATGAAGATGGAGCACTCGCTCACCGCGCCCGTCGACGGCGTCGTCGACATCCTCGTCGCGCCCGGTGACCAGGTGATGGTCGACCAACTGCTCGCCCGAGTCACCCCGCACACCGACACGAAAGAAGATGCGTCATGACCGAATTCCTTGCCACCGGCCAGCTTCCGGACGAGTACCAGCAGTTGGCGAAGACCGTCGCCGACTTCGCCAAGAACGTGGTGGCACCGGTCGCGGCGGAACACGACGCCAACCACACCTTCCCGTACGAGGTGGTGTCGGGGATGGCCGAGATGGGCCTGTTCGGCCTGCCGTTCCCGGAGGAGTACGGCGGAATGGGCGGCGACTACTTCGCCCTCTGTCTGGCACTCGAAGAACTCGGCAAGGTCGACCAGAGCGTCGCGATCACCCTCGAGGCCGGCGTGTCGCTGGGTGCGATGCCGATCTACCGGTTCGGCAACGAAGAGCAGAAGCAGGAGTGGCTGCCGCAGTTGACGAGCGGCAAGAGCCTGGCCGCGTTCGGGCTCACCGAGCCGGGTGCCGGAAGTGACGCCGGCGGCACGAAGACCACCGCGAAGTTCGACAGCGGTGAATGGATCATCAACGGCAACAAGCAGTTCATCACCAACTCCGGAACCGACATCACCAAGCTCGTCACCGTCACCGCCGTGACCGGGACGAAGGACGGCAAGAAGGAGATCTCCACCATCCTCGTGCCGACGTCGACACCCGGCTTCACCGCGGAACCGGCGTACAACAAGGTCGGCTGGAACGCCTCCGACACCCACCCGCTCACGTTCTCGGACGTACGGGTTCCCGAGGAGAACCTGCTCGGCGAGCGCGGCCGCGGGTACGCGAACTTCCTGCGGATTCTCGACGAGGGCCGCATCGCCATCGCGGCGCTCAGCGTCGGCGCGGCCCAGGGATGCGTCGACGAGTCGGTCAAGTACGCCAAGGAACGGGAGGCGTTCGGACGGCCCATCGGACACAACCAGGCCATCGCGTTCAAGATCGCCCGCATGGAGGCGCGCGCCCACACCGCCCGCACGGCGTACTACGACGCCGCCGCCCGGATGCTGTCCGGCAAGCCGTTCAAGAAGCAGGCCGCCATCGCCAAGCTCGTCGCCTCCGAGGCGGCGATGGACAACGCCCGCGACGCCACTCAGATCCACGGCGGCTACGGGTTCATGAACGAGTACACGGTGGCGCGGCACTACCGGGACAGCAAGATCCTGGAGATCGGTGAGGGCACCACCGAGGTTCAGCTGATGCTGATCGCGCGGGAGGCGGGCCTGTGACCGCCACGACCGAACCGAACCGAATCGTTCAGCGGGGACTGTGGTTCGAGGAGTTCGAGCTGGGTGCGGTGTACGAGCACCGCCCCGGCCGGACCGTCACCGAGGCCGACAACGTGCTCTTCACGACGCAGACGATGAACACCCAGGCCCTGCACCTGGACGCGGCGTACAGCGAGGGCACCCAGTTCGGTGAGCGCCTCGTCAACTCGATGTTCACCCTGTCGACTCTGGTCGGACTGTCGGTGGCGCAGCTGACGCAGGGGACCATCGTCGCGAACCTGGGGTTCTCGGAGATCAGTTTCCCGAAGCCGCTGTTCCACGGCGACACGCTCTACGCGGAAACGAAGATCGCGGACAAGCGCGAATCGAAGAGCCGTCCCGGCGAAGGGATCGTCACGCTCGAGCACACCGGCCGCAACCAGCACGGCGATGTGGTGGCCGTCGCGGTCCGCAAGACCCTCGTCCAGAAGAAGCCGTCGTGAGCTGGGAACTGCCCGGTCCCGCCTGGTTGTTCTGCCCGGCGGACCGGCCCGAACGGTATGCGAAGGCGGCCGCGGCCGCCGACGTCGTGATCCTCGACCTCGAGGACGGGGTGGCGGCCGGCGACAAGGAAGCGGCCCGGATCGCCCTCATCGACACCCCGCTCGATCCCGACCGCACCGTCGTGCGGGTCAACCCGGTCGGCACCGAAGACCACGAACGCGACCTGCTGGCGCTCGACGGCACCCGCTACACCCGGCTCATGCTCGCCAAGTGCGAGTCGCCCGACCAGGTGCTGTCACTGACGCCGCGAGAAGTGATCGCCCTGGTCGAGTCGCCGCTCGGTGCGCTCGCGGTCACCGAGATCGCGTTGGCAGCCGGCACCATCGGTGTGATGTGGGGCGCCGAAGACCTCGTCGCCGCGATGGGCGGCAACTCCAGCCGCCGCGACGACGGCAGCTACCGCGACGTCGCCACCCAGGTGCGGTCGTCGACGCTGCTGGCGGCCAAGGGGTATCACCGGCTCGCGCTCGACTCCGTCTACCTCGACATCAAGGACCTGGACGGGCTCCGCGCCGAGGCCCTCGACGCCGTCGCCGTCGGATTCGACGTCAAGGTCGCCATCCACCCCAGCCAGGTCGCGGTGATCCGCGAGGCGTACGCGCCGTCCGACGCGGACGTCGACTGGGCGACGCGGGTTCTCGCCGCCGTCGCCGACCAGCGCGGGGTCTTCGCGTTCGAGGGAAAGATGGTGGACGCGCCGGTCCTGCGTCACGCCGAGGCGATCCTGCGCCGCTCACAGACCGGTGCGGCGGGGGACGCGCCGGTCTGAGGGCGGCGGTAGGCGGCGAAAGAGCGCGGAACGGCCGCGCTCTCGGGGAAGATGGTGCCCATGGCTGCCGATCCGCAATGGGTTCCCACCGAAGCCGACGTGCGCGACGCGGTGATCACCGATTTCGCCGCGTTCGTCACGCGGCGCCACGGTGTCACGGTCGACGACTACCGGTCGCTGTGGCGCTGGTCGGTGGCGGCGGTGGGGGAGTTCTGGCAGGACGTGTGGGACTACTTCGAGTTCCGGTCCGCCACCGACCCCGGGCCCGCCCTCGCCGACGCCGCGATGCCGGGCGCCGTCTGGTTTCCGGGGGCCACGCTCAACTATGTCGACCACGTCTTCCGGAACGCCCGCCCCGGCAGTCCGGCGATCCTGTACGCGGGTGAGGGCTGCGCCGACGTCTCGATCGGGTGGGACGAGTTGCGGTCCGCGGTGGCGGGACTCGCCGCGACTCTCCGCGAGCACGGGGTCGGGGTCGGCGATCGCGTGGTCGGCTACCTTCCGAACATCCCCGAGGCGGTCGTCGCGTTTCTCGCCACGGCGTCGCTCGGCGCCGTGTGGGCCGCGTGCGGGCAGGACTATTCCGCGCCGGCCGCGCTCGATCGGCTGGGTCAACTGGAACCGGCGGCGCTGATCACCGCGGACGGGTACCGGTTCGGGGGCAGGGAACACGACCGGCTGGGGGCAGTGGCCGAGTTGCGGGCCGGATTGTCGCCGGCCCTCACGGTGGTGGTGCCCCACCTCGATGCGGACGCCGCCGTCGACGGTGCCCTCACCTGGGCGGAGGCGACCGCCGGGGGCGGCGCACTCGAGCCCGTTCCCGTCCCGTTCGACCACCCGTTGTGGGTGGTGTTCTCCTCGGGGACCACCGGCCTGCCGAAGGGCATCGTGCACGGTCACGGCGGCGTTCTCCTCGAACACGTGAAGTCGCTGGCGCTCCACCTCGACCTCGGCCGCGAAGACATACTTTTCTGGTACACCAGCCCCAGTTGGATGATGTGGAACTTCCAGACGGCGGGCCTGCTCGTGGGAGCCACGATCGTCTGCTACGACGGAAGCCCGTCCTATCCGACTCCGGATGCGTTGTGGGCCTTGGTGTCACGACTGGGTGTGACGGTGGCCGGTACCAGTCCCGGCTACGTTCTCGCGTGCGACAAGGCGGGGGTGATCCCCGTCCGCGAGCACGATCTGAGCGCGCTCCGGGCGGTGGGAGTCACGGGGTCGACGCTGCCCGCGGCGTCGTCGCTGTGGCTGTCGGAGAACGTCGGTCGCGGCGTACCCGTCGTGTCGATCACCGGGGGGACCGACGTGGTGTCGGCGTTCATCGGGGGTGCGCGCACCGTTCCGGTCTGGCCGGGAGAGCTGTCCGCCCCCTGCCTCGGGGTCGCCGTCGACGCCTTCGACGAGTCGGGGCGGCCGGTCCGAGACGAGGTCGGCGAACTCGTCGTGACCGCGCCGATGCCGTCCATGCCGGTGTCGTTCTGGAATGATCCGGACGGAAAGCGTTACCGCGAAGCCTATTTCGAGGTGTTTCCCGGAGTGTGGCGGCACGGGGACTGGATCACGATCACCGATCGCGGGACCGTCCTCATGCACGGGCGGTCCGATTCGACGTTGAACCGCAACGGAATCCGGATGGGCAGCGCCGACATCTACCAGGTGGTGGAGAAGCTCCCGGAGGTCGCCGAGGCGCTCGTCGTCGGGGTCGATCTGGCGGACGGCGGATACTGGATGCCGCTGTTCGTGGTGCTCTCGGAGGGCGCGGCGCTCGACGACGCGCTGAAGCAGCGGATCCGCGGAGCGATCCGGGAGCAGGCCTCCCCGCGGCACGTGCCCGACGACATCATCGAGGCGCCCGGCATCCCGCACACCCGCACCGGCAAGAAACTCGAGGTGCCGCTCAAGCGGATCTTCCAGGGCGCGGACGCGGCGCGGACGGTGGACCGCAGCGCCGTCGACGACCCCGGCCTGCTCGACTGGTTCGCGCGGCACGGACGCTGAGCAGCGCCTGCGTCGGCCTCAGTATCGTTGGGCGCCAACAGTAAGGTTAGTCTTACCTTTGTTTATCGTTGAGGACGATCGTCCCCGCGGGCGGCCGAGCATCCGTGAATGTGAGATATCTCCCGTCCGTCCCCGACCGGTCACGCTGCCGCAATCGCGACTATTCGGACACCGGTGCTGCGGCATTTCGGGAGGCCGTTCCAGATGCTGGGATGTGGGCGCGATGTCGCCGGTTCGCCGGTCCTTGCCGCGGCATCGGCGGGGCTTTCCCGTGGCAGGTCAGCGGGCGATCCGCCCTCACTCGGATGCGTGCACCGCAGTGGTTGGGCGTCCAGTTTTCCGCTCGACCCGGATCGGTGACGGACCTGGTGGGTTATTCCCCGCGCGCCACTCCGCGTGTTTGCCGTTTTGAGACCTGCACGGCGCTTTGGTAGACACGGTGGTTGGCAAAAACTGCGGTCACGGGGGGCAGTGGGTGTTCAACGCCGCGGTCGATCACCTGGTCGGCCGCACCGTGCGCGGACGACAGTCAGGAGGCGGAACATGAAACTGGATACGACAGTTGTACACCGAGCGAAATTCCGACTCTCGGTACGGTATCCGTGCTCTGGTTGGACGCGATGCCCGGAATGTGGTTCTGCCTGTTGAATATGAGCGCGTCGAAGATCGAATTCAGGCCTGGTTCTGGAAGTATCGAGGGTTGGGTACGTCACACCAGCGCCGGTAACGGTACTGGATCTGACACCGATGTAATTCCCGGCGTTGCCGCGGAACCGTACGAACCGAGATTGTCACCACCGAGCGAGAGGAGGCCGAAGCGATGATCGCGACGATGTTTCGTTCCTTCACCAGCGCCGTAGACTCGGCTCTCGACTCGGAGGATGACGAGCACCGATTGGGTGGCCGCTTGTTGGATCGATGAGAGAACGGAGCCACGTATGAACCCGCTCACCGCAAGTAGTTCGGGATGTAAGGGCCTTGGAGTGTTCAGCGTCGCAGGCAATCGGTTTTCGGACGATCGTCTGACATCGACTCCGAGTGTGGTGGAACTCTTCGATCAGCGCAGGTCCTCCCGCGTTCGGCACGTCCCTGTTCCGCGAAAAGCTTCGAACCGGCAAGGCCCGTTCATGTGATGGCGTTCATCGGAAGACCGGCTCGCGGCGCAGTCCGTGGGACCGAGAGCTACGAATCACCAAAGACACAGGCGGCAGTCGCCACGCGTTCGAGAACGGAGTAACCCTTGGGGTCGGGACATGCAGCGGGTAGTAGCGGTGCTCCGGAAGGAGCGTTTCCGCTGTCGGCTGCGCAGCGTGGCATCTGGTTCGCGCAACACGCGATGGGCGACGTTCCCCTCACTATCGCCCAGTACATCGAGCTTCGCGGCGACATCGACCTCGACCTCCTGACCGAGGCCACCGTCCGCACCGGCCGGGAGTTCGGCTCCGGCTTCCTCCGGCTCGTCGAGATCGAGGGGATGCCGCACCAGTACGTCGACAAGTCCCTCGACGACGCCATCACCTACGTCGACCTGCGAGGCGAGGACGATTCCGTCGACGCTGCCGAGAAGTGGATGCGGGCCAACTACAGCGCCCCGGTCGACCTCCTCGAGGACCGCCTCGTCGTGGTCTACCTGCTCCACGTCGGCGAGAACCACTACTTCTGGTTCTGCCGCATTCACCACATCGCGCTCGACGGCTTCGGCGCGATGGCGCTGATCGCGCGCATCGCCGAGATCTACACCGCACTCGTCGAGGGCGCCGAGCCGCCGGCCTGCCGCGCCGAGGACCTGGTCCGGATCGTCGAGGACGAGCAGCGATACCGCAATTCCGACCGCTTCGCGAAGGATCGCGAATACTGGGCCGAACGCACCGCGCACCTGCCCGAGGCGCCGAGCCTGGCCGGTCGTGCCGCGATGGTCGGCAAGTTCGCCCGGCTCTCCTCCGAAGCACTGCCCGAGTCCACCGCCACCCTTCTCGACGAGGCACTGGGCGGCAGCAACGCCAGTTCGGCGCCCATCGTGGTGGCCGCGTTCGCCGCGTACCTGGCCCACATGACCGACCGAACGGACGTCGTTCTCAGCCTGCCGGTGTCGGCCCGCACCACCGCCACGTTGCGGCGTTCCGGCGGAATGGTGTCCAACATCGTTCCGCTCCGCCTCCAGATCACCCCGGAGATGACCGTCCCCGAGCTGGTCAAGAGCGTGCAGATCGAACTCACCGGAGCCCTGCGCCGCCAGCGCTACCGGCACGAGGACATCCGCCGCGACGCCGGCGCGCCCCAGGGACAGCGCGGATTCTTCGGGCCCTCGATCAACATCATGATGTTCCACAGCGAGATCAAGCTGGGAACGGTCACCGGGCACCAGAACGTCCTCACCACCGGGCCGGTCGAGGACCTCTCGCTCAACATCTACCAGGGTGTGGCAGGCAGCAAGATCCACATCGACTTCGAGGCCAACCCCAACCTGTACTCGGCGGACGAACTGGACCGTCACCACAGCCGCTTCTTCGACTTCTTCGAGCGCTTCCTCGGCGCCGGCGACGACGCCTCGGTGTCCGACCTGGCCACGATGAGCGGTGAGGAATACGAGCAGGTCGTGACGCGGTGGAACGGCGACGTCGTGGCCCCGCCTGCGGGCACCGTCGTCGACCTGTTCGACGCCCAGGTCGCGCGCACGCCCGACGCGACGGCACTCGTCTTCGAGGGCGAGGAGCTCACCTACGCCGAGTTCGACGCGCGGGTGAACCGCCTCGCCCGGACACTGATCGGCCGGGGCGTGGGTCCGGAGACCAAGGTCGCCCTCGCGATCCGCCGCTCGCTCGACTCCATGGTCGCGATGTACGCCGTCGTCAAGGCAGGCGCCGCATACGTGCCCCTCGACCCCGACCATCCCGCCGAGCGCACCGCATACGTGCTGGAGAGCGCGCGCCCGCTGTGCATCCTCACGGTCGCGCGGGACGGTCTCGTCTTCCCCGCCGATCACGACGTCGTGCAGATCGACGCCGTGGATGCGAGCGGCATCCCGGCGGGCCCGATCCGCGACGAGGAGCGGACTGCCGGCCTTCGGGCCGCCAACCCGGCGTACGTCATCTACACGTCCGGCTCCACCGGGCGACCGAAGGGCGTGGCGGTGAGCCACGCTGCCGTCCTGAACCAGGTCACGTGGATCGCGTCGCGCTACGGCCTCGACGCGAACGATGTCGTGCTGCAGAAGACGCCGACGACGTTCGACGTGTCGGTCTGGGAACTGTTCGCCGCACTCGCCTCCGGGGCGCGCGTGGTGATCGCCGCGCCCGAGGGGCATCGCGATCCCGCCTACCTCGCCGACGTGATCGCGCGCGAGAACGTCACGGCGACGTCGTTCGTCCCGTCGATGCTGTCGGTGTTCGTCTCCGAGGCCGACCGCGAACAACTCGTCAGCCTGCGCGTCGTTCTCGTTGCGGGAGAAGCGTTTCCGCCTGCCGTCGCAGCAGCGTTCCGGGCGAAGTCCGGCGCCGAGTTGCACAACCTGTACGGCCCCACCGAGTTCACCGTGCACGCCACCGCCGGCGAGGTGGACCGGGAGTCCGCCCACACGATCCCCATCGGTACTCCGGTGTGGAACACCGAGGCGTACGTGCTCGACGGTCACCTCAGGCCCGCACCCATCGGATCCGCGGGAGAGCTCTATCTCGCGGGCGCCCAGGTGGCCCGCGGCTACGAGGGCAGGCCGGAGCTGACGGCGGAACGCTTCGTGGCCAATCCTTTCGGCGTCGCGGGGACCCGCCTGTACCGCACCGGCGACCTCGTCAAGTGGCGCGTCGACGGCAGCATCGAGTACCTCGGCCGCACCGACTTCCAGGTGAAGGTGCGCGGCCTGCGGATCGAGCTGGGCGAGATCGAGTCGGCGATGTCCTCGTATCCTCATGTGGCGCAGTCGGTCGTGGTCGTGCACGACAGTTCCCTCGGACAGCGGCTCGTCGGTTACGTCGTTCCCGAGCCCGGTTCCGCGGTGGACGTCGACGATCTGACGGTCCACGTCGGCCGCGCGGTGCCCTCGTACATGGTTCCCGACGCCGTCATGGTGCTCGCCGAGATGCCGGTCGGCGCGAGCGGCAAGCTCGACCGGAAGGCGCTGCCCGAACCCACGTTCGCGGCGGAATCCAGCGAGTACGTGGCGCCCCGCAGCACCATGGAGGAGTCGATCGCCGGCCTGTTCGCCGAGGTCCTCGGTCTGCCTCGCGTCAGTGTCGGCGACTCGTTCTTCGCGCTCGGCGGCGACAGCATCGTCTCGATCCAGCTGGTGTCCCGCGCGAAGGAAGCCGGCGTCCTGTTCACCGCCCGGGACGTCTTCGAACGCAAGACCGTTGCCTCGCTCGCCGAGGTCGCGAAATCCGCATCCGAGTCGGCGACGGTGCACGTTCTCGAGGAACTGCCGGGTGCCGGAATCGGCACGATGCCGCTCACACCGGTCGTGCACTGGATGACGGAGCTCGGCGGCGACTTCCACCGGTTCTCCCAGTCCATTCTCCTCGCGCTGCCGCCGAAGGTGGAGCGTGAGCGCCTGGTGCGCACGCTGGCGGCCGTCGTCGATCGCCACGACGCCCTGCGTTCGTCGTTGCGGCGCAACGACTCTCCGGCCGGGTGGTCGCTGGAGGTCGCTCCGATCGGCTCGGTCGACGTCGACCGCCTCGTCGATCGCGTCGAATTCACCGACGGTCCCGGCACCGGCACGTTCGAGGCGCTGGCAGCACACGCCCTCGAGCGCACCGTGGACAGGCTGAACCCGGCGACCGGCAGTGTGGTGCGGTTCGTCTGGTTCGCGCCCGCCGAGGACTCCGCCGAACCCGCCCCTCGCGACGACGCGGACGGCGACACCGCGGAGGCAGAGAGCGCCCCGCGGACGGGACGCCTGCTCGTGGTGATCCACCACCTCGCGGTGGACGGCGTCTCCTGGCGAGTGCTGGTGCCCGACTTCGCGTCCGCCTGGGGGCAGATCGCCGCCGGGGCCGACCCGCTGCTCCCGGCCGTCGGAACCTCGGTCCGCCGCTGGGCGCACGGCCTCGCCGACAACGCGCGCAGTGCCCGGCGCGTGCGCGAACTCGACTACTGGCGCACCACCCTCGACGGTGCGGACCCGCTGATCGGTTCACGGGCCCTCGACGGCCGCGACACGGTCTCCACCACCGGCCGGGTCCGCCTGGAAGTCTCGGCCGACGTCACCGACGGTCTGCTGACCGATGTGCCGCGCGCCTTCCACGGCGGCGTGAACGACGGACTTCTCACCGCCCTCGCGGTCGCCGTCGCGGCGTGGCGTGCGGAACGCGGCATTACCGAGTCCTCCACGCTCGTGCACCTCGAAGGCCACGGCCGCGAGGAGACGGTGCTGCCCGGCGCCGACCTGTCCCGCACGGTGGGCTGGTTCACCAGCATGTTCCCGGTCCGGTTGTCGGCGCCCGGCGTCGACGTCCACGACGCCCTCGCCGGCGGGGCGGCGGCAGGTCAGGCCGTCAAGTCGGTGAAGGAACAACTCGCGCGCGTACCCGAGCACGGCATCGGCTACGGCATGCTGCGGTACCTCAACGCCGAGACCCGCGCGGTCCTCGCGGCGCTGCCGAGCCCCCAGATCAGCTTCAACTATCTGGGCCGCGTGTCGGTCGGCGAGATTCCCGCCGCGTTCCGGGCGGCGGGCTGGGTCCCGGACACCGACACGATGGAGCTGACCGGCACCCGCAACAGCGAGATGCCGGTGCACTTCGCCCTCGACATCAACGCGATGATCGTGGACGTCGAAGGCGAACAACGACTTTCGGCCACCGTCGACTTCCCGCAGGGCGTCCTCACGGACACCGAGGTGGGGGAACTCACCGGCCTGTGGACGCGCGCGCTCGAAGGGCTCGTCGAGCACACGAAGCGTCCCGACGCCGGCGGCCGGACGCCGTCGGACCTCGACCTCGTTCGCCTGAGCCAGAGCCGGATCGACACCCTCGAGAGCGACTACCCCGCGCTCGCCGACGTCTGGTCGCTGGCCCCGCTGCAGGTGGGCCTGCTGTTCCACGCATCGCTGGCCGGTGCCGCCACCGACGTGTACACCACCCAGCTGGTCATGGACCTGGGCGGATCCGTCGACACCGGCCGACTCCGCCGCGCCGCGGAATCGCTCGTCGCCCGGCACCCCAACCTGCGCACCGCCTTCGTCGCGGGCGACGACGGCACCGGCATGCAGGTGGTCGTCGACCGGGTGGACGTGCCGTGGACGCACGTCGACCTCTCGGCCGCGTCCGAGCACGACCGGGACGCCGAACTCGACGCGCTGATGCTCGCGAACCGCACGGACCGGTTCGACATGACGGCCCCGCCGCTGGTGCGATTCCTGCTGGTCGAGGAGGGTGCGGACCGCTACCGGTTCGCCGTCACCAACCACCACATCCTGCTGGACGGCTGGTCGCTGCCGATCCTCATCCAGGATCTGCTGACCCTGTACGCGGTGGACGGCGACGCGCTCGCGCTGCCGCAGCCGCGTCCGTACCGCAGCTACCTCGAGTGGCTGTCGGCACAGGATCCGCAGGTGTCGGTGGACGCGTGGGCGAAGGCCCTCGGCGGTGTCGAGGAACCCACCCTCCTCGCGCCTGCGCACACGGAGACCGCACCGGCGCTCACCCCCGGTGAACTCGTCATCGATCTGCCGGACGACCTGCTCGCCGACATGACCGCCCGCTCGCGCGAACTCGGCGTCACCATGAACACGCTCGTCCAGGCCGCGTGGGGAATCGTGCTGGGCAGGCTGACCGGACGGGACGACGTGGTGTTCGGCACCACCGTCTCGGGCCGTCCGCCGCAGGTGCCCGGCATCGAGTCGATGCTCGGGCTCTTCATCAACACCCTGCCGGTGCGGGTCCGCGTACGGGCAGGCGACGTCGTGCGCACCCTGCTCGACCGCATCCAGCACGAGCAGACCGAGTTGCTCGACCACCATCACGTCGGGCTCACCGACATCCAGCAGGGGCTCGGCCTCGGAGCGCTGTTCGACACCCTGATGGTCTACGAGTCCTACCCGCTCGACCGTGAAGCCCTCACGAAGAACAGCGACATCGAGGGACTCCGCGTTGTCGACGTGACGTCGAACGACGCCACGCACTACCCGCTGGCGATCGTCGCGATGACCGACCCGCGGCTGCACCTGACCGCCAAGTTCCTTCCCGAGCTGTTCGAGGCCGCCGAGGTCGAGGAGATCATGGCGCGGGTCGTCCGGGTGCTCGGTGCACTGGCCGGGGACGTCGACACACGCGTCGCCGACATCGACATCCTCGCGCCCGACGAGCGGGCGTCGCTGCTGGCGGCGCACGGCACCGACGCCGCCGCACCACTGACGCTGCCGGAGATTCTCGCCGCGACCGCGGCGGAGAACGGCGAGCGGACCGCGCTCGTCGCGGACGGCGAGTCGATGACCTACGCGGAACTCGACGCCCGCTCCAGCCGGCTCGCACGCGTGCTCATCGACCGCGGGGTCGGACCGGAAACGTCCGTGGCACTCGGGATGACGCGCTCGCGGCACTCGGTGATCGGAACGTGGGCCGTGGCCAAGGCCGGCGGCACGTTCGTGCCCGTCGACCCCCGCTACCCGTCCGAGCGCATCGCACACATGGTCGCCGACTCCGGCGCGATCCTCGGCCTCACCGTGTCTGCACAGCGGGACGACCTTCCGTCGGGCGTCGACTGGCTCGCGCTGGATTCGTCCGAGTGCGAGTCGCTGTGCGCGGCGAAGTCGCCGGAGCCGGTGACGGATGCCGAGCGGACCACGTCGGTCCGGCTCGAGCACGCGGCCTACATGATCTACACGTCCGGCACCACAGGTCTGCCCAAGGGCGTCGTCGTCACCCACACGGGTCTGGCCAACTTCTCCGCCGAACAGCGCACCCACTACGGGGTGAGCCCGTCGGCGCGAACACTGCACTTCGCGTCCCCGAGTTTCGACGCGTCCGTCCTCGAGCTGCTGCTCGCGTTCGGTTGCGGCGCGACGATGGTCGTGGCCCCCGCCGACCTGTACGGCGGGGAGGAACTGCGACACTTCCTCGCGGACAACGACGTCACCCACGCCTTCGTCACGCCCGCCGCGCTCGCGTCGGTGGAGCCGGCCGGACTCGACCGGCTCGAGGTCGTCGTCGTCGGCGGCGAGGCGTGCCCGCCGGAACTGGTGGAACGCTGGGCGCCGGGCCGCCGGATGTACAACGGCTACGGTCCCACCGAGGCCACCGTCATGAGCAACGTCAGCAACATGCTGGTGCCCGGAAACCGGATCGAGATCGGTGGCCCCGTCTGCGCGGTCACCGTCTACGTTCTCGACGCACTCCTGCGCCCGGTACCCGTCGGCGTGGCAGGGGAGTTGTACATCGCGGGCCCCGGTCTCGCCCGCGGCTACCACGACCGTCTCGGCCTCACCTCCGAACGATTCGTCGCGAACCCGTTCGGTGAGAACGGCAGCCGGATGTACCGCACGGGCGACATC
The DNA here is from genome assembly GCF_042802055.1 of Rhodococcus sp. NPDC057529. NCBI lineage: Bacteria > Bacillati > Actinomycetota > Actinomycetes > Mycobacteriales > Nocardiaceae > Rhodococcus > Rhodococcus sp. NPDC057529. The sequence continues at coordinate 113,652 of NZ_JBHVEY010000010.1, forward strand.
GTCCGGTTCGTCGTCGACCCCGGGCACCGCGCCGGTTACGGGGTGGAGTACGTGGGCCGCAGCGACTTCCAGGTGAAGGTCCGCGGCTTCCGCATCGAACTCGGCGAGATCGACGCGGCACTGGTGGCGCACCCGAACCTGGAATTCGCGGCCACCCTCGGCACGTCGCTGCCGTCGGGATCGACCGCGCTGGTGTCGTACGTGCTGCCCACCGCGGGCGCCACGGTCGACGTCGCCGAGGTGACGCACTTCGTCGGCGACACGCTGCCGGCGCACATGGTCCCGAGCGCGATCGTCGTTCTCGACGAGATCCCGCTCACCACCGCAGGCAAACTCGATCGGAAGGCTCTGCCCGAGCCCGATTTCGACGCCCTGCAGGGCGAGATGGTCGAGCCGCGCACACCCACCGAGGAACTGGTCGCCGGTGTCCTCGCGGACGTGCTCGGGCTTCCGAAGATCAGCGTCGCCGAGTCGTTCTTCGACCTCGGTGGCAACTCGCTCGTCGCGACGAAGGCGGTCGCGCGGCTCAACGCCGCCGCAGGCACCCGTCTGGGCGTGCGGGAGTTGTTCGAGGCGCCGACCGTGGAACGGCTCGCCGTCAAGGTCGCCGAGCAGGCAGGCACCGGCTCGGACCGCCCGGCGCTCGTCGCGCGGCCGCGCCCCGAACGGGTTCCGCTGTCGATGGCGCAGCAGAGCATGTGGCTGATGAACCGGTTCGACACGGCGTCCTCGGCGTACAACATCCCGCTCGCCGTTCGCCTGTCCGGTGCACTCGACATCGACGCGATGTCGTCGGCCGTCTCCGACGTACTCGCACGGCACGAGTCGCTGCGGACGGTGTTCCCGGACTCCGCCGACGGGCCGTACCAGCAGGTCGTCGACGTCGCCCAGGTTCCGTTCGACCTCACGCCCGTGCGGGTGCCCGAAACCGAACTCCCCACGGCCCTCACCGAATTCGCCACCGAGGGATTCGACGTCACGGTCGCGCCCCCGCTGCGGATCCGGCTGTTCGCCACGAGCGAGAGCGAGTTCCTGCTCGTCCTCGTGGTGCACCACATCTGCGCCGACGGTGCGTCGATGGCGCCGCTCGCGCGGGACGTCATGGTCGCCTACAGCGCGCGCACCGCGGGCGCGGCCCCGCTGTGGCAGCCGCTGCCGGTGCAGTACCCCGACTTCGCGCTCTGGCAGCGCGACGTCCTCGGCGACCCCGCTGACACGCAGTCGCTCGCGGGCAAGCAGATCGCCCACTGGGCGGACACCCTCGCCGGGGCGCCCGAGCTGATCGACCTGCCGCTGGACCACGTACGCCCGGCCAGGCAGTCGATGCTGGGCGACTCGATCGACTTCGCGATCACCCCGGAGTTGCGGCGCGGGCTCGAAGCGGTCGGCAAGAACCACGGAGCGTCCCTCTTCATGGTGACGCACGCGGCGCTGACGACGCTGCTGTCGCGGCTGAGCAACAGCGACGACATCACCGTCGGCACCCCGCTCGCCGCACGCGGCGACCAGGCGCTCGACGACCTGGTCGGCATGTTCGTCAACACCCTCGTCCTGCGGACCCACGTGCGGCCGGGAGATTCGTTCTCCGGTCTCGTCGACCGGGTCCGCGAGGGTGACCTGGCGGCATTCGGCAATTCCGACGTGCCGTTCGAGAAGATCGTGGAGGCGCTGCGGATCCGGCGCTCGGCGGCCTATTCGCCGCTGTTCCAGGTGATGCTGTCGTTCCAGAACAACCGGATGGACGCGCTCGAGCTGCCCGGGCTGACCGTGCGCGTGATCGACGACATGGCGCAGGGCGCCAAGTACGACCTCACGTTGACGATCACCGAGAAGGCCGACGAGTCGGGTCGGCCCGCGGGTCTGGGCGGGCGGTTCACGTTCGCCACCGACCTGTTCGAGCGCGGCACCGCCGAACGTATCGCGGAACGGTTCGTCGGGATCCTCGAGGCCGTCGTCACCGATCCCGGTGTCGCTGTAGGCGACATCGACATTCTCACCGAACACGAGAGAGCAAAGTTGAGCCAAGCGCGACCTGCCCGCACGATGACGGTTCGCGAGCTTCCGCAGCTTCTGGCTGCTGCGGTCGACGTCGCCCCCGACGCCGTGGCCGTCGCCCACGACGGCATGCAGGTGACGTACCGCGAGTTCGACGAGCGCCTGCGCCTGATGTCGGCTCCGCTGTCCGAGCGGGGCATGGGCCACGACGCGATCGTGTCCGTCGTGCTGTCCGGCCTGGTTCCCACCATCATGATGGCCCCGCCGTCGGAGGACGGGAAGGACGGCTTCGGTACGATCCTCGACCAGGTCATCGCGGACGCGCACGCCCTGGTCGGCGACATCGAGATCGTGGCGCCCGCACCGGAGATCGTCGCCGCACCCGAGGCGGAGACCGCGGAGACGGAGGGCTGGCCGCTCGAACTCTTCGTCACCCGCTGGCAGGAGTGGGTCGAGCGCGACCCGCAGGCTCCCGCCGTCGTCGCCGGGGGTGTCTCGACCACCCGCGGCGACGTGAACCGTCGCGCCAACCAACTCGCCCGCGAACTGGTGTCGCGCGGGGTTCGCCCCGACGACGTCGTCGCACTCGTCATCCCCCGTTCCCTGGAATGGGTGATCGGCATGATCGCCGCCTGGAAGGTCGGCGCGGCCTACTCGCCGTTCGACCAGAAGTGGGGGATCGAGCGGATCACGGGACTCGTCGACGACAGCGGAACGCGGGCCGTGGTGGCCACCCGGTCCTGGAGCGGGCTCACCGGCGCACTCACCGGGAACGCGGCGCTCGACGACCCGATCGTGCTCGACGACCCCGAGACGATGCGTCACCTCGCCTCACTCGACGACACCGATTTCCCGCACGATCCGTGGTCCGACGAGCACGCGGGCAAGCGACTGGGGCACGTCATCTCGACGTCGGGCTCGACCGGACGGCCCAAGCCGACGATGGTCCCGATGCTGGGTCTGTCCAACAACTACCAGTCGTACCAGGGCGACCTCCGGGTGAAGGACGGCACCGGACTGCTGATCGCGAACTCCCCCCTGTTCGACCAGACGCAGAAGAACATCTGGGTGGGACTCGCGTACGGCGGCGTGCTCCACCTCGCCGACGACGGCTTCGATCCGGGACCGATTCTCCGCATGATCGGCACCGGCGACGTCCAGATCACCAACCTCGCGCCGAGTGCGTTCGAGGTGCTCACCGAACTGGACACCGAGGGTGTCCTGCCCAACCTGAAGGTGATTCTCCTCGGCGGCGAGATGCTGCGGCCTGCGGCGTGCACGGCGCTGATCGGCACGGACTCGCGCCTGCTCAACAATTACGGTCCGACCGAGGCCTCGGTCACGTGCTCCTCGTACGAACTGGACCTCTCCACCGCGGACGCCGAGAAGTGGCCGGTCCCGTTCGGCACCGCGTTCCGCGGTGTCCGGTACCACGTGCTCGACGGCCGGATGCGCCCCGTGCCGCCGGGAGTGACCGGTGACCTGTACATCGGCGGCCAGGTCCTGGCCCGCGGTTACGGCAACATGTTCGGCACCACCGCGTCGCGGTTCGTGGCGAACCCGTTCGAGGGGCCCGGCGCCCGCATGTACCGGACCGGCGACCGTGTCCGCGAACTCGACCACGGTGGGCTCGTGTTCGTGGGCCGCAGCGACTTCCAGGTCAAGATCCGCGGTCTCCGGATCGAACTCGGCGAGATCGAGGCCGCCCTCACCGCGAACAGCGCGGTGCAGAAGTCGGTGGTGGTGGTGCACGACAGCGAGCAGGGCCCCCGGCTCGTCGCGTACGTCACCGCGACCGCGGGCGCGGAACTCGACGTCGACGCGACCGTGGACGCACTGCGCGACGTGCTGCCGTCGCACATGATCCCGGACACGGTGATGGTCCTCGACGAGATGCCGCTCAACGCGAATCTCAAGGTCGATCGCAAGGCTCTTCCGGAACCGGTGTTCACCACCGGCACCACAGAATTCGTCGCACCGCGCACGGCGCTCGAGGAGGTCGTCGCAGGCATCTTCGGTGACGTGATCTCCGCTCCGCGGGTGAGCGTCGACGAGTCGTTCTTCGACCTGGGCGGCAACTCGCTCAGCGCCACCCGGGTGGCCGCCCGCGTCACCTCGGCGACCGGCACCGAGGTCGGGATCCGGGACCTGTTCGAGGCGCCCACGGTCGCGACCCTCGCGAAGGTCGTCGAGGATCGGGCCCACAACGGCACCCGCCGCCCCGCACTGGTCGCGGGACCGCGGCCCCGGGCGTTGCCGCTGTCGCTCGCGCAGCAGCGGATGTGGTTCCTCAACCGTTTCGATCCGTCCTCACCCGCGTACAACGTTCCGCTCACCGTGCGGCTGCGCGGCGAACTGGACGTCGAGGCCCTGGCCGCGGCGCTGTCCGACGTTCTCGCGCGGCACGAGGTGCTGCGGACCGTGTTCCCGGACTCCGATTCCGGTGCGCACCAGGTGATCCTGCCTGCCACCGACGTCGACCTCGCCCTCGAACCGGTCGACGTCCGCGAGGAGGACCTGCGGGACCGGATGTTCGAGTTCGGGTCCACCGGCTTCGACGTCACCGACACGATCCCGGTCCGGACCCGCCTGTTCCGGCTCGGCGCGAACGACCACGTCCTCGTGCTCGTCATGCACCACATCGCGTCCGACGGCGCCTCCACGCTGCCGCTGGCCCGCGACGTCATGACGGCGTACGCGGCCCACCGGGAGGGCACGGAGCCCGCCTGGCCCGTGCTGCCCGTCCAGTACGCCGACTACGCGCTGTGGCAGCGGGACGTGCTCGGATCCGAGGACGACCCCGATTCCCTGGCCGCCGCGCAGATCGACTTCTGGTCGAAGACCCTCGCGGGTGTCCCCGACGTCCTGGCTCTCCCCACCGACCGTCCCCGCCCCACGGTGCGGTCGATGGCAGGCGCCTCCGTCGGCTTCTCCGTCGACGAGGACGTGCACCGTCGTCTCGGCGAGGTCGCGCGGGCGCACAACGTGTCTCTGTTCATGGTGCTGCACGCCTCGCTGTCAGTGCTGCTGGCGCGGCTCAGTTCGAGCACTGACATCGCCATCGGCGCCGCGGTGGCCGGTCGCGGCGACGAGGCGCTCGAGAACCTCGTCGGCATGTTCGTCAACACGCTGGTGCTGCGGACCGAGGTCGAGCCCGGAACCTCCTTCGCCGAACTGCTCGAGCAGGTCCGCGCCCAGGACCTCGCCGCATTCAGCAACCAGGACGTTCCGTTCGAGCAATTGGTGGACGCCCTGAATCCGACCCGGTCCACGGCGTACTCGCCGCTGTTCCAGGTCGTGCTGACCCATCAGGTCAACGGCATCCCGTCGCTCGAGTTCGCCGGGCTCGAGGCGACACCCGGTGCCGTGGACGTCGAGTTCAGCAAGTTCGACCTCACCGTCGACCTGCGCGAACTGTGGTCGGACGAGGGTGCGCCCACCGGGATCACCGGTGTTCTCGGGTACGCCACCGAGATCTTCGACGCGGCCACCGTGCAGGGATTCGCGGACCGCTTCGTGCGGATCCTCACCGCCGTCGCAGGCGGCGGAACCGACGTCGCGGTCGGGGACATCCCCATTCTCGACGCCGCGGAGACCGAGGAACTGACACCGGTCCGCGGTATCGAGGGCGTCGCGCCCACCACGCTCGTCGAACTGCTCGAGGCTGCGGTCGCCGCGAACCCGGACGGGGACGCGATCGTCTCGGGCGGCGACAGCATCACCTACCGCGAACTGGACGAGCGCTCGAACCGGGTGGCGCGCATCCTGATCGAACGCGGGGTCGGCGCGGAAACGTTCGTCGGGCTCGGCATCACCCGCTCGATCCCGTCCATCGTCGGCATCTGGGCCGTCGCCAAGAGCGGCGGCGCGTACGTGCCGATCGACCCCGGGTACCCGGACGAGCGCATCGCCCACATGGTCACCGATTCCGGTGTGACACTGGGTCTTTCCGTGAGCTCCGAGGTCGGCAGGCTTCCGCAGGGCGTCGACTGGCTGATCCTCGACAGCGACGACTTCGTGGACGCCTCGGCGCGCTACTCCACGGCTCCCGTCGCGGAGGCGGAGCGCCGGACGGCGGTTGCGCCGGCCAACAGTGCTTACGTGATCTACACGTCCGGCACCACCGGGCAGCCCAAGGGCGTCGTCGTCACGCACCGGGGTCTGGCCAACTTCGCCGCCGAACAGCGTGAGCGCTACTCGGTGACGACCGACTCGCGGACGCTGCACTTCGCGTCGCCGAGTTTCGACGCGTCCGTTCTGGAGCTGCTGCTCGCGGTCGGCGCCGGTGCCACCATGGTGATCGCCCCCACCGACGTGTACGGCGGACCCGAGTTCGCGAACTTCCTGCGCGAGCACCGTGTCACGCACGGCTTCGTCACGCCGTCGGCGCTGGCCTCCGTGGACCCGTCCGGGCTGGACGACTTCCAGTTCGTCGTCGCCGGCGGCGAGGCCGTCCCGGCGGAACTCGCGGCCCGCTGGGCGCCGGGACGTTCGCTGTTCAACGGCTACGGTCCCACCGAGACCACGATCATGACCAACATCAGCGACCCGATGGCCGCCGACGGCCCGGTCACCATCGGTGGTCCGATCCGCGGCACCAGCGCGCTGGTCCTCGACGATCGGCTTCGACCCGTCCCGGTCGGTATCGCAGGTGACCTCTATCTGTCGGGCCTCGGACTGGCCCGTGGCTACCACCGGCGCACGCCGCTGACCGCGGGACGCTTCGTGGCGAACCCGTACGGTGAGCCGGGCGACCGGATGTACCGCACCGGCGACGTCGTGCGCTGGACGAAGGACGCGGACGGCGCGCTGACCGTCGAGTACGTGGGCCGCTCGGACCAGCAGGTGAAGGTCCGAGGGTTCCGCATCGAACTCGGCGAGATCGACGCGGTGCTGGCGAAGCATCCCGCCGTCGACTTCGCGACGACGTCGGTGCTGCCCGGGCCGTCCGGGGATTCGGTCCTCGTCTCGTACGTGCTGCCGGCGCCGGGCGCCGAGGTGGACCTCACCGCGGTGCTGGACTTCGTGGGCGAGTTCGTTCCCACGTACATGGTGCCGTCGACGATCGTGACGCTCGACGCGATCCCGCTCACCCCGGTCGGCAAACTCGACCGCCGGGCGCTGCCCGAGCCGGACTTCCTGGCGGAGGACCGCGAGTTCCGTGCTGCGGGAACCGCTCTCGAACAGCGGGTCGCCGCGGTGTTCGCGGAGGTGCTCGGTGTCGACCAGGTCGGCGCCGACGACTCCTTCTTCACGCTCGGCGGCAACTCGCTCGCCGCCACCCGCGTGATGGCGCGGATCAACGAGGCCGTCGGAATCGACGCGCCGGTCCGCGAGATCTTCGAGGCCCCCACGGTGGCGCAGCTGGCCCGCAGGCTGGAAGCGCTCGGCGTGGACGGCGGCGCCCGTCCGCCCGTCACCGCCGGACCGCGCCCGGAGCGTCTGCCGCTGTCGCTGGCGCAGCAGCGGATGTGGTACGCCAACCGATTCGACCCCGAATCGGCCGAGTACAACATCCCGCTGGCGCTCCGGCTCACCGGCGCACTGGACGTCGATGCGCTGCGGACGGCGATCACCGACGTCGTGGCCAGGCACGAATCGCTGCGCACGGTGTACCCGGATTCCGTCGACGGCCCCTACCAGGTCGTCCTGTCCGCGTCCGACACGCAGTCCGCACTCGACGTGGTCGGCGTGGTCGGCGAGCAGGAACTGCGGGAGCGGGTCGTCGAGCTGGCGTCGGCAGGTTTCGACGTCACCGCCGACGTCCCGGTGCGCGCCGCCCTGTTCGCGCTCGGGGAACGCGACCACGTCCTCGTGGTCGTCGTCCACCACATCTCGGCGGACGGTTCGTCGATGGCCCCGCTCGCGCGGGACCTGTTCGGCGCGTACGGCGCACGCGTGCAAGGGGAGGGGCCCGGCTTCTCGCCGCTGCCCGTGCAGTACCCCGACTTCGCCCTGTGGCAGCGCACTCTCCTCGGCTCCGAGGACGACCCGGAGTCGCTCGCGGGCAAGCAGATCGCGTACTGGGCGCACGCCCTCGGCGATGCGCCGGAGGTCCTCGACCTCCCGGCCGACCGGCCACGCCCGGCGGTCCGCAACCCGCAGGGCGGGCTGATCGAGTTCGAGATCGGGCAGGACGTGCACCGGTCCCTGAACGAACTCGCGCAGACCCACCAGGCGTCGCTGTTCATGGTGGTGCACACCGCGCTCGCCGTACTGCTCGGACGACTGAGCAGCACCAGCGACATCTCGGTCAGCACGCCGGTCGCGGGCCGCGGTGACCGCGCGCTCGACGACCTCGTCGGGATGTTCGTCAACACTCTGGTGTTGCGCACCGACGTCGACCAGAACGCCCGCTTCAGCACGCTGCTCACGCAGGCCCGTGAGGTCGATCTCAACGCCTTCGCCAATGCCGATGTGCCGTTCGAGCAGATCGTCGAGGTGCTCCGGCCGTCGCGCACCGCCGCGTACGCACCGCTCGCGCAGGTGATGCTGAGCTTCCAGAACCTCGAACGGCCGAAGCTCGAACTCGCCGGGCTGACCGTCGAGGTCCTCGAGAGCGGTCTCACCACGAGCAAGACCGATCTCGGTGTCGCCGTCGAGGAACGGTTCGACGAGGAATCGGTCGCGAACGGCATGCGGGGCTGGTTCTCCTACGCCACCGATCTCTTCGACGAGGCCACGGTCCGCGGTTTCGCCGATCGTTTCGTCCGTGTGCTGGAGGCCGTCACGGCCGACGCGGACGCCGTCGTCGGCGACATCGACATCCTGACCGAGGACGAGAAGGCCGGGCTCGCCGTACCGGACGAGGGCGGACAGTCCCTGTTGTCGCACTCGATCTCGCAGGAGCTGGCGGCCACCAAGTCGCTGCCCGAACTCCTCGACGGCGCCGCGTCGATCAACCCGGACGGAATCGCGCTGTCGCACAAAGGTACCGATGTCACGTACGTGCAATTGCGGGACAAGTCCGCGGAACTCGCGCGCACGCTCGCCGGCGTGGGCGTCGGCCCGGAGGCCGCGGTCACGGTGGCCCTGTCCACCCTGCTGCCCGGACTGCTCGACGGATCGTCGGGCGAAGGCTTCGCCGACACGTTCGCCGGTGTCCTCGCCGGCGTGATCGCCGACGCGATGTCGGCGACCTCCGCCACCGACGCGGAGGAGCAGACCGTCGTCGACCTGTTCGACGAGCAGGTCGCGCGGACGCCGGACGCCGTGGCCCTGGTGTCCGGCGACGAGTCGCTGACCTACGCCGAGTTCGACCAGCGTGTCAACGCCCTCGCGCGAACCCTGATCGAGATGGGTGTCGGGCCGGAGGTCCGGGTCGCGCTCGCGATCCGGCGGTCGATCGACTCGATGGTCGCGATGTACGCGATCGTGAAGGCGGGTGGCGCGTATGTTCCGCTCGACCCCGACCATCCGGCCGAGCGCACGTCCTACGTGCTCGACAGCGCCTCGCCGCTCTGCATCCTGACGGTTGCGCGAGATGCTCTCGACCTTCCCGCCGGGCACAACGTGGTGGAGATCGACCGGCTGTCCGTCGACATGCCGGCCGAACCGCTGCGCGACGAGGAGCGCCGGGGGACTCTCCGGCCGTCGAACCCCGCCTACGTCATCTACACGTCCGGTTCGACGGGTCGGCCGAAGGGCGTCGCGGTGAGCCACGCGGCGGTCCTGAACCAGATCTCGTGGATCGTCGACGAGTACGGACTCGGCGCGCACGACGTCGTGCTGCAGAAGACCCCGGCGACGTTCGACGTGTCGGTCTGGGAGTTGTTCGGCACGCTCGTCGCGGGTGCCCGCCTGGTGATCGCGACGCCCGACGGTCACGGTGATCCCGAGTATCTCGCGGCGTTGATCGCGCGCGAGGGCGTCACGGCGACCTCGTTCGTGCCGTCGATGCTGTCGGTGTTCGTCGGCGAGGCCGAACGGCACGACCTTCTCAGCCTTCGAATCGTGCTCGTCGCGGGCGAGGCGTTCCCGCCCGCGACCGCCGAGGCGTTCCGCGGACTGTCGGACGCCGAAGTGCACAACCTGTACGGTCCGACGGAATTCACCGTGCACGCGACCGCCGGGCAGGTCGACCGCGATGTCCGCGGCACAGTGCCCATCGGTAGTGCGGTGCGGAACACCGATCTCCACGTGCTGGACTCACGCCTTCGCCCGGTGCCGGTCGGGGTTCCCGGCGAGCTGTACCTCGCGGGGACGCAGTTGGCCCGCGGATACGTCGGACGGAGCGATCTGACCTCCGATCGGTTCGTCGCCAACCCGTTCGGCGGGTCCGGGCAGCGGATGTACCGCACGGGCGACGTCGTTCGCCGGCGCGCCGACGGGAACCTCGAATACATCGGACGTAGCGACTTCCAGGTCAAACTGCGTGGATTGCGGATCGAACTCGGCGAGGTCGAGGCCGCGTTGCTGACGCACGAATCCTTGGCGCAGGCAGCGGTGACGATCCATCGAAGCGAGTCGACCGGCGAGAATCTCGTCGCCTATGTGGTGCCGCGGTCCGGCGCCCGCGTCGACACGAAGTCGGTGCAGGACGCGGCGGCGCAGGTGCTGCCCGCGTACATGGTGCCCGCACGCATCGTCGTCCTGGACAGTTTTCCTCTCGGTGCCAGCGGGAAGCTGGACCGGAAGGCCCTGCCGGAGCCCGAGTTCGCCACCGTCGCGGTGGAATACGTGGCCCCGCGCACGCCGATGGAGACCGTCGTGGCGAGCGTGTTCGCCGACGTTCTCGGTGCCGAACGGGTCGGGTCCGCCGACTCGTTCTTCGACCTCGGCGGAAACTCGATCAGCGCGACCAGGCTCACGGCCCGCCTCCGGGCGGCGGTCGGCGCGCACCTCTCGGTGCGGGAGTGCTTCGAAAATCCGACCGTCGCGGAACTCGCGGCGCTGCTCGAGGCGACGTCGGGGGCCGCGGAGCAGCGTCCCGCGCTCGTCGCCCGACCGCGGCACGACCGCATCCCGCTGTCGCTGGCCCAGCAGCGGATGTGGTTCGTCAACCAGTTCGATCCGACCTCCCCGGCGTACAACCTGCCGTTGGCGGTGCGGTTGACCGGCTCGATCGACGCGGCGGCGCTGAATGCGGCGTGGGCGGACGTCGTCGAGCGGCACGAGTCGCTGCGCACGGTCTTCCCGGTCGGCGACGAGGACGCGCACCAGGTCGTGCTGCCCGCAGCGGACGTGGTGTCCGACCTGACCCCGACCCCGGTCGCGGACGAGCAGGACCTGTTCGCGCGTCTGCGTGAACTCGGTGCCACCGGATTCGACGTCACCGAGACGGTCCCGGTGCGGGTCGCCTGCTTCGAGGTGAACCCCACCGACCACATCCTGATGATGGTCGTGCACCACATCTCGGCCGACGGTGCGTCGCTGGCACCGCTGTTCACGGACGTGATGACCGCCTACGCGGCGCGTGCCGCCGGCAGTGCCCCCGGCTGGGAACCGCTGCCCGTCCAGTACGCCGATTACGCTCTGTGGCAGCGTGAGTCGCTCGGCAACGAGTCGGACCCCGACTCGCTGGCCGCCCGCCAGCTCGGTTACTGGCAGCAGGCGCTCGGCGGGCTCCCCGAGGTGCTCGAATTGCCGACCGACCGGCCCCGGCCGCCGGTGCAGTCGCTGCGCGGCGCGTCGGCACGGTTCACGATCGACGCGCAGACCCACCGCGGGCTGCTCACGATCGCACAGGAAACGAACACGACCCTGTTCATGGTCGTGCACGCCGCGCTCGCGGTGCTGCTCGAGCGGCTGTCGTCGCAGACGGACGTCGCGATCGGCACGCCGGTCGCCGGCCGCGGCGAGCAGGAACTCGACAGGCTCGTCGGCATGTTCGTCAACACCCTCGTGCTCCGCGCGTCGGTGCGTCCCGACGACACCTTCGCCGACCTGCTGGCACAGGTGCGCGCCACCGATCTGAATGCGTTCAGCCACAGCGACGTTCCGTTCGAGCGCCTCGTCGAGGTCCTCGACGTCCCGCGGTCGACGGCGCACCAGCCGCTGTTCCAGGTGGCGTTGTCGTTCGACAACAACGAGTCCGTCCGGATGGAGTTCCCGGGCCTCGAGATCTCCGCGCTCGACGCCCCGCTCGAGGTCGCGAAGTTCGACCTCCAGCTCAGTGTCGGGGAGCGCTACGCCGACGGGGCCGCCGCGGGTATCGCCGCGACGTTCAACTACTCGACCGACATCTTCGACGAGCAGACCGTCCTGAGCTTCGCGGACCGGTTCGTCCGGATCCTCGGCGCCGTGTCGTCCGACCGCGGCGTGGTCCTCGGCGACATCGAGATCCTCGACGCCGCGGAGAAGGCCGCGATCGCCCCGGTCCGCGGGCCGCAGTCGGTCGAGCCGAGCACACTGCCGGAGCTGCTGCGTTCGGGCGTCGAGATCTCGCCGGAGTCGGTCGCGGTGTCCTTCGAGGGTCGTGAGCTCACGTACCGCGAACTCGACGAGCAGTCGAACCGGCTGGCGCGTGTCCTGATCGATCGGGGTGTGGGGCCGGAGGACTATGTCGCGCTGGCGATCACGCGCTCCGTCGAATCCATCCTCGGGATCTGGTCGATCGCCAAGGCAGGCGGCGCCTACCTGCCCGTCGATCCGAAGCTTCCGTTCGAGCGGATCGGCGAGATGCTGTCCGATTCGGGGGCGGTCCTCGGACTGACGGTCGCCCGCCATCACACCGGCCTGCCCGGCACGGTGCCGTGGATCGTCCTCGACGAGACGGCAGCCGCCGAGGAGATCGCTGCCCGCGGTGCGGCCGCGGTGGTGGACGCCGATCTGCGCCGCGCGCTGACGGTCGACCACCCGGCGTACCTCATCTACACCTCGGGTTCGACGGGCAAGCCGAAGGGCGTGGTGGTCACCCATCGCGGTCTGGCCAACCTCACCCGTGAGGTGCGCGAGCACTACGTCGTGTCGCCGGACTCCCGGTTCCTGCACGTGGCGTCGCCGAGCTTCGACACGTCGGTCGGGGAGATGCTCGCCGCGTTCAGTGCGGGCGCCACCCTGGTGATCTCGCCCGCGGACGTCTACGGCGGCGACGAACTCGCCGACCTGATCCGCCGCGAACAGGTCAACAACGTGGTCATGACACCGACCGCGCTGATGACGGTCGACCCGGACGGCCTCGACTCCGTCACGTCCGTCGTGGTCGGCGGCGACACCTGCACGCCGGAACTCGTGGCGCGGTGGGCGCCCGGCCGCGAGATGCGCAACGCGTACGGTCCCACCGAAACGACGGTCATCGTCACCATCACCGAACCGATGGTGGCCGGTGAACGCGTCACGATCGGTTCGCCGCTGCGTGGCGTCGAATCGCTCATCCTCGATTCGCGGTTGCGTCCGGTGCCGGAGGGCGTGCCCGGGGAGCTGTACATCTGCGGTCCGTCGGTGACCCGCGGCTACCACAACCGTCCGTCCGTCACGGCGGAACGGTTCGTGGCCAACCCGTTCGGCGAGCCCGGCGCCCGCATGTACCGCACCGGCGACGTCGTGCGGTGGGCGGACGGACATCGGGTGGAGTACGTCGGCCGGTCCGACTTCCAGGTGAAGGTCCGCGGATTCCGCGTCGAACTCGGTGAGATCGACGCCGCCCTGACCGCGCAGCCGGACATCGAGTTCGCGGTGACCGTGGGTCGCGAGAACCCCGCCGGGCTGACGACCCTCGTGTCGTACGTCCTGCCCGCGGACGGCGCGGCCGTCGATCCGGAATCGCTGAAGTCGGTTGTCGGCGACACACTTCCGCCGTACATGGTGCCGTCCGTCGTGATCCTCCTCGACGAGATCCCGCTGACCGGCATCGGCAAGCTGGACCGGGCGCGGCTGCCCGAACCCGAGTTCGTGTCCGCGGGTGCGGAGTTCCGTGCCCCGACGACACCCGCCGAAGAGACGATCGCGGGCATCTTCGCGGACGTGCTCGGGCTCGAGCAGGTCAGCGTCGACGACAGCTTCTTCGACCTCGGCGGAAACTCGCTGAGCGCCACCCGGGTCGTGTCGCGTGCCGGACAGGTCTTCGGCCTCCGCATCGGCGTGCGGGAACTGTTCGAGGCCCCGACGGTCGCGGGCCTGGCCGCCCGCATCGCCACCCCGGACGAGAACGTCCGGCCACGGCCCGTCCTCGCACCGCGGGAGAGGTATGCCTTCGTCCCGTTGTCGCTGGCGCAGTCCCGGATGTGGTTCATCAACCGCTTCGACCCGGACTCGCCCGCCTACAACATCCCGCTCGCGGTCCGGTTGACCGGCGCGCTGGACGTCGACGCACTACAGTCCGCGGTGTTCGACGTGCTGGAACGGCACGAGTCGCTGCGCACGATCTACCCGGATTCGGCCGACGGACCGCACCAGGTGATCCTCCCGGCCGCGCAGGTGCCGATCGACGTCGCACCCGTTGCGGTCAGCGAGACCGAACTGCGTGAGCAGCTGGTGGAGATGGTGTCCACCGGATTCGACGTCACCGCCGACGTGCCGCCGATCCGGGTGCGACTGTTCCAGGCCGGTCCGAAGGACTACGTGCTGGCACTCGTCGTGCACCACGTGTCGACCGACGGCGAATCCACCGCCCCGTTCGTGCGGGACGTCATGGTGGCGTACGCATCCCGGGCGGCAGGCCACGAACCCGGCTTCGCGCCGCTTCCGGTGCAGTACGCGGACTACGCGATCTGGCAGCGGGAACTCCTCGGCAGCGAGGACGACCCGGACAGCCTGATCGCCGCCCAGCTGGGCTTCTGGACGAAGACCCTCGCGGGCGTGCCCGACCTCCTCGAGCTGCCCGTGGACCGGCCGCGCCCGCCCGTGCAGTCGCTGCGCGGGTCGCGGATCGATTTCACCGTCGACGCCGAGGTGCACCGCGGACTGGCCGCACTGGCCCGCAGGCACAACGCCAGCGTGTTCATGGCCGTGCACGCCGCGTTCGCGGTGCTGCTCAGCCGGCTGTCCGGCACCGAGGACATCGCCGTCGGCACCCCGATCGCCGGCCGCGGCGAACGCGAACTCGACGACGTCGTCGGCATGTTCGTCAACACCCTCGCGCTGCGGGTGCAGGTCGACGGGCGGCAGACGTTCGACGAGATCCTCGATCGCGCCCGGGAGGCCGACCTCGAGGCGTTCTCGCACGCCGACGTCCCGTTCGAGCGCCTCGTCGAGGTCCTGAACCCGGCACGCTCGATGGCCCACCACCCGATCTTCCAGGTGGGCTACTCGTTCCAGAACACGACGAAGGCCGAGCTGGAACTGCCCGACCTCACCGTCGCGCCGCTCGACGTCGAGGGCGACACCGCGCAGTTCGATCTGCATCTGATCCTGGGAGACAGCCCCGAGGGTGAGCAGATGTCGGGTGTGTTCACGTTCGCCACCGACCTGTTCGACGCCGCCACCGTTCAGCGTTTCGCGGACATGTTCCGCCGCGTGCTGGCCGCCGCGGTGGATTCGCCGCAGACAGCGGTCGGCGACCTGCCGCTCACCGGCAGCGACGAGCGCGCACTCGTGGTGTCCGGATGGAACGACACCGCGCAGGTATTGCCGGCGACGACGCTGGCGGACATGTTCGCGGCCGCTGCCGCGGAGAACCCGGACGTCACCGCTGTCGTGTTCGACGGCGAATCTCTCACGTACGCCGAATTCTCGGCGCGGGTGAACCGGTTGGCCCGGCATCTCGTCGGCCGCGGTGTCGGCCCCGAAACCGTGGTGGGCCTGGCTATTCCGCGTTCGGTGGAACTGCTGGTCGGAATGTATGCGATCGCCGCGGCAGGCGGCGCGTACCTGCCGATCGACCCGGACCATCCGGCCGAGCGCACCGCGTACGTGCTGGAGAGCGCGCAACCCGTCTGCGTCCTGGCGACCCGCGACGTCGTCGGGGGACTGCCCGGTGGCGTCGACTACCTCCTGCTCGACGAACTGGATCTCGGCGGTATCGACCCGGCTCCGCTGACCGACTCGGAGCGGACCGCACCGCTGCGGCCGGAGAACGCCGCGTACGTGATCTACACGTCCGGCTCGACCGGACGGCCGAAGGGCGTGGCGATCGCGCACGGTGCGATCGCGAACCAGTTGCGGTGGAAGCAGTCGGAATACCCGCTCACCGCCGAGGACTCGGTGCTGCTCAAGACGGCGGCCACGTTCGATCTGTCGGTGTGGGAGTTCTGGTGGGCGCTGACCGCGGGCGCACGGCTCGTCGTCGCCGCACCGGACGGCCACCGCGATCCGTCGTACCTGGCCGGACTCGTCGCCGAGCAGCAGGTGTCGACGGTGCACTTCGTGCCCTCGCTGCTGTCGGCGTTCGTCGCGGTGGCGGAACCGGCACAGCTGGCGTCGTTGCGGCGGGTGCTGTGCATCGGTGAGGCCCTGCCCGCCGACACGGTGCTCCGGTTCCGGGACGTCTGCGACGCGGACATCTTCAACCTGTACGGCCCCACCGAGGCCGCCGTCAGCGTCACCCACTACCGGTGCGGCGACGAACGCGACGGTTCGGTCCCGATCGGCAGGCCCGAATGGAACACGCAGACCTACGTTCTCGATTCGCGTCTGCACCCCGTTCCCGCCGGCGTGACAGGTGAGCTCTATCTCGCGGGCGAGCAGTTGGCGCGCGGGTACTTCGGCCGCCACGACCTCACCGCGGAACGATTCGTCGCCGGCCCGTTCGGCGAGCCCGGTGCGCGGATGTACCGCACCGGCGACCTCGTGCGGTGGAACCGCGACGGCAACCTCGACTACGTCGGGCGCAGCGACTTCCAGGTGAAGGTCCGCGGTTTCCGCATCGAACTCGGCGAGATCGAGCGTGCCCTCGTGGCGCACCCGGCGGTCGCGCAGGCCGTCGTCGTGGTGCACAGCGACCGGCACACCGGCGACCGCCTCGTCGGTTATGTCGTGCCGGAGCCGGGCGGTGCCGTCGACGACGCCGACGTGCTCGCGTTCGCGGGTAGGTCGGTACCCGGCTACATGGTGCCGTCCGCGCTGATCGCGCTCGACGAGCTGCCGCTGAACATCAACGGCAAGCTCGACCGCAAGGCGCTTCCCGAACCCGAATTCGGCGGTGCCGCGGACCATTACCGGGCTCCGCGGACCCCGGTCGAGGAAATCGTGGCGGGGGTCTTCGCCGACGTTCTCGGCCACGAGCGGGTCAGCGCCGACACGAGCTTCTTCGACCTCGGCGGCAACTCGCTGGTCGCCACCCGCGTGGTCGCCCGGCTCAACGCAGCCCTCGACACGTCGATCGGTGTGCGCGAGTTGTTCGAGGCGCCGACGGTGATCGCGCTGTCGGCTCGCGCCGAGCAGTCCGATTCGGCGGGTGCGAACCGGCCGGCACTGGTGCCGCAGTCGCGTCCCGCCCGGATTCCGCTGTCCCCGGCGCAGTCCCGCATGTGGTTCATCAACCAGTTCGACACCGCGTCGGCGGCGTACAACATTCCGCTGGCGATCAGGCTGACCGGCCACCTCGACGTCGCGGCGCTCGAGCAGGCGCTCGGCGACGTCGTCGAACGGCACGAGACGTTGCGCACCACCTACCCCGACACCGGTGACGGACCGGGCCAGGTCGTGCTGTCGCGGGCCCGGAGTTTCACGGCCCTGGACGTCGAGGACGTCGCCGACGAGACTGTGCTGCGCGAACGCGTGATCTCCCTCGTCACCGCCGGATTCGACGTCGCGACGGCGGTTCCCGTCCGGGCCCGCCTCCTGCGGATCGACGCCGACCGGCACGTGCTGGTCATCGTCGTCCACCACATCTCCTCCGACGGCGCCTCGACGGCACCGCTGGCACGCGACGTGGTGATCGCCTACAGCGCCCGCGCCGCCGGCTCGGAACCCGCCTGGGCTCCGCTCGACGTCCAGTACGCGGACTTCTCGCTGTGGCAGCACGAGTTGCTCGGTGACGAGAACGCCCCGGATTCGCTGGCCACCCAGCAGATCGACTACTGGCGGACCACGCTGAGCGGTCTGCCGGACGTGCTGCCGTTGCCGACGGACCGGCCGCGGCCGCCCGCACAGTCGATGCGCGGCGCGGGCTTCGACTTCGAGATCGACGCGGCACTGCGCGACCGGCTCGGGGCACTGGCCCGCGAACACAACGCGTCGCTGTTCATGGTCGCGCACGCGGCGCTGTCGGTGCTCCTCGCGCGGCTGAGCGCCACGGACGACATCGCGGTGGGCACCGCGATCGAGGGCCGCGGCGAGGCCGCACTCGACGACCTGGTCGGCATGTTCGTCAACACGCTGGTGCTGCGCGCGCAGGTCGACGTCGACGCGACGTTCGCGGACCTCCTCGCGCAGGTGCGTCAGCACGACCTCGGCGCGTTCACCCACACCGACGTGCCGTTCGAGCGGCTGGTCGAGATCCTGCAGCCGGAACGCTCGACCGCGTTCTCGCCGCTGTTCCAGGTGGCTCTCGCGTTCCAGAACATCGAGAAGGCGCACCTCGAACTGCCCGGCCTGACGGTCGAGGGACTCGACGGTGGGATCAACGCCGCCAAGTTCGATCTGCAGCTCACGCTCGCCGACGCGGCAGGCGCGGACGGGGACGCGCCGATGCGCGGCGTGTTCACCTACGCGACGGATCTGTTCGACGAGCGCACCATCGCGTCGTTCGCGTTCCGCTTCCAGCGCATCCTCGAGGCGATCACCGCCGACGCGTCCGTGCTGATCGGCGACATCGATGTCCTCAGCGAGAACGAGCACTCCGTGCTGGCTCCGGTGCGGGGCGCGGACACCGCCGCACCCGAGCTGCTGTCGGGCATCCTCGGCGCTGCCGCGGCGGTGAACCCGGATGCCGTCGCCGTCGTGTGCGGCGACGACCAGGTCACCTACCGCGAACTCGACGAGCGCTCGAACCGTCTCGCCCGCGTCCTCATCGGCAGGGGCATCGGCGCCGACGACTTCGTGGCCCTCGCGCTGACCCGTTCCGTCGAATCGATCCTCTCCATCTGGGCGGTCGCGAAGACCGGGGCGGCGTTCGTCCCGGTCGATCCGAGCTACCCGTTCGACCGGATCATGCACATGGTCACGGACTCCCGCGTGGAGATCGGTCTCACCACCGGCGCCCATGTCGCCGAACTCCCGGACACCGTGCGCTGGCTCGTGCTCGGCGCGGACGAGATGGACGAGGCGTGCGCGTCCGTGTCGGACGAGGCCGTCACCGACGCGGACCGCATCCGTCCGACCCGCGTCGACGACGCGGCGTACGTGATCTACACGTCGGGATCGACGGGTCTGCCCAAGGGCGTCGTCGTCACCCACACGGGCCTGGCGAACGTCACGACCGAGCAGGTCGAGCGGCTCCGGCTCACCCCGCAGTCGCGGGTGCTGCACTTCGCCTCGCCCAGCTTCGACGCATCGGTATTCGAGTTGCTGCACGCAGTGGCCGCCGCGTCGACGATGGTCATCGCGTCCGGCGTCGTGTACGGCGGAGACGAACTCGCACGGTTGCTGAAGAAGCAGAAGGTCACGCACGCCTTCATCACACCCGCCGCGCTCACCACGGTGGACCCGGCCGGGTTGGACGGCATCGAGGTGCTGTCGGTGGCCGGCGAGGCCTGCCCACCGGAGCTCATGCAGAAGTGGGCGCCGGGCCGCCGCATGTTCAACCTGTACGGCCCGTCCGAGGCGACGATCTGGAGCACGTCGAGCAACCCGATGAAGGCGGATCGGCCCGTCACCATCGGCGGTCCCACCCGGGGCGTCGACGTGGTCGTTCTCGACTCCCGGCTCACGCCCGTCCCGGTGGGTGTCGCGGGTGAGCTGTACGTCGCGGGCCCGAGTGTGGCCCGCGGTTACCACAACCGGTTCGCCCTGACGGCGGAGCGATTCGTCGCCAACCCGTTCGGCGGTCCCGGTGAGCGGCTCTACCGCACCGGCGACGTCGTCCGCTGGGTGCACGACGACGAGACGGGCGACCTGGTCCTCGACTACGTCGGCCGTTCCGACTTCCAGGTGAAGGTCCGCGGATTCCGCATCGAACTCGGCGAGATCGACGCCGAACTCGGCAGGCACCCGAGTGTCGACTTCGCCGTCACGCTCGGCCACCACCGCGAGCAGACCGGGCAGACCGTGCTCGTGTCGTACGTGATGCCTGCGGCGGGCGCGTCGATCGACGTCGCCGAGCTGTCGGCGTTCGTCTCCGAGACCCTGCCCGGGTACATGGTGCCGTCGTCGATCATGGCCATCGACTCGGTTCCGCTGACACCCGCGGGCAAGCTCGACCGCAAGGCGCTTCCCGAGCCGCAGTTCGTGTCGGTCGCCAGTGAGTACACCGCGCCGTCGACGCCGATGGAGAAGGCCATCGCCGACGTCTTCGCGCAGGTTCTCGGCGTCGACCGGGTCGGCGTCGACGATTCGTTCTTCGCCCTCGGCGGCGACAGCATCGTGTCCATCCAGCTGACGACCCGGGCGAAGAACGCCGGGGTGCTGTTCACCGCGCGCGACGTCTTCGAGCGCAAGACCGTGGCGGCGCTGGCCGAGGTGGCCGCGTGGGCCACCGAGGTCGACTCGGTGAAGCTCGAGGAGTTGCCGGGCGGCGGCGTCGGAACGATGCCGCTCACCCCGATCGCGCGCTGGCTGGTGGAGACGGCCGGATCCTTCGAGAAGTTCTCGCAGGCCGTGCTGCTGACCACCCCGCCTGCCGTCACGCGAGATCAGCTGGCGGACACGGTGGACGCCATCCTGGCGCGCCACGACATTCTCCGCTCGCGGCTCACGCGGGTCGGGGACGACTGGTCGTTCGAGTCGCTGTCCGTTCGACGCGCGTTCGACGCGGACGAGCTGATCGAGCAGATCGAGTTCACCGACAAGCCGGGCACCGCCGAGTTCGAGCGGCTGGCCCGCGCGGCGCTCAGCCGTGCCGCAGACCGGCTCGATCCGGCGGCCGGCCGGATGACGCAGTTCGTCTGGTTCGCCCCGGCGGAGTCGTTGCCGGGTCAGAGCGGACGCCTGCTGGTGCTCGCGCACCACCTCGTCGTCGACGGGGTGTCCTGGCGAGTGCTGTTGCCGGACTTCGCGACCGCGGGTTCGCAGATCATGGCGGGAGCGCCCGCGCAGCTCGAACCGGTCGGATCCTCCGTCCGGGCGTGGGCGCACGGACTCGCCGAGGAGGCGAAGTCTCCGCACCGCGTGGCCGAACTCGACTTCTGGCGCGGCATGCTCGCGGGAACCGATCCGCTGATCGGACGGCGAGCATTCGATCCGGAACGCGACGTGATCGCCCGGACCGACCGTCTGAGCATGACGTTCTCGACGCAGGTGACGCAGGCGCTGCTGACCACGATCCCGCAGTCCGTGAACGGCGGCGTCAACGACGGCCTGCTCGCGGCGCTCGCCCTCGCGGTGTCGCGCTGGCGTGAACGCCGCGGCGGCACCGCGGATCGTTCCGTGCTGATCAACCTGGAGGGACACGGCCGCGAAGAGTCGACCGTTCCCGGCGCCGACCTCGCCCGCACGGTGGGCTGGTTCACCAGCCTGTATCCGGTGCGGCTGGACGTGTCGCGGGCCGACCTCGCGGACGCGTTCGACGGCGGCACCTCGGCGGGTTCGGCGTTGAAGGCCGTCAAGGAACAGTTGCTTGCCGTGCCCGACAAGGGCATCGGCTACGGCCTGCTGCGCTACCTCAACGACGAGACCGCCCCGGCTCTGGCGTCGCTGCCGACTCCGCAGATCGGGTTCAACTACCTCGGCCGGGCGGGTTCGGTGGATCTGCCCGCCGAGATCCGGGATCTCGGCTGGATTCCGGACAGCGACTCGGGTGAGTTCGGCGGCGCCATGGACGACGAGATGGTGGCGCCGGCGGTGCTCAGCATCAACGCCGTGACGTCGGAGACGGCGTCGGGCCCGCAGATCGAGGCCAAGATCGCGTTCGCCACCGAGATTCTCGACGAGGCGGACGTGTGGGAGTTCGCGGAGCTGTGGCACGCCGCGGCGACCGCGCTCGCCGAGCACGCGTCCGGGCCGAAGAGCGGCGGTCTCACACCGTCCGACGTCCCCCTCGTGACCGTGACGCAGGACGACCTCGAGGCGCTCGAACGGCGCTACCCTGCGGCGACCGACGTGTGGCCGCTCGCTCCGCTGCAGTCCGGAATGTTCTTCCATTCCGTTCTCGCCGAGGGCGCAGTGGACGTCTACACCGCGCAGGTGGTGCTCGACTTCCGGGGCGTCGTCGACACCGGCCGCCTCCGCGGCGCGGCAGAAGCGTTGATCGCGCGGCACGCGAACCTGCGCACCGCCTTCGTCCCCGACGATTCGGGGACCGCGGTCCAGGTGGTCGTCGACCACGTCGCACTGCCGTGGGAGGAACTCGACCTGTCTGCGCTGTCCGAGGCCGACCGTGAGGAGCGGATCGGTTCCGTTCTGAGCGAGCACCGTTCGGCGCGGTTCGACATGGGCCGTCCGCCCCTGATGCGGTTCCTGCTGATCCGCACGGGGGAGAGCAGCTACCGGTTCTCCATCAGCAACCACCACATCCTGCTCGACGGATGGTCGATGCCGTTGCTGATGAAGGATCTGCTGGTGCTGTACGCGACCCGCGGGGACGGCTCGGTGCTGCCGCGAGTCCGCGGTTACCGTGACTTCCTCAGCTGGCTGTCCGAACGCGACGCCAACGCCTCGCGCAGCGCGTGGGCGCACGCACTGGCCGGGCTGGACGGGCCGACCGTCCTCGCCCCGGCGCCTGCCGGCGAGGACCGCCCCGAGCCCGCCGAGTTCGCACTGCATCTCGGTGAGGTGGTGAGCGAGAACCTGGCGCGCATCGCGCGGGATCGCGGCCTGACGATGAACACGATCGTCCAGGCGGCGTGGGGACTGCTGCTGGCCCGGATGACCGCGTCCGACGACGTCGTCTTCGGCGCCACCGTGTCGGGCCGCCCACCGGAGGTCGCGGGCATCGAGTCGATGGTGGGTCTGTTCATCAACACCATCCCGATCCGGGTGCGTGTCGATCCCCGCGAGTCGATCCTCGGCCTCCTCGAAAGGCTGCAGGCGGAACAGTCCGCTCTGTTCGACCACCATCACATCGGTCTCCCCGAGATCCAGCAGATCGCCGGAATCGGCGGGCTGTTCGACACGTTGACGGTGTTCGAGTCGTACCCGGTGGACCGGGCGGGACTCACCGAGGACAGCGACATCGACGGCCTGCGGGTCGCCGGGGTGCAGATCAGCGACGCCTCGCACTACCCGCTGAGCCTGCTGGCGCAGTCGGACAGCGAACTGCAGTTGGTCCTGAAGTACCTTCCGGACGTGTTCGGCGCCGACACCGTCGAACGCCTCGGTTCCCGGCTGAACCGGATCCTGCAGACCATCGCGGCCGGAAGTTCCACTCTGGTGGGGGATCTGGATCTGCTCACGCAGGACGAGCGCGACCTCGTCCTGTCCGGATGGAACGATTCCCGCCGCGACGTCGCGGAAGAATCCGTCGTGTCGATGTTCGGCGCCCAGGTGGCGCGCACACCCGATCGGACCGCCGTGGTGGCGGACCACGTGCGGCTCACCTATGCCGAGTTCGATGCGCGGGTCAACCGCCTGGCGCGGCACCTGATGGCGATGGGTGTGGGACCGGACACGGTGGTGGGCATCGCGATGCGGCGCTCGCTCGACATGCTGACCAGCCTCTACGCCGTTCACGCGGCGGGCGGCGCGTACGTGCCGATCGACCCCGAGCATCCCGCCGACCGGACGTCGTACGTGGTGGACAGCGCCGCTCCGGCCTGCGTGCTGAGTTCGGCCGACGACATCGCGAACCTCGACGTGGAGGTCCCGGTGTACCTGGTCGAGGACTTCGACCTCACCGGGTACGGCGACGGCCCGATCGAGGACACCGAACGGCTCGGCGACCTGCGCCCGGACAACCTGGCGTACGCGCTGTACACGTCGGGTTCGACGGGACGTCCGAAGGGTGTGGCGATCCCGCACTCGGCGCTGGCCAACCAGCTGGCGTGGATGCGCGACGTCTATCGCATCGATGCGCAGGACGTGGTGCTGCAGAAGACACCGTTCACGTTCGATGCCTCCGTGTGGGAGCTGTTCCTGCCGTTGGTGGTCGGCGGAACCCTGGTGATGGCCTCACCGGACGGTCATCGCGATCCCGAATACATGGCCGCGACGGTCGACACGGAATCGGTGACGGTGATCCAGTTCGTCCCGTCCGTGCTCACGATGTTCCTCGACGCCGCGACCGCCGACGGGTGCGGTTCGCTGCGGCTCGTGTTCGCGGGCGGCGAGCCGCTGCCGCAGTCGGCTGCCGAGCGGGTCGCGGGACTCGGCTCCGCGGAGCTCGTGAACCTGTACGGCCCGACCGAGGTAACCATCAACTCGACGGCCCACGTGGTGGAGCGGTCGGGGACGGCCACGATCGCGCCGATCGGTTCGCCGGCCTGGAACACGCGGGCCTACGTGCTCGACGCCCACCTGAATCCGGCGCCGGTCGGTGTGCCCGGCGAGCTGTATCTCGACGGCGCGCAACTCGCCCGCGGCTACGTCAACAGCGCCGCGCTGAGTGCGGAGCGGTTCGTCGCCGACCCGTTCGGCGATCCGGGTGTGCGGATGTACCGCACCGGTGACCTCGTCCGGTGGAACGAGAACGGTGTCCTCGAGTTCGTGGGCCGCACCGACTTCCAGGTGAAGGTGCGCGGACTGCGCATCGAGCTCGGCGAGGTCGAGGAGGCGTTCGTCCGGCACGGCGACGTGGCGCAGGCGGCCGTCATCGTGCACAACAGCGAGGTGGGGGCGCGGCTCGTCGCCTACGTCGTGCCGAGGCCCGGCGCGGCCATCGACCAGGCGGCGCTCGATGCGTTCGTCGCGGAATCGTTGCCCGAGTACATGATCCCGGATTCCGTGATGGTTCTCGCGGAACTTCCGCTGGGCACCAGCGGCAAGCTCGACCGGCGTGCGCTGCCGGTGCCGGACTTCGCGTCGGCGGCCGAGTTCCGCGCGCCGCGCACCGACACCGAACGGGCCCTCGCGACCGTGTTCGGGGAGCTGCTCGGCCGGGAGAACGTCGGCATCGACGACTCGTTCTTCGAGCTCGGCGGCGACAGCATCGTGTCCATCCAGTTGGTGGCGCGGGCCCGGTCGGCCGGTATCCACTTCACCGCGCGAGATGTGTTCGAGCGGCGCACCGTTGCCGAGCTGGCAGCAGTGGCCGATTCGGGTGAGTCCGCGGCGGCGGCACTGGCCGAGTACGAGGGGGGCGGCGTCGGAACGGTGCCGCTCACCCCGGTCGCCCGCAAGATGGTCGAGCGCGGCGGCGACTTCGACCGATTCGTCATGCCGTTGCTGCTGACACTGCCCGCCGGGATCGACCGCGAGCAGGTCGTCGCGACGATCACCGCGGTGGTGGACCAGCACGACGTGCTGCGGTCGACACTGGTCACGGGCGGTGCCGGGGACGCGCTCGAGATCGCGCCTGCGGGCAGCGTCGACATCGACGCCACCGTGCAGCGGGTGGAGATCGCGGCCGGCGCCGAGCCGGGTTCGCCGGAGTTCGACGCGGTAGCGGGCGCGGCATTCGATGCGGCGCTGGATCGTCTCGATCCGCGCACTGGGTCGATGCTCCAGTTCGTCTGGTTCGATCCCGCGGAGGCGGATCGGCGCGGACGGCTCCTCGTCGTGCCGCACCACCTCGTCATCGACTCCGTGTCGTGGCGGATCCTGGTGCCGGACTTCGCGACCGCAGGCGCCCAGATCGCCGCAGGCACGACGCCGTCGCTGGAGCCGGTCGGAACGTCGCTGCGGCGATGGACCGACGGCCTGCTCGAGGCGGCGGCGACACCGGAGCGGGTGGCCGAGTTCGCGGTGTGGGAACGGATGCTGACCGGTCCGGATCCGCTGCTCGGATCCCGTGAGCTGGACCTGCGCACCGATCTGGTCAGCACTCTGGAACGGACCCGGGTGGACGTGCCCGCACCGGTCACCGAGGCGTTGCTGGGCGACACACCGGGTGCGCTCGACGGTGAGATCGGCGACGTCCTCGCGGCAGCCCTCGCGTTGGCGGTGGCCGCGTGGCGGCGAGACCGCGGAGTCGAGGCCTCGTCGACGGTGGTCACGCTCGAGGGCCACGGACGTGAAGAGTCCGCGGTGCCGGGCGCGGATCTGTCGCGGACGGTCGGCTGGTTCACCACGATGTACCCGGCACGGCTCGATCTGGCCGGGGTCGACATCGCCGACGCCCTGCGGGGCGGTGCGGGCGCCGCGGACGCCGTGCGCGCGGTGCGGGATCAGCTCGGTGCGATCCCGGACCGGGGAATCGGGTACGGCCTGCTGCGGTACCTCAACCCCGACACGTCGCCGGTGATGAGGAGCTGGGCGGAACCGCAGATCGTGTTCAACTACATCGGACGCGTCAGCGCCGCCGAGGTTCCCGAGGCGGTCCGCGGACTCGACTGGCTGCCCGACTTCGAATCGCCCGTCACGGGTGGGTTCGAGAAGAGTGCGATGCCTGCCCAGGCCGTTCTCGACATCCAGTCGGTGATCTCGGAAACTGCTGAGGGCCTGCAGTTGTCGGCGTTCATGTCGTTCCCGCCCGGCATCCTCTCGGCGCCGGACGTGGACCGGTTCGGGCAGTTCTGGGTGGCGGCGCTCACCGCGCTCGTGGCTCAGGCCGAGGAGCGGTCCGGGCACTGATCTCCGAGCGACCGTGGTGGGAAGGCTCCGCGCCTTCCCGCCGCGGGCATCGTCGGTTCAGGGGTCCGCCTCAGCGGCTCACCGCGGTTTCCCGCTCGACCCGCGACAGCTTCTCGGGGTTGCGCACGATGTAGAGCCCGGTGATCAGGCCGTCGTCCATCCGCACGGCCACGACGTCGTCGATCTCCCCGTCGAGCCGGACGATCAGCGCGGGGGAGCCGTTCATCTGCACGGGTTCGACGGACACCTCGCCGCCGATCCGGGGCAGGCCGGCCGCCAGCAGGCGGCCCACCTTGTCGGCCCCGACGATGGGTCGCAGCACGGCCTGCTTGACTCCGCCGCCGTCACCGAGGAGGACGACGTCCGGTGCCAGCTGGTCGAGCAGGCTCTGCAGGTCGCCTGTCTCGAGCGCCCGCTTGAACGCGTCGAGTGCATCCCGGGACTCGGCCGGAGTGACGACGCCCCGCGGCCGGCGCGCCGCGACGTGGGTCCGCGCCCGGTGCGCGATCTGGCGGACGGCGTCCGTGCTCTTGTCGACGGCGGCCGCGATCTCCCCGTACTCCAGATCGAACACCTCATGCAGCACGAACACCGCTCGCTCGGTGGGTGCGAGCGTCTCCAGCACCAGCATCATCGCCATCGAGACGCTGTCGGCCAATTCGACGTCCTCCGCCACGTCGGGCGCGGTCAGCAACGGCTCCGGTAGCCAGGGTCCGACGTAGGACTCCCTGCGCCTGCCGAGCGTGCGCAGCCGGACCAGCGCCTGGCGGGTGGTGATCCGCACCAGGTACGCCCGCTGATTCCGCACCGTGCCCAGATCGACGCCCGCCCACCGCAGCCAGGTCTCCTGCAGGATGTCCTCCGCGTCGGCGGACGAGCCGAGCATCTCGTAGGCGACGGTGAACAGCAGATTGCGGTGCGTGACGAACGCCTCGGTGGCGGGATCGGAACGGGCATCGGTGTTCCCGCCGCGATCGTCGGGCGTGGTGTGCGACGTGCTGGCCATGGGTGGCTCCTCTTCGTTCTCGACGGTGTCACACACCAGACACCGGGACCCGCCGTTCTGTGACAACCGGACGGGAGAGGCGCGGGCGAGCCGGCTTTCCTGCGACGTCAGGCCCACTCGTAAGACATCTCGCCCGCGACCCCGAGGTGTTTGCACAGTTTGTGGATGCCACCGAAATCCTGGACCAGAGCGGACCGGCGGGTGTCGTGTTCGGCGTCGTCGATCATCGCCTGACCGCCGTCGAGGTCCAGGATGTCGACGATGGTGTGCCAGGTCGAGTAGTCGTTGCTGCTGAACGCGGTCATCGCGTCGACCAGCCCGTCGAGGAAGAGCCGCCGGTCGCCGGGGTTCAGGGTGTCGTAGACGACGCCCGCGATGTCGTCGGCGATGGAGGCGTGACAGTACTCGTCGCGATTGTGCAGCCGGACCGTCGCCCTGTTCACCGGTTGGATGACGTCGTTCTCGGAGATCAGGTCGAGGTAGGAGCTGATCGAGATCTCCGCCACCGTCATGAAGGCGAACGTCGTGATCGCCCGCTGTCGCGCATCGGCGGCCTCGGCCGTCGCCGCGCGCTGGCGGCGCAACGTCAGGACGTCGGGCAGGGCGCTGTTGGGCATCGCCCAACCGCGTTGCCTGCGGGTGACCGCGCTCGCGTTCAGGTGCATGAGCGTGTGGTACTGCTCGTCCACCATCGCCTGGTGGACGGCCACGGCGAACGTGTCTCCGAGCCCGGTGTCCAGGGCGTCGTGCGCGACGAGGTCGAACCCCGGGTTGACCACGTACTGCTCGATGTCCATGACGTTCTTGTTGAACGCGATCCAGGCCCACGCCCGCAGCTGGTTCCGCTGCTCCTCACCCATGCGGAGGAACCGGTCGTGATCGGCGAAGGGCAGCAACTCGTCCGGGTAGTCCTGTTTGCCCAGGTCGAACAGCGCGTCGAGGTCCGGCTCCGGTTTCTTCACGGTCGCCCGCTGCCCCCAGTTGCGGGCGAGCCGCGTCACGACGGCGCTCTCCACCGGATCGGACGGGTCGTACTCCGGGAGCGAGGGAATGTTCCGGGTCGTCATGACGTCTCTCCGTTCCGCGGCTGTCGGTGAACGAGATCGGTGAAGAGGTCGGCGCACAGCCGGGCGAGGGGTTCGCTCCGGTCGCCGAGGGGCGACGTCGCGCGGGACATGAGCGCGGCGAAATCGTCCTCCGAGCCCTGCTCGACGGTGTCGGTGAGAGTGGCGAGCGCGGCGGCGAGCGCGCGGCGGGCGTCGCCGGCGAAAGGATTGCCGGCCTGGATGTCCCGGTAGACCTCGGGGCCACCGCCGCCGACCCGTGCGAGGAGCGCGAGCGAGACGAGATGCGGTGGGGTGGCCGCCGCGGTGAGTTCGGCGCCGTCGACTCCGAGTTCGGCGAGGGCGAGGCCGAAGGCGAGCACGCCGGCGTGCGTCAGTGCCTGGGTCGCTGCCGTGAGCCGGTCGTGGTGTTCGGCGTCCATGCGGACCACCGACGATCCCCAGCCGGACAGCGCGGACAGGAACCACTCGACCCCGGTGCCGTCCCGGTAGGTCACGGCCGCGACGGGCCGGCCCTCCGGTCCGAGGGACGGCGCGAACATCGGGTTGATGCCCACCGCGCCGCCTCGCAGTGCGCTCTCCCGCAGGGCCGCACCGAACCGGGACTTCACGGACAGCGTGTCGACCAGCAGCGCGTGCTCGGGCAACTCCGCGACGACGAACGGAATCGACTCCAGCGCGACGTTTTCGGGGATCGCGAGGATCACCGCATCGGCGGCACGCACCACCGCCCGCAGCTCCGGCGACGGGTCGGTGACGTCGCCCTTGACCTGATCGGCGTCGGACCGGTCGGTGAACCGTATATCGATGGTGCGCACGGTGTTTCCGTCGGCGCGGAGCCGATCCGCGAGCATCCGGCCGACATCGCCCGAGCCGCCGATCAACGCGACGGTCCTGGCGGATGCGGCCGGAACGTTCACTGCCCGATCTCGTTCGGCCGGTCCGCCGTCACGGACAGCGCCCGCAACATGGTGGCGGCCTTGACCATCGCCTCGTCGAACTCCTCCTCCGGGTCCGACAGCGCAGTGATCGCACCGCCGATGCCGAACGTCACCTCGTTGTCGGTGGCGACGATCGTGCGGATGACGATGGACAGGTCGGCCGTTCCCGTCAGCGAGAAATAGCCGATCGAACCGGAATACACACCGCGCGGCCCGGACTCGAGCCGGTCGATGATCTCCATTGTCCGGATCTTCGGGGCGCCGGTCATCGATCCGCCGGGGAAGGCGGCCCGGACGCACTCGACGACGGAGGCGTCGGCGCTGAGGGTTCCGCGCACGGTCGACACGAGTTGATGCACGGCCGCGTATGTTTCGACGTCGAACAGCTTCGGGACGTGCACCGAGCCTGGGACGCACACCCGGGCCAGATCGTTCCGCGTCAGATCGACGATCATCAGGTTCTCGGCGCGGTCCTTCTCGCTGTCGAGCAGGTCCTGCCGCAGCGCCGCATCCTTGGCGGGGGTGGCGCCGCGCGGACGGGTCCCCTTGATGGGTTTGGACTCCACCACCCGGTCCGCGCCGATCCTCAGGAACCGTTCGGGGGAGGCACTGAGAACGGACAGCCCGGCGAACTGGAGGTACGCGCTGTATGGCGTGGGGCTGATGGAGCGCAGCAGTTCGAACGTGTGCAGGGGATCGATCGACTGGTCCACCGTCGCCATGTTGGTCAGGCACACCTCGTAGGACTCGCCGGTCCGGATCTCGCCGAGCGACGACGCGATGTGGTCGAGGTACTTGTCGTGGTCGTGCCGCAGGGCCAGTTCGGCGGATTCGGGTTTCCGGATCGGCGGCACCGCGGTCGGAGGCTGGTCCGGCTCGGCCAGCCGGTGCAGCGCTGTCTCCATCTCGTCGAGCCAGCGGCGCAACTCCGGATCGTCCGGGTGGTCACTCAGGCACAGCGCGTACGTGCGCTCGTTCGAATGGTCGATGACCACCGCGCGGTCCGCGAACACCAGTGCGGCGTCCGGGGTGGGCGACTTGTGTGCCGCTGTGCCACCGGTCTCGGCCTTCAACTCGTAGCCGAGGTACCCCACGTAGCCGAGGCCGAACGGCACACCCGGGAGTCCGGGCACCGACCGTGCCTGCAGTTGCCGTTCGAGGTAGTCGAAGAACGGTGCGTGCACCTGTTCGACCGGCAACCCCTCGCGTGTGATCCGGACGATCGCTTCACTGACGTCGTACGTGATGTATTCGGCGCGCGGACCGGAACAGTTGCCCATGATCGTGAAACGCGAAGTCGGTTCCGACGCCGACGTCCCGTCGAGCCAGAACGCGTTGGGCCCGGACGCGAACAGGTCCTCGAACGTGGTGCGGGGGTCGACCTCGTGGTCGACGCGCACCTGCTGGACCACGTACGGCGCGTGGGGGATCGGGATTCTGAGCAGGGAACCGTGGGTGGGTGTTCCGGAATGCGTCCGGGTGAGGTCGCGGAAGTTCGCGAGCAGTTCGTGGCCGAAGGCGGTGCTGATCGATTCGGGGTGGAATTGGACACCCCACAGCGGGCGCGTGCGGTGCCGCACGCCCATCAGGAGTCCGTCGGCCGTCCAGGCGGTCGCCTCGAGGTCGTCGGGGAGATCCTCGACGATGAGCGAGTGGTAGCGGACCGTCGGGAACGGTGAGGGAATGCCGGCGAAGAGTTCGGATCCGTCGTGGTCGACGAGGGACACGCGGCCGTGCATCGGCTCGGGCGCGAGCACCACCTTGCCCCCGAACAGCTGGCACAGCCCCTGGTGGCCGAGGCAGACACCGAGCACGGGGAGTTCGGTCTCCCTGATGATGCGGGCACTGATCCCGAAGTCGCGTTTCCGGTCCGGCCGGCCGGGGCCGGGGGAGATGACGATGTTGTCGAAGTCGGACCAGGGGATCGAACTCCACTCCACGTCGTTGTGCACGACCGTGGGCGGTTCCCCGTTCACCTCGGCCAGCAGAGTGAACAGGTTGTAGGTGAAGGAGTCGTAGTTGTCGACCAGCAGCGTCCGGGTACTCATCACGACTCGACATTCGCAGACGGCACGGAACTGTGGCGAACCTGGTGGTTGCCGGCACGGCCGCCGTTGTGGGTGCCATTGTGGCGGGGTGTCTCGTCGACGGTCTCCGCGTTGATCACGAGGTCCTCGAGCCTGCACGTCTCGGCGATGAGGAGGTCGTAGAGCGAATCGAAGAACTCCGGGGACAGGGAGTGGCTGTCGGCGTACCGGCGCGCCCGTTCGTGGACGATGTGGATCCGTCCCGGCTGCATCATGGCGATGTGCTCGCGGCGCTTGAGTTCGCCGATGCGCAGGCACACTTCCAAACGCTGCCGGACCGTCTCGAGCAGGGTCGCGTCGACGGCGTCGAGTTCCGCGCGCAGACTCTCGAGTGCGTGCTGCGCCGAGGCGTCAGAATGCTCTCCGGAATCGTCGCCGTTCCGCTGTTCTACGGAGAAATACATAGTCGCCCCACTCACTCGATCGGCAGTAGCTTTCTCATCCCGACTATCGTGTGCAGTTGGTGGTTCGTTTCCATGAGCCTTCCGGATGGCCGGGAGGGCCGTGGTCGATCGGCCGAATACGAACCAGGTCGGTGATCACCCCCGAGTCTCGATCTCAGGTTGAGACTTTGATGGACGGTTGGCTAACGTAACCTGAAGTCTATTTCCGCAAACTCAGGATACGAGGAATATGCGTATATCGTCGGCCACTAGGGCTCTGTTGTGCGTGCTGGCAGGCATCGTGATGCTGGGCAGTGCGGCACCCGCGGCAGCGGATCCCGTGGAAGCGGAGCCCGCGCCCGTGGTCGATCCGTCCGCGCTTCCCGGGGCCAACGACTGGAGTTGTAGGCCGTCGGCGGCGCACCCCCGTCCCGTCGTGCTGGTGCACGGCACCTGGACCGGCATGGTGGGGACGTGGAAGGACCTCGCTCCGGAGCTCAGCGCGGAGGGCTACTGCGTCTTCGCCCTCAACTACGGACAGGCCGCCGGTCTGACCAAGGGCAACATGATGCGCATGTTCGGCGGCGCCGACATCGAGGAGTCCGCTCGGCAGCTCGCGGGGTTCGTCGAACTGGTCCGCACCGCCACCGGTGCTCCGCAGGTCGACATGATCGGCCATTCGCTCGGCGGCACGGTGTCCCGCCAGTACCTGCGGTTCGAAGGCGGCGCCGACCGGGCGAACCCCGCACTGAACAAGGTGCACTCGCTGGTCACCCTCGGCGCCACCAACCACGGCAGCAGCTTCGGAGACGTCCAGGCGCTCGGTGCGATCGCGCAGGCGCTGGGTGTGCCGGTCACGACGCTCGCCGGCGTCGCGGTCGGGCCGTCCTACATCCAGCAGATGGTGGGCTCGCCCTTCCTGCAGCTCCTCAACGCGGCGGGCGACACCGACCCGGGCATCGACTACACCGTGGTCGCCAGTCGCAGCGACACGGTGTCCACCCCTCCCGAGAACACATTCCTGACAGCCGGTCCGGGGGCCGCCGTGCACAACATCTGGCTCCAGGACGGCTGCGACACGAACACCGCGGACCACGGCCAGCTGACCACCGATCCGCGGGCCGTGTACATCATCCAGCGGGCGCTGGACCCCACATACGGAGAGCGCAACCCCGCGCCGTGCTGACCGGGCGCGGGTGATCGGCGGCGCTGGTCAGTCCCAGATGCCGACGTCGTCGAGATGTGCGACCAGTCGCTGGGCACCGTCGATGAAGTGGGCCTTGTTCTCGGCACCGACCACGTCGGCCTTCCCGTCGGCGAGTGCGGCGATGAGGCGGCGGTGGCTCTCGACCGCAGCCTCGCCCCAGGCCGGATCGGACGAATAGAACTGCACCGGTGTGTACCGGGTGGCGCTGAGCAGGAACCACGACAGCTTGCTCGCGTCGGCGAGACGGTTGATGACCCGGTGAAACGAGAACTCGAGATCTTCGATGCGGTCGGCCTCGCCGTCCTCGACGGCCCGCCGCAGCTTCTCGTTGATCGCGGTCAGCTCCTCGACGACCTCCGGGGTGACGGACCGCGTCGCGCGGACCGCGAGTTCCTCGGCGATCTGGCCCTGGAGCCAGAAGAGGTCGTGAATGTCGTCCCGGCTGAGCGGGGCGACCACGTAGCCGCGGTGGGGTACGAGTTCGACGAGTCCCTCGCCGCGCAGGGTCAGCAGCGCCTCGCGGACGGGTGTGACGCTGACCCCCAGGTCTGCCGCCGTCTCGTCGAGGCGGATGAAGTCACCCGGGCGAACGCCCCCGGACATGATCAGGTTGCGGACGTGCACGGCGACGTCGTCCGACAACTGGGGTCGGCGGCGCAGGGTGCGGCCCGCTGCGGATCGTGACACGGAGGGCGATGCCATGGAGAACTCCTTCGATGCGGCAAACCAGCATAAACCGCAGTGGATGTTTACAAGCCGTAGGTCTTGCCGATGATGTCGCGCTGAATCTCGTTGGTACCGCCGTAGATGCTCGAGACGATGGTGGAGCGGACGTGCTTCTCCATGTCGAACTCGGTGGCGTAGCCGTACCCGCCCATCATCTGCATGCCCTCGAGCGCGACCTTCTTCGCGGTCTCCGTGACCTTCAGCTTGGCCATCGATGCTTCGCGGGCCAGCATCTTGCCGGGGTTCGCGTCGACGTCCTCGGCGACGCTGTACACGAGCAGTTTGCAGCACTCGATCTCCGTTGCGAGATCGGCGATGCGGTGACGTAGCGCCTGGAACGATCCGACGGGACGCCCGAACTGCTTGCGCTGGGTGACGAAATCGAGGGTGTCGGCGAACGCGCGCTGCGCGGTGCCGAGCATCATGGCAGCGAGGATCAGGCGTTCGAAGTTCAGTCCGGTCATCAGCTGGCGCCAGCCGTTGCCGACCTCGCCCACCACCGCGTCCTCGGGGAGGACGCAGTCGGTGAAGTAGAGGTCGTTGACCTCCTTGCCGCCCATCGTGTCGATGCCGCTGATCTTCAGTCCGGCGGTGTCTGCGGGGACGTGGAACATGGTCAGGCCTTCGTGCTTGCCGTCGCCGCGCCCGGTGCGGGCCACGAGCAGGATGTTGTCGGCGAAGTGCGCGTTGGAGCACCACGTCTTCTGGCCGTTGATCACCCAGCCGTCGGCGGTCTTCTCCGCACGGGTGCTGAGGTTGCCGACATCGGAACCGGCCTCCGGCTCGGACATCGAGATGGACTGCGACCGGCCTGCGACGATGCCACGCAGCACGACGTCCTTCTGTGCGTCGGTCCCGAACTTCGCGTAGGCGCCGCCTGTGATCAGGGTGGGCCCGATCCCGCCGATGGGCGCCATGCCCTTGGCGGCCTCCTCGAGCAGGATGCACATGTCGACGTGGCTCGCGGCCGAGCCGTCGTACTCCTCGGGGATGGTGATGCCCAGCCAGCCCAGCTTCGCCATCTTCTCGTAGAGGTCCTGATTGTGGTTGTGCTCGCCGTGATTCGTCAGCCTGTCGCGTTGCTCGCGGGTGCCGCTCTCGCGCTTGCAGAAATCGGCGATCGCCGCCGCGAAGTCCTTCTGTTCACTGGTGAATTCGACGCTCATGTCCGGGGAACTCCTCGTGGGTGGTGGGTCGGCGAACAGGCCGGCCGGGGTGACTGTGTGGGGCTTGCCGCGATGGGGTCGGCCGCATACTGTGATGTCCACTACATTACATCACATCACATATATTTGATGTGATCTCGAGGGAGGATATCGACCATGCCACAGCAGGCGGAGACGACCGAGACGACGGCAGGCGCTCAGCCCACGGCTCCGACGGGGCCGGCGGAGTCGGCGCCGAAGACGTTCGCGTCCCTGGACCCGCGCGACGGCACCGTCCTGGCCGAGTACCCGATCGAGGGGGAGCGGGAGGTGCGCGCCGCCGTCGACGCGGCCCGGTCGGCCGCGCAGTGGTGGACCGCCCTCGGCTTCGACGGCCGCAAACAATGGCTCCTGGACTGGAAGAAGTCGATGGCACGGGACGGCGAGCAACTCGCCGCCCTCGTCGCCGCCGAGACCGGCAAGCCCCACGGCGACGCGCTCCTCGAGGTGATGCTCGCCATCGAGCATCTCGACTGGGCGGCGAAGAACGCGGGCAAGGTCCTGAAGCGGCGCAAGGTGCCCTCCGGCCTGGTCAGTGCGAACCAGGCCAGCAGCGTCGGGTACGAGCCGATGGGTGTGGTCGGTGTGATCGGGCCGTGGAACTACCCCGTCTACACGCCGATGGGCTCCATCTCCTACGCGCTGGCAGCGGGCAACACCGTCGTCTTCAAACCCAGTGAGCTGACCCCCGGCGTCGCGGTGTGGCTCGCCGACAAGTGGAAGGCACTCATCCCCAATCAGCCTGTCCTGCAGGTGGTCACCGGCGACGGGTCGACGGGTTCCGCCCTCGTCTCTGCCGGCGTCGATAAGATCGCCTTTACCGGGTCCG
Source organism: Rhodococcus sp. NPDC057529 (assembly GCF_042802055.1). NCBI lineage: Bacteria > Bacillati > Actinomycetota > Actinomycetes > Mycobacteriales > Nocardiaceae > Rhodococcus > Rhodococcus sp. NPDC057529. The sequence goes on from NZ_JBHVEY010000010.1 coordinate 149,677, forward strand.
CCGCCACCGGCAAGCGGGTCATGGCCGCCTGCGCCGAAACGCTCACGCCCCTGGTCGTCGAGGCGGGAGGCAAGGACGCCATGCTCGTCGACGCCGACGCGAACCTGGACGAGGCGGCCGGGTTCGCCGTGTTCGGGGCGATGGGCAACGCCGGACAGACGTGCGCGGGCGTCGAGCGCATCTACGTCGTCGACGCCGTCTACGACGAGTTCGTCCGGCTGGTCGCCGAGAAATCGAAGGTCCTGCGCCCGGGACCGCGGGACGCGGCGTACGGCCCCATGACGATGACCGGCCAGTCCGACGTGGTTCGCAGCCACGTCCGGGACGCACTCGACAAGGGTGGATCCGCGGTGGTCGGCGGACTCGACTCCATCGCGGACGGGTACGTCGGGCCCATCGTGCTGACCGGCGTTCCCGAGGACAGCACCGCGATCCGCGAGGAGACGTTCGGCCCCACGGTGGTCGTCAACAAGGTCGCGAGCCTCGACGAGGCGGTCGCGTTGGCCAACGGCACCACGTTCGGCCTCGGCGCGTCCATCTTCACCAAGGATGCGACCAAGGCGATGCAGGCTGCCGGGAAGCTCAGGGCCGGCGTCGTGACGATCGGCTCGGTGCTCGGATTCGCCGGTGTCGCGGCGTTGCCGTTCGGCGGTGTCGGAGACTCGGGCTTCGGCCGCATTCACGGGGCGGACGGGCTGCGGGAATTCAGCCGGGTCAAGTCCATCGCCCGGCAGAAGTTCGCGGCGCCGCTCAATCTGCTGACCATGCAGCGCAAGTCGCGGGACATGAAGATTTCCGCCTGGATGTTGAAGAACCGACACGGACGCTGATCGCGGGAGGGTATTCACATGCTGAGGAAGACCACGCCGGGCGGGGTTCCACGGGGCAGGCACGGCTGGCAGCGCCGGATCGAGGAACTCGACCCGGTCCGGGACCACGAGGAGATCCACCGCATCACGGCCGGCTACGAATTTCCGTGGGACTACCAGCGGTCCCTCGAATTCGCGCTGTTCCGAACGTATTGCGTCCCCACGATTTCGGAACTGCTGCAGCGCACCGGCGAATTCGAGAAGCGGCCGCAGAAGCGATACGACGACACCGCGTTGCTGATGGCCGAACTCGTCGAACACGGCTACGACTCCGAACGCGGCATCGAATCACTGCGCGTCGTGAACCGCATGCACGGCAAGTACGACATCGACAACGACGACATGCTGTACGTACTGACCACGTTCATCTACGAACCGATCGACTGGATCGACCGGTTCGGGTGGCGGCGGCTCACCCCGAACGAGCGTCTTGCGTGCTTCCACTTCTACCGTCAGGTGGGGGTTCGCATGGGGATCAGGAACATCCCCGAGACCTTCGAGGACTTCTACCGGTTCAAGGCCGAGTACGAGCGGACACACTTCCGGTACACCGACGACAACCATCGGGTCGGCACCTACACGCTGACGCTGTTCTGCTCCTGGTTTCCGGCGGCGCTCCGGCCACTCGTCGCGCAGGGGGTCTACGCACTCCTCGGCCCGATGATGCTGGCGGCGTTCGGATTTCCCGCAGCCCCGCACTGGTTGCAGCGCGCGTCCCGACGTGTGCTGCAGATCCGGGCACGGTTCGTGCGCCTCCTGCCACCGCGCCGCGAATCGAAGGCCGCACGCGATCCGCGCAACCGGACCTACCCCGGATACCCGGTGGGCTACCGCCCCCGCGACCTCGGTGCGGACAACGACAAGCAACGAGGAGCCCGCCGGCGGGCCGCATGAGAACTGTGCCCCTGGGCGATTCGCCCAGGGGCATGGGCTAGTGACCCAGCAGCACGGCCGTCATCAGGGTGTGGAGTCGGGCACGGGACTCCTCGCGGGTGTCGAAGTGGACCAGTCGGCCGATGTCGAGAACCAGTCCGAGCGCCGCGTGTACCAGGAACCGTGCCTCGGGCGCCGAGAGTTCGGACCGCACGGCGGTCACCAGATGGACCCATTCCTCGACGTGGAGGCGCTGCACGTTCCGGAGGTTGGTCCGTTCGTTCTTCGGGAGGTTCCCGATCTCCGCGAAGTAGACCGACAGCACTTCCGGGTTCCCGAACGACAGTTCCAGGTACGACTCGGCGAGCTTGCGGAGGGCGTCCTCGGGGTCGGCGGCCGTGGACAGCGCCGCCGACGTGGCCACGGCCAGCCGGTCGGACGCGCGGTAGAACACCGCCGCCAGAAGGTCTGCCTTGCTGGGGAAGTGGCGGTAGACGCTCGACGCGTTGATGCCGGCGGCGGCGCCGATCTCCTCGATGCTCGAGTCGTGGTAGCCGTGCCGGTCGAAGATCTTGACGGCCTCGTTGATCAGCAATTCACGCTTGGACGTCACGGCGAGTCCCCGCACCGCGCCGGCGGGGGCGCCCCTGCCCGCGATCGGGACGGCGTGCGGAAGTGTCGCGTTCAGGATCGACCCGCATGCCGACTTCAGGAGCGTGTCGAGTCTGCGGGTGGCGAGGGTGGTCCGGTGTGCGCTGATGCTGCCCATCACACTCAGCGTCGACGCTCCCAGCGTCGTCGCGTCGACGGCGGTCAGTTCGGGGCGAATCTCGCGCAGCGGCGCGGCCACACACTGCGTGACGTGGACGAAGACGGCACGAATCCGCTTGCGGTCCTCGGCCTCGAGATACCGGCCCTCCCAGCGGTAGAGTCCGGCGACCTTACGGTTCTCGATGCTGTTCGCGACGAGCGCGGAGATCAGGTGTTCGAGTCGGTCGCCGGGTTCGAGTCCGTCGACGCCGTCGAGTGCGCCGTCCGCGGTCGCCTGGAGCGCGTCGGCCGTCGTCGTCGCCGCGTGGACGAACAGGGCGTATTTGTTGGGATAGTGCCGGTACAGGGCGGGCCCGGAAATGCCGATGGTGGCGGCGATCTCGTCGACACCGACGGCGTGGTAGCCGCGCTCGCTGAAGGCTTCGGCTGCGACGTTCGCGATCTGGGCCTTGCGATTCTTGGGGCGGCGGCGGATCGGCCGGTCGGTGGCGGCACCGGCCGCCGTGCTGGTCCGGGCCACGGTCACCTCCAGTAGTGGGCAGTTGTCTGCCGGTTCCTCTGCCGGTCATCTTAACCGAGACTCCCTCACTGCCGAGCCCTGGATGGTCGGCGCGAATCCGAGTGTTCGCCCGGCGTCTCGATGAATGGCCAGCAAGACAGTGCGAAATGTGTTCCGAGAGGTATTGACACGCACCGAACGGCACTAATAAGTTAACAGCAATTCGCGTGTGGTGGTGGCCTCTAGCGGTTCCCCGCCCTTCTCCGGCCACGCAGGCCGATTCTCTCGGAGGTAGCTGGCGTCATGAGTGCACCACGGCAACTGTCGACCGTTCCCGCCGTCGCAGCCGACGGTCTCCGGGTGGTCGTGGACGGCGGGATCCTCCGGATCGCGATCGACCGGCCCGACCGGATGAATGCGCTCGATCTGGCTCACATGACCGCACTCGGCGACGTGCTCGAAGGCGCGGCGGCGGATCCTGCCGTCCGCGTCGTCGTCCTCTCGGGTGCGGGCGCGGCATTCTGCACCGGCGCGGATCTCGCGGCGGCGGCCACCGCGGGCGGCCGGGCGGCGTCGCCGGAGGTGGTGATGGATTCCGCCAATCGCGTGATCCGCGCGATCGTCGACCTCCCGATCCCGGTGATCGCCCAGGTGGGCGGCGCGGCTGTCGGGATCGGGGCGTCCATCGCCCTGGCGGCGGACCTGACGTACGCCGCCGAGGACGCGTACCTGCTCCTCGCATTCGTCAACGTCGGGCTCATGCCCGACGGCGCTCCAGCGCGTTGATCGCCGCCTCGATCGGCAGGGCCAGGGCCACCCGGATGGCGCTGCTCGGCGAACGGCTGCCCGCCGACCGGGCGGCGGACGAGGGCCTGATCGCCGGTGTGCTCGCGGCCGACGACCTCGCGGCCCACGTCGACGCCGTCGCGGCGAGGCTGGCGCGTGGTCCGAGGCGGGCCGTCGCGCTGACCAAGCAGGCCCTCACGGCGACGACGCTGACGGAACTGGACCCGGCGCTGGTCCGCGAGAAGGCCGGCCAGACCGAATTGCTCCAGTCGCCGGACTTCGCCGAGGGGGTCACGGCGATGCTCACGAAACGTGCTCCGAACTTCGGCAGCTGATGCGAATTGCCGTTAACAAGACTGTTCCGATCAACGTCGACATCTGTAATACTCGTCACAGCCTCCGTGTGGGGCCCGAGGGGCGAACTCGAGTACAGCGAAGGGACCACCACCACATGTCATCACGTAGCGAGCCGCTCACGCAGCCACTGCAATCCCGCCGCAACCACTGGAACAACTGGGTTGCCACCCATGCCCAGGCGAAGCCCGACCACCCCGCATTCCGCCATCTCGGGCAGAGCACGTCGTGGCGCGAACTGCACGAGCGCTCGCAGGCCCTCGCGGGGGCCCTCTCCCGGCGCGGGGTGAACTTCGGCGACCGCGTCCTGCTGCTCACGCTCAACCGCACCGAGTTCTTCGAGGCGGTACTCGCGATCAATGCGCTGGGTGCGATTGCGGTCCCGGTCAACTTCCGGCTCACCCCGCCCGAGGTCGCCTTCATCGCCCGGGACTCGGGCGCACGAGCCGTCTTCACCGAGCCCGCGCTGGCACCCCTCGTTTCCGCTGTGCGGCAGGATGTTCCCGATCTCGGCCTGGCGATCGTCATGGGCGCGGACACCGAGGGCGACGCTCTCGGTTACGAGGACCTCGTCGCGGAAGACGGTCCGGCCTTCACCCCCGTCGACCTGCCGGAGGACACGCCGTCGCTCATCCTCTACACCTCCGGCACCACCGGAACGCCCAAGGGGGCGGTGCTGTCGCACTCGAACATGGTCGGGCAGTCCATCATCTGCATCCGGGCGATGCGCTACGACAGGGGCGACGACGTCGGGTTCCTCGCGTCCCCGGTGTTCCACGTCGCCGCCCTCGGTTCGGTGGCCCCGATGCTGATGCTCGGCGCCACCACCGTGATCCACCCCCTCAAGGCGTTCGACCCCACCGAGATGCTCGACGTGTGGGAGCGCGAGCGCATCACCACGGTGTTCCTCGTTCCGGTGCAGTGGCAGGCAGTCTGCGCCGATCCCACCGCCGCGGGCCGCGACCTCGCCCTCCGCGTCATCAGCTGGGGCGCCGCACCCGCATCGGACACCGTGCTGCGCGCCATGGCGGAGACGTTCCCGAAGGCTCTCGTCGTGGCGGTGTTCGGGCAGACCGAGATGTCCCCGATCACGTGCGTGCTCGACGGCGACGACGCGATCCGCAAGCTGGGCTCGGTGGGCAAGCCGGTCCCGACCATCCAGACGCGGATCGTCGACGACGAGATGAACGACGTCGCCCCCGGCACCGTCGGCGAGATCGTGTACCGCGGCCCGACCATGATGCAGGGTTATTGGCAGAACCCGGCCGCGACGGCGGACGCATTCGCCGGCGGATGGTTCCACTCGGGCGACCTGGTGCGGCAGGACGAGGAAGGCTTCGTCTACGTGGTTGATCGCAAGAAGGACATGATCATCTCCGGCGGCGAGAACATCTATTGCGCCGAGGTGGAGAACGTCCTGTTCGGGCATCCGAGGATCCGGGAGGCCGCCGTGGTCGGCAGGCCCCACCCCAAGTGGACCGAGGTGCCCGTCGCGATCGTGGCGCTCGACGACGACGGAGACGATCTGACGGTCGACGAACTCGCCGCGTGGCTCGAAGACAAGCTGGCCCGGTACAAGCATCCGAAAGACGTCGTCGTGGTCGACGCCCTCCCGCGGAACGCCAGCGGGAAGGTCGTCAAGGGTGAGCTTCGAAAAGCCCACGGCGCGAACGACGTCGCGGTCGTCTGACCCCGATTCCCATACTGCTCGACGCCGGTCGCCGATCGTGGGTGACCGGCGCCGGGGGAGGACCGCGTGACATTCCAGCTGCCACCCGCCAAGGGGCCCGTCAGTCATTTCGCCAACGAAGTCGGAGCGCTCATCGGGTTCTCCATCGCGACCACGGTGGCCGCCGTACGAGTCCTGGTGCGGCGCAAGCTCGCCTGGCGGGAACTGCTGGACCAGGCCTGGCGGATCGCGTCGGTCACGTCGGCGCCCGCCCTGCTGCTGATGATCCCCATCGGAGTCCTCATCGCCGTCACGATCGGCAGCCTCGCCGGTCAGCTCGGCGCCGAGGGGTACACGGGGGCCGTCGTCGGGTTCGTGATCGTCGGGCAGGCGTCCGCGCTGGTCTGTGCGCTGATGCTGGCCGGGGTCGGCGGGTCCGCGATCTGCGCGGACCTCGGCTCGCGCACGATCCGCGAAGAGGTCGAGGCCATGGAAGTCCTCGGACTCGATGTGATCGAGCGACTCGTGGTTCCGCGAGTGCTCGCCGCGGTGCTCGTCGGCGTCGCACTCTGCGCCATGGTCACCGCCGTCGGCGTGTCGGCGTGCTTCCTCTTCCAGGTGGTCGTCCAGAACAGTTCGGCGGGAAGCTTTCTCGCGGCACTGTCGCAGTACACGCGGCTGTCGGATTTCGTGGTCGCCCTCGTCAAGTCGATGGCGTTCGCGGTGACGTCGGCGCTCGTCGCCAGCTTCAAAGGGCTGCACGCCAAAGGCGGACCCAGCGGTGTCGCCGACGCCGTCAACGAGGCCGTGGTGCTGGCCTTCATCCTCGTGTTCATCGTCAACACCGTGCTCAGTCAGCTCTATTCCGTTCTCGTCGTCCCCGTAGGTGGTTACTGATGGTCGTGAGCACCCGATGGCCCGCCGCGCACTGGGTGCGGGCACGGGCGCGACAGCCCCTGGGCCTGATGACGGGCCTCGGCCGGGAATTCACGTTCTACGGCAGCGTGACCGCCGGCGTCCCCCTCGCGGTCGTGAAGTACTGGCGGCACATCATGCGGCAGATCGGCGACATCAGTTTCGGCGGCGCGACCCTGCTCGCCGGCGGCGGAGCGATCGGAGTCGTCTTCGCGATGTCCGCGGTCGCGGCGACGCAGGTGGGCATCGAGGGGTTGCGCGGACTGGACCTGCTGGGCATGGGTTCGCTGTCCGGGCTCTTGTCCGCGATCCTCAACACCCGCGAACTCGCGCCCGTGATCGCCAGCATCGCGCTCGCCGCGAAGGTCGGCACGGGATTCACGGCACAGCTCGGCGCCATGCGCATCTCGGAGGAGATCAGCGCACTGGACGCGATGGCGATCCCGTCGCTGCCGTTCCTCGCGAGCACCAGGCTGGTGTCGTGCCTGATCTGCGTGGTGCCGCTGTATGTCGTGGGGCTGCTGTCGTCCTACCTGGCTTCGCGACTGGTGATCGTCACGTTCAGCGGGCAGTCGGCCGGAACCTACGACTACTACTTCCATCTCATGCTCACCCCCACCGACGTCGTGTACTCGTTCGTGAAGGCGATCGTGTTCGCGACGATCATCGCGCTCGTGCACTGCTCGTACGGGTACCACGCGTACGGCGGGCCCGAGGGCGTCGGCCGGGCGGCCGGGCGCGCGCTGCGCACCAGCATCCTCGCCATCGGCATCGTCGACCTGCTGCTGACCCTCACCCTGTGGGGCCTCGTCCCGTCCGCCCCCGCCCTGGGGTTGCCGTGATGCGCGGCCGCCCGGGAGGTCCGGGCAACGGCGCCCTCGCGGTGCGGGGGGTGATCGGGGTGGCGATTCTGGCCGTCGGATCGGCGCTGCTGGTCGGTTTCGGCACCGGTGCCATCGTCACCGACCCCGTGGTGACGGCGACGCTTCCGTCGGACGCCGGAGCGGTGAAGGCACACACGACGGTGTCCTACAAGGGCGCAACCGTCGGCACCGTGTCGAGCGTCGACCCCGGACAGGACGAGACGAGCATGCACATCAGCCTCCGCCCCGAACAGATGCAGCACATCCCAGCGTCCGTCCAGGTGCGGGTGGTGCCCCGCACGTTGTTCGGCGACCAGAACGTCGAACTGGTGTCCACCGCGGGAACCGGCGGTGCGAGGCTCGTGGCCGGTGCCCGGCTGCAACCCGACACGTCGGCCGAGACCGTCCAGATGTACGACCTGTACTCGAAGGTCTACGACCTGGTGTCCAGGGTGAAGCCCGAGCAGATGCAGGCCGCGCTCAGCGCCGTCGCCGACGCGTTGCGTGGACGCGGCGAACAATTGGGGAACACCATCGACAGCCTCCACACGGTGGCGCAGTCGACCGCGCCTCTCGTCGACTCCGTCGCGGAGCGCGCGCCGCAGATCGCACGGATCAGCGAACAGCTGGCGACGGCCGCGCCCGACGTCCTCGCGACCATGGACGCGGCGGTGTCGCTGTCGAATACTCTCGTCGAGAACACCGACAGCTTCACCGGTTTCCTCGCCGCGTCCCTCGTCGTGACGAGGAATTCCGGCGACGTCCTGGAACAGAACGCGGACGACATGATCGCGGTGGCACTGAACGTCTCACCGACCCTGGGCACCTTGGCCGGCAAGTCCGACCTGCTGCGGGCGACCCTGGACGAGGCGGGCCCGTTCGGTGACGCCGGCGCCGCCGTGTTCTCCACCGGCAAGTTCGCGGTGCGGGTCGCCGCCGACCTGTCCAACCCGCGGCCCTACACCTCGTCCGACTGCCCGCGGTACCCCGGCCTGAACGGACCGAACTGCGGGGGCGGTGGCGGGGGATGAGCGTCCGGAACTCGGCAATCAAACTGGCGGTCTTCGCCGTCTTCGGGATTCTCTCCGCGGTCCTCGTGGTGAACACACTGCGGGTGCCGGTGGAGGGACCGACCGTCGCGTACATGGCGTTGTTCACCGACGCCCAGGGGGTGACTCCCGGCAGCGACGTCACCATCGCCGGTGTGCGGGTGGGACGGGTGGCTTCGGTCGACATCGTCGACGGTGATGCCGGAAGCGCCACCGCCCTGGTGAATTTCGAGGTACAGCGCGATCAGACTCTGCCCGCCGACACGACCGTCGCGATCCGGTACGGCGACCTGCTCGGGATCCGGTATCTCGATCTCGCGGCCGGGTCGCCGGGCGACGAGGGCACCCTCGCGGAGGGCGACACGATTCCGCTCGACCGGACGTCGCCCGCACTCGATCTCACCAGTCTCTTCAACGGATTCAAGCCGCTGTTCGACGCGATCGACCCGAAGCAGGTCAACGAACTCGCCACCGAGGTCGTCGCCGTGTTCGACGGACGGAAGACGAGCATGGAAACGCTGCTGCGCAGGGTCGCGGACGTCACCGGCAACCTCGCGAATCACGATCAGCTGATCGGTGATCTCATCGCGAACCTCGAGGTGGTGGTGGGAACCGCGGCGGCCCGCGGTCCGGAACTGTCCCACCTCGTCGACAGTCTCACCCAGTTCACCGGGATGCTCGCCGAGAACAACGAGGTTCTCATGGACACCCTCGACCAGAGTGCGGCGGTGAGCCGATCGGCGCTGCAGATCGTGGACGGGCGGGTCCCGGAACTCGGACGCACGGTGAACCGACTCGAATCGCTGACGGGGGCGATGGTCGGTGCCGACCCGGAATTCGATCACCTGATGGTGGCCATGCCGCAGTTCTTCTCCTCTGTCGACCGCTCGGGCTCCTACGGCTCGTGGCTCAACATCTACCTGTGCACCTTCATCGTCAACGTCGACGGCCGCGAAGGCGCCCTGGGTCCCGACCTGCATTCGAGGTACTGCCAATGAGTGTCACCGACACGGTGCGCGACGTCTGGGACTCGCTGGCCGGAAACCAGCGGGTGCGGCCGGTCAACCCGCTGATCGTCGGAATCGTGGGAATCCTCGCCGCAACACTGGCTCTGGCCCTGGTTCTCGTGATCCCGCGGGTGAGCTTCAGTGTGCGAACCGACGGCTACACTGCGGAACTCGCGAACGCTGCGGGCCTGACCGATTCCGACTACGTGTACGTGGCCGGGGTGCCCGCCGGCCGGGTGACCGCCGTGGACCTGGCGGGCGATCGCGTGGTGGTGCGCTTCCGGCTCGACGGCGCGCGTCACCTCGGGTCGACGACGTCCGCGGGCGTCAAGCTGTCGACCATCCTCGGTAAGCGGTACCTGGACGTGTCACCGTCGGGGCCCGGCGACCTGGGCGACGACGGGACGATTCCCCTCAGCCGCACTAGTGTTCCGTACTCGCTCGACGACATCGGGTCGTCCGCGCTCGAGACGGCGGACGACCTCGACCTCGGCGGACTGCAGAAGATGCTCACCGTGGTGACGGACACGGTGCCGCAGGACGCGACACTCAACAGGGAGGCGCTGTCGGGGGTGAGTGCGGCGTCCGCGATCCTGGCGAAGAACGCGGATCAGGTCACGCAACTGCTCGACAGCTCGCGAACCCTCACCGACGTGCTGGTCGGTCAGCAGCATCAGCTGACCACCCTGCTCGGCAACGCCGACGTCGTGATGAACACGCTCGCCACCCGTCGCGAGGCGATCCGCCGGATGGTCGACGATCTGCAGGCCCTGATCGCGCAGGCGTCCCAGTTCCTGGGGGAGAACACCGCCGAACTCGACGCACTGCTCGCGAACGCGCGGCAGGTGACGGAACGACTCGACGCGAACCTCGCCAACCTCGACGCACTGCTCACCACGGGTGCGCCGGCAGCGAGGGCGCTCGTCAACGCCACCGGAAACGGTGACTGGGCCGACGTGTCGGCGCCGTCGGCCGTGATCGCCGACAACCTGCTCTGCGTCGTCGGACTGATCACGGGGTGCTCGTGAACGCGGGCACCGCACGCCGGATTGCCGGGATCGGCGGCGTGCTCGCCCTCGTGGTGGCGATCGTCGTTTCCGGGTGGTTGCTGATCTTCCGCACGTCCTCCACCGTGGTTCATTCCGAATTCGCCTATGTCAACGGCGTATTCCCCGGCACCGAAGTCACCGTGCTCGGCGTGCCCGTCGGCATCGTCGAGTCCGTGGAACCGCGGGGCGGGGCGGTGACGGTCACGATGTCGATCGCGTCCGACGTCGTGGTGCCCGCCGACGCGAATGCGTACGTGCTGGTGTCTTCCGCGATCGGGGAGCGTTTCGTCGAACTCGGTCCCGCGTACACCGGTGGTCCGGTGCTGGAGAGCGGGCAGACCATTCCCCCCGAACGCAGTCATTCGCCCATCACCTGGGACCAGCTGATGGACAGCGTCGACACCGTGGTCGAGACCCTCGGCCCCGACGGCGGCGACGCCGGCGCCGCGATCTCGGCAGCCGCGGCGTCCACGGACGGGCTCGGTCCCGCGATGAACGACGCCATCCTCACACTGTCGCAGGCGAGTTCGGTGATCGCGGGCAACAGCGCGGATGTCGGAGCGCTCGTCGACAACCTCGAGATTCTCGTCAACGCGATCTCGGCGCGGCAGGCGCAGGTCGACTCCCTCGCCGGTTCGCTCACCGCCATCGGCGACGAATTCGCCGGGCAGCACTTCGCGATCGGCGACACGGTGAACCAGCTGTCCGCGTTGCTGAATCAGATCGACCACCTCGTGTCCGCCCGGGGCGGCGACATCGCCGCCGGCGTCGACGATCTGGCGGGGGTGAGCGAGGTGCTGCGGAGGCACGACACCGACCTCGCCGAGATCATGGACCTGGTGCCGTTGCTGATCGACAACATCCAGCGCGCGGTGACTCCGGACCAGCGTGCCCGCATCCGGTTGAACATCTCCACCAACCTGGCGCAGGCCGAGCCGACGTCCCCGCTCTGCGCGGTGGTGGATCCGATCCTCTGCCGGGGAGCGGGAATCACCAACCCGATCCAGTTTCCGCCGAGCATGTCCGACCCGTTCGGGCTGCGCGAACTCATGGTCGGAGGACGATGACGATCCGCACGAGAACGACGTCCCTGACGGCGGCGCTGATCGTCGGCGTGACATTGCCGGCCGCGGGTTGTTCGCTGAGCCTGCAGGAACTGTCGGTCGGCCGATCGCCGGACGGTCCGTCCTACGAGATCACCGCGCAGTTCGACGGCGTCGATCGCGTCGTGCCCGGCGCCGAGGTCCGAGTGGGACAGGAAGTGGTGGGCCGTGTCTCGGACGTGTCGACCCGGGATTTCACCGCGGAGGTCGAGATGCGGATCCGAGACGACGTCCCGATTCCGCGGGACGCGACGGCACGCATCGAATTGCCCACGGCCCTCGGCAATCCCTTCATCCGACTCGACGTCGCGGATGCGGCCGGCGCACCGATGGGCGAGGGCGACGTGCTCCCGACGGCGCAGACGTCGCGTGGCCCCGACATCGAGAGCGGGCTCGCGGCCCTCGCCACGGTGCTCAACGGCAGCGGCATCGACCAGATACACGCCATCATGAACGAATTGACCGTCGCCTTCACCGGACGCTCCGACAAGATCCGGGAACTGGTGGACATGCTGAACGACACACTGGGCGTCGTCGACGACCACCGGGACGAACTCGACCGGGCGATGGTGGCGTCCAACGCGTTCGCTGCGGAACTCGCCGCGGGCCAACCGGTCCTCGACCGCGCGATGACCGATCTGGCGCCGATCGTGGATCTGCTGGTGTCGCAACGAGATCGGATCACGGCGCTGATGGGGGAGGCGTCCCGGCTCAGCCGTGAGGCGCAACGCGTCCTCGGCAGTGCCGGATCCGCACTGTCGACCGAGATCAGCGACGCCGGGACCGTGCTCGCCGCCCTCGACGGCTTCGAGTCGGAACTCGCCCCCACCCTGAACTCGGTGGCGACGTTCCTCGGCGGATTCGCCGCGGCCACACCCGGTGACTACACGACATTCGACGGAACGTTCGACGTCACCGCCGTCATCGCGAAACTGCTCACCGGCTCGGCCCCGCTCGAGGTGCCCGAAGCCCGCACGTTGCCCGAGGTACTCGGCGGAGGTGTCCGATGATGACACGCCACGTCGTGGCGCAGCTGGTGCTGTTCCTCGTCATCTCGGTCGCCGCGATCCTGTTCGGGCTGCGGTACGTCACCGGCCCGGACACGTTCGGAGACCCCATTCACCTGACCGCCCGCCTCGACCACGCCGCCGGTCTCGCCCAGGGTGCCTCCGTCAACTACCGCGGAGTCGGAGTGGGAAAGATCAGCTCCGTCGACGTGAACGGGGAGGGGACGGGCATCGTCCTCGGCATCGAACTGCACCCCGGCACTCAGGTGCCCGCCGGGTCGACCGCGAAGATCACCACCGAGAACGCGATCGGTATCCAGGCGCTCGACATCATGCCCGACAGTGGGGATCCGCCGTACCTCGCGGACGGGGACCTCATCGACGTCCCGCAGGAGGGGATTCCGCGATCGCTCGACGCGACGCTCGTCCAGACGACGGACCTCGTGAACTCGATGGACGTCACCGCCCTGTCCTCGCTCGCGGACACGTTCGGCACCGCCTTCGGAGGCACCGGACCCGACCTGCAGAACATGCTCGACGGTTCCGCCGAGATCGCGCGGACCCTCGAAACCCGCACCGATGCACTGTCGACCATCGTGAACAAGGGCTTACCACTTCTGGACACGGTGGACGGCCTCACCGCGGCCCTCCCCGAATCGGCGAACACCGCCCGCAGCGTGCTCGAACAGTTGCGGGCCCACGACGCTGCGCTCGTCGACCTGCTCGGACGCTCGCCGCAGACGATGGCGAGCCTGGACGCACTGCTGTCGGGCAACCGCGACTCCCTGGGCGCCCTGATGGCGAATCTGGTTCTCCCCACCGAGATCGTCGGCGACCGGACCCCCTCCCTGGAATACGGTCTGACCATCATGCCCGGCGCACTACCGAAGATCGCGTCGATCGAGAAGGGCGGCCTCGCCGACCTGCTCCTCGTCGGAACGCAGGGGCCGATGTGCGTGTACGACGCCCCACGCCGTCTGGTGACCGATGCGGAACCGAGCACGCCCGCCCTGGACTGGACCTGCCGGTCGCAGCAGTACCTCGAGCAGCGGGGAGCCGTGAACGTCCCCCGGCCCGACGACCTCGGGCAGGAGAATGCGACCAGGAACGGCGGCGTCTACGGACCACCCGCCGCGGACGATCCGCTGGTCGTCGAACCCCCGCTGACGGGGCACACCCCACGTTAGGCGCGGTGCTACGCCGGGGTGCCCGCGGCCCGGCGGTAACCGCGCACCGCGGGATAGGTGAAGATCAGCAGGCCGCCGACCGACCACGCGATCGTCTTCAGCAGAGGTTCCGCGACGGGACCGCCCATCGACAGTCCCTTCATCGCGTCGATCGCGCAGGACATCGGCTGGTTCTCCACGAACGGCTGAAGCCACGTGGGGTAGGCGCCGGTGGGCACGAATCCGGAGTTGAAGAACAGCAACAGAGTGCAGAGCAGCGACAGGAGTTCGACGAGCGGCGCCTTCGCCGCGTTGACCGCGAGGGCCGTCACCATCGTCGCGAAACTCACCCCGAACAGCAGCGGCAGCAGCATCAGTGCGATCCCGGCGAGAATGCCCTGGTTGAAACGGAATCCGAGGGCGAAACCGACCGCGATGATCAGCACGGTGGTGAGCACGATCCGCACGGATTCGGCCATGAGACGGCTGAGCAGTCCCGATGCGCGGTGCACGGGCAGCACCCAGAAACGGCTCAGGAGCCCGTCCGCCCACTCCTTCTTCAACGACAGACCGCCGGCGATGGAACCGAACATCGCGCCGACCAGCGTGATCATCGGAACGGTCCCGAAGACACTGTTCACGCCGGTGGCCTTGGTGATCGAAATCCCGAGCACCGCCCAGAACATCAGCAGCATCAACGCCGGGTACACGATCGCCTGCAGCATCGTGTACGGGTCCCGCGCCCAGCGAAGCAGAAGGCGCTTGGTCTGCAGCAGGCTGTGCGAGAACAGTGCGGTGAGTGAGTTCTCCGGGTGGGGTTCGATCACCTCGGGAAACGTCACCGTCGCCGGTGTGTCGGATCGGTACTCGGTGGTCATCCGCGCCTCACATTCGACCAGATCGACAACGGAATGAAGACCAGCGCCAGCCCGCCGCACCACAACAGAGTGGGTGTCAGCTGGTGGAACGTGATCGTGCCGTCCGTCATTGCACGCATGGACGAGGAGAACTGCGAGATGGGCTGATTGCGCACGAAGCCCTGTGCCCACTCGGGGAACTGTGTCACCGGAACGAAACCGGAGGAGAACATGCCGAGGATCAGCTGAGGGAGCGTCAGCGCCTGACTGGTGACCTCGGGACTGCGGGTGAGGGTGCCGAGGGCATCGGCGCCCGTCGTGAGTGTGAACCCGATCAGCATCGCCAGCCCGCAGAACGCCGCTGTCATCCCCAGTCCGCCGGAGAACCGGAAGCCGATCGCGTATCCGTAACCGATCGCGGCGACGAGTGAGATCGTCGAGTGCACGAGGCACGCGGTCATGCGCGCCGTCAGCGGGACCGCCGCCTTGACCGGCATCGTCTGGAACCGGGAATTCATGCCGTTCGACGCCTCGGTGGCCGCGCGGTGCGCTGCCGAGATCGCGGTGAACGCCATGGCCTGCAGGACGATGATCGGCATGACGAATTGTGCGTAGTCGATGCCCTGGAACTTCATGACCAGGCGTAGCGGAAGGTAGAAGCCGATGGTGAAGATCAACGGCGCCAGCACCGCGATGAAGAACTGTCCGAAGACCCACATCGTGTGCAGGTTGCGTGCGGACAACGCAATCCACTGCTGGACGCTCGAAGGATGCGGCCGCCGGTGCCTGCTGCCGAGGGTGCTCTCGAACCCGAGCTGGGCGGGCGCCGTCACGACGGCAGGCTGTCGTCGACGCGGACGTGGCCGGTGAGTGAGAGGAACACGTCGTCGAGGGACGGGCGCCGCAGGGCGATGTCGGCGAGGGTGACGCCGGCGAGGTCGAGTCGGCGCAGCACCTCGGCGAGGGTCTGGGCGCCGTGCTCGGCGGGAATCGACAACCGGTCGGTGCCTTCCTCGATGACCCTGCCGGGCGGGCACAGGTTCGTGAGGATCTCACGGACACGCGGCAGGTCGTCGAGGCTGACCGGAACCACCTCGCAGTAGCTTCCGCCGGTCCGGGCCTTCAATTCGTCCGCCGTACCCTCGGCGATCACGGTGCCCTTGTCGATCACGACGATGTTGTCGCTGAGGAGGTCGGCCTCCTCGAGGTACTGCGTCGTCAGCAGGATCGTGATGCCCTGCTCCTTGAGCGCGGACACGAGCGACCACACGCCCTGGCGGCTGCGGGGGTCGAGGCCGGTGGTCGGCTCGTCGAGGAACACGACCTCGGGACGGATCACGAGGCCGCAGGCGATGTCGACGCGCCGGCGCATACCGCCGGAATACCCGGACACCTTCCGGTCACCCGCGTCGAGCAGATCGAACTGCGTCAGCAGATCCTGCGCGCGCGATTTCGCGGCCGCCTTGGGCAGGCCCATCAGCCGGCCGAACAGCACGAGATTCTCGCGCCCGGTCAGCGACTCGTCCAGTGCGGCGTATTGGCCCGTCATCATGATGCTGCGACGGACGTCGGCAGCCTCCTCGACCACGTCGTGTCCGGCGACGAACGCGCGGCCCGCATCGGGGCGCAGCAGGGTCGACAGCACGTTGACGGTGGTGGTCTTCCCTGCGCCGTTGGGGCCGAGGATGCCCAGGACCGTGCCGCGGGGCACCTCGAAGCTGACACCCCGCAACGCTGCTACGTCACCGAAGGATTTCTCGATTCCCTCGACAAGAACGGCGGTGTCAGGTGCTGGCATGTCCCCGAGTATGTCACGCGAAGAGGGCGACCAAAGCAGACCCGCGAAGACCTCCCGGCCCACGGAACACGGACGGAAATCGTGTGTAACGGGTCGAGACACGTCCGCGATAAATGCCGGACGTCTGTACCACTTCGACCCCGGTGACCACGGTGCAACCGATCCCGTCCGGCCGGAAGCTCCTGCTGCGCCGCGATGTTCCGGCTTCGAGGAAGTGCCACACGGCAATTCGGGTCGCCGCCACGGCCGCCGGACCGAATGTGAGCTTCGACATGCGCCTTTCGTGCTCTACCGCGGCGTGACCCACGTCGTGATGTCGGCGTGGACGACCTCGGCCCCATGGCGGTCGAAGATGCGCACGGGCACGACCACGTCCGTGCCCGCGGTCATCGCGCCGAAGTCCGGCAGTTCCGTCAATTCCGCGACGGCGCGCAGCGGCCCGTTCGCCTTGGAGAGGTAGTCGACGGTCATCGACTTCGGGATCCACCGGTGGGTCGACGGCACGGTCGCCTCGGACAGCATGCCCATGGCGGCCTCGGCGAGGTTGCATGCGGCGATCGCATGGAACGTGCCCAGATGGTTGCGGACGCCCCACCACTTCGGCGCCCGTACCTCGCAGCGGCCCGGCCGCATCTCGACGACGCGGGGGAGCACCGAGCCGAAGTAGGGGACGCGGACGCACATGCCGACGGAGAACAACGCGTGTCCGAGCGCGTTGTCGGGGAGCTTCTGCCATGCGGCGTAGGTGGGGCTCGAGGGTGTCATGCCCAGATCTTACTTGAAAGTAAGTTTGAGCCCGGCGGGAGTGATCGAGCCCGGTTTGATCTCTTCTGCCCGGTACGGCATACTGGTCGGGTTGCCTTGTCTGGGACGCGATCGTTTGCGGCCCGAAACAGGTGGGGTGAAACGTCGCGGTGTAGATCGAATGACCTGCTCGCGGCCACATGCAAGACGGAAGCAGTACCTACTGGCACTCGCATCGAGTGCATCCGGTACGCGTTCCCGGCCCGAAGAGCTGAAAAGTTGCGGGTCGGAGAATGAGTGGGAGGGCGACACGCCCGACCGCGTGTACCGGAGAACCATGACAGATGAACAGCGGCAGCGGATCGGGTGTGTCCCGGTCGCCTAGCGTTCGGACAGTTGCGGCCCAGGTAAGGGACTGTGCAGACGAGGTAGTTCGGCCCGACTCGGGTGGGACTACGAAACGCGGCAAGAAAAGGACACTAAGCGTGGCGGGACAGAAGATCCGCATCAGGCTCAAGGCCTACGACCATGAGGCGATCGACGCGTCAGCGCGCAAGATCGTCGAGACGGTGACCCGTACCGGGGCCCGCGTCGTTGGACCCGTGCCGTTGCCGACCGAAAAGAACGTGTACTGCGTCATCCGCTCGCCGCACAAGTACAAGGACTCGCGCGAGCACTTCGAGATGCGTACTCACAAGCGGCTTATCGACATCCTCGACCCGACGCCCAAGACGGTTGACGCGCTCATGCGCATCGACCTTCCGGCCAGCGTCGACGTCAACATTCAGTGAGCGCGGCGGAGACAAAAACAATGACTGATACCAAGATCAAGGGAATCCTGGGCACCAAGCTCGGCATGACCCAGGTCTTCGACGAGAACAACCGGGTCGTTCCGGTCACCGTCGTGAAGGCCGGACCGAACGTCGTGACCCAGATTCGTACCGAAGAGCGTGACGGCTACAGCGCCGTGCAGCTCGCGTTCGGCGCCATCGACCCGCGCAAGGTGAACAAGCCGACTTCCGGCCAGTTCGCCAAGGCCGGCGTCACCCCGCGCCGCCACGTTGTGGAGCTCCGCGTTGCCGACACCTCGGAGTACGAGGTCGGCCAGGAACTTACCGCCGAGGTCTTCGAGGACGGCGCCTACGTCGACGTCACCGGAACCAGCAAGGGTAAGGGCTTCGCCGGAACCATGAAGCGCCACGGCTTCGCCGGCCAGGGTGCATCGCACGGTGCGCAGGCCGTTCACCGTCGCCCCGGTTCCATCGGTGGTTGCGCCACCCCGGGCCGCGTGTTCAAGGGCATGCGCATGTCCGGCCGCATGGGTAGCGACCGCATCACGACGCAGAACCTCTCCGTTCACAAGGTGGACGCCGAGAACGGCCTGCTGCTGATCAAGGGTGCGATCCCCGGCCGCAAGGGTGGCCTCGTGATCGTCAAGAGTGCAGTGAAGGGTGGTGCACGAGCATGACCAGCACCGAGACATCGACGACCAAGCTGACGCTGGACGTCAAGGTCGCCGGCGGCAAGACCAACGGCACCGTCGAGCTCCCCGCGGAGATCTTCGACGCGCCTGCCAACATCGCGCTTCTCCACCAGGTTGTCGTCGCGCAGCTCGCCGCTGCACGTCAGGGCACCCACGCCACCAAGACCCGCGGCGAGGTTCGCGGCGGTGGCAAGAAGCCGTACCGCCAGAAGGGCACCGGCCGCGCTCGTCAGGGCTCGACCCGTGCGCCGCAGTTCGCCGGCGGTGGCACCGTCCACGGCCCGCAGCCGCGCGACTACAGCCAGCGGACCCCCAAGAAGATGAAGGCCGCCGCTCTGCGCGGTGCCCTCTCCGACCGGGCCCGCAACGAGCGCATCCACGTGATCACCGAACTGGTCGCCGGTCAGACTCCGTCCACGAAGTCCGCCCGCACCTTCCTCGGCGAGATCTCGGATCGCAAGAAGGTCCTGCTCGTCGTCGGACGCGCGGACATCGCGGCCTGGAAGAGCGTGCAGAACCTGGACGGCGTGCACCCCATCGCACCCGACCAGCTCAACACCTACGACGTGCTCAACAGCGATGACGTCGTGTTCAGCGTCGAGGCGCTCAACGCGTTCATCCACGGGCCCGCCGAGACCGCCCAGGAAGAGAACAAGGAGGAGGGCAAGTGAGCACCATCGCCGATCCCCGCGACATCCTGCTCGCCCCGGTCATCTCCGAGAAGTCCTACGGACTGATCGAGGAAGGCACCTACACCTTCCTGGTGCACCCGGACTCGAACAAGACGCAGATCAAGATTGCCGTCGAGAAGATCTTCGGCGTCACCGTGACCAGCGTCAACACCGCCAACCGTCAGGGCAAGCGCAAGCGGACCCGGTTCGGTTACGGCAAGCGCAAGGACACCAAGCGCGCGCTCGTGACCCTCTCGGCCGACAGCAAGCCCATCGAGATCTTCGGAGGACCGGTCGCGTAAGCGCCGGGACTTGACGAGACATAGAGGACGAGAAGACTCATGGCAATCCGTAAGTACAAGCCGACTACCCCGGGCCGTCGTGGCTCGAGCGTCTCGGACTTCGCCGAGATCACTCGGTCGACCCCCGAGAAGTCGCTGGTTCGCCCGCTCCACGGACGCGGTGGACGTAACGCACACGGTCGTATCACCACCCGGCACAAGGGTGGCGGACACAAGCGCGCCTACCGGCTGATCGATTTCCGTCGCAACGACAAGGACGGCGTGCCGGCCAAGGTCGCTCACATCGAGTACGACCCCAACCGCACCGCGCGTATCGCCCTGCTGCACTACGCGGACGGCGAGAAGCGCTACATCATCGCCCCCAAGGGCCTGTTCCAGGGTGCACCGGTCGAGTCCGGTGCAGGCGCCGACATCAAGCCCGGCAACAACCTGCCCCTGCGCAACATCCCGACGGGTACCACCATCCACGCGGTGGAACTCCGCCCGGGTGGCGGCGCCAAGATGGCCCGCTCGGCCGGATCCAGCATCCAGCTGCTCGGTAAGGAAGGCACCTACGCCACGCTGCGTATGCCGTCCGGCGAAATCCGTCGCGTCGACGTTCGCTGCCGCGCCTCGATCGGTGAGGTCGGCAACGCCGAACAGTCGAACATCAACTGGGGCAAGGCCGGCCGCATGCGCTGGAAGGGCAAGCGCCCGACCGTCCGTGGTGTCGTGATGAACCCGGTCGACCACCCGCACGGTGGTGGTGAGGGTAAGACCTCCGGTGGTCGCCACCCGGTCAGCCCGTGGGGCAAGCCCGAGGGCCGCACCCGCAAGAACAAGGCGAGCGACAAGCTCATTGTCCGTCGTCGCCGTACCGGCAAGAACAAGCGCTAGGAGGGAGTGAAGGATGCCACGCAGCCTCAAGAAGGGCCCGTTCGTCGATGACCACCTCCTCGCGAAGGTGGACGTGCAGAACGAAAAGGGAACCAAGCAGGTCATCAAGACCTGGTCCCGTCGTTCCACGATCATTCCGGACTTCATCGGCCACACGTTTGCGGTTCACGACGGCCGCAAGCACGTCCCCGTGTTCGTTTCCGACTCGATGGTCGGACACAAGCTCGGAGAGTTTGCACCGACCCGCACGTTCAAGGGGCACATCAAGGATGATCGGAAGGCGAAGAGGCGATGAGCAACACCGAAACCGCCAACCCGACCGCCAAGGCAGTAGCGCGCCACGTGCGCGTCACGCCGATGAAGGCGCGTCGCGTTGTGGACCTGGTCCGCGGGCGTTCGGTTGAAGACGCCCTGAACATCCTGAAGTTCGCGCCGCAGGCAGCGAGCGAGCCGGTCGCCAAGGTGATCGCCTCCGCAGCGGCCAACGCCGAGAACAACCTCGACCTCGACCCGAGCACGCTTGTCGTCGCCACGGCGTTCGTGGACGAGGGCGCGACCCTCAAGCGGTTCCAGCCGCGTGCACAGGGACGTGCGTTCCGTATCCGCAAGCGCACCAGTCACATCACCGTGATCGTGGAGAGCCTGCCGAAGACCGGAACATCGACCCGTAATCGCCGGAAGGGAAGTGCTCAGTAGTGGGCCAGAAAATCAACCCGCACGGCTTCCGCCTCGGCATCACCACCGACTGGAAGTCTCGCTGGTACGCAGACAAGCAGTACGCGGAGTACGTCAAGGAAGACGTCGCGATCCGTAAGCTCCTCGCCACCGGCATGGAGCGCGCAGGCATCGCGAAGGTCGAGATCGAGCGCACGCGTGACCGTGTTCGTGTCGACATCCACACCGCCCGCCCGGGCATCGTCATCGGCCGCCGCGGTGCCGAAGCCGATCGCATCCGTTCCGAGCTCGAGAAGCTGACCGGCAAGCAGGTCCAGCTGAACATCCTCGAGGTCAAGAACGCCGAGGCCGAGGCTCAGCTCGTCGCACAGGGTGTGGCCGAGCAGCTCTCGAACCGTGTCGCCTTCCGTCGCGCGATGCGCAAGGCCATCCAGTCGGCCATGCGTCAGCCCAACGTCAAGGGAATCCGCGTTCAGTGCTCCGGTCGTCTCGGCGGTGCCGAGATGTCCCGGTCGGAGTTCTACCGCGAAGGCCGCGTGCCGCTGCACACGCTTCGCGCGGACATCGACTACGGCCTCTACGAGGCCAAGACCACCTTCGGCCGCATCGGCGTGAAGGTCTGGATCTACAAGGGCGACATCGTCGGTGGCAAGCGTGAGCTCGCCGCCAACGTGGCTGCTCCCGCAGGCGACCGCCCGCGGCGTGAGCGTCCGAGCCGTCCCCGTCGCTCCGGCGCCACCGGCACCACCGCGACCAGCACCGAGGCCGGCCGCGCAGCGACCGCCACCGCCGATGCACCCGCTACGACTGAACAGAAGGAGGGCTGACGCATGTTGATCCCACGGCGGGTCAAGCACCGCAAGCAGCACCATCCGAGCCGTTCGGGTGCCGCCAAGGGTGGAACCCAGGTGACCTTCGGTGACTACGGCATCCAGGCTCTCGAGCCCGCCTACATCACCAACCGGCAGATCGAGTCCGCTCGTATCGCCATGACCCGGCACATCAAGCGTGGCGGCAAGATCTGGATCAACATCTTCCCGGATCGCCCCCTCACCAAGAAGCCGGCCGAAACCCGCATGGGTTCCGGTAAGGGTTCGCCCGAGTGGTGGATCGCGAACGTCAAGCCCGGTCGCGTGATGTTCGAAATGAGCTACCCCAATGAGGAGATCGCTCGTGAGGCCCTGCGTCGCGCGATGCACAAGCTCCCGTGCAAGTGCCGGATCGTGACAAGGGAGGAGCAGTTCTGATGGCTACTGGAACCCCAGCCGCAGAGCTCCGCGAGCTCACCGAAGAAGAGCTGGTCACCCGGCTTCGTGAGTCGAAGGAAGAGCTGTTCAACCTTCGTTTCCAGATGGCCACGGGTCAGATGGACAACAACCGTCGACTTCGTACCGTCCGTCACGAGATCGCGCGTATCTACACCGTTCTGCGTGAGCGTGAGCTCGGGCTGGCCGTCGGTCCGGACGCAGGTGACGCGGCATGAGTGAGGAAAAAGCAGTGAGCACTGAAGAGCGCGGCAGCCGCAAGGTCCGCACCGGATACGTCGTCTCCGACAAGATGGAGAAGACGATCGTGGTCGAGCTCGAGGACCGGGTCAAGCACCCGCTCTACGGCAAGATCATCCGGCGCACCAGCAAGGTGAAGGCGCACGACGAGAACGGCGTCGCAGGCATCGGTGACCGCGTGCAGCTGATGGAGACCCGTCCGCTGTCCGCGACCAAGCACTGGCGTCTCGTCGAGGTCCTCGAGAAGGCCAAGTAAGAAACCGAATAATGCATCCAGTACGATGGTGGGGTTGCCTTGCGGCAGACGCACGGCAACCCCACCGTTGTGCCGCCCACCCGGGCGGCCCCTCTCGCAGGGCACGGGTGCAGACCGCGCACGTCGGGTCGGAAATCTGCCGTGCAACAGTCCAGGTCAAGGAGAAGTAAGTGATTCAGCAGGAGTCGCGGCTGCGCGTCGCCGACAACACGGGTGCCAAGGAGATTCTCTGCATCCGCGTTCTCGGTGGTTCGTCTCGCCGCTACGCCGGGATCGGTGACATCATCGTCGCCACCGTCAAGGACGCCATCCCGGGTGGAAACATCAAGAAGGGCGAGGTCGTCAAGGCCGTCATCGTCCGCACCACCAAGGAACGTCGCCGTCCGGACGGGTCGTACATCAAGTTCGACGAGAACGCCGCCGTCCTCATCAAGCCGGACAACGATCCCCGTGGCACCCGCATCTTCGGCCCCGTCGGCCGTGAGCTGCGTGAGAAGAAGTTCATGAAGATCGTCTCGCTCGCCCCGGAGGTGCTGTGATGAAGGTGCACAAGGGTGACACCGTGCTGGTCATCGCCGGCAAGGACAAGGGCGCGAAGGGCAAGGTCATCCAGGCCTACCCCGCGACCAACAAGGTCCTCGTCGAAGGCGTGAACCGCATCAAGAAGCACACCGCGGTTTCCGCGAACGAGCGCGGAGCTTCCTCCGGCGGCATCGTCACGCAGGAAGCCCCGATCCACGTTTCCAACGTCGCGGTCGTCGACTCGGACGGCAACCCCACTCGCGTGGGCTACCGGACCGACGAAGAGTCCGGCAAGCGCGTTCGGATTTCCCGGAAGAACGGGAAGGACATCTGACATGACCTCCACTGAGAACAAGATCCAGCCGCGCCTGAAGACTCGCTACCGCGAGGAGATCAAGGCTGCGCTGAACACCGAGTTCGACTACGCCAACGTGATGCAGATCCCCGGCGTCGTCAAGGTCGTCGTCAACATGGGTGTCGGTGACGCCGCGCGCGACGCCAAGCTGATCAACGGTGCCGTCAACGACCTCGCTCTGATCACCGGTCAGAAGCCCGAGATCCGCAAGGCCCGCAAGTCCATCGCGCAGTTCAAGCTCCGCGAGGGAATGCCGATCGGCGCCCGCGTCACGCTGCGTGGCGACCGCATGTGGGAGTTCCTGGACCGTCTCGTGTCCGTCGCGCTTCCCCGCATCAGGGACTTCCGCGGCCTGTCGGGCAACCAGTTCGACGGCAACGGCAACTACACGTTCGGCCTGAACGAGCAGTCGATGTTCCACGAGATCGACGTGGACAAGATCGACCGCCCGCGCGGCATGGACATCACCGTGGTGACCACCGCGACCAACAACGAAGAAGGCCGTGCCCTGCTGAAGCACCTCGGCTTCCCGTTCAAGGAGAACTGAGCTAATGGCTAAGAAGGCATTGGTCAACAAGGCCAACAAGAAGCCCAAGTTCGCGGTGCGCGCCTACACCCGCTGCCAGCGCTGCGGCCGTCCGCACTCGGTGTTCCGCAAGTTCGGCCTGTGCCGAATCTGCGTCCGTGAGATGGCGCACGCCGGCGAGCTGCCCGGCGTTCACAAGAGCTCCTGGTGAGCCGGTGACGGCGTCGCCGCAACAGCGACGGCGTCACCCCCACAGACTTCCGGTTCGTAACCTCGGACCGGGAAACGTAAGACCTACTTCGCGATAGGCCTGCGCCGGCAACGGCAGAGGGAACCGTTGTGAGAAAGGTAGAGGTCAACCTCATGACCATGACCGACCCCATCGCAGACTTCTTGACGCGTCTGCGCAACGCCAACACGGCGTACCACGATGAGGTGAAGTTGCCCCACTCGAAGATCAAGGCGAACATCGCCGAGATCCTCAAGCGCGAGGGTTACATCGCCGACTACCGCACCGAAGACGCCGAGGTGGGCAAGACCCTCATCGTCGACCTGAAGTACGGCCCGAGCCGTGAGCGCAGCCTTGCCGGCGTGCGTCGCGTCTCCAAGCCCGGTCTGCGTGTGTACGCGAAGTCCACCAACCTGCCCAAGGTTCTGGGCGGCCTCGGCGTGGCGATCATTTCCACGTCCACCGGCCTGCTCACCGATCGCCAGGCGGCCAATCAAGGAGTGGGCGGGGAAGTCCTCGCCTACGTCTGGTAAGGGAGGCCACCACAATGTCGCGTATTGGAAAGATTCCCGTCACCGTCCCCGGCGGCGTCGACGTCTCGATCGACGGCCAGGACATCACGGTCAAGGGTCCCAAGGGCTCGCTGGCCCTGACGATCTCCGAGCCGATTGCCATTGCGAAGAACGACGACGGCACGCTCAGCGTGACCCGTCCGGACGACGAGCGTCGCAGCCGCGCGCTGCACGGTCTGTCTCGCACCCTGGTTCAGAACCTCATCACCGGTGTCACCGACGGTTACACCACCAAGATGGAGATTCACGGCGTCGGTTACCGCGTCGCTCTCAAGGGCAAGGACCTCGAGTTCGCACTCGGCTACAGCCACCCGGTCCCGATCGAGGCTCCGGAAGGCATCACCTTCGCGGTCGAGTCGCCCACCAAGTTCTCGGTGTCGGGCATCGACAAGCAGAAGGTCGGGCAGATCTCGGCCAACATCCGTCGTCTCCGTCGTCCGGACCCGTACAAGGGCAAGGGCGTGCGTTACGAGGGTGAGCAGATCCGCCGCAAGGTCGGAAAGACGGGTAAGTGATATGAGCCAGACTGCAAACCAGAAAGCCAAGCGGATTCCGCTCGGCAAGGATGCGTCCACGAAGCGTCGCCTGTCGAAGGTGCGTCGTCACTTCCGTCTCCGCAAGAAGGTCTCCGGCACGCCCGAGCGTCCCCGCTTGGTCGTCAACCGGTCCTCGCGCCACATCCACGTCCAGCTCGTGGACGACCTCGCCGGCCACACCCTGGCCGCGGCGTCGACCACCGAGGCCGACGTGCGTGCAGCGGACGGCGACAAGAAGGCCCTCAGTGCGAAGGTCGGTCAGCTGATCGCCGAGCGCGCGAAGGCAGCCGGTGTCGAGACCGTCGTGTTCGACCACGGTGGACACGGCTACCACGGTCGCATCGCGGCCCTTGCGGACGCAGCTCGCGAAGGCGGGTTGAAGTTCTGATGACCAAGACCGAGTACATGAACGGAAGGACAGCCTGATGCCGGGACGTCAGAGGCGTGACGGCGGAAGCGGACCCGCCGGACAGAATGGCCCCAACACGGGGGACAACCGCGGCGGCGGCGACCGTCGTGGTGGCGGTCGCGACGATCGTCGCGGCGGACAGTCGGCCGAGAAGTCGAACCACATCGAGCGCGTCGTCACGATCAACCGCGTGTCGAAGGTCGTCAAGGGTGGTCGTCGCTTCAGCTTCACCGCTCTGGTGATCGTGGGCGACGGCAACGGACTGGTCGGCGTCGGCTACGGCAAGGCCAAGGAAGTTCCTGCGGCCATCCAGAAGGGCGTCGAGGAGGCTCGCAAGAGCTTCTTCCGCGTTCCGATGATCGGCAGCACTATCACGCACCCGGTTCAGGGTGAGGCCGCAGCGGGCGTCGTCATGCTGCGTCCGGCAAGCCCCGGTACCGGTGTCATCGCCGGTGGCGCGGTGCGTGCCGTGCTGGAATGCGCCGGCATCCACGACATTCTGTCGAAGTCGCTCGGTAGCGACAACGCCATCAATGTTGTGCATGCGACCGTTGCTGCGCTCAAGGGCCTGCAGCGCCCCGAGGAAGTTGCCGCTCGCCGCGGTCTCGCCCTCGAGGACGTTGCCCCCGCCGGCATGCTGCGTGCGCGCGCACAGGCTGGGAGCGTGAAGTAATGGCCGAACTCAAGGTCACTCAGATCAAGAGCACCATCGGTACCAAGCAGAACCAGCGGAACTCGCTGCGCACCCTCGGCTTGAAGGGCATCCGTCAGACGGTTGTCCGCGAGGACAATGCCCAGAACCGCGGTCTGATCAACGTGGTGCGCCACCTCGTCACAGTTGAGGAGGTCTAACCATGACCATCAAACTGCATCACCTGCGCCCCGCGCCGGGAGCCAAGACCGAGAAGACTCGCGTCGGTCGTGGTGAAGGTTCCAAGGGTAAGACCGCAGGCCGCGGCACCAAGGGCACCAAGGCCCGCAAGAACGTGCCCGCCGCCTTCGAGGGTGGACAGATGCCGCTGCACATGCGTCTGCCCAAGCTCAAGGGTTTCACCAACCCGTTCCGCACCGAGTACCAGGTCGTCAACGTCGGCGACATCGCCCGTCTGTTCCCCGAGGGTGGACAGGTCACGGTCGAGGGCCTCGTTGCCAAGGGTGCCGTTCGCAAGAACCAGCTCGTCAAGGTTCTCGGCGACGGCGACCTGACTGTCGCCGTCCAGGTGACGGTCGACAAGTTCACCGGCTCCGCCAAGGAGAAGATCGCTGCTGCCGGTGGTACCGCCACCGAGCTGTGAGCGATCACCGCTAGCCAGTAGATGGCCGCAGTACAGCGTCGCGCTGTACTGCGGCCATTTGCGGCTGTATGGCCGGCGCTGCCGCAGGTCTCCCAACTGTGCGTTCAGTTGCCACTGTTAGAGTTCTAGAGTTCATTCACGGACAAGTCGCTTTACGGCTTCGTCTCCCCACCGTCGTGCCAGGAGGATCTTTGCTTTCCGCCTTCGTCTCGGCCCTCAGGACCCCGGACCTGAGGCGGAAGATCCTCATCGCGCTCGGTCTCGTTGCGCTGTATCGCATCGGCGCGGTGATCCCGTCGCCGGGCGTCGACTACGGCAACGTCCGCTCGTGCGTCGATCAGCTGTCGGGCGGCGACTCTGCGGGCATCTACTCGCTGATCAACCTGTTCTCAGGCGGTGCGCTGCTGCAGCTGTCGATCTTCGCGATCGGCATCATGCCGTACATCACGGCCAGCATCATCGTCCAACTGTTGACGGTCGTCATTCCGAAGTTCGAGGAACTCCGGAAGGAAGGCCAGTCCGGCCAGGCGAAGATGACGCAGTACACGCGCTATCTGTCGATCGCCCTGGCAATCCTCCAGGCCACCGGCATCGTTGCGCTTGCGTCGCGCGGCCAGTTGCTGCAGGGATGCCAGGAAGAGATCATCGCCGACAAGAGCATCTTCGGCCTCGTGATCATCGTGCTCGTCATGACCGCGGGCGCCGCCCTCGTCATGTGGTTCGGTGAGGTCATCACCGAGCGCGGCGTGGGCAACGGTATGTCGTTGCTGATCTTCTCGGGTATCGCGTCCCGCCTGCCGTCCGAGGGCAAGGCCATCCTGGACAGCCGCGGGGGACTGATCTTCGCGATCATCTGCGTCGCGGCGCTCGCCATCATCGCCGGCGTGGTCTTCGTCGAGCAGGGTCAGCGGCGCATCCCGGTGCAGTACGCCAAGCGCATGGTCGGCCGCAAGATGTACGGCGGTTCGTCGACGTACCTGCCGTTGAAGGTCAACCAGGCCGGCATCATCCCGGTCATCTTCGCGTCCTCGCTGCTGTACCTGCCGAACCTCATCGCGCAGCTCACCGGTGCCACATCGTCCACCGACCCCAGCTGGTGGCAGCGGATCATCAACGAGTACCTGGTGAATCCGAACAACCCGGTGTACATCGTCATCTACTTCGCGCTGATCGTGTTCTTCGTGTTCTTCTACGTCGCGATCACGTTCAATCCGGAAGAGCGCGCAGACGAGATGAAGAAGTTCGGCGGCTTCATCCCCGGTATCCGCCCGGGTCGCCCGACCGCGGACTACCTGAATTACGTGCTCAACCGCATCACCGTTCCCGGCTCGATCTACCTCGGCCTGATCGCGGTGCTGCCCCACTTCTTCCTGTCCGGAAGCCAGACCTCCAGCAGCATCTTCGGTGGTGCGGCCGTGCTGATTCTCGTCAGCGTCGCCCTGGACACCGTCAAGCAGATCGAAAGTCAATTGATGCAACGTAACTACGAAGGGTTCCTCAAGTGAGACTTGTCCTCCTTGGTCCTCCCGGTGCAGGCAAGGGCACCCAGGCCGCGATCCTGTCCGAGAAGCTCGGCGTCCCGCACATCTCCACGGGCGACCTGTTCCGCGCGAACATCGGCCAGGCCACCCCTCTCGGCCTCGAGGCGAAGAAGTACCTGGACGCCGGGGACCTCGTTCCCAGCGAGATCACCAACAACATGGTGAAGGCGCGCGTCGGCGAGCCGGATGCG
This sequence comes from Rhodococcus sp. NPDC057529, assembly GCF_042802055.1. Classification (NCBI taxonomy): domain Bacteria; kingdom Bacillati; phylum Actinomycetota; class Actinomycetes; order Mycobacteriales; family Nocardiaceae; genus Rhodococcus; species Rhodococcus sp. NPDC057529. The sequence continues at coordinate 179,000 of NZ_JBHVEY010000010.1, forward strand.
GCCAACGGTTTCCTCCTGGACGGTTTCCCCCGGACCGTCGACCAGGCCCAGGCGCTCGAGGCGATCCTGGCCGAGCTGAACACCAAGCTCGATGCAGTGCTGTCGTTCATCGTCGACGAGGACGTCGTGGTCGAGCGGATGCTGGCCCGTGGCCGCGCCGACGACAAGGAAGACGTCATCCGCAACCGGCTCCGGGTGTACCGCGAGGAGACCGCGCCGCTGCTCGATTACTACAAGGAGCAGCTGGTGACCGTCGACGCCCTCGGTGAGGTCGACGAGGTCAATGCTCGCGCACTGGCAGCTCTGGGCAAGTAATGGGCTTCGGGCGTAAACGCAAGGTCGTTCCGTTCCGGACCGCGGGCGAGCTGGACGCGATGGCGGCCGCCGGCGCCATCGTCGGTGCGGCTCTCGTCGCGGTCCGCGACGCGGCGAAGCCGGGTGTGAGCACGCTCGAACTCGACGAGGTGGCCGAGTCGGTCATCCGCGGCGCGGGCGCCGTGCCGTCGTTCAAGGGCTACCACGGTTTCAGCGGGTCGATCTGTTCGTCCGTGAACGATCGCGTGGTGCACGGGATTCCCTCGGCAGAAGACATTCTGGCCGAGGGAGACCTCGTCTCCATCGACTGCGGCGCCATTCTCGACGGCTGGCACGGCGACTCCGCGTGGACCTTCGGTGTCGGCGACATCATCGAAGCCGACCAGCAACTCAGCGAGGCCACCCGGCTGTCGATGGAGGCGGGCATCGCCGCCATGCTGGCCGGCAACCGGCTCACCGACATCTCGCACGCCATCGAACTCGGCACCCGCGCCGCCGAGGTCGCGCACGACCGCAAGTACGGAATCGTCGACGGCTACGGCGGTCACGGCATCGGCCGCGAAATGCACATGGAGCCGTTCCTCGCCAACGAGGGAGCTCCCGGCAAGGGGCCCCAGCTGGTGGTCGGATCCGTTCTGGCGATCGAACCGATGCTGACCCTCGGCACCACGGATACCGTTGTCCTCGAAGATGATTGGACCGTCGTCACCACGGACGGCACTCGTGCCGCGCATTGGGAGCACACCGTCGCGGTCACCGAGGACGGGCCGCGCATTCTCACTCTGCGTCCGGAGTAGCGAGCGCCTGCGGGCGTGGGCCTACACGTCGATCAGCAGTGTCACCGGACCGTCGTTGACGAGACTGATCTCCATGTGTTCGCCGAACACACCCGTCTCGACGGTGGCGCCCAGCTCGCGCAGGGCGCCGGTGAACTCGTCCACCAGTGGTTCCGCCACGGGCCTCGGCGCCGCGGCGGACCAGGACGGGCGCCTGCCGCGCCGGGTGTCCGCCATCAGGGTGAACTGACTGGCGACGAGCACCGGGGCGTCGAGGTCGGCGGCGGACTGCTCGTTCTCCAGGATCCGCATGGTCCACACCTTCTTCGCGAGTAGAGCCGCCTTCGCCGCGTCGTCCGTGTGGGTGACGCCGACCAGGACGAGCAGCCCATGGCCGCCGGCCGGGGGAGTGATCCGTCCCACCTCGTCGCCGTCGACCCGGACCGACGCGGACGTCACTCGCTGTACCAGGGCGCGCACGCACACCATCCTTCGAGTCGTGACCGCTGGGGTTCGGAAGCGGAATTCTCGCCGGGCGGGCAGGTCCGCCGGGACCGCATTTGGCCTGGTGAGCAATTTGCCGTAACATGGATCAACGGTGCGCTATGCGTGCCGGTTGTCTGCGTGCCCAGTGCCGGATTCGATCCGGATTGTTCATGTTTCGGCCGGTGAAGATCCCATTGGGCGCCACGGTAACGGAAACAGATGCAATAAGCACGCCAAACCACATGGATCGCGGAGGATATGGCTAAGAAAGACGGGGCCATCGAGGTCGAGGGACGAGTAGTCGAGCCGCTGCCCAATGCGATGTTCCGCATTGAGCTCGAGAACGGCCACAAGGTTCTCGCCCACATCAGCGGAAAGATGCGTCAGCACTACATTCGCATCCTCCCGGAAGATCGCGTTGTCGTGGAGCTGTCGCCCTACGACCTGTCGCGCGGACGCATCGTTTACCGGTACAAGTAAAAGCTTCCCCGCCCGACCAGGTCGGGGAGAAGTACGTCCGCTGCGGATCTGCGTAGTGGGCTGCCACAAAACAGGAGATCAGAAGACGTGAAGGTTCAGCCGAGCGTCAAGAAGATCTGCGAAAAGTGCAAGGTGATCCGTCGTAACGGCCGGGTCATGGTGATCTGCGAGAACCTGCGCCACAAGCAGCGTCAGGGCTAGATCTCCGCTTTTCGAGGATCTGCTTGGCAACAAGCAAAGATGACCTCCCAGCACCAGCCGGTACTCACGGCTCTCGAGCAGGTACTGGTTCACCCCCGGCACGGAGGCCGGGGCCCCACTGAGTTAGTTGAAGCATTGCCGGTCGCGAGACCGCCGACGTTTGAAGAGGCACAGGGGATGGACTGGGAGCAGACCTCCGCACACCGATAGGAAATGCCGACATGGCACGTCTCGCAGGTGTCGATCTTCCCCGTGAAAAGCGGATGGAGATCGCACTTACTTACATCTACGGCATCGGCCGTACCCGCTCCAAGGAGATCCTGGACGCCACCGGCGTCAGCCCGGATCTGCGGAGCAAGGATCTCTCGGACGAGGATCTGGCCAAGCTCCGCGAGTACATCGAGGAGTCGCTGAAGGTCGAGGGTGACCTTCGCCGCGAGGTCCAGGCCGACATCCGACGCAAGATCGAGATCGGCTGCTACCAGGGCCTGCGCCACCGTCGTGGTCTGCCCGTGCGTGGTCAGCGCACCAAGACCAACGCCCGCACCCGTAAGGGTCCGAAGCGCACCATTGCAGGCAAGAAGAAGGCGAAGTAATGCCCCCCAAGTCACGTAGCACCGGTCCGAAGAAGACCCAGAAGGCGCGTCGCAGGGACAAGAAGAACGTCCCGCACGGCGCCGCTCACATCAAGAGCACGTTCAACAACACCATCGTGTCCATCACGGACCCCGCCGGAAACGTGATTTCCTGGGCGTCCTCGGGACACGTCGGCTTCAAGGGTTCGCGTAAGTCGACCCCGTTCGCCGCTCAGCTGGCCGCAGAGAACGCAGCCCGCAAGGCGCAGGAGCACGGTGTCAAGAAGGTCGACGTCTTCGTCAAGGGCCCCGGCTCCGGCCGTGAGACCGCGATCCGCTCGCTTCAGGCCGCAGGCCTCGAGGTCGGCACCATCTCCGATGTCACCCCCCAGCCGCACAACGGCTGCCGTCCGCCCAAGCGGCGTCGGGTCTAGCGGGAAGGATAGGTAGAAAAAAATGGCACGTTATACCGGACCCATCACCCGCAAGTCGCGTCGTCTGCGCGTCGACCTCGTTGGAGGCGACCAGGCGTTCGAGCGTCGTCCCTACCCGCCGGGCCAGCACGGCCGCGCGCGGATCAAGGAGAGCGAGTACCTGCTCCAGCTGCAGGAGAAGCAGAAGGCTCGCTTCACCTACGGCGTCATGGAGAAGCAGTTCCGCCTGTACTACAAGGAGGCGAACAACCGCCCCGGTAAGACCGGTGAGAACCTGCTCCGCATCCTGGAGTCGCGTCTCGACAACGTCGTGTACCGCGCCGGACTGGCTCGCACCCGCCGCCAGGCCCGTCAGCTGGTCACGCACGGTCACCTTCTCGTGAACAACAAGAAGGTCGACATCCCCAGCTACCGCGTCTCCCAGTACGACATCATCGATGTCAAGGAGAAGTCGCTGTCCACGCTTCCCTTCCAGGTTGCGCGCGAGACCCAGGGCGATCGCCCGATCCCGGGTTGGCTGCAGGTCGTCGGTGGACGCCTCCGGGTTCTGGTTCACCAGCTTCCCGAGCGTGCGCAGATCGACGTTCCTCTGCAGGAACAGCTCATCGTCGAGTACTACTCGAAGTAGGCCTGACGGCTCGTGCGCCTTTCCGGTAGTTCCGACTACCGGAAAGGCGCACGGGCACGAAGTGCCTTTCCCATCGTGGGCGTCAAATAGCGGACGCCCGTACAGGAGGAAATCCAATGCTCATTTCTCAGCGACCCACGTTGACCGAAGAGGTCATCGCTGACAACCGCTCGAAGTTCGTCATCGAGCCCCTCGAGCCAGGCTTCGGGTACACCCTCGGCAATTCGCTCCGCCGTACGCTGCTCTCGTCGATTCCCGGCGCTGCTGTCACCAGCATCCGCATCGACGGCGTTCTGCACGAGTTCACCACAGTTCCCGGTGTGAAGGAAGACGTCACCGACATCATCCTGAACCTCAAGGGTCTCGTCGTGAGCTCCGAAGAGGACGAGCCGGTCACCATGTACGTCCGCAAGCAGGGCCCCGGCGCTGTGACCGCAGGCGACATCGTGCCCCCGGCCGGCGTCACCGTGAACAACCCGGATCTGCACATCGCCACCCTGAACGACAAGGGAAAGCTGGAGATCGAGCTCGTCGTCGAGCGCGGTCGCGGCTACGTCCCCGCCGTCCAGAACAAGGCGTCCGGCGCCGAGATCGGCCGTATCCCGGTCGACTCGATCTACTCGCCGGTGCTCAAGGTCACCTACAAGGTGGAGGCCACCCGTGTCGAGCAGCGCACCGACTTCGATCGGCTCGTGCTCGATGTGGAAACCAAGAACTCCATCACCGCTCGGGACGCGCTCGCTTCTGCGGGCAAGACCCTGGTTGAGCTCTTCGGCCTGGCCCGTGAGCTGAACGTCGAAGCAGAAGGCATCGAGATCGGACCCTCGCCCGCCGAGGCCGATCACATCGCTTCGTTCGGACTGCCCATCGAGGACCTGGACCTGACGGTTCGTTCCTACAACTGCCTCAAGCGCGAGGGTGTTCACACCGTCGGTGAGCTTGTCGGCCGTACCGAGTCCGATCTGCTCGACATCCGCAACTTCGGACAGAAGTCCATCGACGAGGTGAAGGTCAAGCTGCATTCGCTCGGCCTGGCCCTCAAGGACAGCCCCGCGTCCTTCGATCCCACCACCGTTGCCGGCTACGACGCCGCTACCGGAACGTGGAGCGACACGGACGCCGGTTCCTTCGGTGATGCCGAGGGCACCGAGGACTACGCCGAGACCGAACAGCTGTAGCTCACGGTCCTTTACTAGGAGATCATCATGCCCAAGCCCAAGAAGGGTGCCCGCTTCGGCGGGTCGGCTTCGCACCAGAAGGCGATCTTCGCCAATCTGGCTACCGCGCTCTTCGAGCACGGCCGCATCACCACCACGGAGTCCAAGGCCAAGGCCCTGCGCCCGTACGCCGAGAAGCTCGTCACGCACGCCAAGGCCGGAACCCTGGCTCACCGTCGCGAGGTTCTGAAGGTCATCCGCAACAAGGATGTCGTGCACACCCTGTTCGCGGAGATCGGCCCGTTCTACGCCGATCGTGACGGCGGCTACACCCGCATCATCAAGACGGTCCCCCGCAAGGGCGACAACGCGCCGATGGCGATCATCGAGCTCGTCAAGGAGAAGACCGTCACCTCCGAGGCCGACCGCGCTCGTCGCGTGAAGGCGTCGAAGGATGCGCCGGCTGCCGCTCCCGCCGAGGAGAACGTCGTCGAGGCCGTCGAGGCCGAGGCAACCGACGCCGAGGTCGAGAACGCTGACGCCGTCGTCGAGGCCATCGAGGACGAGTCCGCCACCGCGGCCGACGCGGCTGAAGCCGAAGAGGCGAAGGATGCCTCGGCGGCCGAAGAGGCCAAGAAGGACTAGTCCACTTGGTTTCGGCACACGCTGAATCGAACGAGCCCGTCGTCCCCCCGAGGGACGGCGGGCCCGTTTCGTATGAGACCCGTCGCTTGCGCCTGGACATCGCGTACGACGGGACGGACTTCTCCGGGTGGGCCCGCCAGAACGGCCTGCGCACCGTGTGCGGGGAGATCGAGGAGAAGCTCGGCGCCGTCCTGCGCACGCCGTTGCAGCTCACGGTGGCGGGGCGCACCGACGCCGGCGTCCACGCCATCGGTCAGGTCGCACACGTCGACGTTCCGGTGGACGCCCTGCCGGACGACCCGTCCCGGCTGGTCCGCAGGCTCGCGCGGTTTCTGCCGAAGGATGTGCGGATCACGCGGATCTCCTTCGCGCCCGAACATTTCGATGCACGGTTCTCGGCGATGCGGAGGCACTACGAGTACCGCCTGACATCGGCGGTCTACGGTGCCGACCCGCTCCGAGCCAGGGACACCGTGTCGTACCCGAAGGTCCTCGACCTCGAACTGATGCGCTCGGCGTCCGCGATGCTGCTCGGACTGCACGACTTCGCGGCGTTCTGCAAACGCAGAGAAGGCGCGACCACGGTCCGCGATTTGCAGCGTTTCGACTGGGACCGCGACGGCGACGTGTTCACCGCCTTCGTCAGCGCCGACGCGTTCTGCTGGTCGATGGTGCGCAGTCTCGTCGGTGCGGTTCTCGCCGTGGGGGAGGGCAGACGCGATCTCGGCTGGATCGAGGGTCTCCTCCGGGAGAAGTCGCGGTCGAGTTCAATTCTGGTGGCCCCGGCGCACGGACTGTCCCTGGTGCGGGTCGACTACCCCGAGGACGCGGATCTGGCGGCACGCAACCAGATCACCCGGGACGTTCGATCCGTGCCCGGCGGCTGCTGCGGCGACTGATGCCTGATCGCCGACCTCCAGGATTGCCCCGGGACGAAGGAGCGTGTTCGTGATCGCAGTAGAGCCCGTCCGGATCGAGATCATCATCGGGTCGGTCAGGGTCGGCCGGATCGCTCCCGTCGTCGCCGGCTGGTTCGCCGAACGTGCGCGCGCGTACCCGGGACTGGACGTGGGGGTCATCGACCTCGCAGACACGCCGTTGCCGCAGGATCTCGGCGAGTCACCGGTGACGGACGAATTCCGCGAGCGGGTGGGCCGAGCCGACGGATTCGTGGCCGTCACCTCCGAATACAACCACGGCTACCCCGCGGCGCTGAAGACCGCGTTCGACAGTCTCAAACACGAATGGCGTTCGAAGCCCATCGGTTTCGTGTCGTACGGCGGGCTGGCCGGCGGGCTCCGCGCAACCGAACAGCTACGCCAGGTGGTGGCGGAACTGCACATGGTGTCGGTCCGGCAGAGCGTGAGCTTCCACCAGGTGCGCAAGAGATTCGACGACCAGGGGCAGACCACCGACGGCGCCGCCATCGACTCCGCCGACCGCATGCTGGCCCAACTGGTGTGGTGGGCCGAGGCGGTCCGCCTGCAGCGCGAGAGAACGCCGTATCCGGGCTAGTACTGGTAGGCGGGCGGGTAGTCTTCCACCGCACGCGGGCGTCCGATGAACGCCGTCTCCGACGAGATCGTGACCAGCATCAGTTCGATGCTCGTCCCGCCGGTCGACAGAAGAATCCGGTCGCCGAGAGCATTCGGCTGGACGATGGACAGATCCGGTTCGGCGCCGGGCCACTGACTCGGCTCCCCGTACAGGTAGATCGCCGTGACCCCGGCGCGGGGCGGCAGCGCGTCGACGCCGTCGAACACCACCGTGTTGAACCTGTTGTCGGACTGCGGGTCGTGACCCGCGACGCGCAATCGGTCCGGCGTGGCGATGGAATCGATCAACGACGACCACGCGTCGGGCCGATCGGTGTGGATGAGCACCCGGGCACCCGTCGCGACGGCACGGAACACCAATTGCTGGGCGAGGTACAGTTCGCCCGCCACATAGACCATGCCGACGCCGGGACCCGCGATGCGAGCGGTGATTCCGTGGCCGTAGTCGTCGGAGCCGATGAGCTGACCGCACCCCGCCGGGGGCAACTGCAGGCCGCGCAGATCCTCGACGGACATGTCGGTCAACGGCATCACGTCGTCGAGGTCCGCCATCGCGACGGGGAGATTGGACAGCAGCCCGTCCTTGTGCCTGCCCTGCATCGAGACGAGCCCGGGAATCGCGAGCGGATCCGGCATCGTCCGGGAGGTCACCCGGCAGGCCGCACCGACCTTCACCTGTCCTTCGTGCCCGCTGGGACGGAGTCGGATCGTCACGGTCGTACCGAGGCTCGACGGAACCCACAGCTTCGCGAGCAGATCACGCGTCAGGTACCGCGGGTCGACACCGTAGCCGGTATTGCACACTCCGGGCAACGGTGCCTGTCTCCACGTCTGAGTGACGGTCCTCGGGTCGACGCCGCGGCTGATCTGCAGCGCGGCGGAGTCGATCTCCGGAGCGGTGAGAATCCGCGCGCGGCACCCGAAATCGGCGAGGGCGCGCACGACACGGCCGGCCGCGATCGTAATCGCGCGGGAAGCGCCTTCCTCGCCACCGCCTCGTCGCGCCACCGCGGCGACGCTCTCGGTGGCGTCGAATCGCAGGGTGAGCCAGACCATCCGGGTCGCGGTCGCCGGGAGCGGACCGACCAGCCTGTCGTACACATCGGTCGCGGGTGTGCCCGCCGCGGCGCGATAGCCATGGCTGACGATGTCGATTCCGGTCAACGAGATGTCGTGCTGCACGAGGCACGCGGCGAGCGCTTCGGCGGGCAGTTCGTGCGTCATCTGAAAGCCGTCACGGGTGATCTGGGTGAGACTCCCCGCGGGAGGCAGGACCTCGACGACGGCAACCACGTTCCCCCCGTCCCAGCGGAGCCCGACGGACTGACCGGTCGGCGCCTGGAAACCGACGGTGCGGGACTCCGTCCGGCCGGGTTCGGTGCAGTACCGCCAATACGTCCGGGCCCAGGCCAGGCTCGACCAGCCGCCCACCCGGACGAGCGAGGCGACGACGAGGACGACGGCAAGTGCGACGGCGCCCCACCAGAGCAGCCCGCACAGCGAGGCCACGACCCCGCCGGTCACCCCCAGAACTTGCGCGATGACCACCTCGGTCGCCGAAAACCTAAGAGACGACGGCCGGCGCGTGACGCGTGAACGGTCCATGGTTCCTCCCCCGAATACCTGAACCCGGCAGACCCGTACCCCGTCCGCCGTGAAGACTGTCGACCGAACTGTATCGTGTCCCCCCGAGCGCGGTGCAGCACGGGGGAGGAACAATGGCTGTAACACCCACTACCCGGTGGCAGGTCAACGGGTATCGATTTCTGGTCAGACGGATGGAGCACGCCCTGGTGCGTCGCGACGTCCGAATGCTGCACGACCCCATGCGGTCGCAGTCGCGCGCACTCGCGGTGGGGGTCGTGATCGCGTCGCTCGGCCTCGCCGGGTGCGCCGCGCTGGCGCTGTTCCGTCCGCAGGACAAGATCGGCGACGCGTCGATCGTCGTCGGCAAGGATTCGGGCGCGATGTTCGTCGTCATGGGCGACACACTCCGCCCCGTTCTGAACCTCGCGTCCGCCCGGCTCATCGTCGGAAAGTCCGAGAATCCGGTGATCGTCAAGGAATCCGAACTCGATACTCGCCCGCGGGGTGCCCTCGTCGGGATCCCCGGCGCGCCGTCGGCGCTGCCGGCCGGAGATCCCGCGGCGAAGACACCGTGGACCGTGTGTGATTCGATCGCGGCAGACGGAAATCATTCCGTCACAACATCGGTCGTCATCGGTGAGACCGAGGGCCCCGACGGCGGCGGGACCCTCGCCGGCGATCAGGCCCTGCTCGCGTCGACTTCCGATGCGTCGTACCTGATCTACGGAGGCAAGCGCGCACGGGTCGACCTGGACGACCCGGCGATCACCCGCGCGCTCGGTCTCGAAGGCGCTCGGCCGCGACCGGTGAGCAAGGGGTTTGTCAACGCCATCCCCGAGGTGCCGCCACTCGCGGCTCCCGTCATTCCGGGGGCGGGGAGCAGTCCCCGGTACCCGCTGCAGGACAAGGTCGTGGGATCGGTGTTCACCGCGCTGATCGGCTCCGAGACCACCCATTACGTGGTGCTTCGCGACGGAATCCAGAAGATCAGCTCGGCCGTCGCGAACCTGATCTTCCTGTCGGACTCGCACGGCGACACGGAGATGTCGAGCGTCCCTCCGGACACCACCAATCGGATCCCCTCCGTGGAACAGATTGCGGTGGACAGTTTCCCCGAGTCGGCGCCCACGATCGTCGATGCCTCCGACAAACCCGTGAGCTGCCTGACCTGGACGCCTCTCCGTGCACCGGACGAGACCGGCGCGAGTGGTCCGGCGGCCGGACTGTCGCTGGTCGCGGGTCGTTCCCTCCCGATTCCCGGCGACGCCCGCGCGGTCGAACTGGCCCAGGCGGACGGCGCGGGCGACAACGCCGACACAGTTTATGTACAACCGGGAACCAGCGGTTTCGTGCAGTCCACCGGCATCGAGCCCACGAGCACGCGACGTGACAGCTGGTTCTTCGTCGCGGACACGGGAGTTCGGTTCGGCATCCCGGACAAGGGCGCAGACAAGGACTCGGCCAAGGCGTTGGGGCTCGACGGCGCCCAGCCTCTCGCGCCCTGGCAGATACTCGGCCTCCTGGCGCAGGGCCCCTCGCTCGGAAAGTCGTCGGCACTCGTCGCACACGACGGTGTCGCACCGGACCTCGACCCCGCTGCTGTCGCGTCAGGATCCAAGTAGAAGTTCCCGGGGAGGGGCACGGACTCGCTCAGGCGTCCGCACCCTCCCCGCGGAGCAGATCGGATCAGTGCCGGTCGGCCGACGAGCGGAACCGGCGGCGGAGCGGGAACGACGCCAGGACGCCGAGCACGAGCAGCGCACCCAGCGTTCCGGTGGCCGCCACAGCGACATCGCGTGGCCGATGGTCCGGGGGAGCAGCGGCCGGAAGCGCCTCGACCGCGACGGAACTCGACTGATCGACGGTCGCATCCTCGAGCGGCACGTCGGCGGTGACTGCCGCCAGCGGGTCGATGATCCCGTGCCCGACCGACGGATTCCACCCCTCTGCCGGGGCATGGGCCGTGGCCTCGATACGGGCCACGACCTGTTGTGCGGACAGTTGCGGGAACCGCGACCGGACCAGGGCGACTGTCGCCGAGACGTACGGGGCGGCGAAACTCGTTCCCTGCACCGGCTCCGCGTTGCCCTCGGGGCCGTATACCGTATTCGTCAGGTCACCGGTGGTCGGGTGCAGTGACGTCAAACCGGTTCCCGGCGCTGCGACGTCGACCCACGGACCGGCCAGGCTGAAGTCGCTCGCCGACCCGTTCGCGTCGACGGAGCCGACGGTGAGCACATAGTCGTCGTACCACGCGGGACTGGCAATCGTGCTCACGGAGTCCGACAGATCGGCGCCGGGCCGAAGGGGGTCGGCCGGTGGATTCTGAATCTTGCAGTCTCCGGAGCCGAAGTTGCCTGCCGCCGCGACCACCACGGCGTTCCGCACCGTGACGGCGTATTTCACGGCGGCCCCCACGTACGGGTCGCCGCTGCCGATCCCCTCCGCAGCGGTCTTGCACGCCACCTCGGAGATGTTGATGACGGTCGCACCCTGGTCGGCCGCACGCCGGATCGCCGTTGCCATCGTCACAACGTTTCCGTATCCGCCGACCGAGTTGCCCGCGTTGTCGACCTCGTCGGCCTGGCCGACGGGGCTGTACGCATTGCTCGACTGCCGGATCGACAGGATCCGCGAATCCGGTGCGCCACCGGAGAAACCGGATCCGGGTACCTGCGAGGCACCGATCAACCCGGCGACGAGTGTGCCGTGCGCGTCGCAGTCGACCGTCCCGGTCTCGGTCCCCACGAGGTCGCCGCCGTCCATGAGTCCGGGGAGTCGGGGGTGCCGCGAGACGCCGGTGTCGATCACCGCGACGATCTGACCTGCGCCCCTCGTGATCGGCCAGACCGACTGGAAGTCGAGATCGCGCTGTGCCACCGGGACGTCGGGGCCGTCCGGCACGCGCACAGCATCTTTGCAATTGCGGCGCAGCTCGGCCTTCTGGCGGTCCGCCGGTGGAACAAGCCCGACGTCCACGGGAGCTGGCACCACGGCCGAGGCGCCGCCCTGGCCGACGGCGGCGGTGACCGCCACGATCGCGGTGGCCAGCACGGCGCGGGTGAGTGGGCGCCTCACAGCCCACGCATCAGAGCGTAGAGACCGGTCACCCAGCACACCAGCGGGACGATCGACGCGATCACCGCCAGATCGACGAGCTCGGCCACCCGCCGCATCACGGGCGAGAACGTCCGGCGGGGTGCGAGGATCCCCAGGACCAGCCCGCCGACGGCGAACAGGATCGCGACGGCGAACGATGCGATCGCGAAGTCGGGTACCGCGACAGCCGCGGCGGTGAGCAGCAGAACCAGGATCGTCACCCCGCCCGCGATCAGCGGAACGGCCTGCTCGGCGCTGCTGTACGTGCGTCCCCGGAACATCAGGACGGTGGCGGTGGCGACGGCGAGAGAGAGCCCGGGCCAGTAGATTCCGTCGTGCACGCCCGGGTGCGCCGCGACGAGTGCGCCGGTCACGGCGAGTGCCGTCATCGCGCCGACCAGGCCCGTGAGGTACTTGCGGGCACGTGCCGCTCGCTGTGCGAGGGAGTCGAACGAGGGCATCGTCACCTCGTCGTCCGGGTCGTCCTCGGACGGATCGACGGACGTGCCCGGCGCCGGGACCGGGGGCAGCGGAAGCTTCGCCAGCAGTATCGACACCCGGGCGGAGAAGGCGAGTCCGATCAGCGCCGCCGCCACGACGCCCGCGCCGACAGCGGCGGTCGGGTTGCCGAACAGTGTGGCCACCAGGGCAGCGACCGATCCGAACAGGGAGGTCACCGACAGCGCCGTGAACAGTCGCAGTCCGACACCGCCCAGCCGCAACGCCAGAACGGCGGTGGTGCCGGCCAGCGCGAGCCCGAGGAGCAGGTGCGCAGCGCCGAGATCGCCGGGCACGAACAGCATCCCCGCGGCGAACGAGAGGGGAACGGCGCACCCACTGAGGATCACGGAACTGGGCGCGTCGCCGTAGACGCGGCCGGTGACCGCGCCGGCGATCAGGAACAGCAGGGCCGTCGCGACGGCACAACCCGCCCCCAGGAATCCCTCCGTCCCCGCCCCGGACCACAACAGTGCGAACGAACCGACCACGCTGCCGAGCACGGCGGCGACGGAACCCGCCACCCGCGCGGAACCACGGGTCCACTCGCGGTCGCCCTCGGCGTCGGCGATCGCCACGTTGTACATGATGTCGTCGAACAGCGGCGGAGGTGCGCTGGTGTGGACACTCTGGAGAACGAGGAGATCGCCGTCGCGGATTCCGTGCTCGTGCAACGTCAACGTGGTCGACAGCGGCGAGTGCCCGATCTTGGCGAGAACCCACTCGCTCGGTTCGTACTGTTCGAGGGAGTCGTCGAAATCGTTGGTGCCGCGATGGGTGCGGATGGTGTCGACGATCCCCGGAACGAGAATGGCGAGCGGCACACCGAACGGAACGGCCATATCGACCTGCGAATGCGTCGACAGGACGGTGATGCGGCACAGATCGGCCGCGGCACCGGGACGGGTGGACGACGCGGATCCCCGCGATTCGTCATGGGTGACGGACACTGCGATTTCCCCCAACTCTTCCGACGCACAACCCCATCTGCGCCGTTACGACACCGATCGACGACCGGTCACGGATCGTCGTCCGATTTGATCACGGTGACCTTACGACAGTGCGGGCGGCGCATCCAGTGTCCATCAGGGCGCGGACCTCCTATATGCCCGGTCGTCCTTCATGGGTTAGTGTCTGACTTCGCGGATCGAGCCCAGGGGGGCGGACCCGGAGTTTCGGGATCGGATCGGCTGCACGGATTTTTCGGGGCGGTTGTAGTCATGGGGGGCGAGTAGTGAGCACTATTCGGTTCGTGCGCAAAGCACGACGGGAAGTACCACGCATTCCGGGCGGCGAAGTGAGTCTGCAGGCTCCGCCCGAGATTCCACGTCTGGTTCCCGGAAACCTTCTGACCAAGCTCCTTCCCGTGGTCATGGTCGTCGCCATGGTCGGGATGATGGCCCTGATGTTCTCTTCGGGCATGGCCCGCAACCCTATGTCGATGCTCTTTCCCGTCATGATGATGGTGTCGATGCTCGGCATGCTGGCAGGCGGCGGTCGTGGCGGCCCGAAAGCGGCGGAAGCCAACGAGGACCGCAAGGACTACCTGCGCTACCTCGATCAGCTGCGGCGCGACGTCAACGAGACCGGTGAGCAGCAGCGAAAAGCGCTCGACTGGAGTCACCCCGAACCCGGTCTGCTCTGGACCCTCGCAGGGACGGCGCGCATGTGGGAACGCCGCACCACCGACCCCGACTACTGCCACGTGCGCGTCGGACGGGGAAGCCAGCGCCTCGCCACCCGCCTGATCGCGCCGGAGACCGGACCTGTCGAGGATCTGGAACCGGTTGCAGCGGTGTCGCTTCGCCGCTTCGTCCGCGCGCACTCCGTCGTCCAGGATCTGCCCACCGCGGTGTCGCTGCGCGGCTTCGCGGCCATCTCCGTGGAGGGCGACCGCGGTACCGCACGGTCCCTGGTGCGGTCGATGCTCATGCAGTTGTGCGCATTCCACGGCCCGGACAATCTCCTGGTCGCCGTCGTGTGCGGTCCCGACACGGAGCACGAGTGGGACTGGGCGAAGTGGCTGCCGCACGCGCAGCATCCGGACTCGTCCGACGGTGTCGGTTCGTCCCGCATGATCTACGGCTCGATCCTCGAGCTCGAATCTGCGCTCGGTCCGCAGCTGTCGATGCGGAACCGGTTTTCGCGCAACGCGCCCGCCACGCCCGGTGTTCCGCAGTTCGTCATCGTCGTCGACGGCGGGATCCTCGAGGGCGAATCGGGGATGATCACCGACGGCGGCGTCGACTCGGTCTCCGTTCTCGACATCAGCGGCTTCTGCTCGCGACTGACGGCCACACGTGGCCTCCAACTCGTCGCACAGGACGGGTCACTCGGCGCCCGCAGCGGAGCCGGAGTGGAGATGTTCGCGACCGCGGACCTCGTCAGCGCTCACCAGGCGGAAACACTGGCCCGGCGGCTCGCGCCGTACCGGACCGCGTCGCAGACGGCGGTGGACGCCGGCGACGACGATCAGCCGGTGCAGACGTGGAGCCAGATGCTGGGGATCGGCGACGTCGGCCGTCTCAACCCGGATCACGCGTGGCTGCCCCGCCAGGGCCGCGACCGGCTGCGGGTCCCGATCGGCGTCGGAGTGGACGGTCACCCGGTCGAGATCGACCTCAAGGAATCGGCCGAGAACGGGATGGGGCCCCACGGACTGTGCATCGGAGCCACCGGTTCCGGTAAGTCGGAGTTCCTGCGGACGTTGGTGCTCGGCCTGATCTCGACGCATTCCCCCGACGCGCTGAACCTCGTCCTCGTCGACTTCAAGGGCGGCGCCACATTCCTCGGCCTCGAGGAAGCGCCACACGTCGCCGCGGTGATCACCAACCTCGCCGAGGAACTCGCGATGGTCGACCGGATGCGTGACGCACTCGCCGGTGAGATGAACCGACGCCAGGAACTGCTGCGCTCCTCCGGGAACTTCGCCAACGTCACCGAATACGAGAAGGCCCGCCAGGCCGGCGCCGACCTCGACCCGCTGCCCGCACTGTTCATCGTCGTCGACGAATTCTCCGAACTGCTCAGTCAGCAGCCCGAGTTCGCGGACCTCTTCGTCGCCATCGGCAGGCTCGGTCGCTCGTTGCACATTCACCTGCTCCTGGCGAGTCAGCGACTCGAGGAAGGCAAACTGCGAGGCCTCGACAGCCACCTGTCGTACCGGATCGGCCTCAAGACGTTCTCGGCGAACGAATCGCGCACCGTGCTCGGTGTGCCGGACGCCTACCACCTGCCCGCGACCCCGGGCGCCGGATACCTCAAGTGCGATTCCGCGGAGATCGTCCGCTTCCAGGCCTCGTACGTGTCCGGCATCTACGAGGGCGGACGCGTCGACAACGCGCGGCGGCCGGGTGAGGCGGCGGTCGATCTGCGGCCCAAGATCTTCACGGCAGCACCCGTTGCAGTCGACGTCGTCGAGATCCACGACGAACCACAGTCACTCCACCTGACCGAGGAGGCCGCGGACACCCGCACCACCATCGACGTCGTGGTCGAACGGATCAAGGACCGCGGACCTCGCGCCCACGAGGTGTGGCTGCGGCCCCTCGACGCCGCGCCCACCCTCGACCAGATGCTGCCGAGGTCGGTTCTCACCGAACCGGTTCCCGCACTGAGCTCGCTGCGTGCACCGATCGGGATCATCGACAGGCCCTACGACCAGCGGCGCGACCCACTCGTCGTGGATCTGTCCGGGTCCACCGGCAACATGGCCGTGGTGGGTGGACCGCAGTCGGGCAAGTCCACCGCGATCCGCACGCTCGTCACGTCGCTGGCCGCCACCCATTCGGCGGAGCAGGTGCAGTTCTACTGCCTCGACTTCGGTGGCGGCACGCTCGCCGGACTGTCGGGACTGCCGCACGTCGGTTCGGTCGCCAACCGCCTCGACGTGGACCGGGTGCGGCGCACCATCGCCGAGATGAACACGATCGTGCGGCAACGCGAGGAGCGGTTCCGCGAACTCGGGGTCGAGTCGATGGCGGAGTTCCGGCGACTGCGTTCCTCCGACCCCGGTACCGGCGGCGCCGCTGCAGGGATCGCGCAGGACCCGTTCGGTGACGTCTTCCTGGTGATCGACGGGTTCGGCAGCATCCGTCAGGATTTCGAGGCTCTCGAACAGCAGATCACCAACCTCGCGTCCCAGGGGTTGTCGTACGGCGTGCACGTGGTTCTCACGGCGTCACGGTGGGGCGAGGTCCGGCCCGCGCTCAAGGATCAGCTCGGCACGCGCATCGAGCTGCGTCTCGGTGATCCCTCGGACTCGGACCTCGGTCGCAAGACCGCCGCACTCGTTCCCGAAGGCAGGCCCGGACGCGGCATGACCCGCGACAGCCTGCATCTGCTGGTCGGGTTGCCGAGGTTCGACGGAAGTTCGGATCCGACCGACCTGGCAACCGGCGTGGCGCACGCGGTGTCCGCTGTCGCCGCCGCGACCCACGGCAGGCCCGCTCCGGCGGTGCGAATGCTGCCAGCGCAGATCGCCCGCGAAGACCTGCTCCACGCGGCCGGGGGGTGGCCGGCCTACCTCGATCCCGCGCAGGCATGTCTGCAGATTCCGATCGGCCTGGACGAGGCCGAGTTGGCCCCGATGTTCCTGAACTTCGCCGAGCAGCCACACTTCCTGGTGTTCGGCGACACCGAATGCGGTAAGACGACGCTCCTGCGGAACATCTGCGAGGGCATCATGGCGTCGAACACGAGCAAGCAGGCGAAGATCATTCTCGGCGACTACCGGCGCACGATGCTCGGTGTCGTCGAAACGGCGCACCTCGCCTCCTACGCACCGTCCGAGGACGTGCTGGGGACGAACATGAGGGATCTCGCGTTCCTGCTGAAGGAGCGCATGCCCGGTCCCGGTTTCAGCCGCCAGCAGCAGCGCGACCGATCCTGGTGGTCGGGGCCCGAGATCTTCGTCGTCATCGACGACTACGACCTCGTCGTGACCTCGAGCGGCAACCCCGTCGCCGCGATCCTCGAATTCCTGCCACACGCCCGCGACATCGGATTCCACCTGATCATCGCGCGACGCTCCGGCGGTGCGGCGCGGGCGATGTACGAGCCGGTCATCGCCCGTCTGCGCGATCTGCAATCCACGGGCCTCGTGATGAGCGGCAACCGGGAGGAGGGCAACCTCATCGGCACCGTCCGTCCGAGTGCGATGCCTCCCGGGCGCGGAACGCTCGTCAACCGCGCGGGTACCGGCCTGATCCAACTCGCGTGGATGCCCCCGCTGTGATGCCGGCGGTCGCGATTCACCTCACTGAATCCGGCATGTGGTCCTGCGTCCAGGGCGCGACGAGGGCAGTACACGAGACGACACCGCTCTGCGTCGTCGACGACGAGTACGTCGACGTCGACGGTGGTCTTCTCGCGGTGTCCGACGCACTCACCGCGGTGTTCCGGTCTGTGATCGGCGGTGTGGGGGAGGCGTCGCCGATCGCGACGGCGGTACTGTCCCACCCGACGGAGTGGGGTTCCGCGCGGCGGAATGTGCTCGCCGCCGCGGGTTCACGGATTGCCGCAGACACGGTGCTGGTTCCGGTCGCCGTCGCGGCGGCCGAGGGTACGGCTTCACCCGGGGGCCGATGGCTGGTGCTCGAAGGCCGGACGACGGGCGCCACGGCCAGTTACGTGGTCGGTGAGGTCGGCGGATACCGGGTCGTCGCCTGCGAGCACGATCCGTCGCTCTGCGCCGACGAAGGAATCGACCAGTGGGCTGCGGCGATCGTGGAACTCGGCGCGCGGGCCCGCGGTGATCGCGTTGTCGATGGAATCCTCCTGACGGGGGCCGGAGAATCACAGGAGCGCGCAGCGATGCGGGACGCCGTGATCGCGGTCGCGTCCGCGAACACGGTCCGGATCGTCACCGGAGAAGAGATTGCCCGGGCACTCGCCGCCGGCGTGGTCGACACCGACGAGGCGCCGACGACGATGGCTGTGCCGCAGGCCAACTGGCTCGAGCCGGCACTGCAGGGATCGGATCGCGGGGGCCGGCGCAACGTGCGGCCCACGGTCCTCGCGGTGGCCGCGGTGCTGGCAGTGGTCTTCGGCGCCGTTCTCGTCTTCACAGTTCGCGACCCCGGCGCCGGCGCCGGCACGGTCCACGCACTCGATGCGAGCGCGGCACCGGCGGACCCGGCCACGACGCTTACACGGTCCGCGGCGCCCACCACCACCACCGACGCGGGTCTCGAGGTGGGCAGCATTCGCGTGACGCTGCCGAGCGGATGGAGGGAGCGGGCGCCCGCCGCGTCGAACTCCTCCGTGCCCCGCCTGGAACTGGTGCCGGCAGGTGGGGCCGACAGGCGAATCATCATCACGCAGAATGCGGTTCGAGAAGGTTCCGGATACGACGAGGTGGCGGCGACGCTCGCGTCGAAGATCGCGCAGCGTGGCCGGCCCGAACTGTTCGGCGCACTCGAGCGCGATGTCGTGTTCGGGGGTCGACCGGGCATCGCGTACAGCGAATTCCCCGACGAGAGCTCCGCGGTGCGATGGCACGTCCTTGTCGAGCGCGATCTCCAGGTGAGCGTCGGCTGCCAATTCCTGGCCGAGGAGTGGGAGTCGATCGAGCGCGTGTGCGAAGACGTCGTGCGGTCGCTGGTGATCGTCCGGTGACCCCGTCGTCTTCGCCGGAAAATCTTCCACAGAGGTGGAACCGATTGGGCGGATGACGCGTCCAATCTTGTGTAGGGGTGAATTCGGGCAGTCCAGTGGGGGCCGCCGCACCGAGAGCAGAAGGAGTCACACATGGCGGGAGTTGTTACCGATGTCGGCCAGATGGAGGTCGCGGCCAATCACGTGCAGACGGTGAACAGCCAGCTGCAGGGCACGATCAACAGCCTCAAGGGCCGTTGCGAGGAGTCGTCTTCGGCGTGGCAGGGTGGCGCGCAGGCGGCGTTCATGAACCTGATGGCACGGTACGGAGATGCCTCGCGCCGTATGCAGGAGTCGCTGGACGAGATCGCGGTGAAGATCCGCGAGAACGGCAAGGGTTACGACGCCGCCGAGCAGGCCAACCAGGATGCGATCCATTCGGCCGGAGCCTCGGGATCGCTCGACATCTAGCGCCGGCACCGAGAACAGTCACGAAGCTCGAGGGGAGCACCGAATGTTGAAGTACGGATTTGCCGAGTTGCAGGCGCTGGCGGCCGACATCAAGTCGAACGAAGCGAAGCTGCGCGAGACGCACGACGAGCTCAAGGGCTACGTCAACGGCCTCGTGGCGCAGTGGGAGAGCGGTGCGCGGGACAACTACCAGGCGGTGCAGGCCAAGTGGGACAGCTCTCACGAGGATCTGCTCCAGGTCCTGCAGACGATCTCGAAGGTCGTCCAGGACGGCGCCATCGACATGCAGACCGCGGAAGACCGGAACGCCACGGCCTGGCTCTGATCTTCGCGTGACACACCGGGGTGCCCCAGCAATCCACGGTTGCTGGGGCGCTGCGGTCTGCGCGGTAGGCGACGACGGCGTCAGTCGCCGGTCGGTATCAGGCGGCTGAGGACGACGCTGCTCTTGGTCTGGAGGACGGCAGGCTCCGACCGCAGGTTCTCCAGCGTTCGTTCGAGGTGTGCGGTGTCGGTGGTCCGGACGCGGAGGAGGGCATTGGCGTCGCCGGTGACGGTGTACGCCTCCTGAACTTCGGTGTGGCGGGACACGATCCGCGCGATCTCGACGGCTGACGTGCGACCGCTGCAGTACAACTCGACGAACACCTCGACGCCCGGGCCGAGGGCGCGGGGATCGAGTGCGGCATGGAATCCGGTGATCACTCCGGACTCGACCAGTCGATCGACCCGGCGCTTCACGGCGGGGGCGGACAGTCCGACCTCGGCGCCGATGGTGGCGAAGCTGGACCGTGCATTGCGCTCCAGTCGCGCAACGATCCGCCGATCGAGCCCGTCCAGACGCAACGAATCATCCATGTGATGGAACGCTAGCGCATTGATCAGGCCTTTTGGTGGGTGGATACTGATGTCACCGACACCGATCGAGGGGGAGTGGAGATGGCGCCCACCGCTGGTATCGAGTCCGAGAACCCGTACGAAGAGCCGGCGGTCGCGCCGGGCGGCGCCGTCCGCCACGCCCACCCGCGGACGTACCTCATGTGCCCGCCCACGTATTTCGACGTCGTCTACGCCATCAACGACTGGATGCGCCCCGGCGAGCCCGTGGACCGGGATCGTGCGATGTCGCAGTGGTCCGCACTCGCGGACACCTACCGGCGGCTCGGCCACGAGGTACTGACGGTCGACCCCGTGGAGGGGCTCCCGGACATGGTGTTCGTCACCGACAGCGGACTCGTCGTCGACGGCGTCGCTCTCGGCGCGAGATACCGGACCGCGGAGCGCCGCGCCGAGGCCGAACACGTGTTCCGGTGGTTTCGGGACAACGGGCTGATCAGGCCCACCCTGCCGCGGTACGTCAACGAGGGGGAGGGCGACTTCCTCGTCGTCGGCGACGTGATCCTGGCCGGAACGGGATTCCGGTCCGACCCACGGTCGCACGCCGAGGCGTCGGCACACCTCGGTCGTCCGGTGATCACGCTGAACCTGGTGAATCCCCGCTACTACCACCTCAACACCGCGCTGGGTGTACTCGACGACAGCACCATCGCGTACCTGCCCGCCGCGTTCTCGCCGGACAGTCGCGCAGTGCTCGAGCGGATGTTCCCCGATGCGGTGATCGCCGCCGAGACGGACACCGACTGGCTCGGACTCAACCTGGTCAGCGACGGCGCCAATGTGGTGTTGCCCGTGCAGGCTTCGCACCTCGCCGACGAGTTGTCGGACCGCGGGTACGAACCCGTTCCGGTCGACTATTCCGAATTCCTCAAGTCCGGTGGCGGAATCAAGTGCAGCACTTTGGAGCTCCGCGGCTTCCGCGGGATCCGGGACGAAAGTCAGGGGTGACCAGCAATGTCGGATGGTGTCGTTTCCGTGTCGGATGCCACGCGTGAGCAGCTGAGCAGGGCCGAGGAGCACAGCGCCCACAACTACTCGCCGCTGCCCGTCGTGATCGAATCGGGTGCCGGCGCGTGGGTGAAGGGAATCGACGGCGTCGACTACCTGGACGTGCTCGCCGGATACTCGGCGCTCAACTTCGGCCACGCACACCCCGCGCTCGTCCGGGTGGCGCGCGAACAACTCGGCCGGCTCACGCTGACCAGCCGCGCCTTCCAGCACGACCGTTTCGCTACCTTCTGCGCGGACCTGAGCCGGCTGTGCCGGAAGGACGCGGTGCTGCCGATGAACACGGGCGCCGAGGCCGTCGAGACCGCGCTGAAACTTGCCCGTAAGTGGGGGTACGACGTCAAGGGTGTGCCGGCGGGGCGCGCCGACGTGATCACGTGCGCCGGGAACTTCCACGGCCGCACCATCTCGATCGTCGGGTTCTCGTCCGATCCGGACGCGTACACCGGGTTCGGCCCGTACCCGGCGGGGTTCGCGTCCGTCGAATACGGGAACGCGGACGCGCTCGAGGACGCGATCACCGAGAACACGGTGGCCGTGCTCCTCGAACCGATCCAGGGCGAGGCCGGAGTCCTGGTGCCGCCCCCGGGCTATCTCGCGGCGGTCCGGGACATCTGCACCCGGCGCGGAATCCTGATGATCGCCGACGAGATCCAGAGCGGGCTCGGGCGGACCGGCGACACGTTCGCGTGCGACCACGAGAACGTGACCCCCGACGTGTACGTGCTGGGCAAGGCGCTCGGCGGCGGCCTGATGCCGGTCTCCGCCGTCGTCGCCGACTGGCCGGTGATGGCGGTGATCGGCCCCGGGCAGCACGGCAGCACGTTCGGGGGCAACCCGCTCGCCTGCGCGGTAGGCAGTGCGGTGGTGGACCTGCTCGAGACCGGCGAATATCAGGAGCGAAGCCGTGAACTCGGCGGCTACCTGCACGGCATGCTGTCGCAACTGCCTCCGGAACACGTGTCGGAGGTGCGCGGGCGCGGTCTGTGGGCCGGTGTGCAGCTGGCCGACGGCATGCCGGCCGCCCGGACGATCTGTGAGCGACTCCTGGCGCGCCGGGTTCTCGCGAAGGACGCGCACGAGGGCACGATCCGCATCGCCCCGCCGCTGGTGATCGAGCGCGACGAACTGACGTGGGCGGTCGAACAGCTCGCCGATGCGCTCGCCGAGTGAGTTTTGACCCCGGTACGCCCTGACCGGTATTGTTCTCCGTTGGCGTGCCGTGCGCCGCTGTGTCTCCGTGTCGCAGTGGCTGGCGGTTCTCGGGTCTCAACTGGCCGCCGGGAATCGCTCGACGATACGCAATGGCCAGCAGCGGATTGAACAAGACGAGGAAGTTCTGTGTCTACGTACACCCCGAAGGCCGGAGATGTGACCCGCACGTGGCACGTCATCGACGCCACTGACGTGGTGCTCGGCCGCCTTGCCGTCCAGGCAGCCAACTTGCTGCGCGGCAAGCACAAGCCCACCTTTGCACCGCACGTTGACGGCGGCGACTTCGTCGTCATCATCAACGCCGAGAAGGTCGCGATCAGCGGCAACAAGCGCGAGGGCAAGTTCCTCTACCACCACTCCGGACACCCCGGTGGTCTGAAGTCCCGCTCCGTCGGTGAGGTTCTCGACAAGAACCCCGACCGCCTCGTGGAGAAGGCCATCGTCGGCATGCTCCCCAAGAACAAGCTGGGTCGCGCCATCAGCAGCAAGCTGAAGGTCTACGCGGGCCCGAACCACCCCCACGCCGCGCAGCAGCCGGTGCCATTCGAGATCAAGCAGGTGGCCCAGTGACGGCGCCGGAGGAGCAGAACGTGTCCAACCCCGAAGAGATCACCGAGGTTGTCGAGGTCGCGGCGGACGAGTACGTGTCCGTCGAGGAGCCCGAGGTCGCCGAGGACATCGAGGCCGCTGCTGCGCCGCAGGCCCCGATCGTGATCGATCGCCCCATCCAGACCGTCGGTCGTCGTAAGGAAGCGGTTGTCCGCGTCCGTCTGACCCCCGGTTCGGGCGACTTCAAGCTCAACGGCCGCACCATCGAGGACTACTTCCCGAACAAGGTGCACCAGCAGCTGATCAAGGCTCCGCTGGTCACCGTCGAGCGTGCCGAGTCCTTCGACATCGTGGCGCTGCTGCACGGTGGCGGACCGTCCGGACAGGCCGGCGCACTGCGTCTCGCCATCGCCCGCGCGCTCATCGAGGTCACCCCCGAGGACCGCCCGGCTCTCAAGAGCGCCGGCTTCCTCACGCGTGACGCCCGCGCCGTCGAGCGCAAGAAGTACGGCCTGAAGAAGGCCCGCAAGGCATCTCAGTACTCGAAGCGCTGATGTGTCGCCGAAGCCGCCCTTCGGGGTCGGCTTCGGCACCTGTTCTTCCCGAGAGCAGGCGTCCATCGTTACCGGACGCCTGCTCTCGTGCTTTATCCGAGATGTATTGGGTTTTCCTAGGTGCGAGGGGTCTGGTCTATGGGTCGATTGTTCGGGACGGATGGGGTTCGCGGTCTCGCGAATACCGAGCTGACCGCCGAGTTGGCGTTGCAGGTGGCCTCCGCCGCCGCAACGGTGCTGGCGTCGCCGGGTTCGGGCGGACGCAAGACGGCCGTGGTCGGCCGTGACCCGAGAGCCAGCGGCGAAATGCTCGAGGCGGCGGTCGTCGCGGGCCTGACGTCCGCCGGTGTCGACGTCCTGAACGTCGGGGTGCTGCCGACGCCCGCGGTGGCGTTCCTGACCGCGGAACTGGACGCGGCACTCGGTGTCATGATCTCCGCCTCGCACAATCCGATGCCAGACAACGGCATCAAGATCTTCGCGGCAGGCGGACACAAACTCGACGACGAGGTGGAAGACCGGATCGAGGCCGTCGCCACCGGCACCGCGACACGGCGGGCGCCGACCGGGGCCGGGATCGGACGAGTCCGCACGGTGCCCGACGCCGCGGACCGGTACCTGCAGCATCTGACGACCGCGCTCCCGAACAGCCTCGACGGACTGACCGTGGTGGTCGACTGCGCGCACGGCGCGGCCTCGGACGTCGCCCCCGCCGCCTACCGGGCCGCCGGCGCCACTGTCATCGCGATCAACGCCGAACCCGACGGGCTCAACATCAACGAGAACTGCGGATCGACGCACCTCGAGGACCTGCAGAAGGCCGTCGTCCGGCACGGCGCCGACCTGGGGCTCGCACACGACGGGGATGCCGATCGATGTCTCGCCGTCGACGCAGGCGGTTCCCTCGTCGACGGTGACGCCATCATGACCGTGCTCGCCCTCGCGATGCGCGATGCGGGCGAACTGGCGGACGACACCCTCGTCGCGACCGTCATGAGCAATCTCGGCCTGCACATCGCCATGCGTGAGGCCGGAATCTCGCTGGTCACCACGGCGGTCGGGGATCGGTATGTCCTCGAGGGACTCCGATCCGGCGGCTTCAGCCTGGGCGGCGAACAGTCCGGGCACGTCGTGTTCCCCGCCTTCGGCACCACCGGCGACGGAGTGCTGACGGGGCTGCGGCTGATGGGCCGGATGGCGGAAACCGGGCAGCCGATCGCGGAACTGGCGTCGGCGATGACGACGCTCCCGCAGGTCCTGATCAACGTCAAGGTCGCCGACAAGCGGGCCGTCGCCGCGTCGCCGGCCGTCCTCGACGCGGTGCTGGCCGCGGAGCGCAGCCTGGGCGAGAACGGCCGGGTGCTCCTGCGGCCGTCCGGCACCGAGCAAGTCGTGCGGGTGATGGTCGAGGCTTCCGATCTGGAAGTTGCTCGTAAACTCGCCGACGAGCTGGCGGGTACCGTCGCCTCCGTGTGAACGGACACAGCGCACCGATCGGCCGAGGGAACCGATCGGTGCGCTGTCGCGTCTAATGCAGTAGGTCGCGAAGAGAGGGTGGGGCAATGGGCGAGGGACTCGAGGTGGACGTCGCGGCGGTGACGGACGCGGGCACGAGGCTGCTGCGGTCGGCGGAGGTTCTGAGACAACAGGCCGCCGAGACTGCCCGGCTGCAATTCGCCGGGCCACAGGCGGGTCGCGACTACGCCGCGAAGGGTGACGCGGTGCGGGATGCCCTCGACGTCGTCGGGGTCGCGCTCGAGCAGTGGGCCGCGGACGCGGAATCGTTCGGTCACGCGTTCCGGGCCGCCGCGGCGCGCTACTCCGGAACGGACGCGAACGTGGCGGCCGACGTGAACGGGGTGCAGTGGTGACCACGGATCCCGGAACGCTGATCGAAGACCCGAACCTGAGCCGCGAGTTCAAGGAGCAACTTCTTCAGGCGTGGGCTGCGTCCCGCGAAGCAGACGAGTCGTCGTGGCAGCCGTACTTCGACGAGTACGGACTCGCCAGACGCGACCGGACGCCGTCCGCCGACCAGCGGTACGCGGCACTGCTCGAGCACGGCAGCGACGCCCGGGCCGCCAACGCATCCCGCGTCGCGCTGGGCGAGCACCTGCGCCAGGAATCACTCAACGATCCCGAGGACATGCTCGATCTCGGTGCTCGCGGGCTCGAATTCTTCGAGTTGTTCCTGCCCTCTGCGAGAAGGCTGGGGTACGAATCCCTCGAACTCACCGACTACTACGCGCTGTTCGACGCCGAGCGGGGGATGCGCCTGCACACGCTCGCCCGCGACGTCGACACCGTCGGACGCAGCATCGTCACGGCCCGCACGGAACTCGACGACAACGAGAAATGCGTCACCGCGGTGCGAACCGGGTGGAGCGGAATCGCGGCCGCGGCGGCGACCGACGCCGCCGACCGCCGGAACGTTCAGGTCGCCGCCACGGTCGACCGGCTCGGCGACCTCGCCGAGGTGTTGTTCGAAGCGAACCTCACCCTGAGCGCCGCCGTGACGAACAAGGCGTACAAGGTGGTGTCGCTGCACCAGCCGACGGTCGGGGGGTACAGCGCCGCGCAGATCGACGTCCTCGCGCAGATCTACGCCGAGGGCAAGGACGGCGACAATTCCGTCGCGAAGGACTGCATGGAGGACGCGTCCTACTGGTTCCCCGAACTCGCCGACGACGACTACCGGCACGTGAACGCCCTGTACAAGGACGGGGGAGCCGGTGCGCTCCGCCGCCTCGACCGCGACGACGTGGTGCGGCGGGCCGCCGGAATCGCCAAGGACTGGCTCGACGCGAACTTCCGGCGCGTGTACGAGGAGAAGCAGCAGGAGTTCACCGCGGCCTGCGCCGACTGTGCCGAAGCGGTGCACGCCGCCTACGATGCCGTCGTCGCCGAGGCGCGGTCGATCGAGGTGCAGCCCGGGTTCCGACCCGAGGACACCCCCGAACCGGCTCCCGCGCCGAGTGCACCCGAGGTCCAGAACGCCGGCACCGCCCCGGCCGCGGCACCGGGACCTGCTCCCGCACCTGTTGCGCCGACGGCATCCACCGCGGCACCCGCGAACGACGGCCCCGCGTATCTCCCACCTCGATCCGGTGGCGGCGGCGCGACCACCGGTCCGGCGGCTGCCGCACCTCCGATCGCCGCCGCATCGCCGGCTGCCACGGCGCCCGTGACGACTGCCCCGATCACCCCGATCATCCCGATCGCGCCGGTCCCGCCCGTGATGCCCGGGCTTCCGGGGTCGCTCGTGCCGGCGCCGGGCGCCGTCCCGGGTACGGGAAACGTCCCCGGCCTGGGTGACCTCCTCGGTCGGGGCCTCGCGGGAGGGCTGGCGGATCTCGGTTCGCTCCTGCGCCCGTTGATCGAGGACGCCCTCTCGGGCCTCACCGGCAGGGCCGACGAGGACGGCAAGCCGGACGACCTCCGTGAAGACTTCGACAATCCGGGTGCGGACGACGGCGAGCCGGGTCACGGCACGTCGAGCGGCACGAGTCTCGAACTGGACCTCGACGGACAATCGTGGACGCTCGCCGTCGACGCGGACGGTCAGGGGATTCATCTCGAGATGAGCGACGGACAGGGCGGGACAGCCAGATTCGAGGTCGAGATCGGTCCGGACGGCCTGCCGCAGATCCTCGCCGACAACGCTGCGGCCGACGGAGACCCCGAGGGTGCCGACTGCGCACCCCCCGAGCCCGACCCGGAATCGCGGGTCGACGCCGGAGCCGAGGGCGTGCCGGCGACGACGGCTGAAGACGGGCCGCCGCCGGGCGGAGATGCCGGGGACGCCGCGCCGAGCCACGAGGACGCACCGGGGCCGGTGCCTGCCGGGGACGCCGCGGCCGTCGCGCCACCACAGGTGGTGGCATTGCAGGAGGCGCCGGCGCCCGACGCACCGGCCCCGCCGCAGGAACCGCGGTCTGCACCCGAACTCGCGACCGGTCCCGTCGCCGGACTCGACAGCGGCGCCGAGCTGGCCGAGGCCGGTCCACTGTGAGCCACCGAGCCGCCCAGTTACGGGCACAACGGGCACAGATGCGCGCCGACCTGGAACTGTTCCGGGAGCGGATCGACGAAGCCAGAGCCAGAGACGAGGCAGCCGCAGCGAACCGCGGCCGTGCCGAGCCCGCGGCCGCAGTGTCGCCAGAGTTGCCGCCACCGCGCCCGGGAGCGGACGACGATGACGACGAGTTCTATCGTCCCCGCAGCTGGCTGGTGTGACCGACGGGCTCAGATGTGCGGGAGCGCGCCCTGGAACCCGGCCTTGGTGTGCACCTCGTGCGGATCGACGAGGGTGGTGTGGGGAAGTTCGGCGTCCGCCTTCGCGAACACGTCGTACTTCTTGTCCTCGGTGAGGTGGTAGAGGAGGAAGCCGGTCAGCAGTGCGCGGGTGATCTGCTGGGTCTTGCGTTCCGAGCCGCCGATGCCGAGCGCGCCCAGGAGGCGGCGACCTTCGGTGAGCCCGGACTCGGAGGCGCCGTTGACGGCGCGCAGAACGTGCTCACCACCCCACGCCTCGGCCAGTGCCTTGGCGTTGCTGTTCATGGTGTCGATGTCGGCACCGGCCACGACGAGCCCCGGCGCTGTGATCTTGGACGCATACTTCTCGGCCTTCGGCGCGGTCGGCGCCGGGAACAGGGCTGCGACCGCCGCCACGTCCCGCTGGGCTGCGGCGAGGACAGCCGCCCCGGCACCCATCCCGTGGCCTGCGAAAGCGACGCGGTCGGGCCGCACGCTGATCTGTCCCGGACCGAGACGCACACCCACACAGATGTCGAGGCTGGCCCGCAGGTCGGTGGCGAGGCCCAGGTGAGAGGGCACGGGACCGCGTTCGCTGTTGGGGGCGGCCACGACGATTCCCCACGACGCCAGATGTTCGAGCGTCTTCCGGTAGTGGTCGGCACCTGCCATCCAGCTGTGCGCGAACGCGACGGCGGGCAGGTTGAAGCCTGATTCGGGCGTGTATACGACGCCCGGCTGTCCGGCGAGGGCGAGGTCGCCGCGCAGCACGCGGTGCGGTCCTCGCTTGGACAGTTCACGGGCCAGGGTCTTCGGTTTCGGCGCCACGGGGAGAACGTTATCCGATTCGTGGGCCGGCGAGAGAGCCGATGCGGCCCACACTCCGACTTCGCGGCGTCGGCCGGTCCAAGTACCCTGATGAACCATGTGCGGAATCGTGGGATACGTCGGCCACCGGCAGGCTCTGACTGTTGTAGTGGAGGCTTTGCGGCGAATGGAATACCGCGGATACGACTCTGCCGGTATCGCCGTGCTCGACGGGCAGGGCGGGATGGCGGTCGAGCGGAAGGCGGGGCGTCTCGCGAATCTGGAGGCCGAACTCGACGAGGTCGGGGCGGAGCACTTCACCGGGAGCACCGGGATCGGGCACACCCGGTGGGCCACGCACGGCAGGCCCACCGATCGCAACGCGCACCCGCACCGCGACGCGGGCAACACGGTCGCCGTCGTCCACAACGGCATCATCGAGAACTTCGCACCGCTGCGGGCCGAACTCGAGCACGACGGAATCGACTTCGCCAGCGACACCGACACCGAGGTCGCGGTGCACCTCGTCGCGCGGGCCTACGCCTCGGGTGAGACGGCAGGCGACTTCGTCGCGAGCGCACTGAGCGTGCTGCGCCGGCTGGAGGGCGCGTTCACCCTCGTCTTCACGCACTCCGACCACCCGGACACCATCGTCGCGGCGCGTCGCTCGACGCCGCTGGTCATCGGTGTCGGCGAGGGCGAGACGTTCCTCGGCTCCGATGTCGCGGCCTTCATCGAGCACACCCGCGACGCGGTCGAGCTGGGGCAGGACCAGGTCGTGGTGATCACCGCGGACGGGTATTCGATTCTGAACTTCGACGGATCCGAGGCGCAGGGCCGCCCGTTCCGCATCGACTGGGATCTCGCCGCCGCCGAGAAGGGCGGCCACGACTACTTCATGCTGAAGGAGATCGAGGAGCAGCCGGGCGCGGTCGCGGACACCCTGCTCGGTCATTTCGCGGACGGAAAGATCGTCCTCGACGAGCAGCGACTGTCGGATCAGGAACTGCGCGACGTCGACAAGGTCTTCGTCGTCGCCTGCGGCAGCGCCTACCACTCGGGGCTGCTCGCGAAGTACGCCATCGAGCACTGGACACGGTTGCCCGTCGAGGTCGAGCTGGCCAGCGAGTTCCGCTACCGCGACCCGGTCCTGGACCGGTCGACGCTGGTCGTCGCCATCTCGCAGTCCGGTGAGACGGCCGACACCCTCGAGGCGGTGCGCCACGCCAAGGACCAGAAGGCGCGGGTGCTTGCGGTGTGCAACACGAACGGCGCCCAGATTCCCCGCGAGGCCGACGCCGTCCTCTACACCCGGGCAGGTCCGGAGATCGGTGTCGCGTCGACGAAGGCGTTCCTCGCGCAGGTCACGGCGAACTACTTGGTCGGTCTGGCCCTCGCGCAGGCGCGCGGCACCAAGTACCCGGACGAGGTGGCACGCGAGTACGCCGATCTCGAGGCGATGCCGGATCTGGTGAGCCGGGTACTCGAGACGGTGGAGCCGGTGCGGGCACTGGCGCGGGAGCTGGCGTCGTCGTCGACGGTGCTGTTCCTGGGCCGCCACGTGGGCTATCCCGTGGCGCTCGAGGGTGCGCTCAAGCTCAAGGAGCTGGCGTACATGCACGCCGAGGGCTTCGCGGCCGGCGAACTCAAGCACGGGCCGATCGCGTTGATCGAGGACGGGTTGCCGGTGATCGTGGTGATGCCGTCGCCGAAGGGGCGCGCGGTGCTGCACTCGAAGCTGCTCAGCAACATCCGGGAGATCCAGGCCCGCGGTGCGCGGACCGTCGTGATCGCGGAGGAAGGCGACGAGGCCGTGCGGCCGTTCGCCGACCACCTGATCGAGATCCCGTCGGCGCCGACGCTGCTGCAGCCGCTGCTGTCGACGGTGCCGTTGCAGGTCTTCGCCGCGGAGGTCGCGCAGACACGGGGATACGACGTCGACAAGCCGCGTAACCTCGCCAAGTCCGTCACTGTCGAATAGCCGCGACGAGAGGGGGCGCGGCCGGGCCGCGCCCCTACGAAGTGACGACGACGGTGCCCGTCATGTCCGGGTGCAGCGAACACGTGTACTCGTAGGTGCCCGGTTCGGTGAACGTGTACGTGAACGCGCCGGTCTGCATCAGCCGGCTCCGCAGCACGCTCTTCGCGGCCCCGACACCCACCACGTCGTGGGTGACTCCCCGGTCGTCGAAATTCCAGGTGACAGTGTCTCCGGCCCGGACGGTGATCGTCGAGGGCGCATACGCCATGTTCGCGACCTGCACGACGGGTCCGGTCGGCGCCTGGGGTGCCTCCTCGGCGGGCGAGCTGCACCCGGATACGACGGCCGTCATCGAAATGCTCGCGGCCAGAGCCACTCCGGCGATCCGCGACCTTCCACATACACGCATGACGTCGAGCGTAGTCTGACCCGGTACCGACCCTTCACTGCACAGCGGCCGGCCGTGAGGCCGGCTCGACGAGGAGTTCCCATGCGGGGCTACTACACCGCGGACGAGGTTCGAGCCGCGGAGGCGCCGTTGCTGGCGTCCCTTCCCGACGGCGTATTGATGCGGCGCGCCGCACACGGACTGGCCACGGTGGTGGCGGCGGAACTGCGGGCGCGGACCGGGGGTGTCGCCGGCCGCACGATCACGGTGCTGGTGGGGTCCGGCGACAACGGCGGGGACGCGCTGTGGGCGGGGTCGATGCTGCGCAAGCGCGGTGTCGCCGCTACCGCGGTCCTGCTGAAACCGGAGAAGGCGCACGCGGCCGGGCTGGCGGCGTTCACCGCGGCCGGTGGTCGGGTGGCCGCCCCGTCCGACGACCTGGGCCTGCCCGATCTGGTGATCGACGGGATCGTCGGGATCTCCGGCAGGGGGCCGTTGCGGCCCGATGCCGCTGCGCTGATCGGCCGGATCGAGGCGCCGATCGTGTCGGCGGACCTGCCGAGTGGGGTGGACCCGGACACGGGCGCCGTCGACGGGCCCGCCGTGCGCGCCGCGGTCACCGTGGCGTTCGGCGCCCTCAAACCGGTTCACGCGCTGGGCGCGGCGCAGTGTGGCCGAGTCGAGCTGGTCGACATCGGACTGTCGCTCGGCGATGCCGACATCACCGCTCTGGACGCCGCGGACGTGGGCGCGGCGTGGCCGGTGCCGGGAGCCGAGGACGACAAGTACTCGCAGGGCGTGGTGGGGGTCGTCGCGGGCAGCGACGGTTACCCGGGAGCCGGGGTCCTGTGCACGGGAGCGGCGGTCACGGCCACGTCGGGGCTCGTCCGCTATGCCGGGCCGTGCACGGCCGAGGTGCTCGCGCACACGCCGGAGGTGATCGCGACCACCGATCTCGCGAAGGCCGGACGCGTCCAGTCGTGGGTGGTCGGGCCGGGCATGGGCACCGACGACGCCGCCCGCCGGACGTTGCGGACGGTGCTCGACGCGGATGTGCCCGTACTGGTCGATGCGGACGGACTGACCCTGCTCGCCGAGGACCCGGACCTGGTGCGCTCGCGGACGGCAGCGACGCTGCTGACACCGCACGCCGGGGAGTTCGCCCGGCTGACGGGGACGGGACCGGGACCGGACCGGGTGGCGTCGGTGCGCGCGCTCGCCGCCGACTGGAACACGCACGTGCTGCTCAAGGGGCGGGCCACGGTGATCGCCGAGCCCGGCGGCCGGGTGTTCGTCAACGAGGCGGGTGGTTCGTGGTCCGCCACGGCGGGGGCAGGCGACGTGCTCGCCGGGATCATCGGCGCACTCGTGGCCGCCGGTCTCGCGCCGGACCGGGCCGCCGCGGTGGGTGCGCGCGCTCACTCGCTGGCCGCGAACCTGGCGGCCCGAGGCGGCGGCGCCGACCTCTCGGCGGGGCGTGGAACAGCACCGATCTCCGCAGGAACGTTGCTCGGGCACCTCAGGGAGTCGATCAGAGTTCTCCGTGCGGGGGTGTCACCCGAGGAAATGCCGGCGACCGCGTGAATGGCAGGATCGAACATATGACGCTTGCTGAAGCAGTACCGGCCGACGACCACGGACACAGCGAACCCGCAGCGCCCGCGCAGGCGGCGCCGGCACCGCAGGCCGAGGCAGTGGTGGATCTGGACGCGATCGCGCACAACGTCCGGATCCTGCGCGACAGCGCTCGGGGCGCGGCGATGATGGCCGTCGTGAAGGCGGACGGCTACAACCACGGCGCGGTAGCCGTGGCCCGCGCGGCGCTGGCTGCGGGAGCGTCGGAACTGGGTGTGACGACGGTGTCGGAGGCCTTGACGCTGCGTCGTGCCGGGATCGACGCACCCGTCCTCGCGTGGCTGCACACCGTCGACGCCGATTTCGCCCCCGCGATCGCGTCCGGCGTCGAACTCGGCGTCTCCTCGCCCCGCCACCTCGCCTCGGTGGTGGCCGCGGCGCGGACCGTCGGCACCACGGCGATCGTCACTCTGAAGGTCGACACCGGCTTGAACCGCAACGGGGTGGCGCCCGACGAACTGGAGCACGTCCTCGTCGACCTGGCCCGCGCGCAGGCCGAGGGCGCGGTGCGGCTGCGCGGCATCTTCTCTCATCTGGCCCATGCCGACGAGCCGCACCACGCCTGGATCGATTCCCAGCGGGATCGACTGGTCACTGCGATCGCGGACGCCAAGCGTCATGGACTGGTCCCCGAAGTGGTGCACCTGTCCAATTCCGCGGCCACCCTGACCCGCCCCGACCTGCGGTTTGACATGGTTCGCCCGGGAATCGCGATATACGGGTTGTCGCCCGTTCCCGAACTCGGTCAGTTCGGGTTGCGCCCGGCGATGACACTGCGATCGAGGGTGGCCCTGGTGAAGAAGGTGGCGGCAGGTGAAGGCGTGTCCTACGGGCACCAGTGGGTGGCCCCGAGGGACACGACGGTGGCGTTGCTGCCCTTCGGGTACGCGGACGGGCTCCCGCGTTCGCTGAGCGGCCGATTCGAGGTCCAGTTGGGTGCGGCGCGCCGTCCGGGGATCGGACGTGTCTGCATGGACCAGGTGGTCGTGGATCTCGGACCGGACGGCGGGGGAGTCCGGGAGGGGGACACCGCGGTGTTCTTCGGCAACGGGGACCTCGGCGAACCGATCGCACAGGAGTGGGCAGACAAGCTCGACACCATCCACTACGAGGTGGTGACGGGGGTGCGCGGACGCACGGTGCGCAGCTACGTCGGTGGGACGGGCACGTAGGCATGGGTGTGTCGAAGCGGTTGGGACTTGTCGGCGGTGTGCTCAGCGCGCTGGCGCTCGGCTCGGTGGCCGGAGTCAACGCCGTGCGCAGCGCGACCCGGCCCGGCCGCGAGATCTACGGTGACGAGGACTTCACCCTGATGTCACGGGACCGGCGCAGCGTGGTGGTCGCCGAGGACGGCGTTGCGCTCGCGGTCCGTGAGGTGGGTCCGGAGAACGCCCCGGTGACGGCGGTGTTCGTGCACGGGTACTGCCTGGACATGACGTCGTGGCACTTCCAGCGCCGTCAGCTCGCCGAGCGGTGGGGCGACGACGTGCGGATGGTGTTCTACGACCAACGCGGGCACGGCGATTCGGGTGTGCCGTCCGCGGCGAGCTGCACGATCGCGCAGTTGGGCGCCGATCTCGCGACCGTCGTCGAGGCGAAGGCCCCCACCGGACCGATTGTGCTGGTGGGGCATTCGATGGGTGGGATGACGGTGCTCGCGTTCGCCGGGCAGCGGCCCGAGCTGGTGGCGGAGCGGGTGATCGGTGCCGGTCTGGTGGCTACGGCCGCGGCCGGGCTCAGCGAGACCGGATTGACGCGGAACCTGCAGAACCCGGTCATCGACGGCTTCCGGCTCGCTGTCCGGACCTCGCCCGAACTCGTCCAGCACGCGCGCGGCGCGGCCCGCGTGCTGATCACCCCCATCCTGCGGGCGGCGTCATACGGCACGGACGTGAGTCCGCGGCTGCACAAGTTCTCCGACTCCATGCTGGACCGGACGTCGGTGGTCACCATCGTGAACTTTCTGCGCACGCTCGAATTGCACGACGAGTCCGCGTCCCTCGAGGCGCTCGAACACACCCCGTCCGTCGTGGTGTGCGGCGACAGTGACATGACGATCCCCTTCGGCAGTTCCCGGAAACTGGCGGCGGACCTACCGGAGTCCGAACTGGTTCGGGTGCGCGGCGCCGGTCACCTGGTGCAGCTCGAGTTCCCGGCCGTGGTGTCGGACGCGGTCGACCGGCTGTTGCAGCGCGGCCTGGCCACATTCCGATCGGGTGAGCAGTCCGATGTCGGCTGAGGAAGGAGTACTGCCCGTGAGCGGGACCGTGGTGCTGGCGACGGCGGAGGACACGGAGGAATTCGGGCGGAACCTCGCCCGGGGACTCGTCGCCGGTGACCTCGTGGTGCTCGACGGACCCCTCGGTGCGGGGAAGACCGCACTGACGAAGGGAATCGGGGCCGGCCTCGGCGTCCAGGGTCGAGTGACTTCGCCCACATTCGTGATCGCGCGGGAGCACCGGGCGGGCATCCGTCCCGGTGGGGGTGCCCCGGTCGGGATGGTGCACGTGGACGCGTACCGACTGGGCGGGAGC
Organism: Rhodococcus sp. NPDC057529; assembly: GCF_042802055.1. NCBI lineage: Bacteria > Bacillati > Actinomycetota > Actinomycetes > Mycobacteriales > Nocardiaceae > Rhodococcus > Rhodococcus sp. NPDC057529. Next base: position 214,327 of record NZ_JBHVEY010000010.1, read on the forward strand.
GGACCGCACGCACTGGACGAACTCGACGCACTCGACCTCGACACCGACCTGGCCGCAGCCGTTGTCGTCGTCGAATGGGGTGAGGGCGTCGTCGAGCACTTGGCCGATCGTCACCTACGGGTACGCCTGCGCCGCGAACCGGAGTCGGATGTCCGCACGGCCCACTGGGAGTGGATTTCCTGACGGGTCGGGTGTCGGGAGCGGTTCTGACGTGCGAGTACCCTCAGTTACCGTGCTTGTTCTCGCCATCGACACGTCCACGCCTGCCGTGACCGCCGGAGTCGTCCGGATTTCGGCCGATTCCGCATCGGTCGAGGCGGTCGATACGCTCGCGGTGCGGGTGACGGTCAATCCGCGCGCGCACGCGGAAGTGCTCACCCCGCACATCCTCGAGTGCCTCGCCGAGGCGGGACACGTCCCCGCGGACCTCGACGCGGTGGTCGTCGGGGCCGGACCGGGCCCGTTCACGGGACTGCGCGTGGGGATGGCCACCGCCGCAGCGTTCGCCGACGCCCTCGGAATCCCGGTTCACGGGGTGTGCAGCCTCGACGCGATCGCCGCGCAGGTGGACGGTGACCGGAATCTGCTCGTCGTCACGGACGCGCGCAGGCGCGAGGTGTACTGGGCTCGCTATTCGGCGGGAATTCGGGTGGAGGGTCCCGCGGTGGTGAAGCCGCGTGAGCTCGAGCCCATGCCGTCCGAGGTGGTGGCGGGATCGCCGTCACACGTCGACTTCTTCGATCTGCCGGTCGAACCGGTGGAAACACCCTCGCCGGCAGGACTGGCCGCGGTGGCCGCGGAGGCGTTGTTCGGCGCTGCGGCCCCGGCGGCGCTCGTCCCGCTCTATCTGCGACGCCCGGACGCCGTGGAACTGGCGGACCGGAAGAAATGACGTTCCGCATCGAACCGATGACGGCCGCCGACGCCGAACGGTGCGCGGAGCTCGAGACTCTCCTCTTCGCCGGCGACGGGCCCTGGAGCGCGCACGCGTTCAGGGCGGAACTCGCCGCCCCGCACGTCCACTACGCCGTCGCTCGGGACGACACCGGCCACGTCGTCGGGTACGCCGGAATCGCCCTGCTGGGCAACGGTTCGCACCCCGAGTCCGAGATCCACACGATCGGAACCGACCCGGCGTGGCAGCGGCGGGGGATCGGCGGGGCCCTCCTCGACGAACTGCTGCGCGTGGCCGGCACCCGGGGCGGCCCCGTGTTTCTCGAAGTGCGCACCGACAACGACGCGGCGATCGCCCTGTACCGACGTGAAGGATTCGAGATCGTGGGAACCCGTAAGAAGTACTACCAACCGAGCGGTGCGGACGCATTCACGATGCGTCGCCCCGGAGCGGGTGAGGAGCCGGTGCAATGATCGTCATGGGGATCGAAAGCTCTTGTGACGAAACCGGAGTCGGCATCGTCCGGTGGAACGGCGACGGAACCTGCGAGCTTCTCGCGGACGAGGTCGCATCCAGCGTCGACCAGCACGCACGTTACGGCGGGGTGGTCCCGGAGGTCGCGTCCCGCGCGCACCTCGAGGCGATCGTCCCGACGATGCGGCGGGCCCTCGCCGCCGCCGGGATCGTCAAGCCCGACGCGCTCGCCGTCACCATCGGCCCCGGTCTGGCCGGAGCCCTGCTCGTCGGTGTCGCCGCCGCGAAAGCCTATGCGGCGGCATGGGACGTCCCGTTCTACGCGGTGAACCACCTCGGTGGGCACGTCTCGGTGGACACCCTCGAGCACGGACCGATGCCGCCGTGCGTGGCGCTGCTCGTGTCCGGTGGGCACACCCACCTCCTGCACGTCGAGGACCTGGCGAAGCCCATCGTCGAACTGGGCACCACCGTGGACGACGCGGCCGGCGAGGCGTTCGACAAGGTGGCCCGACTCCTCGGACTCGGATTCCCCGGCGGCCCCGCCCTCGACGCCGCGGCACAGGACGGCGACCGGAACGCGATTCCGTTTCCGCGCGGCATGACCGGACCCCGGGACGCACGGCACGACTTTTCGTTCTCCGGACTGAAGACGGCCGTCGCGCGGTACGTGGAATCGAAGGAACGGGCCGACGAGGCGTACTCGGTGCCCGACATCGCCGCGAGCTTCCAGGAAGCCGTGGCCGACGTACTGACGATGAAAGCGGTACGCGCCGCTCGCGACGTCGGCGTGGACACTCTGGTGCTCGGTGGCGGCGCGACGGCCAACTCGCGTATCCGCGCGCTCGCCGAGGAACGCTGCGCCGAAGCCGGTCTGACCCTGCGAGTGCCGAAACCCCGCCTGTGCACCGACAACGGAGTGATGATCGCCTCGCTCGGCGCGCATCTGATCGCCGGCGGCGCCGCGCCCTCCCTGCTCACCGTGGCCAGCGACCCCGGACTGTCGGTGGCCACCAGTCAGGTGTTCAGCTGACCGGAATCGTGATGGTCTGCGTGGCCGGGGGAGTCAGCGCCTCACCGGGCTGAGTTCCGCTCGGCTGCGCCCCGGCGGGAGCGCTGGGAGCAACCGTGCCCGGCGCCGGAATCATCGGGAAGATCCCTTCGGGTGCGGCCGGCGCGGACTCCGCCGGCGCAGCGGGTGCCGCCGGCGCAGCGGGTGCCGCAGGCGCAGCGGGTGCCGCAGGAGCGGTGGATTCGGCGGGCGCAGTGGGTCCCCCGACAGGCGGCGGTGCCACTTCGGGACCGCCGGGTACGGGCGCGACGGGGCTCGGTTCGTTCGGCGTCGACTCCCCGGGAACCTGCGGCCACAGCGGTGGAATCGCGGGCCACTCGATGTGCGGCCACGCGGGCTGTGGCGGCTCCGTTCCGGGCAGTGTCGGACGTGCGGGGCCGGTGGGGGTCGGCAGGGGGGTGGTGGTGCGCGGGGGTGTCGTCTCCGTCGTCGAATCGGGCGTGTGCGCAGGAATCTGGTCGGTGTGCGGTTCGGACGTGGGCGGTGCAACCTGATTCGGGTAGTACTCCGACGTCGGCGTCGGGTCGTACGACGGAATCCGCGTGGCGGGAGGCTCGTCGGTCGTCGTGGTTGCAACCTGCTCCGTGGTCTGGAACATGTCGGTCCCCGCAGGGGAGACGTTGGGATCGGGTGCGGGCGCGAGTTCCTTCACGCCGTAACCGAGAACGAGGCCGCCGACCACGAGCGCGCCGACGAGAGCCCCCGACACCTTCGCGGCCGAACCGGGGCGGTTCGATTCGGTGGCCGGGTAGTCGCGGATGGCCGAGGACACGGCGAGCAGCGCCGCACCCTTCGCAGTCGCCGTGTCGGGTTCGGGCACCTCGATGACCCGCGCGGTGAAGGACGCGGTCACGGCCGCGGCGATCGCGGGAATGTTCGCGCCGCCGCCGACCAGGGCGAGTGCCTCGGGTCGGCGCGGAGAGTCGGCGATCGTGGCACGGATGAACTCCACCGCGACCCGGACGGTCGGTGCGGCGATCTCGTCGAACCCGGTGCGGCTGATCTCGATCGGGCGGATGCCCGGGAGGTCGATGTCGACGTGCGCCTGCGGCTCCGACGACAACTGCTCCTTGGCGACACGGCACCGCGCCGAGAGAAGATCCCGGTCCAGGTGCCGCAGGGGATGCGGAGTCGCGAGACTGCCGACGACGTGGTGGAAGATCAGGTCGTCGATTCCGGTGCCGCTCACGTGGCTGGTGCGGTCGGCGTGCAGGACGGTGCCGTCCACCTGATCGACGACGGCGACGGACAGCCCGGACTCACCGAAGTCGACGATCGCGACGGTGGCGTGCTGAGCGACCTCACCTGTGTGTCGCAGGAAGGTGAGGGTGGCCGCTGTCTCGGGCACGAGGTGCACGCGATGGCGCTGCCTGCTGACGGCGCTGCGGATCGAGTGGGCCTGTTCCTGCGTCCGGTACGCGACGGCGAACGCGTCGGGCGTGGTGGGATCGGCCGGAACCTGGGTGGTCATCAGCGAGATCGACGAGCGGACCAGATCGCCGAGGTCGGTGTGGGCCTGATCGGCGGACAGGTAACGGAACTCGACGTTCTGCGCGCCGTTGGAGGCGGTGGTGACGAGCGCGGAACTCACACCTGCCGCGCCGGTCGACATCCCCAGGGACATACCCATCACACACACCCCCTCACGTTTTCGACGCGTGACCTGCTGTCTCTGCCGGAACGCCCTGTTCAGCGGGGATTCCTTGCCCGTTGAATCGGCGACTGTTATCTGAACGTTACAGAAAACAAACGGATTTCGCTCCCGGCTTCCGGCCCCCGAGGACGAAGATTGCGCTCGATATCCGGTCTCACCTGCACAGTTGTCCAAAGGAATCTCATGCGACGCGCCAGCGATTTTCGCAACCTCACGAGACGCGAGCGCCGACGGCTTGTGCTGCGCGCATTCGTGCGCCCGCTGGGCACCGTCGTCCTGTGCGCGGTGGTCTACTTCGCCCTGCCGTGGACCTCGATCGGGAACATGTCCGCCCTGCTCTTCCTGGCGGGAGGCCTGCTGGTCGTCGGCTCGGCGGCGGTCTGGCAGATCCGCCGGATCTTCCGCTCCGACGTGCCTGCGCTCCAGGCCATCGAGGCACTCGCCCTGATCCTGCCGCTCTATCTGCTCGGGTTCGCGGCAGGATATTGCCTGATGTCCGAAAGCGATCCGGGTTACTTCACGGAACCCCTCACGCGCATGGGTGCGCTGTACTTCTCGCTCACCGTGTTCTCCACCGTCGGGTTCGGCGACATCGCCGCGACGACCGATGCGTCGCGAGCCGTCGTGAGTGTGCAGATCATCGGAAATCTGATCCTGCTCGGCGTCGGCATCCGCGCGGTCGTCGCGGCCGTCGACTGGGCCCGCAAGCGCCGGAACTAGCGACCCGACACCAGCACCAGTTCGACGTTCCGGTCGGCAGTCCCGCCGCCCAGGTCGGGGTCGGCGTGAATGTCGTTGAACGACAACTCCCGGTACAGCGACGCCAGTCCGAGCGGTGAGAGGTCGGTGTGGTCCACGGCGTACGGGCTGTCGGCCTCGAACAGCGTCGTGAGCAGCGACACGGTTCCGTCGACGTTGTCGACCACCTCGATGATCCGCCCGTGCTGCGGGAAGTCGATGTGCGAGGCCGTGTTGATCTCCCAGAACGACTGCTCCGGAGTCGATCCGGGCCACGGGGTGATCCGGTTCTCGTGGGTGTGTCCGTTCACCCAGGCGAGGACGTTCGGGAAACGGTGCAGCAGGTCCACCAGTCGCGAGCCCCGGATCCGGGGTTCCGCCGGGGCGGCGGGGTCGGGGACGACGTTGTCCATGCTGCCGCTGGTGTGGTGGCTGAACAGGATGAACCAGGTGTCGCTGCGTGCCTGCGAGACGGGGTTTCCTGCCGTGTCGTAGTACCGGCTGCTGCCTGCCGTCAGGGTGTCCTCGATCCACCGGAACTGCGCCGCGCCGAGCGAGCCGTCGACGAATCCCGCCCGGTTGGTGGAATCCATGCTGATTCCGACGACACCGGGTGCGATCTCGAACGAGTAGTAGCCGATTCCGGTCTCGGCGGCGTCGGGTGCGAAGCCGTGACCGGCCGGTCCGGGACCGGTGTTGGCCGGGTCCAGGTGTGCGGCGATGAACTGGCGGGGAGTGAACGGTGCCCGAGCCGGGTCGGGCGTGACGACCCGGGGTGGTGTGGTGAACGCGGACAGCACGCCCGGAATGGCGCCGGGGTCGAACTTGGTGGCGATGTCGACCGCCTTCGCCTGCTCCGGCGACCCGGGGACCTCGAACTTCAGGGAACCGGTGTACATGGCTTCGAGCGGGGGGATGCCGCTGGGGACGGTGCCCTCCACCGAGTCGTCGTGGTTGCCGAAGACGCAGTACCAGGGGGTGTTCAGGCCGGGGCTCGTGACGGGGGCGATGGCCGCGCCGAGCAGCCCGGGGATCTCGGGAAACCCGGCCTTCTTGTACATGTCCTGGATGGAGGACTCGGGGTTCCAGTACAGGTCCGCCCCGGAGTTCTGTACGCCTTCGTAGCGGTCGGGGGCGCCCGTGTTGGGGACGATGGTGCCGCCGTTGAGCGCGGTGAGGAACCAGTCGAGTTCGGCGAACTCCTTGTTGTCGGTGTTGTCGCCGGTGCTCACGACCGCATCGAACGGGCGCTGGGTGTGCGGGCCGGACGCGAGCGCGTTGACGCGGGCGACCAGGGCGACGAGACCCTGCGCGGTGAGGGTCTCGTGCGGGCGGAACGCGGAACCGGTGAAGGGGTGGACGTATTCGAAGCGCATCGGGGACTGGGCGTCGACCAGGTGGACGTCGGTGAGCTGGACGAGGGAGGCGAGTGCGGTGCGCCGGTCCTCGCGCCCGCTGCGGGCCTCGGCGAGTTCGGTGCGGACGATCGTCGGCCACCCCGGTCCGGCGCCCAGCCTGCGGTAGCCGGAGCTTCCGAGGGGGACGGCCACCGCTTCGAGGGTGGTGCCGGCCGCGGAGGTCGGGAGCGGGGCCGCGCCCGCGTACTGTAACCCCCACGGACGTGCTCCGAACCCCACCGTGCCGATCGCCCCGAGCCCGGCAAACGTCAGGAATTTACGCCTATTGATGTCAGACACCAGAGGAACCTTAGGTGACGACCCCTGAGACAGGACGATATTCGGCGCGGCGCGAACTGCCACCCCCTTCTCCTTGAGGGTTGGCACTCTCACGTATAGAGTGCCAAGTGGCGCCGATCGAGCTCCGGCACCCGCGACGACGGGGCTGTGTGAAGTGCCGTAAACGGAACACTCAAACAGGAGTCCGGAGAAGTCTCCGGATCCGCATACCCCAAAGTGGAGGGCTCATCGTGGCGAGCGTCAACATCAAGCCGCTCGAGGACAAGATCCTCGTCCAGGCCAACGAGGCTGAGACGACGACTGCCTCCGGCCTGGTCATTCCCGACACGGCCAAGGAAAAGCCCCAGGAGGGCACCGTCGTCGCAGTCGGCGAAGGCCGCGTCAACGAGCAGGGCAACCGCATCCCGGTCGACGTCAAGGAGGGTGACACGGTCATCTACTCCAAGTACGGCGGAACCGAGATCAAGTACGCCGGCCAGGAGTACCTGATCCTGTCGGCACGCGACGTGCTGGCTGTCGTCTCCAAGTAAGCCATACGTGATCCGCCCCGGAGTCCCCACAGGATCCCGGGGCGGAGTGCGTTCACGCGCGTAACCCTGAGATCCAGGAGAAGACAGAACACATGTCCAAGCAGATTGAGTTCAACGAGATCGCACGCCGGTCTCTCGAGCGTGGAGTCGACAAGCTTGCCGACGCGGTCAAGGTGACCTTGGGTCCGCGTGGCCGCCACGTAGTGCTGGCGAAGGCCTTCGGCGGCCCGACCGTCACCAACGACGGCGTCAGCATCGCCCGGGAAATCGAGCTCGAGGACCCGTTCGAGAACCTCGGTGCGCAGCTCGTCAAGAGCGTCGCCACCAAGACCAACGACGTCGCAGGCGACGGCACCACCACCGCGACCGTGCTGGCTCAGGCCATCGTGCGGGGCGGTCTGAAGAACATCGCTGCGGGTGCGAACCCGATGGCACTCGGCATCGGCATCAACGCCGCCGCCGACAAGGTCGTCGAGGCACTGCTCGCCGTCGCGAAGCCGGTCGAGGGCAAGAACTCCATCGCCCAGGTCGCGACCGTCTCCTCGCGTGACGAGGAGATCGGCGAGATGGTCGGCGAGGCGCTCACCCGCGTCGGCACCGACGGCGTCGTGACGGTGGAGGAATCCTCGACCCTGGCGACCGAGCTCGTCATCACCGAGGGCGTCCAGTTCGACAAGGGCTACCTGTCGCCGTACTTCGTCACGGACCTCGACGCACAGAAGGCCGTGTACGAGGACGCACTCGTGCTGCTGTACCGCGAGAAGATCACGTCCCTGCCCGATTTCCTGCCGCTGCTCGAGAAGGTTGCCGAGAGCGGCAAGCCCCTCCTCATCATCGCGGAGGACGTCGAGGGTGAGGTTCTCTCGACGCTCGTGGTCAACTCCATCCGGAAGACCATCAAGGCCGTCGCCGTGAAGGCGCCGTTCTTCGGTGACCGCCGGAAGGCGTTCCTCGACGACCTCGCCGTCGTCACCGGTGGCACGGTCATCAACTCCGACGTCGGTCTCACGCTGAAGGACGCCGGACTGGACCTGCTCGGCAGCGCCCGCCGCGTCGTGGTCAGCAAGGACGAGACCACGATCGTCGACGGCGCCGGAACCGACGACGACATCAAGGGTCGCGTCGCGCAGCTGCGCCGCGAGATCGAGAACACCGACTCCGACTGGGATCGCGAGAAGCTCGAAGAGCGTCTGGCGAAGCTGGCCGGTGGCGTCGCCGTCATCCGCGTCGGCGCGGCCACGGAGACCGACCTCAAGGAGCGCAAGTTCCGTGTCGAGGACGCCGTCAACGCGGCGAAGGCTGCAGTCGCCGAGGGCATCGTCCCCGGTGGCGGTTCCGCCCTCGTCCAGGCGAGCACCGAACTGGCCGACAACCTCGGTCTGACCGGTGACGAGGCCACCGGCGTCAAGGTGGTGCGCGAAGCCCTGCAGGCGCCGCTGTTCTGGATCGCAAGCAACGCCGGTCTCGACGGGTCCGTCGTCACCAGCAAGGTTGCCGAGCAGCCCAAGGGGCACGGTTTCAACGCCGCGACCCTCACCTACGGCGACCTGCTCGCCGACGGTGTCGTCGACCCCGTCAAGGTCACCCGCTCCGCGGTCGTCAACGCGGCCTCGGTCGCGCGGATGATCCTCACCACGGAGAGCGCCGTGGTCGACAAGCCGGAAGAAGAGGACGAGCAGCAGACCGGTCACGGGCACAGCCACTAGGCTTCGCCGTCGCGGCCGATCGGGCTCCGATCGTTCGAACGAGAAACCCCCGTGCGGATCACCGCGCGGGGGTTTCTCTGTGTCTTCTCTGTGTCCGACGGCTGCCGGATCAGCTCAGTTGCAGCACCGCGAACGGTTCCGACGTCGGCTGCGGTGACCCTCCGGGCGGCTCGACGGTGACGGCCAGCTTCGACATCGACCCCACGTCGTCGAGGACGAGGGTCGTGGTCGGCTGCATGTCGCCGGCCGACACGGTTCCGGCGGGCACCGGGGCGGCCCCGGATTCGGGCATCAACCACAGCTGGTACACGGTGTCCGCGCTGGGTGGGGCGACACCGTCCATCACGAACACGACGGCGTCCTGCGACTTCGAGTAGTTGGCGGTAGCGGACCCGCCTGCCGCGATCGGACTCGTCGACGAGTGCATGTCGGTGGCGTCGAGTACCTGCTCCGCCATGGTGGGCGCCGGGCCTTCCGTGAGCTGCCGGACGATCACCGTTCCGCCGGCGAGCACCCCGACGGCCGCGGCGGCGGCGACGGCGATCTGCCAGCGCCGCCTGCGGGAGCGGCGCTCGGCGAGCGAGGCCGGCGCGGGCACGGGACGCCGGATCGCGTCGAGGACCCGGGTTCGCACCCGTGGTGGCGGTTCCACGGCGCCCACCGCGCTCACCACCGCGAACGCTTCGCGGATCCGCCTCACCTCGTCGGTGAACGTGGAACGGGTGTCCTCGTCCGTGCCCGCGAGATCGGCGTCGAGTTCGCGACGCTCGCTGTCGTCGAGCGCGTCGAGTGCATACGGGTAGGCCATGCCCACGAGTTCGGAGTTCATGTCACAGACCCCCCAGGCAGCCGCGAAGACGCGTCAGTCCGTCACGGATGCGTGTCTTCACCGTCGACAGGGCAACCCCCAGCTGGGAGGCGACCTCCCGGTAGGTGCGGCCGTCGTAGTACGCCATCGCAACGGACTCGCGCTGCATGTCCGTGAGCGAGTCGAGGCAGGCGAGCACCGACTGATGCTCGAGCCGGCGGGTCACCTCCTCGGTGACATGGTCGAACGGCCCCGCGATGTTGGTGGTCTCGTAGAGGGACTCGCGGTCGGTGCCTGCCTGCTCCGAGCGCACGCGGTCGACGGCCCGGCGGTGCGCGAGGGTCATCAGCCACGACAGCACCGAACCTCGTGCCGGGTCGAAATTCGACGCGGTGCGCCAGGCCTGGAGGAAGACTTCCTGCGTCGTCTCCTCCGCATATCCGGGGTCGCGCAGCACGCGGAGGACCATGCCGTGGACTCGGGCGCTCGTGCGGTCGTAGAGTTCGGCGAACGCGTCGGCGTCCTCGTTCGCCACGCGGGCCATGATGTCGTGGAGTTCCGCGGATTCGGTGGCGCGGGCGCTGTGTGCCCCGGCCGCGTCCGCCGAGCACACGTCTTCTGCCGGGGTAGTGCCCTCGTGGTTCGTCACCAGCGCTCGTCTCGCTTCATCGAGAACCACGGTAGCGTGCATGTCCGCTCATCTCCTCCAGCCGGTAGGCATTCGGAGACCGAGTCGCCGTGGATGGGTGGCGACGGGATCGAAGTGACGCGGGGAACCCCCGCACGGCGGCGAGGGTTCCCCGGTGAGTGTGGTGGAGCGGTCAAACGGCAATCCGGCCGCGTCTGTGCCGGGCGTGCATCTCGCGTTCCGTTTCGGACATTCCACCCCAGATCCCGTACGGCTCGGACACGCTCAGCGCGTGGTTGCGGCACTGGGCGAGGACCGGGCAGCGCCGGCACATTTCCTTCGCACGGGTTTCCCGCTGTGCGCGGGCACGGCCGCGCTCCCCGTCGGGATGGAAGAACATCGAGGAGTCGACTCCGCGGCACAGTCCGTGCATCTGCCAATCCCAGATATCGGCGTTCGGGCCGGGAAGGTGGTTGGGTGCAGGCATGTGGACTCCTTAGCTGCAAGCTCGCCTCGGGCGGCGGGCGGACCGTGGGCTCTACGTTCAAGCCGCTGAATCATTCACGTTGCTCACCGTAGAGTCGGTTCGGAAATCGCGTCAATAGTTGTTCACAGTGGTGATTTACATATCCCACAAGCTGAAAGTTAACCTGGAAAATATTTACTTTCCCGCGGTTCCATGTTTCCGTTTCGGGTTGAAAGACCTGGGGGCACGGGTAACGATGTGCGGGTGCCCCAGCCCGCGGAGCCTGAAACGCAGACCCCCTCCGGATCTCCGGACGAGGGTCCCACGATGTCGGTATCTGCGCTGGCCAGAAGGCTTGGGGTGGCACCGTCGACGCTTCGCACGTGGGACCGCCGCTACGGCATCGGCCCGTCCGTTCACCCGCAGGGAAGTCACCGGCGGTACACCGCGCGCGACGTCGCCCGGCTCGAATGCATGCAACAGGCTCTGGACGGTGGTGCAAACTCCGCGGAGGCTGCGAGATATGCGATTAACGCAATGGCTACATATTCGTCAGAAATCGGCCGTCGGCCGGGTGGCGAAAATCTGGATGACAACTCGGTGAACGGGACGAAAACAGGCTCGTCGAACCTTTTGCCGTCCTTTTCCGGCCTCGCCGACGCCGAGGCAGCCGTTCGCAATTTGTCGGGAGCGTTGCTGGCGCGGGACGTCGTGACCATCCGCCGGATCGTCGTGCGGGCCGTCGCGGAGCGGGGATTCAGCTCCATGTGGACGAGAGTGGTGACTCCGGTGCTCGAGTGGGCGGACGAGGGCAGGAACGCCGACGCCGCCGCGGCGAGCGTCCGCGTCTTCGCCGAATGCGTCGCGGGAATTCTGTCCACGATGACGCTGGATGCGCCGATCGGCGGCGGTGGCCGGGTCCTGCTCGTGCAGGTGCCCGCGGACACGCCGGATGCGGTTCCCGCCGACCCGTACGGTCTCGAATTCCGTGCCCTGGGCGCCGCCCTCGCCACCGCCTCGGTGGACACGCGGATCGCGCTGCCGCTGTGCCGGTCGGCGTTGCTCGCCGCCGTGACCAACGCCGAACCGGACGTGATCGTCCTCTGGTTGCCCGCCGCCGCATGCGACGTCGCGTCCCTGCTGCGGGCTATCCGCCGCAGGCGCACCGGGCTGACGATGCTCGCGGGCGGTCCCGGGTGCCGGACACAGCCGCTACCGCGGACGATCACGGTGCTGGGTGCGCTGGATGCGGCCGTGGCCGCCGTCGCTGCGGTCACCTGACCGGTGCGGAGCCGGGCGATGCGATGATCTCGGCGTGCCCGACTCCTCTCCCCGTTCCGACGTCACGAATCCACTGTTCCGCGCGGCGTTCGGCGCCGATCCGGGTGCAGGCCCCCTGCCGGAGTCGGACGTTCCCTTCGAACGCTGGATGCGGGCGGTGGCGTGGGGCGCCCGGGGGTACTACAGCCGGTCCCGCGCCGAACTGGACGCCCTGACGCGCGGCGGGGTTGCGGAACCCGCGATCGTGTCGCTCGCCTGGAGCACGCAGGCATCGTTGCTGAGGCAACTCGGCTGGCACGCCGAGGCGTCCGGATTCGACGGCCGGGCCCTGGCGGTCGTCGGGACGGGGCCCGGAGCGGCAGACGGTGTTCTCGCCGTGGAGGGGCGGTGCGACGCGTTGACGGGACTGGCCGCCGACGCACTGGGGTGCGGCCGGCTCGCACTGGGCAGGCGGCTGCTCGACCGGTGCTCCGAGTACCTGGACGGCCATCCCCCCGGCGAACTGTGGCGGCAGCACGTCCGCAGGCACTGGGTGAGCGCGGAGCTGTTTCTCGCGGACGGGGACTTCACCGCGGCGCGCCGCCACGCCGAGAGCGCCGCAGAAATTTCCGAGACCGCCGGATCGGTGCGGCACCACGTCAAATCGGATCTGCTGCGGAGTGCGTCGATGACGGGGGAGTCCGATTCCGGTCCGGCGGCGCGGCTCGCCGCGGATGTGCTCGACCGGTGCGATCGGCACGGCCTGATACCCCTGAAGTGGGCGGCTGCGATGTTGCTGAGTGGTGTGACGTCCGACTCACGTGCGGAGGCGGTGGTCGAGGAGTGCGACGCCCTCATCAGGGCGCGAGGTGGGCGCTTCCGGATCTGACTCCGCTGGTCGGGCCCCGTGGGGCCGGGTTGTTCACGAATCGGTGCGAATCCGGGCGAATACCGTTCGGTCCGCACCGTTACTCTTGGAGTGTTCCGCTGAGAGCGGGAGCACACCCATCGGGGGAGGTGCCACTGTAACGCCAGGATATTCAGCAACGATGACTAATACGAGCGAGGAGTTGGACTCCGCCGTCGCCGCTGCAACGCAGGGTGACCGGGCCGCTTTAGCTCTGGTCCTGGAAAACATTCGGCCCCTGGTTGTGCGTTACTGCAGAGCCAGGGTCGGTGCTGCGGAGAGGGGACAACTCTCCGCGGACGACGTGGCACAAGAAGTGTGCCTCGCCGTGATGACGGCCCTACCTCGCTACGAGGATCAGGGCCGGCCGTTCATGGCATTCGTCTACGGGATCGCCGCGCACAAGGTCGCTGACGCGCATCGGAACTCCGCACGTAACAAGTCGGAGCCCGTCGCCGAAGTACCTGATGTCGTAGCCAACGACGACGGACCCGAACAACGGGCGCTGGACTCGGAAGCGAGCAGGCAGATGAACGAACTGCTGAGCACGCTGCCGGAGAAGCACCGGGAGATCTTGATCCTCCGGCTCGTGGTCGGTATGTCAGCGGAGGAGACGGCCGCGGCCGTGGGTAGTACCGCGGGAGCTGTCCGCGTGGCTCAACACCGAGCCATCGCGAAACTGAAAAAAGAAGTGACGAGGGCAGGTGAGAGGTTTGGCTAGGGGCATCAAGCGCAACGGCAATCCCGATGCCGATCTCCCAGGAGACGACGCACCGGTGGACGTCGCGGCTGTGCGCCGCGACGATGCGCTCATCGACGCGATCGCCGGTGGCGGTCCCGTCGCAACGGATTCGCCGGAGCAATACGAGCTCGCGCTTCTGCTGACCAATTGGCGTGCCGACATCGTGTCGACGCCGATGCCGGCCGGGCCGCTGCTGGACGATGTGATCGCGGCGATCGACGCCTCGGACAACGCGCGTTCCGCACGCGGCGCCGCCCGCGGCAAGCTCCGGCTGTTGCGGCCCATCGCAGGCGCTGCCGCCGCGATCGCGGTCGTCATGGGCGGTGCCACCATCTTCTCGTACGACGCCGAACCCGGCGATCCGCTGTGGAGCGTCAAGTCGGTCGTGTTCAGCCAGCAGGCCGACTCGACCGTCGCACAGATCGACACCACGTCGCAGCTGCAGGAGGCCGAACGGCTGATCGCCGCGGGCGACGCGGAGTCGGCGAAGAACCTCCTCGACGGCGCCGCCGACCGTTCCGGCGGGGTACGCGACGCCGACCTGCGCAACGAACTCGACGTGTGGCGGGCGAAGCTCGCCGCGGAGCTCGAGAAGATGGCCCCGACCACGCCGCCGGCCGCGACGACGACGCCCGGGACCACCACCACCGACGCGCCGTCGCAGGCAACCTCGTTGCCGGCCACCGTTCCGGGGACCCCCGGTTCGACGACGGTGCCGGGAGCCGAACTGCTGCCGGGCACTCAGCTTCCGACGGATCTGCAGATCCCGGGGTTGCCGCCGATTCCGCTGCCGCAGCTGCCCACCCTCCCGCCGCAGCCGCCGCTTCCGCCCGAGACGATGCCGTCCACGAGCCCGGATCCGACGATCATGCAGTTGCCGCTACAGCCGACGAACAATCCGACCACGGAGCCGCCCACCCAGCAGCCGCCGCAGGAGCCGTCGACGGTGCCGCTGCCGACCACGACGACCACCGTCCCGGTGCTGCCGCCCACCAGCTAGCGGCTGGGCGGCCCGCCCGCACACACAACTGTGGCCCGACACTTCGCGTGTCGGGCCACAGCTGTCTGTGTCGGGTTGTGCCGGATCAGGCGTCGAAGCCGTCTCCGTGCAGAGCGTCGTTCATCGAGGCGTCCGCGTAGCCGCGGCAATAGTCCCAGGTGACGTACGCGTCGGGTGTCGGGTCGTAGGCGGGCTCGTGCGGGCGCACGGTGCCGTCGACCAGGAGCTGGAGGAGGTTGGCACGGAGCATGTCCCAATCGTGGTAGTGATCTTGCTGGCAGTCTTCGCAGCAGACGACGAGACCGCGGATCCCACGATGCGCCAGGAGCGCCTCGTACACGGCGAGGTCGGCCAGGTCTTCCTCCACGGCGAGACGCTCGTGGGGGTCGAGTGGCTGGCCCGGTTCGATCGCATCGAGAGCTGCGGACGGGTCGGCGGGGTCGCCGGCGAAGGGGTCCGGGGGCAGACCTGGAGGCAGTTGATCGCGCACAGCACCACGGTACGCAGGTCAGCCCGGTCTGCGCCAGCCGTTCGGCGTACGCCCAGCGTGGGTGGGCTCCGTGGCGATCGCGTCGAGCCGATATCATGGTGTGCGGAGCTGGGAATATCGATCGTCGCTCCGGCCTTTTCCCTGTATCCGAGTTCCCGCAAGTTCACCAGATCTGAATGTCCGCAGACGGCGCCACCGGCGCTGCACCTATGTTCCATGGAGGGCCCGAACCGCATGACAAGTTCAGCAGGGCATGTACACACCGGCGGTGACGACCCGAACAAGGTCGCGATGCTGGGTCTCACGTACGACGACGTCCTGCTCTTGCCGGCGGCGTCGAATGTCATCCCCGGCCAGGTCGACACGTCCAGCCAGCTGACCAGGGACATCCGGTTGCGGGTGCCGCTCGTCAGCTCCGCGATGGACACCGTCACCGAGGCGCGGATGGCCATCGCCATGGCCCGCGCGGGCGGCATGGGCGTGCTGCACCGCAACCTGTCCGTCGAGGCGCAGGCCGGGCAGGTGGAGACGGTCAAGCGGTCCGAGGCCGGCATGGTCACCGACCCGGTCACCTGCACACCGTCCGACACCCTCGCCGAGGTCGACGCCAAGTGCGCCCGGTTCCGGATCTCCGGACTCCCGGTCACCGACGCGGCCGGCCAGCTCGTCGGCATCATCACCAACCGCGACATGCGTTTCGAGGTCGACCAGAACCGCGCCGTGTCCGAGGTCATGACGAAGGCGCCGCTGATCACCGCCCAGGAGGGTGTCACCGCCGAGGTGGCGCTGGGCCTGCTGCGCCGCCACAAGATCGAGAAGCTGCCGATCGTGGACGGGCAGGGCAAGCTCACCGGCCTCATCACGGTCAAGGACTTCGTCAAGACCGAGCAGCACCCGGACGCCACCAAGGACCGCGACGGCCGGCTCCTGGTCGGCGCCGCCGTGGGTGTGGGCGACGAGGCGTGGAGCCGCGCAATGGCTCTCACCGACGCCGGAGTCGACGTTCTCGTCGTCGACAGCGCCCACGGTCATTCGGCCGGTGTGCTGGACATGATTTCCAAGCTCAAGGCCGAGGTCGACGAGCGCGTGCAGATCATCGGCGGCAACGTCGCCACCCGTAGCGGTGCGGCCGCCCTCATCGAGGCCGGTGTCGACGCGGTCAAGGTCGGTGTCGGTCCCGGCTCCATCTGCACCACCCGCGTCATCGCCGGTGTCGGCGCCCCGCAGATCACCGCGATCCTCGAAGCGGTCGCCGCGGCCAAGCCGCACGGTGTGCCGGTGATCGCCGACGGTGGACTGCAGTTCTCCGGCGACATCGCGAAGGCCCTCGCGGCAGGCGCGTCGACGGCGATGCTCGGTTCGCTGCTCGCAGGCACCGCGGAGTCGCCGGGTGAGCTGATCCTGGTCAACGGCAAGCAGTACAAGAGCTACCGCGGCATGGGGTCGCTCGGCGCGATGCAGAGCCGCGGGGCCGCGAAGTCGTATTCCAAGGACCGTTACTTCCAGGACGACGTGCTGTCCGAGGACAAGCTGGTCCCGGAGGGCATCGAGGGCCGGGTCGCGTTCCGCGGTCCGCTGTCCCAGGTCACGCACCAGCTCACGGGTGGTCTGCGGGCCGCCATGGGTTACACGGGAGCGTCGTCGATCGAGGAGCTGCAGAACGCGCAGTTCGTGCAGATCACCGCTGCGGGCCTGAAGGAGAGCCACCCGCACGACATCACGATGACGGTCGAAGCTCCCAACTACACCGCTCGCTAGCAACCAGTCACGATTCACGAGAAAGGGGCGCGCGTGCGCGACCTCGTTGAGATCGGCATGGGCCGAACAGCCCGACGAACCTATGAGCTGGACGACATCGACATCGTCCCCTCCCGCCGGACCCGCTCCTCCAAGGAGGTGTCGACGTCCTGGCAGCTCGACGCGTACCGGTTCGACATTCCGGTGCTGACGCATCCGACCGACGCGCTCGTGTCGCCGTCGTTCGCGATCGAACTCGGCAAGCGCGGTGGCCTCGGGGTCATCAACGGTGAGGGTCTGTGGGGCCGGCACGCGGACGTCGAGGCCAAGCTCGCCGAACTCGTCGCGCTGGCGGAGTCGGACGTCGACGTCGAGGCGCCGATCAAGAAGCTGCAGGAACTGCACGCGGCACCGTTGCAGCCGGGGCTCCTGGCCGCGGCCGTCGCGCAGGTCCGTGACGCGGGTGTCACGACCGCGGTGCGGGTGAGTCCGCAGAACGCGCGGGCGCTGACCCCGCAACTGCTGGAAGCGGGCATCGATCTTCTGGTCGTGCACGGCACGATCATCTCCGCCGAGCACGTCGCCCACGGCGACAGCGAGCCGCTGAACCTGAAGACGTTCATCTCCGAACTGGACGTCCCCGTCGTGGCCGGTGGGGTGAGCGATCACCGCACCGCTCTGCACCTGATGCGGACGGGCGCGGCCGGGGTGATCGTCGGGTACGGCTCCACCGAGGGCGCCACGACCACCGGTGAGGTGCTGGGCATCGGTCTCCCGATGGCGACGGCCATCGCGGACGCCGCGGCCGCCCGCCGCGACTACCTCGACGAGACGGGCGGACGCTACGTCCACGTCATCGCGGACGGCGACATCACGTCTTCGGGCGACCTCGCGAAGGCGATCGCCTGTGGCGCGGACGCCGCGGTCCTGGGCGCGCCGCTGGCCGTTGCCGCGGAGGCACCCGGCGGCGGCTGGTACTGGCCGTCGGCTGCCGCGCACCCGTCGGTGCCGCGCGGCACGATGCTGCCGGTCTCGTTCGGTGACCGCCCGTCGCTGGACCGGGTCCTGACCGGCCCGTCGGACGACCCGTTCGGTTCGCTGAACCTGGTCGGTGGACTGCGCCGCTCGATGGCGAAGGCGGGGTACTCCGATCTGAAGGAATTCCAGAAAGTAGGCCTGACGGTCCGCGCCTGAGGCGAACGCCGCCACGGCTTCTCTCGTCGCCCGATGTCGCATCGGTGCAGTTCAACTGCGCCGGTACGGCATCGGGCGACGTGCGTTTGCGGGTATCGCGACCATTCCTGATACCTCTCGTTACAGTTAAGGTGACCCTTGTGGCAGCTGTCACAACCACCGGGTGCATACTGGCGAGTAATAAACTCAGGTTCGTTGGAGGTCGAGTGATGAGCAAGCAGCGCACAACGGATTACGACGTCCTCATCGTCGGTTCCGGATTCGGTGGCAGTGTCACCGCGCTCCGTTTGGTCGAAAAGGGGTACAAGGTCGGCATCCTCGAGGCGGGCCGTCGCTACGCCGACGCGGACTTCGCGAAGACCAGCTGGGATCTCAAGAAATTCCTCTGGGCGCCCGCCCTCGGGTTCTTCGGCA
The DNA here is from genome assembly GCF_042802055.1 of Rhodococcus sp. NPDC057529. Lineage (NCBI taxonomy): Bacteria > Bacillati > Actinomycetota > Actinomycetes > Mycobacteriales > Nocardiaceae > Rhodococcus > Rhodococcus sp. NPDC057529. The sequence continues at coordinate 232,739 of NZ_JBHVEY010000010.1, forward strand.
TCCAGCGCGTCCACCTGCTCCGCGACTGCCTCATCCTCGCCGGCGCCGGCGTCGGCGGCGGGTCACTCAACTACGCGAACACCCTCTACAAGCCGCCTGCCTCCTTCTTCCAGGACAAGCAGTGGTCGCACATCACCGACTGGCACGACGAGCTCACGCCGTTCTACGAGCAGGCCCGCAAGATGCTCGGCGTCGTCCGGAATCCGCACATGACCCCCGCGGACGAGATCATCAAGTCGGTCGCCGAGGACATGGGCGTGGGCGACACGTTCATCCAGACCCCGGTCGGCGTGTTCTTCGGCGAAGCGGGCAAGACCGTGCCCGACCCCTACTTCGGCGGCGTCGGCCCCGACCGCACCGGATGCATCGAGTGCGGCGAATGCATGACCGGATGCCGGCACGGCGCCAAGAACACCCTGCTCAAAAACTACCTGGGCCTCGCGGAGAAGGCCGGCGCCGAGATCATCCCGATGACGACGGTCAGCGGACTGCGCGAGGCGCCCGACGGCACCTGGGACGTCTTCACCCGGCGCAGCGGGCCGCGGAAGAACCGGAACCGCACGACGTACACCGCGGCGAACGTCGTCCTCGCCGCCGGCACGTGGGGCACTCAGCATCTGCTGTTCGACCAGAAGGAGTCGGGCGCGCTGCCCAAGATCTCCGACCGGCTGGGTGTACTCACCCGCACCAACTCGGAGTCGATCCTCGGCGCCGCCAAGAACAAGGTGGATCCCGCGCTCGAGCTCACGAAGGGCGTCGCCATCACGTCGTCGTTCCACCCGACGTCCGACACCCATGTGGAGCCGGTGCGTTACGGCAAGGGGTCGAACTCGATGGCCATGCTGCAGACGCTGCTGACCGACGGCGGCGGCAGGCGGTGGATGACGTTCCTCAGGGAACTCGCGAAGGATCCGACGGCGCTGAAGGTCCTCACCCCGTACAAGTGGAGTGAGCGCACGATCATCGCACTGGTGATGCAGAACCTCGACAACTCCATCACCACGTACACGAAGAAGGGATTGTTCGGCCGGCGCAAGGTCACCAGCAAGCAGGGCCACGGTCAGCCGAACCCCAGCTGGATCCCGGCCGGCAACGAGGCGACCCGGCGGATTGCGGAGAAGATCGACGGTCGCGCGGGCGGCACCTGGGGCGATGTGTTCAACATCCCGCTCACCGCGCACTTCCTCGGTGGCTGCACGATTGCGTCGGAACCGTCGAACGGCGTCATCGACCCGTACCACCGAGTGTGGGGTTACCCGACGCTGAGTGTGGTCGACGGTTCGGCCGTGTCCGCGAACCTGGGCGTCAACCCGTCGCTGACGATCTCGGCGCAGGCCGAGCGTGCGGCGTCCCTGTGGCCGAACAAGGGTGACGTGGATCTGCGTCCGGCGCAGGGGGAGGGATACCGGCGCCTGAACCCGATCGCGCCGATCGAGCCGGTCGTCCCGGAAGGCGCGCCCGCCGCGCTGGTGCTGCCGATCGTCGAGATCCGAAACGGCTCGGTGCTGCCCGACACCCGGAAGCACGGTGTTGCATAGCGCCGGCGAGGGTCGGGCCGTGGGGTCGCGCAGACCACAGAGCTGCGCCGATTAGACTGACCCGGTGGCAGATATCGAGCAACAGAGACCGGTCCTCGTCGTCGACTTCGGCGCGCAGTACGCGCAGCTGATCGCCCGGCGGGTGCGTGAGGCCAAGGTCTACTCCGAGGTGGTCCCGCACACCGCGACCGTCGAGGAGATCGCGGCCAAGAATCCGCTCGCCGTGGTGCTGTCGGGCGGGCCGTCGAGCGTCTATGCCGACGGGGCGCCCCAGCTCGATCCGGCCCTGTTCGATCTGGAAGTCCCGGTATTCGGCATCTGCTACGGATTCCAGGCCATGGCCGGTGCACTGGGCGGGACGGTCGCCCACACCGGCACCCGTGAGTACGGACGCACCGACCTGAAGGTGCAGGGCGGTCTGCTGCACGAGGGACTGCCGTCCAGTCAGCCCGTGTGGATGAGTCACGGCGATGCCGTCACCGAGGCCCCCGACGGCTTCGAGGTGACGGCCACCAGTGAGGGCGCACCCGTCGCCGCGTTCGAGGACCGGGCCCGCAGGCTCGCCGGTGTGCAGTACCACCCGGAGGTTCTGCACTCGCCGCACGGCCAGCAGGTGCTCAGCCGGTTCCTCCACGAGATCGCGGGCATCCCCCCGGCCTGGACGGCCGCGAACATCGCCGACGCCCTCGTCGAGCAGGTCCGCGAGCAGGTCGGCGACGGCAAGGCGATCTGCGGACTGTCGGGTGGTGTGGACTCGGCTGTCGCGGCGGCGCTCGTGCAGCGCGCGATCGGCGACAACCTGACGTGTGTGTTCGTCGACCACGGCCTGATGCGGGCCGGGGAGCGTGCGCAGGTCGAGCAGGATTTCGTCGCCGCCACCGGCGCCCGGCTCATCACGGTCGACGCCGCCGACACCTTCATCGGTGAACTGGCCGGGGTGTCCGACCCGGAGACCAAGCGCAAGATCATCGGCCGCGAGTTCATCCGCAGCTTCGAGGGCGCCGTCAGCGACGTGCTCGGCGAGAACGCCGCGCACGGCGACACGGTCGAATTCCTCGTGCAGGGCACGTTGTACCCCGACGTCGTCGAATCCGGTGGCGGCACCGGCACGGCCAACATCAAGAGCCACCACAATGTCGGCGGCCTGCCCGAAGACCTGCAGTTCACGCTCGTCGAACCGCTGCGCCTGCTGTTCAAGGACGAGGTCCGCGCGGTGGGACGCGAGCTGGGCCTGCCCGAGGAGATCGTGGGACGCCAGCCGTTCCCCGGCCCCGGGCTCGGCATCCGCATCATCGGCGAGGTCACCCAGGAGCGGCTCGACCTGCTGCGTCACGCGGATTCCATTGCGCGCGAAGAGTTGACGGCCGCCGGGCTCGACGGCCAGATCTGGCAGTGCCCGGTGGTGCTGCTCGCCGACGTCCGCAGCGTCGGCGTGCAGGGCGACGGACGCACCTACGGGCACCCGATCGTGCTCCGCCCCGTGTCCAGCGAGGACGCGATGACCGCGGACTGGACGCGACTGCCCTACGACGTTCTCGAGCGGATCTCCACCCGGATCACCAACGAGGTTCACGACGTCAACCGGGTCGTGCTGGACATCACGAGCAAGCCGCCGGGCACCATCGAGTGGGAGTGACGCACAGTGCGCGGGGGGGGGGGGGGGGGCTGCTGTTGGGTGGGGCGAGGGGGACCCGCCGCCCCTGCAGGGAGGATTAGGCTAAAGATCCGGGAGGGTCTATGCGC